>CAJTVJ010000086.1 GCA_910579785.1 uncultured Christensenella sp. | reverse complement strand
CTCAATTTGGAATACGGACAGATCAATGCAATAGAGTATACGATCACCGACGAGGCAGGCAACGAAATAACAGGAATAAATAGCCTAGTTGCCGATACGGTATATAAGATAAAGGCGTCGATAAAGGCTCAATACCAAAACAATATAAAGTTCTCGGTTGCAGACGATTACGGCTCTGAGTACGATACCAATTACTATACGTTCAGCCTTACGGCGGCGGACATAGCAGGGGGACTGTACGACCCTAACGACCCGAGTAACCCCAACTATCCGCAGGTAGATCCCGACGCGCCGAATACAACTCCTAATGATCCTAATATCCCAAGCGGCGACATCAACAGCGGAAACGAGCCGGGCGAGGACAAAGGCGGAGTAGACTTTGATAAGATAAGCAAGATACTCAAAGAGTGGTGGCAGGTAATAGCCAGCGGCATAAGCATAGTATTGATAATAATATTTACATGTAAGGGCGCAAGCAACCTAAGCAAAGCGAAGAAGGCAAA
>CAJTVJ010000085.1:249-505 GCA_910579785.1 uncultured Christensenella sp. | reverse complement strand
TCCAGAGCCACAATCTGGCGCGCTAACCAACTGCGCTATACCCACCATATTCATGCCGCGCCGCGGTTTCCCGCTCCCGCGCAACGAGCCTGAAGGGATTCGAACCCCCGACCCACGGCTTAGAAGGCCGTTGCTCTATCCAGCTGAGCTACAGACTCACTCGTCTAGCCATTTTATGCGGCTGACAGTAATATACTATACAGGAAAACCAGCCTCTTGTCAAGAAAAAAAACACATTTTCTACATTTTTGAAAGA
>CAJTVJ010000085.1:0-239 GCA_910579785.1 uncultured Christensenella sp. | reverse complement strand
AGTACTTTTTGCCTGGATTCTGTTTTTTCTTGACATTTTCTGTATGCTATGCTACTTTATTAAAGTGCATGAATGTACAGGATAACATTTGCAATGGGGCAGGTGGAACAAAAAGGGGTTCCTCCTGTTTTTTATTCCGCAATTTTCCGTGAGACTGACTCTCTGTCTGGCCGCAGCATTTATGCCGAATCTCTCTGCCAACGGCAGAATCCACAGGAGGAAAGCATGTATGATTGAAA
>CAJTVJ010000084.1 GCA_910579785.1 uncultured Christensenella sp. | reverse complement strand
GAGGATAAAGGGAAGAAGAATGACCAGAAGCAGGACGCCGAGGAGCATCCCGACCAGGACAAAGGGCAAAGGGGCGACGCCCGTCTCGGCGGATTTCATTGCGCTGTCGATAAAAAACTGCCACATATCTTTTTGAACTCCTTTTTGAAAACTTCTCAGGAAAGCCATTGACAAACCAGCAAAAAAAGTCTATAATTTATCTGCTGTCTAAATCTATATTGCGGGGTGTAGCGCAGTTTGGTAGCGTGCTTGGTTCGGGACCAAGAGGCCGCGGGTTCGAGTCCCGCCACTCCGACTAAAAACCGAGTGATTCTTTCGCCCGGTTTTCTCTTTTGATAAAGCTGCTTTTGGCTATATTAAGCCAATTTTCGAGAATTGATTTGAATAAAGCAAGCACATAAAAAGTCATAGAAAGCAACGGAAAAACACGGTACTATACACAGTTTTTACACACCTCCCAGGTTTGCTCTGGGAGACTTTTTGTAAGGATAACTCCCTCTGTCTGA
>CAJTVJ010000083.1 GCA_910579785.1 uncultured Christensenella sp. | reverse complement strand
GGGCTTAACAGCTTAATAATCAACATTAAAAACCGCGCAATTTTTTGCGTGGTTTTTATTTTACCATAAAATCTTCTATTATTTCCGAAAATTTTTTATTATTTCCAAAAAAAGTATACTTTTCTTGTAATCGCCTGAAGAGGCGTTTTTTCTCAATTACATTATAGTTCAAGAGTTGAAAGATTGCAATAGATTAGGGTCAGTAAAAGTATACTTTATTTGGAAGATTTCAACACGCGTTGAAGTTCGACAAAAATCGCATTGAGAAAAGACCATTCGACTACGCTAAGGCAATGAGTTACGCTTCAATGAAGTCAAGAAATCTCAACCGCTAAAAGGTATACTCAAGGAGGAAACTATGAACTCAAAGACATTAAGAGCAAAGTATTTGAAATTTGCGATACTAATCATATCGGTATGCTTTATATTGGGAGCGATAAGCGCATGCTTACCGTTTAATATGTCAATACCTACGTTAGATAACGATACTATAGACAATACGGCAATGACAATT
>CAJTVJ010000082.1 GCA_910579785.1 uncultured Christensenella sp. | reverse complement strand
TGCGTAACAAAGGGCATGAAAAAAGCGGCGTTCCTGTTCTCCCATGTAGAGAGTAAGAAACGCCGCTTCTGCGTCGTATTCAGTTTTTAGTACAATACCCTGCTTGTCCGTCGCTCGAAAAACCTTGATTTTCCAGTGTTTTCAAAAGTATCGTTATCTAACGTCAGCTTTCCAAAGACCGCAGTTTAAAATGATGATGGAAGATGCCAGGCAGGGCAGTTTCAGTATCATTATCGTAAAGGATTTTTCAAGGTTTGGGCGTGACCATCTGGAAGTCGGGAATTTCCTTGAAAGGATACTGCCCGTATTGCAGATACGTTTTATCTCCGTAAATGACAGCTTTGACAGCATGGAGTGCCGTGGAATGACAGGCGGCATGAGCGTTGCACTGAAAAATATACTCAATTCCATGTACAGCAGGGACCTGTCCGTAAAAGTGAGGACGGCGATGGATACGAGGGCGGCAAGAGGGGAATATGTGTCATCTTTTGCCGCATACGGATACTGCAAGAACC
>CAJTVJ010000081.1 GCA_910579785.1 uncultured Christensenella sp. | reverse complement strand
TGCACGCTTATGGGCTTGGCGGTAGTATCTTTTGTAATAATGTTGATAGCCAAGAAGAAGTGCAACGATGCGGAAGAGGAATACGAAGAGAGATTCGAGGAATATCAACGCAACAAAGCTGAGTTTGACGAGAAACGCAGAGAAGAAGAGGCGAGAAAGCGCGATGAAAGCATGCAAATGATGTTTATGAGCATGATGGGCGGAAACGCAGGCGGTGGCGCTCAAGGAATGCAGGGCGGATATGCAACAATGCAACAGGGACGGGGAGCGGAAGAGATACGCGGAATAGTATCGGATACAATGACTGCAATGCTTCCGGGAATGCAGCAAATGTTACCGCAGCAAGCGTCTGCTAATGACGAACTGGTTGGGAAACTTATAGAGCAAAACGAAAAGTTGATGGAGAAGTCACAGAAGAACGAAGAAGAGATGCGCGACTTGCTAAAGAAACTTACGGAGCAACCTGTAGAAAGAGTTGTTGAGCGAGAAGTTGCGTCGTCTAGCGTCAATGAAGAAACAATCCAAA
>CAJTVJ010000080.1 GCA_910579785.1 uncultured Christensenella sp. | reverse complement strand
CTTTACCAGTGGGATACAGCAAAATATAAAAAATGCTACGAACAAGTATTTAAAAATAATGGTCAAAGATTTGATAGTAAAAATGTTAGTGGTATTCGTAAATTTTTATCAATGTATTTTGATAAAGAAATTGAACTAACAGCTATTATGCAAGGATGTAATCATATTTCTGGATTCCCTTATTGGATATTTTTTTATAGAGAATTACAGTCTTGAAATCCGGTTTTCAATGTAGAAGTGGAGGTTAATATATGAGGATAGATGCTTTAAAATATAGAACAGAGGATAACCAAGATATTATTATTGTGGTAGATTTACAGGTAGGATATGGATACCAAAATAATAATATATGGCAAATCACTGATATTGGATATAAGTCTTCAAGACAACGAAAATATACATATTTATCTACAACGATTAGGGATAGATATGAGTATAGACAATTGGATCAAAAAGAACGTGAACAATATGTTAAAGAAAAATACATAGAATTTGTTGGTGAAGATAAATTAAAAGAGGCTGTGATGGAAGCGTGG
>CAJTVJ010000079.1 GCA_910579785.1 uncultured Christensenella sp. | reverse complement strand
GAGATAAGAGTAAAGAAGGCAGGAAAGTATAAGGTCGCAGTCAATATCAAGAAGAAAGACGGAACGGTAAATTGGTCGAGCAGAGACAGAGACGAGAAGTATATAGAGTTTGAGATAAAGCAAAGCCCATTTGAGTTGGACATACTGTCAGGCGGAAGCAATAACGTAGAGATAACGGAAGGGGAGAAATCGACAGTAGAAATAGACAGTATGGTAGACGTATTTGCAGGTGACATACTCAACTTTGACGTCTATGCAACAAAGAACGGAACAACGACAGAGAGATTGGTATACAGCGGACTTACAATAGACGAGAATACTAACTTTCCGTTGAGTATAGATTTGAATACGGAAGGTTTATCTGCGGCAAGCTATACGTTGGAATTGAGAAAAGCAGGAGAGAGCAATAGCAACGGAGATTACGAAATAACAATAGGCAACGCGCCAATCACGTTGATAGTCAATGAGATAGGAGTATCTAGTAATATTCGTTGGACGTTTAGAAGAGACGGAAAGGATTTGGACAGTTTCAATCAGTCTACG
>CAJTVJ010000078.1 GCA_910579785.1 uncultured Christensenella sp. | reverse complement strand
GGAAATCTACTTCCGGGTGTTCATACATTACCCACATGATTTTTCCGGCATCCATAGCAGAACCGCCGCCAAGTGCAATAATGCAGTCCGGTTCAAACGAAGCCATTGCTTTTGCTCCTGCCGTCGCAGAGGAAAGATTCGGGTCCGGCGCCACTTCGTAGAAACAGGTATGCTGGATTCCCATCTGATCCAGTTTTTCTTCTATGGGCTTTACATATCCATTTTTATAAAGAAATGTATCTGTAACGATAAAACACTTCTTTTTTCCCATAACAGTTCCCAGTTCATCCAATGCCACGGGCATACAGCCCTTTTTAAAGTACACTTTCTCAGGTGCCCTGAACCACAACATATTCTCTCTCCTCTCTGCCACCGTCTTAATGTTTAACAGATGCTTGACACCCACATTCTCGGAAACGGAATTTCCGCCCCATGAACCGCATCCCAATGTTAGCGACGGTGTCAGCTTAAAATTGTATAAATCGCCAATGGCTCCCTGTGCCGCCGGCATATTGACCACAATGCGGCATGTTTTCATCGCCTGTGC
>CAJTVJ010000077.1 GCA_910579785.1 uncultured Christensenella sp. | reverse complement strand
CACTCAACCATTCCGGTGACAATGGCGGTAGGGATCCACCTGTTCTCATTCCGAACACAGAAGTTAAGCCTACCAGCGCTGATGGTACTTGGTTGGACACGACCTGGGAGAGTAGGACGTTGCCGGTTCCATTAAAGAGAGATAAGAATTACTTGTCTCTCTTTTTTTATTCGTTTGGCGGATATGAAGGCTAGACATAACTAAAATGTGTCTTTTCCGCCAATATAGCCTTTGTCTCACATCTACGTACACAAAGTACGACGACGTTCGCCAAAGACCATTTTGACAAAAAATCCACTATTTTATTTTATGTCTATCTTCATTTCCGCCAAACATTAGGAAAATGCTTACAGGTTTGGGAGAGCGTTATTGACGATTCTCTCTTAGGTATATATGTGGTCACCTCGACCAACGCGGAGAGGTCTAAACAAGTTAAAAAAATAAGCGGATGAGATTTCTCCACGTTGGTCGAAATGACTTAAAGTTTGATTTGCTACAAGCAACATTTGGTCACTTCGAGCGTAGCCGAGAAGTCTAATCAAATTTAAAAA
>CAJTVJ010000076.1 GCA_910579785.1 uncultured Christensenella sp. | reverse complement strand
GTGTCGATAGGCTTGGCAGTGGTGAGCTTCATACTTATGCTCATTGCCAAGGGCAGATTCCACAAGGCGGAGGACGACCTCGAAGAAGCCAAGGAGAGAAGTCTGCACAACCGCGAGAACAGCCGCAGAGATTATGAGGACAATCGCCGCAGCGAGGACGAAAGACGCAGAGAAGAAGAGTATCGCCGTCGCGACGAAGAATACCGTCAGCGCGAAGAGGATATGAAAGCTATGTTTATGCGTATGATGGGCGGATATGACGGCATGAATATGGGACCCAATATGCAGGGCGCATATGCAGGCAACGCTATCGGCAGCGAAGACATACGTGGTATCGTAAGCGACACCGTGACGGCGTTGTTGCCGGGTATGCAGCAGATGCTGCCTCAACAGGCGTCCGTCAGTGACGAACTCGTCAAAAAACTAATAGAAAAAGAAGAGAAGAACGACAAGACTATCAACAAACTCATCGAACAAAATCAGTTGCTTATGAAAAAGATTTCAGAGCAGCCCGAGCGTATCGTCGAGAAAGAAGTCGTCGCAAGCTCTGCCAACGACGAGATATTGGGCAGACTTATCGAGCAAAATCAGCAGTTGATGCAAG
>CAJTVJ010000075.1 GCA_910579785.1 uncultured Christensenella sp. | reverse complement strand
CCCTTTTCTACTTGACCTATTTCAAGTTGAGTTTCTCTCTCTTCTCGGTCGCTCTTCAATCTGTTTTTTCGATTGTCTCGGTTTTTTTGCTTTTGATTATATTCAGTTTTCAATGTACTAACCCTTGAGACTTTATGTCTCAATGGAGGCTAACGGGATCGAACCGATGACCTCCTGCGTGCAAAGCAGGCGCTCTCCCATCTGAGCTAAGCCCCCATCATTGCCTTTTATCAAAGCTTTTTTGCTTTGAATGGGCCTAAATGGACTTGAACCATCGACCTCACGCTTATCAGGCGTGCGCTCTAACCAGCTGAGCTATAGGCCCCTCTTAAAGCCTCCACACTTTTCTTGTTATCTCTCTTTTGAGAAACTATACTTTTCTTTCTAGTCTCTCAAAACTATATATGACTTCTTCTAAAAAACTTCGTCTTCTCTTTTTTTTCGTTTTTCTCCTTAGAAAGGAGGTGATCCATCCCCACGTTCTCGTAGGGATACCTTGTTACGACTTAACCCCAATCATCTGTCCTACCTTAGACGGCTCCCTCTTTCGTTAGGCCACCGGCTTCGGGTATTACAAACTCTCATGGTTTGACGGGCGGTGTGTACAAAGCCCGAGAACGTATTCACCGCGACATTCTGATTCGCGATTACTAG
>CAJTVJ010000074.1 GCA_910579785.1 uncultured Christensenella sp. | reverse complement strand
CAGTCTGCTCCGTAGTCCGAACCTTATTTGGTTCTCTAAATAAGAATCATGCAGGCTTCAGAGTGTTTGAAGTGTTTTACCACATCACAGCTTGTTGTTGTTTTACCCTATTGACGAAACAGCTATTGCCGCTTCGTTAAAGTTCCACAATACTTGCTTCTTCTCTGTTGCTTGCTCTTCCATCTGGAATTATCATTATCACATTGTTCAGTTTTCAAGGTGCGCTCTCCAACCTTTGTTAAGGTCAGATCTCAGCATTCAACCTCTCAGTTAAGTGCTGAGATCCGCTCTCACAGAGCCTGGTGGGCCAAAGTGGACTCGAACCACCGACCTCACGATTATCAGTCGTGTGCTCTAGCCAGCTGAGCTATTGGCCCTCGTCGCCGCAAAGTCCGCTCGGCTCCGCTTCCGCCTTTGGCGAAAGCTACGCCCGCTCCCTTGCGTCTCCTCTCCAGTTCAAACCCGCTTCGCTGGGCTTTGAACTGGTTGAAGGTCAAGGTGTCTTGGTGGAGATTAGCGGGCTCGAACCGCTGACCCCCTGCTTGCAAAGCAGGTGCTCTACCAGCTGAGCTAAACCCCCGTCTCATCCCCAAGGACTTGCGCCCTCTAAATTAAACAACGAAAGACACACCAGAAGTCTGACCAGGACGTTACGGTAAACCTTACATCTACCGAAGTCTCCTTAGAAA
>CAJTVJ010000073.1 GCA_910579785.1 uncultured Christensenella sp. | reverse complement strand
ATTGCGGAGCAATTTGCAATGACTCTGCGCAGCAGAGGCTATAATTCCGGTGGCGATGCGCTTAGGGGAGACACCCGTTTCCCATCCCGAACACGACGGTTAAGACTTAAGCGGCCGATGGTACTATATTGGAGACGATATGGGAGAGCAGGTGGCTGCCGGATCATAAAAATGAATAAAGGAATGGGGGCTTAGCTCAGTTGGGAGAGCACCTGCCTTGCAAGCAGGGGGTCGAGAGTTCGAATCTCTTAGTCTCCACTGTGAAGATCATGGATCTTCACGCCGGAAATAACATGAACGGGCTTATAGCTCAGCCGGTTAGAGCGCACGCCTGATAAGCGTGAGGTCGGTGGTTCGAGTCCACTTAAGCCCATTGGGGACGGATACCGTTCCCGGTGGATTGTTCCTTGAAAACCGAATACAGAAACCAATCTTAATATCTAGATATGTTAAGACATCCGAGGTAGCCAGGCCGATTTAGGAATAAATCAGCCATGGTTATTAACAAAGCAATGTAAATACAACATTTAGGAACCGGAAGGTTCCTTCCATACCTGACATACAACGCTATGTATGAAGAAGCCGGCCGACTCCGCAGGAGGCCGGAAGTCAGGTTAAGCGAACAAGAGCGCAGGGTGGATGCCTTGGCACTGAGAGCCGATGAAAGACGTGATAAGCTGCGATAA
>CAJTVJ010000072.1 GCA_910579785.1 uncultured Christensenella sp. | reverse complement strand
TATTATGCTTGTCACAACCGCAGAGATTGGTGGGATTTTCGTCCGTAAGACGGCACCCGAGCGGTGAGCGTACTTCCCGTACGTGACCCCGAGGGCGTCCTAGTCTTTAGGGCGAAAGGCGCGCCGATATATGCGGTTGGCTTACTTTTTCATTGCGCGTTGCTCGCGTAGCAAATCTTGATACCTCTCGATTTGGTCGTACCTCAAGTCTACCATCTTCTTTGCCGTTTCGTACGCCTGCGCATCGCTTACCAATACTTCAGTTTCCTTGACTTTTACCTTCGTTCCGTCGCCGGTCGCGTCACGGCGTAAGTCTTTCATATACTCGTCTTCCATCTTGAGCAAAGCTACCGTCGTGTCTTTCTTTACCGTCAACTTGAGTAGCGGATTGGTTGTCGTCTGTCCGTATACCACAAAGTAAGTAGACTTTTTCTCTTTACATTTATATTTGGACAACGCGTATTCTCTCAGTCCGTCAAAGTACTTCTTCTGCTCTTTGGTGAGTAATGCGTACGCTTCGTCTAAAGTAAGTCTTGGAGCTATTTCTTTCTTTGGCTTTGCTACTGCTTTGGCAGGTACTTCTACCTTAACTTCCTTGACCACCTCTTTTTCTACAATCTTTTCGACTTCGACAGGTACCTCGACTCTTACTTCTTTCTCGACTATTTTTTCGACAGGCACTTCTACTTTTACTTCTTTCTCTACAATTTTCTCTACCTCAACC
>CAJTVJ010000071.1 GCA_910579785.1 uncultured Christensenella sp. | reverse complement strand
GAATTTACTCTTGGCAAATCTACTATTAGAGTAATCGTAGAGCTTTATTCAGCAGATTTCTACGCAACAGACTCTTCTCAAATGACATTGGTTGCTTCTAATGAAATTGCAGATTTGAATATCTATAAATCTATATCTGCATCGGAATACACTTATAACAAAATGCTTTTCTGGTGCGCTCGTGTAAGATATAAATTTGACAATGAAGATTGGGCCGCAAAGGAAACAAAAGTGGCATTGTTTGACGCAAACGCAAATAAATTAGTTTAATTTTTCATTTGCAGGGGTATGTATATCAGGGGTGCCGTGTACTTAGGTACACGGCAATTTTCATGCGTATTTATCACAAATTTTTCATTTTTTTTAAAAATACAAGTATATTTGACGAAATACCAAGTAAACTTGACTGACAAAGATTGCAATTTGAGGTAAAATATATACGTAACCAAGGGAAGTAGTAAACATCACCAGCCAAGCGTTACATTGTGTACTGTGCCATTTAACTGTCACAACCAAAATAGCTCTCAGGTACATGCTGACAATCGTACAAGTATGCGGTTGTCAGCGCAAATGCGTCTCTCATCAGAGTGGCGCATAATTTTTTTATTATCATTTTCATATTAAAAAGGCTATTGTGTTTTATTAAATGCACGCATAGAACATGTAGGATAACACGTAAGATAACATGTAAGATACTTGACTTATTTGTCAATAATTTATTATACTAATTATAATATAGGGAG
>CAJTVJ010000070.1 GCA_910579785.1 uncultured Christensenella sp. | reverse complement strand
GTAGCCTAACCGCAAGGGGGGCGCGGCCGAAGGTGGGTTCGATAATTGGGGTGAAGTCGTAACAAGGTAGCCGTATCGGAAGGTGCGGCTGGATCACCTCCTTTCTAAGGAGAAATGAACAGAAAGATGTTCGTATCTTCGGTCAGCAGGGTGAAACAGAAGTTTGTTGTTCAATTTTGAAGATTCCGAAAGGGTCTTCAGAAGCTTGAAAAGATGAAGTGGCAATCCTAAACCCTGAAAAACGGGGGTGTAGCTCAGCTGGGAGAGCACCTGCCTTGCACGCAGGGGGTCAGGAGTTCGATCCTCCTCATCTCCACCAAGTACGCTAAGGCGTACAAAATGGGTAAGCCGGGAAACCGGATAGGAAATCGAATAAAGCCGAGATAATCAAATGGGCGCATAGCTCAGGTGGTTAGAGCGCACGCCTGATAAGCGTGAGGTCGGTGGTTCGAGTCCACTTGTGCCCACCAGGAAGTAAGGGAATCGGAGGCAGCAGGCAAAAGTCTGCTAAAGAAGAGGAAATTGCTTCAAAGAAAGAATCTTGAAAATTGAATAAAGAAAGCAAGTAAATGCAATGAGGAAAACAAGTATCAAACTTACGCAAACAGAAATGTAAGCGAGGTAAAAATACTGCAATAAATTCTTCAAACGAGAAACGAAGCATAATTCAGGATCATTGAAAAAGATGGTCAAGCTAATAAGAGCGCAGGGCGAATGCCTTGGCACTGGGAGCCGAAGAAGGACGTGGTAAGCTGCGAAAAGCTGCGGGGAACGGCAAGCACGTATTGATCCGCAG
>CAJTVJ010000069.1 GCA_910579785.1 uncultured Christensenella sp. | reverse complement strand
ACCGGGTTCCCCTCCATGGCCTATGGATTCAGCCATGGATACATGGAGTTTTTCCATGTGGGTTTCCCCATTCAGATACCCGCGGATCTTTGGATATTTGCTCCTCCCCGCGGCTTTTCGCAGCTTATCGCGTCTTTCTTCGGCTCTCAGTGCCAAGGCATCCACCCTGCGCCCTTTTTTGCTTAACCTTCCTCCTCTGTATAGCGTTACAGAGTCTGGTTTCCTTGGGTCTTTTCTGGTTCTTTCTTTGTTGCTTGTTTGTTGCTTTCTTCTTTCTTCCGTTATCAGTCTCCTGACAACGGCCTCGGATGTCTTAACTTATATCTTTGATTTTCGGTATTCGGTTTTCAAGGTACGTTTTGGGACTGCACAATCCCAGTGGGCTTAAGTGGACTCGAACCACCGACCTCACGCTTATCAGGCGTGCGCTCTAACCGGCTGAGCTATAAGCCCAAAGCATTGTCATTCAGACCTGCTTATTTCTTTAAAATAATCTGGCAGCCACCTGCTCTCCCATACCGTCTCCAGTATAGTACCATCGGCCGCTTACGTCTTAACCTTCGTGTTCGGGATGGGTACGGGTGTGTCCCATAAGCGCATCGCCACCAGAATCTTTCTTCGATGTCTTCTTCTCCCCTTTTTCAGGTTCCTATCTGACATCTTCTCTGTCTCCCTCGACAGATCAACAGTAATACAACCCCTACTTCTTCCTTAGAAAGGAGGTGATCCAGCCGCACCTTCCGATACGGCTACCTTGTTACGACTTCACCCCAGTCATCCGACCTGCCTTCGGCAGCTCCCTC
>CAJTVJ010000068.1 GCA_910579785.1 uncultured Christensenella sp. | reverse complement strand
CAATGAATACATGGACGGTAATAGCAAGCGTACTGATGGGCTTGGCGGTAGCAAGCTTAGTCTTTATGATACTGACGAAAGTCAAGCTGAACAAAGCGCAAGAAGAAATGGAAGATGCGCGATACGACTATGAGAGACATAAGGAGACCAACCGCAGGGAATATGACGAAAACCGTAGAAGCGATGAGTTGCAAGACTTGAAAGCTATACTAATGCAAATGGCAGGTAATGGCAACTATGACGGAATGAACAATGCAAATCAAGGAATGCCTCAGAACGGATATATTGGCGCACAGCAAGGCATAGGTATGGAAGACATACGAGGACTTATAAGCGAGACAGTGACTGCGCTATTGCCGGGTATGCAGCAAGCCCTGCCGCAACAGGCATCCAATAATGACGAGGTTGTGCAAAAACTCATTGAGCAAAATCAAGAGCTGATGCAAAAGAATGAAAAACTAATGCAACAACTTATTGACAAACCTGTCGAAAAAGTGATAGAGAAAGAGGTTGTCGCAGCTAATAGCAATGACGAACTTTTGAGACAGTTGTTGGAGAAGTCAAATAAAAATGACGAGACAATAAGCAAGCTTATGGAGAAGATAGTAGAACTATCAAGCAATCAAAAGACGGAAAGCCAAATTGTCGAGAGGATAGTAGAGAAGCCCGTTGAGAAAATAGTAGAAAAAGAAGTACGGGTTGAGGTACCTGTCGAGACAGTAGTTGAGAAGGTAGTGGAAAAGCCTATTGTCATTTCGACCGAAGCCGTAGGCGAAGCGGAGAAATCTAAACAAGTTAAAAAAACGCCAGCGCC
>CAJTVJ010000067.1 GCA_910579785.1 uncultured Christensenella sp. | reverse complement strand
ATATGTTTTCTTTGAATGGAGAATTTATAAAATCATTTTCGAGTGAAACAGATGCCGCAAGATATGTTCTTCAAACAGATGATGTGAAATTAATATCTGGTGCTGCTGCACATATAAGTTCTGTGTGTAAAGGAAACCGCAAAACAGCATATCATTATAGGTGGAGTTATTTATGAGAAAGAAATCTGAAGAAACCAGCGAAAAAGTAGTAAAGAATATTCCTACATCTGAAAATGGAGCAGGAGTATTATGTGCAAGAAAGTCTGGTCAAAAGTATCAAATAAGTCAAAATACAGAAAAACAAAAATTTACATTGTGGAAGATAGTTGATAAGGGATTTATTAAAATGAAAACTGCAAGTTCTCCAGTCGATTTATATGATTGTATTCCTTGGGATGAATAATAAATATGCTGCTGTGGTGGAATTGGCAGACACAAGGGACTTAAAATCCCTCGCCTTGAGGCATACGGGTTCGATCCCCGTCAGCAGTACCAGCCGCCTTGGGTAAGCGGCAGCGAGTCTCCTTTCTTTGCTATAAACAAACTTTGTTGCTGGAGTTACAACACATCTGAATAAGGCACATTATTTAGTAGTTGCTTTAGACAGCAATGCCACAATAGAGGATAGAACAGGCAGCTATCACCAATGCCGGATTGTGCGTACTGGCGAAATGGAGATGCCGAAGTGTCGTTCGGCCTATTGTGGATTATATAGAGGGTGTAGTGTAATGGTAACACACCACATTTGGGATGTGGTATAGCGGTTCGAGTCCGACACCTTCTACCAGAAGCCAAGGGGTTTTTATCCCTTGGCCTTT
>CAJTVJ010000066.1 GCA_910579785.1 uncultured Christensenella sp. | reverse complement strand
AATAAATTGGGAAAATATTGTAAGGATGGCTTCAGTGTTCGGCGTGAGCGTGGATTATATTCTTACGGGTAATGTGGTTGATAAGGACAGATTACTGCTTGCGGAAAAACTGGAAAAGCTTACAGCAACGGAAATGCGGATGGTTGAAGGCATTATTGATGAATGCATTGCCCTGAATCATCAGAACAAATAAGAATCGATAGGAATATTCCATACATATAGCAAACTATCTGCGCATATAATCAGAACTCCTGTTTTCAATATTAATACATGTTCCTGTAGGTTTCAAGGAAAATATTCGTGTAATGTTGACAAAAGTTAACAATATGATATACTCTATTCGTCCAATAAAATAAAAATACGACGGAGGAAAAAAGAGAATGAAAAAGAAACTGACAAAAATAATCGCCATGTGCGCCCTTGCGGGACTGATGGCATGCTCGGTGGGCGGATGCGGAAAGACGGAGATTGATGTCATGGACGGGCTTACACTGGAATTTAACGGTGTGGACGGACAGGGTACGGCGCGTATTGCGGACGAATATTTCTGGGAGGATGCAGCATTTGAGGCCGCGGGCATCGATGGGGACTCGGAGGACCTGTCGCTGCTGGGCAGGGTGATGACGATAGAAGAGGCAGTATCCTACAAGATATCCCCTCGGGAAAACCTGTCCAACGGGGACGAGGTGACCGTGACATCTGTCGTGGACAATGAATCTGTCGAGGATTATAAGATAAAGTTTGCGGCAGGTGAGAAAAAGTATACGGTCGAAGGACTTAAGGAGATTGAGCAGGCGGATCTGTTTGAAAATGTGGAGGTGGAGTTTACGGGAATCGCCCCTGATGTAAAAGCCTCTGTCAGATATGGAAACAGCGCCCCGGTGTTCGTCACCTATTCGCTCGACAGG
>CAJTVJ010000065.1 GCA_910579785.1 uncultured Christensenella sp. | reverse complement strand
TTATTGGTCGAGCCTGCCGCCGTCTCTATGTCGGCATAGCTCTCGTCTTGCATATAAAGCACGTCTTTTGGCTTGACCAAAAAGTTGGTTACGTTTTTCTTTGCATTTATGTCTGTAAATATGCCCAATTTAGAGTCATAATTTGATATTGCAGTAGCTCTTGTGCCGCTGCCGAGCGCCACCAAAGAACTTCCGTCTTCGGTGTACTTCACGTCGCTTCCGTCATAGCCTTTGCCGTTGAGAAGTATAGACCTTATCATTGACGCGCTGTAAAAAGTCGAAGTATATTTTTCGCTGTGATTGCTACTGGTAGGGGTCTGCCAACCGTTCCAATTCGTCCTATATCCGTCAAGAGGATTTTTCATCATCAAGGTAAGCACTACGTCTCCTGCGCTTACGTCCGCCGACGTACCCGTCGTCGTCAACGCTACCACGTTCCATACTTGACCGCCAAAGGTCACCTCTATATTATTACCGCCTGTCACTGAACGAATATCCTCAGAGTTCATTCCGTAATGTATCGAGCCTACAAAGGCATTTGAATAATCTGTCGAAGATGTATTAGGAGTATAAGTTCCGTCCCCTGCCTTGCCTGAATTATACTGCGCCTTTGCCATCTCGTCCTTGACGTCCTGCAACGTCGCGTCAGCCGTCTTGCCTGTCAACGCATTGAATAGCTTTGTCAGACTGTCTATATTGAAGATACTCTTGTCTCCGACAGCAGTGGCGCTGTCTCCTCTCTTACTTGACAACAATTCTCCTATCGGTATTATTCCCGTCTCATCGCTAGGATTTACTTTTGCGGCGTCTGCCTTCATATTTATCTGACTTACCAAGGCAAAACTCGTCACTACGCACAATATAAGTAAAACACTTAAAAGTACGCTAATTCGCCTTCTTTCTCTTGTATTCATTTTTTAGGACCTCTTTTATTCTTTTCTGGTACAATGCGCGAAGAATAAGCTCAACGCTGCGTTATTATCGTTTATGCAAATTATACTTTACCCCTATATTTTGCAAAATACTAAAAGTATTGTATCTCCCTTACAGTTTTTGCCACATTGCAAATGTATCTCTTAAACTAGTCTTTTA
>CAJTVJ010000064.1 GCA_910579785.1 uncultured Christensenella sp. | reverse complement strand
GGGCTAAATATTGCAATAATATATCAAATACTATCTTATGTTGCAGGACGGTGTATTGCCGTCCTGTATTTATTCAATTACAAACTTATTTAGCAGACGCATAAACTTGACTTTTCGCTAAAATATGATATATATTATTTAAGTATGAAAACAAATGAAAGATTAAAGACAATGGGCGAAAAGATTAAGAACATCGTGCTTCCCGTCGTAGCGTACGGCGGAGTGGCGGGGATTCTTTCTGGATTTCTTGTCGGACTGTTCAACTTTGGCGCTCGATACTTGATTAAATTTTCAGAAGATATATACCGAAGCGTAGTTACGCATTTATGGGCGATACCTCTCTTTTTCTTGGGGCTAATCGCTTTGGCAATGCTAATGGCGCTTTTACACAAATTAATTCCCAACGTGCGCGGCAGCGGTATTCCAAACGTAGAGGGTAGCGTGCGCGGTGTGCTGTCATATAAGTGGTTCAGGACTTTATTCGGTACGGTCGCAGGTTCTTTTCTCAGCTTTTTTGCAGGACTTCCTTTGGGAAGCGAGGGACCTAGCGTGCAGCTCAGCGCAATGACGGCGCAAGGCGTCACGGAGGTAATGAAAGCAAAACTCACTTGGCGAAGATACCTCATAGCAGGCGGAGCAGGCACGGGTATCGCCGTAGCTTTTAACGCGCCGCTTGCGGGAATTATTTTCGCAATGGAAGAGTGTCATAAGCGTATTTCTCCTATGATACTTCTGTGCGCGTCCTCATCGGTAATTTCGGGTACGGCGACTTATAGATTGCTGGGTATGGCAATAAAAGACGCCAAGTGGTCAAGCACGTCCATGCTCTTTGATATTCAAGGTCTTGAGCCTTTTGGCGACTTTAAGCAAATGAGTTCGTTTGGCGAGTTTGCAGGGGTGCTTGGAATACTTATAGGAATAGGCGTAGTAATAGGAGTCCTTGCAATACTTTTTAATTTCTTATTAATTCGTTCGCAAAAACTTATGGACAAGTGCGTCAAGAAATTCCCGTATTGGGCAAGGCTTTTGGTGGCTTTTGTTCTTACGGGTGTACTTGGTCTTATATTTGCAAAATGTTTTGACGATGGCTATGCATTTCTCAATACGGGCGTTCATTCGTTGATAGATTTGCTGTGCCACAGCGGATTGAAGTATTCTTTCTGGTTCCTTTTGAGCATACTTCTTTTGAGAATGATACTTTTACTTGTATGCTTCAATTCGGGAGCAACGGGCGGATTGTTTATACCAATGCTTGCTATAGGAGCGCTACTAGGCGCAATGCTTGGTACGTTGTTCGTCAAAATGGGTA
>CAJTVJ010000063.1 GCA_910579785.1 uncultured Christensenella sp. | reverse complement strand
GTCGGTAAGGTTGTTGGACGAGAACAATAAAGCAGAGATATATACTTTGACTTGGACAATAGACAAAGCCAAGTTCGACTTGACCAACGTACAGTGGAAGGGCAACGGAGTATTGGAATACAACGGGCAGTTGCAGGAGATGGAGTTGGAGAACTTGCCGGATAAGTTGGTAGCAACGTACGGCGGCAACGATAATTATAGAGACGTAACGACAAGCGCATTGCATATCACTGTGGACTATTTGGACTTTGACGATCCAAGCGACGGGGAGAACTATATATTGCCGGATATCAACGACCCGACAACGTACAAAGGCAACGTAGTATGGGAGACAGATTGGCAGATAATAGCAAAGAAGATAACAGTGCAATGGGGCAAGGAGTTGCTTACGGATAAGAACGGCAGCCCGTTTAATATAGCAATACTGAGAAGCAAGACAAGCAACAGCGTAGTAGTACATACGTATTACAAGTCGGACGGCAACGGCAACAAGATAGGCGGCTCAATAAGCGAGAGCGACATAGTAGTGCCTGAGAGCGGCACAGAGTATTATATCTGTGAACTTACGTTGAGTAATAGCAACGGCTATGAATTGGTGGGAGTAACGACAAGAGAGTTTGCAGTGACCAACCAAGGTACGGCGGTAAAGTTTACGCCCAACAAGCAGACGTTTGCATACACAGGCAAGGACGTGATGCTGAGGTTTACCAACAACGGCAACTTGACGTCAAGTCAGTACGATATAAAGTATTACGACGTCAATGACAATGAACTGACGAGTATGCCGAAAGAAGTAGGCAAGTATAAAGTAAGAATAGAACTCAAACCTGAGCTAAGCGGATACTTTATAGGCGGAGACGACGAGTGGGAGATAGAGATAGTCGCGAGAGTGATTACCGAGAGCTGGAATACGACAAGCAAACCTCCGAGACTCAACATCAACAAGACTGAGCTGGGTATGATAGAGTATGAGTTTGCCGACAGCGAAGGCAATATCATAAGCTATGAGCAAATGAAGAGTGCGGCAGGAGATTACAAAGTAAGGGCGAAGATAAAGAGCGAGTATGCCAATAATTGTTCGTTTACAAGCGGAAGCGAGACGGGGTGGCAGAGCTTTAAGCTGGAAGATAAGGACTTGGCAAATATGCAAGACCCCAACGACCCTACGTTGTATCCCGACGATCCCGATATGCAAGAGCCTGACGACAACAATCCGAGCGGAGACGTGAGCGGCGACGTATCTACCAATCCCGAGGACAAAGGCGGAGTAGACTTTGATAAGATAAGCAAGATACTCAAAGAGTGGTGGCAGGTAATAGCGAGCGGCATAAG
>CAJTVJ010000062.1 GCA_910579785.1 uncultured Christensenella sp. | reverse complement strand
CCTAATTGCTTTTGATTTATCTTGAAGGTAATCTCTGTCTCTGCCTTACAGTTTGCCCAGACGTATTTGCTACTGTTCTGTACAGTAAGCTTTACTTTATATTCTCCGCTTTCTATTGGCTTAGCTGTGGAAAGCGCGCTACCGTCTAAATTGAGATACTCAACTTTTACGTTGGCATTTACAGAAGAGAATAAGTCTGCATTGTACCATTTGTTTGTACCTGTTGCATCAAGATAGTCTTGCTCCTCTCCGTCATATGTAGAAGATATATCTGTCGGGGTCGTCATTGGGATAAACGCAGAAGAATTGGCTGCCGTTAAGTCTAAGTTAAATGCCGGACGGATGCCAAGTTTATTATTTGATACTGCAGTATCTGTAACATAAGTTACAGAATGTGAACCAGTTGCATTTAAATAATATGTGTCACATGCAGTTGACGGACGTGCAGAACGCAACCAGCTTAATTTACCAGAGCTACACCCTTGTTGATTTACATCTAAATTCCAAAGACCTCCTGTCGCCATTGTACCCGTACTTGAATTTTGT
The DNA here is from genome assembly GCA_910579785.1 of uncultured Christensenella sp. Classification (GTDB taxonomy): domain Bacteria; phylum Bacillota; class Clostridia; order Christensenellales; family UBA3700; genus RACS-045. Next base: position 968 of record CAJTVJ010000062.1, on the reverse strand, counting down.
CCTGTTTCTGAAATACTTGGAAGCCATAAAAGGTCACTGCCCCATGAAAAATATTCATTGGTAGCTTTATCTCGTTGAATCTTAACAGTATCGCATTCTTTGCTCCACTTTTTAGCATCAATGTCATATTTTGCCGAATCATTAGGAGCAGTTTGCCATAAACTTGGTTGCACTCCAATAGATACGTCTTGCGAATTTTCGTGTTGTTGATACAAGACTTTATTGGGCGCTACTAAAAAATTTGTTAGACTTCCCTGTTCTTTGTCATTTGTATAAATACCAAACTGATAACCATCTGCACCATACAAACTATTTTTTTCAGATTCAGTAAGCGAAACTTTATTTTGACCATCATTGGAATATTGCACTGTACCATTCAAAAGTCCTGCTCTAATATAACTGGCACTATATACGGTAGACTGATACTTTGCATTAAAATCAAAGACACCAGATGGCTTCCATGCTCCCCACTTACTTTCATATTCAATATCTTTAAGCATTAAGGTAAGGACTACGTGTCCGTTGTCAGCCGTTGTCAGCGTAGTCACTATCCATTCTTTACCGTCTATTTTTACAATTATATTTCTATTATTATTGTTGGCGCGGATGTCTTTTGAATCCATGCCACTGTGTATTGATTTTACAACTGCATTACTTACGTCGGTTGTCGAAGTATTGGGCGTATATCCCGATTTTGCCACATTTGCGGCTGTGTCTATCTCGCCAAACGTAGCATTCTCTTTGCCTAATATCTTGTCATATAACGCATTTAAGGCATTTAAATTAAAGACGTAGTCTCCCGATTTCTTGCCTCTGTAATTTTTATCTAAGAGCAAATCTGTCTCAATTATATCTGCATTACTTATCACTGCCGCTTTAACATTGTCACTCTGCAAAGAATTTATAAATATGCAACTCAATAAAACAAGCAGTATCACTATGCTTACTGCCAATGATACCCTCTTTCC
>CAJTVJ010000061.1 GCA_910579785.1 uncultured Christensenella sp. | reverse complement strand
GCAAAGTATAAGGAAATATATCTAAAAAGTACAATTAGCCACATAGAAAATTCTATATAATAACTTCGAAAGACTAGTTTAAGAGATACTTGCAATGTGGCAAAAACTGTAAGGAAGATACAATACTTTTAGTATTTTGCAAAATATAGGGGCAAAGTATAATTTGCATAAACGATAATAACGCAGCGTTGAGCTTATTCTTCGCATATTGTACCAGAAAAGAATAAAAGAGGTCCTAAAAAATGAATACAAGAGAAAGAAGGAGAATTAGCGTACTTTTAAGTGTTTTACTTATATTGTTCGTAGTGACGAGTTTTGCCTTGGTAAGTCAGATAAATATTATGGCGGACGCTGTGACAAAGGTATTTCCAAGCAATAATACGGGAGTTATCTCGGTTGACGAATTGTTATCTGATAAGAGAGGGGACAATGAGACTGCTGTCGGAGATAAGAGTGTCTTCGATTTTGACAGTTTGACATCGCTTTTTAGTGCTTTGACGGGCAAGGCAAATGCTACGCTCAAAGACGTAGAGGACGAGATGGCAAAGGCGCAGTATAATTCAGGCAAGGCAGGTGACGGGACTTATACCCCCAACACTTCTACCACTGCATATTCAAATGCCTTTGTAGGCTCGATACATTACGGAATGAACTCCGAAGACATACGCAGCGTGACCAGCGGTAATAATATCGAAGTCATGTTTGGCGGTCAAGTATGGAACGTGGTAGCATTGACGACGACGGGCACGCCGTCCGACGTCAAGGCCGGCGACGTGGTGTTGACGTTGATGCTCAAAAATCCTCTTGACGGATATAAGACGTATTGGAACGGTTTTCAGACCGCTACCAACAGCAATCACAACGAAAAATATTCTTCGTCGTATTACAGCGGGTCGATGATAAGGTCTATACTTCTCAATGGCAAGGGCTCTGACGGCAAAGCCGTGAAGTATACAGAAAACGGAAGTTCTTTGGTGGCGCTCGGCAGCGGCAGCAGGGCTACTGCAATAGCAAATTACGATTCCAAGTTGGGAATCTTCACTGACATAAACGCAAAGAAAAACGTAACCAACTTTCTTGTCAAGCCAAAAGACGTGCTTTATATGCAAGACGAGAGCTATGCCGACATAGAGACGGCGGCAGGCTCGACCAATAATTGGAAGAGCGGACAGAACGAGGCTTCAAAAAATAAGATACCGTCGGCATTCGGCGGCGGCACGTCCAAGTGGTATGCAGGCTTCAATGCATATTATCAGCAAGAAAAGTCCGTCTACGGCACAGCGGTGCCGGGGAGCGGACAGACGTATTCTCAGCTGTCGGGCGACCAGCTCTATTTTGATTGGGGCGAGGACCTCTTGTGGCTGCCAAGCTGGGCGGAAGTGGGCGAAAACGGTACTTCTGCCGCAGGCACTGCGGCAAACAGTTCTATAACAGGACTTTGGGCATTAAATACAAATCAACGAGCTTATAGCAACGCTTCGACGACTGCGGCGCAGGCCTGGCTGAGGTCGGGCAGTAACGGTAATTCTTACATTGCCTATACGCTGACCTCCGCCGGTGCTCGTAACGCTGCTGGCGTTCGCGCGTCTGAGTTTGCGGTGCGTCCCGCGCTTAACTTAAATCTCTCCTCTGCCGCGCTGAGCGCGGCCC
>CAJTVJ010000060.1 GCA_910579785.1 uncultured Christensenella sp. | reverse complement strand
GTTTTATTGAGTTGCATATTTATAAATTCTTTGCAAGGTGACAAAGCCAAAGCGGCAGTAATAAATAACGCTGACACCATAAGTACAGATTTGTTGTTGCCTACAAGAGTAGATAGCAACGTAGGCGGTAAGGTATTTAATGCGGTGGCATTGCAAGAGTTATATGCAAAATTGGCAGGAGAAAATGCAAATTTTAGTGCTGTTGCAGACAATGCAAGAGAGAAAAAGGATACTTATGCGAATGATTCAGTTGTATCAATGCACGCCGGAATGGACTCGGGAGCAATACGTACAGCCAATGGCGGACGAAATATAGTAGTCAAATTGGACGGTAAAGAATGGATAGTTACAGCATTGACTACAAAGGATTTGAGCTCAACTAGTGATGTAATACTTACTCTTATGCTCAAAGACGTGGCATATAACAGCAAGTGGGGAGATTGGTCTATGTTACCAAACGGAAAAGACTTCTCAGCTGCGTATCCTCCGAGTATGTACAGCACGAGTTATATCAGAGCAGGCTTGCTCAACAACGGCGCGCAGTATACGACCGACGGAAGCAACCTGATGGACTTTACGTCGACAAGCATATATCCTGGGGGAAAGTATCCATTTGGAATATATACAGACAATACAGAGCAGGGGCATATAACGAACTTTTTGGTCAAGCCCAACGAGGTATTGTATCAACAAAATGAGAATACATACGATATTGAGCAAGCTGTGGGCAACAATTGGTACAATGCCCCCAACGATTCGTCGAAGAATGCAATACCTGACAGCAAGTGGTACTCTAAAGTAGTAGACATATCCTATGAGACACACAAAATACAGACAAGGACCGGATATTACAATTGGGGCAATGACCTCATATGGTTGCCGTCGCTGTCGGAGACAGGTCAAAATAAAAGAGACAGAGTAGAAGCAAGCGGAGGCTTGTGGAATTTGGATGCAAACCAGAGAGGAATATCCGCAGGATACTGTTCATGGCTGCGTTCCGGCGGTTATTACGGTGGTTCCACGCATGCGGTCTTCTTGGATGCTGTCGGCGCAAACGGCTATATCGATGTTCCGTCCACTTCTTCTATTACTGGCAACTTGTTAGGTGGCTCGTTAGCAGTTCGTCCTGCTATTCACTTAAATCTTTCATTTGCAGAAGAAAGTTCAGGTATACCAATTACCACACCTACTGACTTAACTTCTACGTATAACGGCGAACAACAAGATTACTATACTGCCAACGGCGCAAGCAGTTGGTATGATGCGACTTTGTTTGCCGCAGATAAAGCCAACGTAAGGGTAGAGTATCTTAATGAAAGTAGCACGTTCAAGCCAATAGAACAAGGAACATACAAAATACGCTTTACTATCCAAAATGAAGAATACGTTTGGGCAAACGGCAAGATGTCGCAAGATATAACGTTTAAGATAAATCAAAAGAAATTAGGAGTGGACTTTGACGTAAGTACGACTCCGCCAAAGGCAACGCCCAAAAATCTATGTGCAATAGACAGTGACAAAGCAGATACCATACTGCGGATAAAGTATACGACCAACGCAGGGTATAGCGACTATGCACCGCCGGCAGGCATAGACGTATATAAAGCCGAGGTAGAGATAGACACGTCAGTAAGCAATAACTATGTGTTGGACGACACGTATAATATCAAGTATATTGCAG
>CAJTVJ010000059.1 GCA_910579785.1 uncultured Christensenella sp. | reverse complement strand
ACTCTCCGCCATCTTTCTGTTTTGCTTGCTCTTGGATAGATAGCTTGCGCCTTTTCCTGCAAATATTACTATCAACAATATACATATCGGACTTACTATCAACTGCCAATGCAAGAATTCTTTGAACTGTCCTAGCAATTCATCTAGAGTTCCGCTTCCGTTGCCACCGTTTCCGCTTGGCGGTGTAGTGGGGTCTTTGTCCTCCGCTGGCGGTTCGTCACCCAATTCCTCTACTATCTTAAACTTGCATATTGCTCCGCTTCGTATAAAGTATCTATCGCTATCCTTGACAGTTACTTTTATTGTATACGTCGCTATCTCCGTCTTCTTTTCATAGTTGCTAAAATTGAGTATTTGCGTTGCGTTTTCTACTACGTTGCCGTTCCTATCCTTTACTACGTACGTTGGGATATGCTTCTGCCCATCATATAGGACCTCTGTATCGCTCCACTCTATCGTCAAGATTTCCATGCCCGCTTGCGGTACTACTACGAATGACCACTCGTTGCTTGCTCCGTCAAATTGGTAGTTCTTGTACAATGCGCTGCTGGCGTTGATGCTTGCCACTATCTTGTACGATCCTACTTCGCTAACTTCGCTTTCGCTTAGCTCGTTGTCCTCTTCGTCATATATCTTGTATATAAAGTCCGTAGCGTAGTCTACGCTATCTCCGCTTGCCAGTCCTTGATTTATAGAAGATATTACCGGAGCAAAGCCGTTGCTCGTATCGCTTGCTACAAACTCCCAGTTGTCCCACTTCGGTATCAGCGTAGCTTTGTCTATAGTCCAGTTGAGCGTTACGTTGCCTGTAGTGCCGTCTGACCAACTTCCGTCCGTCAACTGTATTGTAATTGTATATCTTCCTACCGCTGTTCCCGTTACGTCGCCTACTAGCTGCATATATTCGCTGTTGTATCCGTCTAAGTAGTCCTCTATATTCTTCTCCGTTCCGTCATACGTCACCCCGCCTTTGAACGTAGGCTTCTCCAACGCAGTTGGTCTTACTACCTTTAGCGTTGCAAGCATCGGCTCTGCGTAATAGTCTGCAGAATCTGTTTCGAATACTGCTTGCACTATCCACGTTCCTACTCCTTTTACTGTAGATTCATCTACTTCCTGTCCGTTCTTGGTGTATACGTACTTTACGTTGGTTATCTCATTAGGCAGTGTGCCTTTGATTGGCTCTATTGTTACGTTAGTATCCGTACCGTCATAGACTATTGTCTTATCCGCAAAGATGAGTTTGCTTGTATCTACCGATATTGGCAAGACGTTGATTTTCACGTTACCACTTTGTGTTGAACTTCCGTACGTGAAACTTACCGTTACTTCATATCCCCCGTCCGTTACGTGCAATTGCTTGTCTATTGTGCTATACGTTATTTTGCTTGCAAAGTCCGACCAAGACAATACTACTTCTTGCTCTATGGACTGTCCGTCTACCTGTCCGCTGTACGTTGCCGTTACTATTAAGTCGCCCTCTTGCAATGACGTCTGCGCCATGTACTTCTTCGATGGGTCTACTTCTACCTTGATTGAATCCAACGTGTCTGCCTTAAGCCACTTTGCTATTAAAGTAACTGCTTTGGTTACTCTGTCTTGCGGTATATCTCCTACAGAATTAAATCTCCAAGCTCTATTCCTCGTAGCTTGATTGCCGTTCTCGTCAATATAATCTTCGTCAAAATACCATCCTACGAATAACAAATCTCCATTGATCGGGTCGTTTGGCTTTTTCA
>CAJTVJ010000058.1 GCA_910579785.1 uncultured Christensenella sp. | reverse complement strand
GCATATTTTCAGCTTGATAGCACTATCCTCTTTTGCCCCATACTTTATCTCTTTGCCTATCAAATCTTTGACGTCATCGCATTTGTAATCTACATACGCAACAGCCATATACTTCGCAAAGCAATACGGCAACATCACCTCGTGATACTCCTTGGGAAAGTCTCCGTATAATACCTCAACGTCCATACCTATTTTTGGATTATATATCAACTGATTGTCTATATTGGGATAACAATACCCCTTACCACTTGAACTTATTTCATATGCTGCATTAAATTTATTTGCCGCTTCACTATCTTCCTCTCCGAAATAATATTTATAACTATGACCACTGGCACTATAATCAAGTTTAAATATTTTTGAACATTCATTATTTAATTTTTCTTCAAACTTTTCCATTCCTCTATACGTCAAACGATCATCACGCACAAAGCCTGTTATAAAGTTTTTTCTTTCACATTTTTCAAAAGATTTTGCCAACGCATAGTTCATATCTGCAAACGACAGTACCGTAAACGTCAAACTTAGTAAACAAAATACCATAAACGCTATGATAGACACCACCGACTTTGCCCTATTCTTCTTAAAGCCCCAAGATGATAGTTTTATCAACTCTTTAAATTTTAGTTTGCTCTTGCTTTTAAACAGCTCGCTTTTCTCTTCTCTCTCCTCTTCTATCTGCGGCAAGTTACTGCTCTCCACCACTCCGTCTACAAGCTCTACCGTATAGTCTGCATACTTTACATTAAATACCTCATTGTGCGATACCACTACCACTAGTCGCTCTTTGGATATATCTTTGAGTATCTCCATCACAATCTCGCCGTTCTGCGAATCTAGATTGCCCGTCGGCTCGTCTGCAAATACCATAGCATTGTCTTTTGCTATCGCTCTCGCTATCGACACCCTTTGCTTCTCTCCGCCCGACATCTTCGACGCCTGCTTGGTCATATACTCCTCGGGTATTCCCACTTTGCCAAGCAATGCCTTTATATCATCCTGAGTATATCTCTTGCCGTATGCCTGCAAAGCAAGTTCTATATTCTCGCCCACCGTCATATCCTCGATAAGCATATAGTCTTGGTATATATTGCTGCAATGCGCCTTTCTATACTTTTCGCTATTCTTTCGATTTATCTCCACTCCGTAATACGTCATTATACCTGACGTAGGATAATCGTGCGCTGTAAGCAAGTTGAGGAGAGTGGTCTTTCCACTACCGCTCTCCCCTTTGATTATTACAAGTCCTTTGTCAGGAAAGGTCAAGTCTATGCCGTTAAGCGCGATTTTGTCATCATATTCCTTTCCTATTTCATACACTTTTAACATAGACTAGACCTCCTTAATGAATTTTTATTATCAGTTATATTATAACATTAACTTAATATCAAGTCAATAGCGATTTTAACAACTTGATTAGATTTCTCCGCTCCGTTGCACTTCGGCCGTAAGGAGCGAAGCGACGGAATAGCGAGCAAGCAGATGCGTCTCGTGCGAGCGTCAATGACGATTCTCTCCCAGGCTTGTAGGTATTATATATTTAGTCACCTCGACCGCAGACGAGTTAAACAATTTCCGACAAAACGTAGCGTAAGCGTGCATTTCCGTTTGGTCGGTAAGCCCCTCTACTATTCAGACTGTTTATTCTCTGCGATCGATTTTCTATATATTGACACCGTCTTGGCAAATACAATAGCCAATCCAAGCAATATAGACACTCCTATCACTATTAAAGGCGCTTTAAAGCCCATTG
>CAJTVJ010000057.1 GCA_910579785.1 uncultured Christensenella sp. | reverse complement strand
TCTATATAATAACTTCTAAAAGACTAGTTTAAGAGATACTTGCAATGTGGCAAAAACTGTAAGGAAGATACAATACTCTTAGTATTGTGTAAAGATAAAGCGTAAAGTATAATTTGCTTGAATAGGTCGCGCTATGCGACAAAGTATACAAAAGAGGTCCTAAATAAAATGAATATAAGACGTACCAGGTCAAAGAGGGTATCGCTAGTTGTCTGTATAGTGATACTGCTTGCAATACTAAGTTGTTTATTTTTAAATAATGTGCATACTGAGGAAAAGGCTAATGCTGCGGCGATAGGCTCGTATCCTACTGACGTAAATACAGATTTATTATTGCAAGGCTATGAGTCGAGAAATGACGGAATAGTGTTCAATGCCAACGTTTTGGAAGAGATTTATAAGAAGGTTGCAAAAGAAACTACCATAGAGGGAGTGACGATAGAGGCAAATAAGGCAAAGACCGGCAACACAAATATACATAGCGGACTAAATTCTGAGGAGATTCGCACCAATAACGGCGGAAATAATCTTATAATCACCCTTGGCGGTAAGAGATGGATTGTTACGTCATTATCTACTAAGGATGGCGGAGAGCCAATACTTACTTTGATGCTTGCGGATGTTGTAGAAACTTCTAAGTGGAGTCAGTATATTACAAACCAATATACCTATGCAAAATATCCATGGACAAATTACGGAACAAGTTATATAAGAGCAAGATTACTAAACGGTATAGATGGTATACCGGACGGTAGCGGAGGTTATGGAAAAATACAGTATTCTAATTCAGATAATGCAACCACTTTGACAGATTATACAAGAGATGCAAGTGACGGAGAATATCCTTTTGCAATATTTAATCACAAACCTATCTCTTCGACAAATCGAGCCGATGGGGCAATCGCAGATTTTTTAGTTCAGCCAAAAGACGTTTCTTATCAAAGAACGCAAAATATGAGGGATGCGAATTATGGATGGCATACCATGCAAAATGAGGCATGTACAATAATTCCGCAAGGTTCAGGTTGGTTTGATCAAACTATATATAATTTACAAAATACACCAAACTATACGGATTGGGGAAATGATTTTTTATGGCTTCCAAGTTGGTTAGAGTTGGGAACCGATGCGTGGTTTAACGGTACTGCAAGAAAACCTTTGCAAGGTATATGGAGATTGGACGGTGCTGCAAGGGGAGCATCGGATATTTATTGGCCTAGAACAAAATCACATGGTGGATTAGACTGTGAATATCAAGTTGAAGCCAATGGAAATTTTCAGTTTTTATATCCTTTACCAACCATTTGTAATCAATTCGGCATACGTCCATGCATACACTTAAATCTTTCCCTTGCAGAAGAAAGCTCGGCTATACCAATTACTACACCGACTAACGTCACTTCTACGTATAACGGCGAAGAGCAAGATTACTATAATGCCAACGGCGCAGGTAGTTGGTATGATGAGGCGTTGTTTGCCTCAGACAAAGCCAACGTAAAGGTTGAGTATATTAACGAAAGTAGCGCGTTTAAACCAATAGAGCAAGGCATTTATAAAGTACGTCTTACTATACAAAATAAAGAATACGTTTGGTTAAATGGTAAGATGTCGCAGGAGATAAGTTTTACTATAAAGCAAAAGTCACTCAACGTCAACTTTGATCCAAGCACAACACCGCCAACGGCGACTCCAACCAACTTATGTACAAGGGATAGCGACTTGGCAGATAGTATACTGCGGATAAAGTATACTACCAACGCAGGGTATAGCGGCTATACACCGCCGACAGGTATAGACGTATATAAAGCCGAGGTAGAGATAGATACG
>CAJTVJ010000056.1 GCA_910579785.1 uncultured Christensenella sp. | reverse complement strand
GACCAATTTACCGTTCCGTCTTTCTTCTTGATATTGACTGCGACCTTATACTTTCCTGCCTTCTTTACTCTTATCTCATTGTTGCTGTACGTGACAAGTCCGTTGTACTCGCTTGGTACGCTTATCTCTATCTCTACTTCGTCACTTGTGTGTCCGTAGGATATGTCATATGCTCGCTCATTGCCGTTATACGTATACCAAGCGGACGTTGTAAGCGTAGGTACTGCAATATACTTGATATTATACGTGTCGTCTAATACGTAGTTGTTGCTTACCGACGTATCTATCTCTACCTCGGCTTTATATACGTCTATACCTGTCGGCGGTGTATAGTCGCTATACCCTGCGTTGGTCGTATACTTTATCCGCAGTATACTATCTGCCAAAGCGCTATCCCTTGTACATAAGTTGGTTGGAGTTGCCGTTGGCGGCGTTGTACTTGGGTCGAAGTCTACGCCTAATTGCTTTTGATTTATCTTGAAAGTTATTTCATTGATTGTCTTACAATTTGCAAAGACGTATTTACTACTGTTCTGTACAGTAAGCTTTACTTTATATTCTCCACTATCTATTGGCTTAGCTGTGGATAGCGCACTACCGTCTGAATTGAGATACTCAACTTTTACGTTGGCATTTACAGAAGAGAATAGGTCTTCATTGTACCATTTGTTTGTACCAGTTGCATCAAGATAATCTTGCTCCTCTCCATCATACGTAGAAGATATATCTGTCGGGGTCGTCATTGGAATAAACGCCGAAGAATTGGCTGCCGTCAAGTCTAAATTAAAAGCTGGACGAACAGATAATGTGCCACCTGCTACACTAGTTGCAGTAACACTTGTACCATAAACCGTACCAATGTCTCTTAGATAATAACAATTGGGGGAAGTATATGTACCTGAGCGCAACCATGCAAATTTATTAGTACTACAACCTCGCTGAGAATCATCTAACCCCCACAAACCTGCGCACGATGCTTCTCCATCACTCTTCCTTTCTCCACGTCCAGTTTCAGGCTGACCAGGCAACCACAGTTTGTCACTACTCCAATCAAAATAGTTTGTCTTATCTTGTATTCCTTTTGCAGCAACATTACACCACTTATTAGATGCTATATCATATTTTGCACTAGAATTAGGCGTATCTAAACTATTAGCTGGGCCTATGTCATAAAAATTCTCGTTTTGTTGATACTCTACCTGATTTGGTGCTATTATAAAATTGGTTATATGACCTTGTTCACTGCTATCTGTATATATTCCAAACGGATAACCGTCTTCACCATATAAAGCACTTTTTTCATCGTTCGTAAGCGTTGCAAGTTTACTACCGTCAGTAGTATACTGCACCGCTCCATTCAATAACCCTGCTCTTATATAACTTGTACTATACATAGCTGCTGGATATGTCGCACTATAATCACTTGAATTTGACGGCGTCCAATTTCCCCATTTACTATTATATGCCACGTCTTTTAACATAAGTGTAAGCACTACGTGCCCGTTATCTGCCGATGTCAACGTAGTTACTATCCATTCTTTGCCATCTATTTTTACTATTAAATTTCTGTTGTTATTGTTGTTTCGTATATCTTGTGAATTCAGACCGCTATGGATAGCTTTAACTACCGCATTACTTATATCTGTTGACGACGTATTGGGCGTATATCCCGACTTTGCTACATTTGCAGCTGTATCTATCTCTTCAAACGTAGCATTCTCTTTGCCTAATATCTTGTCATACAACGCGTTGAGCGCATTTAAATTAAAAACATACTCTCCCGAATTACTGCCTCTGTAATTCTTGTCAAGGAGCAAATCTGTCTCTATTGTATCTGCGTTATTTATTACTGCCGCTGTTGCTTTGTCTCTTTGTATGGAATTTATAAATATGCAACTCAATAAAACTAGTAGTATCACTATACTTACAGCCAATGATACCCTCTTTGACCTGGTACGTCTTGTATTCATTTTATTTAGGACCTCTTTTGTATACTTTTCTGGTACTCAATAGCTTCTGGCACTATACTGACCATTTCATGCAAATTATACTTTACGCCTTATTTTTACACAATACTAAAAGTATTGTATCTTCCTTACAGTTTTTGCCACATTGCAAGTATCTCTTAAACTAGTCTTTTAGAAGTTATTATATAGAATTTTCTATGTGG
>CAJTVJ010000055.1 GCA_910579785.1 uncultured Christensenella sp. | reverse complement strand
TTGAACAGTTTTGATAAAAACTACATAGAGGTGAGCTATACCGGCGGAGCAGAGGGAGCGAGTTACAACAGTAGCTTTGCGGTAGCGATAGCAAAGTACGTAGGCGTGTATGAGTTGGACGTAAAGATAAAGGACGTATATGGAGACAACTGTAAGTTGAGAGGCGCGCCGTCGAGCGGCAAGCTGGAATTTGAAGTAACGCCTGCGCCGATAGAGATAGAGGTATTGGACGGGACGAGCAACCATATAGTGGGAATAAGGAACGGCAAGAAGAGAGTAACCGTGACTATACCCAACACGAATAATAAAGTACATGCAGGAAAGAAGGCTTATATACAGATAGTAGCCAAGGACGAGTATGAGGAATACGTGTTGAGCGATAATATAGAGTTGCTGCCCAACAAGGCGAAGTATGAGGACATCTCGTTGACGATAGGCTTGTTGAGAAAGGGGACGTACGAGATAAGCGCTAAGATAGTAGAGGATATGGCGGACGGGAATAGCTATACGGTGAGCGTAGTCAACGGAGCGGAGCTGGAAGTACAGGAAGTAGAGCCGGGGTCACAGCTGTCTTGGATGTTGTATGACGGAGAAGGTAATACTGACGGAATAGTGGTGTCGGTGAATATAGGGGACTATAATGCGGAGTATGACAGCTTTGCGTATGACGGAAGGGAGTATCACTTTGAGGTGACGCCGCCAAATGGGTATGAGCAGAAGAGTATAAAGACGGTAGATTCGGCAGGTATAGAGGTGCAGTACGGACGCAATGCCGACACGTATAAGACTACGGTAGAGATAGAAGACACTGCAAGCGGAGCGGTGACGAGCTATAATATAACGTGGAAGATAGACAAGGCACTCTTTGATTTAAGCGAAGTCAAGTGGCTGAATGACGGAGAGATAGAATACGACGGAGGAAGAGAGGTAGCGGCGGTGCTAGATCCCGAGGCATTGCCACCGCAACTGAGAGCTACGTATTCCAACAATATAGGAATCAACGTAGGAGTAGGCGACGGAAGAGCAAGCGTAGTATTTGCGTTTGCCGACCCGAGCTATGCGGACAACTATATATTGCCAAAGCAAGGAGAAGAGGGAACGTATAAAGGCGAGAACTTTGAGTGGGAGAAGGATTGGAGAGTAGTAGCGGCAGAGATAAAGCTGGGCACACCGGGCGATTGGAAGGACGCACAGACAGAGGACGAAGAAGGAAATGCGTTTGGCTATAAGGTGCTCAAAGATACCAAGGCAGACGGTGCGGTAGAGTACGTGTATTTTGAGACGGACAGCCGAGGCAACGTAATAGATGCTACGGCAGAGCTGGCGTTGGAGGATATAAAGGTATCTGCGACGGATAGGAAGTATTACGTAGCATATCCAAAGATAAAGCCGGCGTATGCGCAGAACTATAAGTTCCCAAGCGGAGTGGCAGACCCTAAGGGATACTATTCGCCGCACTTCACAGTGGGCGGCGGCTCAACGGCAGTGCAGGTGGGAATAGATAAGAGCGAGTATGAGTACAACAACGGCAAAGAAGTCAAAGTAAAGCTGGTGATCACGGGTATGGCAAGAGAGAGCGACTTTGTGATGACGTATTACAGCGGAGATATAGTAGACGAGAGCAAGAAGTTGGACGGCGTACCAAAGGAGTGCGGAGAGTATATAGTAGAGATAAGTGTGAAGAGCGGCAGCAATATCTTGATAACAGGCAAGACGCAGTATGAGTTCAAGGTAGTGCCGTCAAAGATAGGCAAGGATTGGAATACAAATGCCAAGCCATACGTACTTAATTTGAAGTACGGACAGATAAACGGAGTGGAGTATGAACTGCAAGACATGGACGGCAACGTAATAACGGACGTCAGCCAGCTTAAAGCAGGAAATAGCTACAAGATAAGAGGAAAGATAAAGGATAAGAACAACTACGTATTTGCAGACGGCACGTATGAGACGGAGTGGGAGAGCTTTGAAGTGAGAGAGGGAGACGTTATATACGACCCTAACGATCCAAGCAATCCAAATTATCCGCAGACAGACCCGGATGGGGATAACAACAATCCAAGCGGCGACGTCAATAATAGCGGAAACGAGCCTGGCGGCGACAAAGACGGCGTTAATTTAGATGCGATAGGGAAGTTCCTCAAAGAGTATTGGCAAGTAATAGCCAGCGGAATAAGTATAGTATTGATAATAATATTCATATGTAAAGGCGCAAGCAATCTAAGCAAGGCTAAGAAGGCAAAGAAAATTACAGAGAATAGGTATAAGGCATACTATGCCGCAGCGACAGGCTTATTCGGTTTGGCAATGAATACTTGGACGG
>CAJTVJ010000054.1 GCA_910579785.1 uncultured Christensenella sp. | reverse complement strand
ATTTGCAGAGGAGTACGGCGACAGGATAATAGAGCTAGCCGACGGCGAAGTGATAAGCGACTCAAATAAAATCGAGGCGTTGGAAGATGTTGGCGAGAATTCGGTAAGAGATAAAGAGAACATAAAAAATAGAGGGTTAAAGAAATCTAAGCTGCCCTATACCCGAGCATTGGCAATGGGTGCAAAAACTTTAAAAAGAAAGAAACTTAGATTGGCTACTACCGTTTTTTTATGCTTTTTTAGCTTTATAGTATTTGGACTTGCAGTAACGACGTTGGGTTATTCCGGGAAGAAGACCGAAGCCGATTATTTGATCAATATGTATGAAGACGGCATTATAGTAAGTCCGGCTTTGTTAGATAAAGATAAGTTTAAGGGAAGTATATATGGAGCGTCATATAATGACCTTAAAGTATTGAGAGAGCAGACGGGGATTGATTTTGAAGGCGTAATGACGAGTAATGGCTCTCGTAATTATTCATATTATAAATCTTATTTGTTTGGCATCGGTAAATATTATTCCAAAGATATAAGCGGCGCGCTGCCAGCGTCGCAAGAGTTGTTTGACGCTCAGGGATATAAATTATACGGAAGACTGCCGGAAAATGAGGATGAATTTGTCATCACCAAATATATATATGATAAAATGGCGATTGCGGGACTTGAAATAAAGTCCCCGGATACAAGAGAAAAGACAATAGTATATCCTGAAGAGATTGCGGATATTCAATCGTTTTTGGATAAGAAATTAAGGCTGACTTCTCCGCTTACAGGCAAGCCGACTTTAATTGTAGGCGTCGTGGATACCAAATTCAATCCCGACGGCAAATTCGATATATTCAAAGAAAAAGTTGAGTATGGTTCCTATGATAGGAAAATGTATAATCTTGACCAAGAATTTGATAATTATCTGTATTACGGTTATTTCGACTTGGCTTTTGTATATCCTCAGGCATATCAGGAGTGGGAGGACAATGCCAAGATACCGCTTGGTCTAGATTGCGTAAGAGAGACGGGCGGATATTTAGATTTGGACGGCCGTCGAGAGCCCAATGTTAGATTTAAGGGAATTGCAAGTGATGAGTTTATACGTTATACCGATAAAATACTGTGGATAGACGGAAAAGGCGATAGGCGAGAATTAGCCAATAATGAAATAATATTGGGTATAGATATTGCTATGGATGGACTTTATCCAATCAGCGAGTCAATACCTTTTGTTCCATATACACACAATAAAAAGTATTTTGATGATTTAGTATATTGGGTTAATAGTTTGGATAGAAATCCTTTAATGTACGGCGGAGCCGGAGAAATAGCATTTTTGGAAGAGGCGGAAAGCATATCTTTGCAAGAGCTGGAAAGGTACAAGGACTATTGTAAACAAATAAATTATGTATATGATAGCATGGAATATTTTAGCCGCAGCGACTCCGATAGTTACAGAAGAATGGAAATAAATACAATGCAAGAGAAGCATTGGCGCTGGTCGTACGCTTGTTATTTAGGAGCGGGGCCTAGTTATGACGAAAAGATAGTCGGAGGACTTGATAACAACGTCACAGGCAGACAGAATGGACAGTATATACGCGATATATTGGGAAATAGGATTTATTTGGAATATCGGCTTACGTCGGCTCCTTCGTCGGCAAAAAAAATAGATCCAAAGGAGTATGAGATAAGATACGATGGTGTTTATAGTAGTCTTTTATCCAAAGTTGAATTTGTTGCTGATCCAGTAATAGTCGGCGTATATATTGCCGGCGACGGTATGCCGTCCGACTTGATTATCAACAACAAGATGTATACAGAGACTGTACATTTGGAAAAAAGTATTTACAGTTATTTTATTGCGCCAAAGACATATGACAAGACTGCGTTGAAAAAACTTGTCGATTTGGATTACGACTTCTCACAGCCAAGGGGATTTGAAGTGCAGAATTACGGTATTTTGGAAGTGACAGGGATGGATCATGCGTTTGGCATACTTGTTCCTATCTTCTTAGGAGTAGCAGGAGTGTTGGGCGTATTTTGTATCTTACTTATGGGCAGTTATATTTCCTTATCTATATCCGCGCAAAAAAGACAAATAGGTATATTGCGAGCGTTGGGTGCAACAAAAAGCGATATATTTGCTATATTCGCCAACGAGAGCGCAATAATCGCAGGTATCACTCTTGTTTTGTCGGTGATAGTTACGTTGGGTTTAAGCCTGGCAATCAATGCCATAGCTACTTATTTTATGGCATTTCCTTTAAAGGTTTTGTATTTTGGGATATTGCAAATCGTACTTCTTGCATTGGTATGTATAGGCGTTGCGGTGTTGTCGAGTGCAATACCTTTGTATAAGCTGTCAAAAAAGAGGCCGATAGAGTGCATACAGGACAGATAATTATTTCGACCGCAGCGGAGAGACCGCTTAAAAGGAAGTCAATATGCTTGAACTAAAAAATATAACGAAGACGTATCAGCCCAAGAACGGAGCGCCTGTGCAGGCACTCAAAGACGTAACCCTGTCTTTTGAAGATAAGGGGATGGTATTTGTACTTGGCAAGTCGGGCAGCGGCAAATCCACACTTCTCAATATCATAGGCGGATTGGATTTTGCCGATAGCGGCGAGATATCAATAGATGGTAAGTCTACAAAGCAGTTCAAAGAGAAGGACTATGACGCATATCGCAATACGTATATAGGATTTGTATTTCAAGAGTA
>CAJTVJ010000053.1 GCA_910579785.1 uncultured Christensenella sp. | reverse complement strand
TTATGACAAGTTTAACGTTTCTAGGTTTGCCGTTGTACTCTATCTTATTGCTTGCCAAACTTACGCTTACAGAATTAGCACCGCCGCCGACTGCAAAATACGGCGAATACAAATTATTTTCTGCAACACCGTCTTTAAAGGCATAATTAGTCACGTCGATTATCTTAGGAAGCGCTCTATACCACTTTCTGTTAGTAAAGGAATACTCCAACTCTTCCAACGTCTTGGCGTTAGCGCCCTCTAATATTTTGCCGTTTCTGTCCGTCTCGTAATACTCATACTCAACAACTCCGCTGGCTTTGCTATCTTTAAGTTTTGGCACGTCATAAGTATTGCCGTCGTCGTCAGTATAGCTCTCGCTTGTCCAATCGCTGTCGCTGCCGATTGCTATTTTAGCTTTTACAACGTCCCATTGCTTTGACCATTCAAAGTCACCGTCGCCGTCGAATATATAATTTTCTCCTCTGCCGCCTTTCGTCGGCTCTTCAAAGTTGCCTTTATATTCGTCTTTAAGCGTAAACGTCACGCTTGCATTTCCGCCGTCGCCGACGTTCAATCCGTCGTTGTTGCTATAATTCGCTTGCAACTCGACAGGTACGTTCTCCAATACCGCATATACGGTATTGCCGTTGTATTCCACCTTCCCCTCGCCCTTCCACTTGACTTTTGACAAATCAAGCTTGGCTTTTTTTATACTCCAAACTACCGTATACTCCTGGGACGTACTTGGAGTAACAGTGTTGTTGATAAGTTTGATTTTTGTCATATACTCATCTACGTTTTTGCCCACTGCATTATTTTCTTGGTTTAAATGAGTAGTCTCGCATCCAAAATTCTTATCTACTTCATATCCCTCTGGACAGCTTACTTTAAATGAATGAACTTTTCCATTATATATCTGAGCTGGGAAGGTCACTTCGATTTCATCCAACTCCGCGTCTTTTATCTTGCCATTGATAGGCACCCCGTCCAAGCACAACTGCCATCTAAGCGCAGTGCCCGACGTAGCTTCCTTGACTTCCAACGTAACGTCGGGAACTATATTGACATTATAGTTCTTGTTGGTAGTCTCGGCTTTTAGAGAATACGTCGCGATGGTGAGGTCGTTTGCGTTCAGATTTAACGTCTTCAAAGAATCGCTGTGCGTAAGGCTGAGAGAATCATTAACTACTATCGGAGGCAATTCGGGCGCGGTAGCAGTAAATTTCAATGGTACGGTTATCGGCTTTGAGGTATTTTCGTGCACGCCTTTACCTACCGCGACTTCAAGGTCAAAATCTTTGGTATTGCCTTGAAAAACCGTCAATGTACTGCTTCCGCTCTTTTTATCGGAAATTTTTATTTCAATATCCGACGGCTTGACTTTGAAAGTCAATTTAGTCTGCGCAGACAACAACTTGTAATTTTTATTGTCTTTAAGCGACACTTCAAGCTGATACTCGCCTGCTTCTGTGACGGATATCGTATTATTAGCTGCTATCTCACTGCCATCGTACATTATATTCAATCCAGCCTTGTCATAGGTGGACACGATAAAGTTGATGTTCTTACCGCCGTTGTATACTTTTTCGTTGACGTCGTTATAAAATTTTGGAAATTCAAGTTCTTTGGGCTTGATTTTAAACGTGCTTGACCTTACTACGTCGTCTTTGCCACTGCTGTCTAACCAACAATAATTCTCCTTATCAAGTATAGTATATCTTACCGTATACGTAGCGGACTCTTTTGGCTTTGCCGCCATAACGGCGCCCGTTGCGTCCAAATATTCGATTTTCATTTTTGAAGAATCTTGATATAGTGAAGATATATACCATGTTGCATTTTTTAAATCAGCGTTGGAAATATCTTGTTCGCTTGCATTGTAAACGCTGTCAAGAGCGTCAGGCTTAGAGAGTATCGTGACAGAAGATTTTTCTGCCTCTGTCAAATTAAAGTGCAAAGCCGGACGTAATATACGCGCTTGATTTACTTCTTCCCAATAAATATCTCCGCCCTTTTGGGTTATCCAAGCATGTATTGCCGTAGACGTCGCTCCTGTCCTCAACCAAGTAGCGTCACTTCCCTTTCTTATGTCGTTGCTAAGTCCCCATATTCCATTTTGAGTTGTTTCACTTACGCTTGGCAGCCACAAATAATCATACTGCCAATCAAAATAATGTTCTTTATTTTGAACGGCAAGAGTATCGGCATACCAATTTTGATTATGGTATTTAGTTGCTTCGTTTAGCGCAGATTTGGCGTCAGGTAAAAAAACAGACAATCTTTGCGTTTCTTGATACTTGACGTTGTTGGGTTTGACAATAAAATCTGTAATATTTCCACTCGCCGTCTTGTCCGTAAACATTGCGTAATCATAAACATAGTCAGCCGGCGCAACGTAGTCGCTCAAAGTTGTTGCATTTGAGTTATATTGCACTTTTATACTGTTGCCAGCGCTATCTTCGCCTTTTCCGTCAAGTATGACGGCTCTTATATAGCTTGTGCCATAAACTGACGTTGGATATTTATATGTGAGATTGCTATTGCTCCACGTATCCCACTTGATTTTGGTCGTAGAGTCATAAAGCCACAGCGTAGCGATTACGTCTCCGCTTTCGTCAGTAGTCAAGGACGTAACCGTCCAATTCTTTCCGCCCAATTTGACGACTGTATTCTTATTAGAGTTAAATTCTTTTGTCTTTAACTGTGCTGCCGTTTTTCCGCTTTTTAATCCTAGACCCGTAGTATCTATCGTCGTATCAAACGCAGCTAATCTCACATCGTCATAAGAAGCTCCTTCTTTGCCGGCAAGTCTTTCGTATAGCTTTGTCAAATTGTTGCCGTTAAAGGCTTTTGTACCCACTCGCGTACCGTCGCTGTTGATGAGCAGCTCTTCCAAAAACACAGCCGTATCGTCTTGCATTACGTCCGCATTTGTCTTTTGAAAAGACAAAAGATACCCAAATAAAATAAATATAAAGAGCATTGATATTACAATGCCGACGATAATTCCATTTTTTAGTTTTTTTGATACCATTGTACACCCGACTTCTTATGATATTAGTTTTTCTTACAGTAAAAATTCTAAGAAAAGTATACTTTTACTGACCTGTCAATATTGCTTATAAAACGCGCGCGAAATATACTTTATTTGTAAAAATGCCACTTTTCGCGACGGAAAAGCAGGCATTCAGAAAAAGTATACTTTTCTTAGAATGGGTGTAATTGACTTTAAAATTAGAATGAAAGTGTATGATAAGTAATTATATTTTCAAAAGGATGAGACTTCTCCGCTACGTTTCACTTCGGTCGAAGTGACCTGGGCGTTCACCGCGACTTTAAAATATGCAATCACTTAGCAAAACAAAGTGATTGCTAAACATACAGTCGGGTTCCGCCCCTACCGACC
>CAJTVJ010000052.1 GCA_910579785.1 uncultured Christensenella sp. | reverse complement strand
TTGGACGTGATCACAACCAAGTAGTTGCCTCTCTCAGTAGGTGCTCCCTCCAACTTGTGCGCCTCGTCTGCTATATCTCCGCTGTAATACGTCAACGTCAAGTCCTTCAACGTCGCTCCGCTGCTTATATTGAGCTTTACGTTTCTCGGCTTACCGTTGTACTCTATCTTGTTGCTGACCAAGCTTACCGTTACTGAACTTGCTCCTCCGCCGACCGAGAAGAACGGTGAATACAACTCATCCTCTGTAACTCCCTCGCCAAACGTATAGTTGTCCCCGTCTGTCAGTCTTGGGTATGCCCTATACCACTTTCGCTCCGTCACCGAATACTCTATCTCTTCCAATTCTTTCGGCGTTGCGCCTGCCAAGATATTGCCGTTGCTGTCCGTCTCGTAATATACGTACTCTACTAAGTCTTCTGCTAGCGGATCTGTTAGTTTTGGTATACCAAAGGTATTCCCGTCGTTATCCGTATAGTCTTCCGTAGTCCACTCCAACGCTATCTCTGCCTTGACTACTTCCCATTTCTTGCTCCACTCAAAGTCTCCGCTTCCGTTGAACGTGTAATTAGTATCCTTTCCGCCCTGCGCCGGCTTCTCATAGTTGGCTATATACCCCTCTGCCAATTCAAACGTCACCGTCGCAGTTGAGTTATCTCCCACCTTTATTCCGTCGTTGTTGTTATACTTTGCGATCAACCCCTCCGGTACGTTCTCCAATATTGCATACACTGTGTCTCCCGTATACTGCAACTTGCCGTCGCCTATCCACTTGACGTTACTCAAATCAAACTTGGCTTTTGAGACTGTCCACGTTATTGAATATATTACAGGAGTTGTAGTTCCGCTTTTTAGCATTGCTACTTGCGTGGTATACCTTCCTGCCTCTGTTGCTACTGCACTCTTATACCCTCCTACAAAGCCGTCGACATTGTACGCAGTATCTACCGCATAGTCGTTGGCTCTTGCAGTTACGCTTATTGGATTGCCGTTGTATTCTATCGGGATAAGATACTCGTCCGTTAAGTCTGTCGTCGACTGATTGTATATCCCTACGTCTTTGTCGTCTCTTGTAAACGTCCATCTCAGACTGTTTTCCGTTCCTACCGAATTGACCGTCAACGTGACGGGTGCGTTGCCTAGTTCTACGTTATAGTTGGCATTTGCATTGTCGCTGCCCGACGGTACAAATTCAAGTATCCATCCTGTTGCCGCCAAGTCTTGCGTCTCCAAATCTATGCTCAGCGGAAACGTAGTATTCTTGTCTATTTGCAGATTGCTGTACACTGTTCTGCGTATAGTGCTTAGACTGTTCATTACCGCTACTATATCCATATTGATTACGTCGTCTAAGCAGACTTTCTGCATACTGTCTATTCTTACTTGCGCTTTTTCTCCCTTCGTTACCTCTATGTTTGAACTTCCGTTTGACTTTATATCCAATGACATCGACGCTTGCTTTACTTCAAATTCAAGCCTCTTCTCCTCGCTGTCTCTCGTAGACCACATCACCGTGCCGTCTTTCTTGATTATGTTGAGATTGAGCCAATACTTCCCTGCGTTGGTGACTCTTATCTCTCCGTCTGCATACTTAACCGTATCTTTAAACTCGTCAGGTACCGTTACGTCTATCTCGTCCATATCTGTGGAATTGACGAATTGTATATAATACTGCTGCTCAGTGCCGTTATACGTAGGTACTCCCGTATCCAATATTGTAGGCTTGCCTAGATACTGCACGTTGTACGTCCTTGACAAAACGTAGTTATTGCTTACCGACGTATCTATCTCCACCGTCGCCACGTATATATCCGTAGAGGTAGGCGGTGTAAAACCGTCATAGTCCTTGGCGGTGTATCTGATTTTAAGTATACTGTCTGCCAAACCGCTATCCCTTGAACATAAGTTGGTCGGAGTCGCCGTTGGCGGAGTTGTACTTGGGTCAAAGTTGACGTTGAGCGCCTTCTGGTTTATCTTGAATTTTATCTCTGTCTCTGCCTTACAATTTGCCCAGACGTATTTGCTACTGTTCTGTACAGTAAGCTTTACTTTATATTCTCCACTATCTATTGGCTTAGCTGTGGATAGCGCACTGCCATCTACTGCAAAATATTCTGCCTTAACATTGGCATTTGCCGACGAAAACAATGTCTCTTTATACCACTTACTTGCTCCGTCTGCATTAAAGCATTCTTGCTCTGTGCCGTCGTAAGTCGAAGATACATCAGTAGGCGTAGTCATAGGAATAAATGCAGAAGAGTTTGCTGCCGTTAAGTCTAAGTTAAATGCCGGACGAACTGATAACGTACCGCCTGCTACTCCATTAACATTATTAACGCCGCTAATAGCAGTAACTTTATTAAAATAGTAAACTCCAAATGAGTCAAGATAACTTGACATTGTTGCATCAAGGTCACCACCGGTACGTGCCCAAGAAATTTTGTTAGCACTCACTCCTCTTTGTTGGTCGTCAAGCCCCCATAGTCCGCCGTTTTTGACTATGCCACTTCTCCCACCTAGTCCTGTCTCAGATAGTGACGGAAGCCATAATTTGTCATTTCCCCAATCAAAATAATTAGTCTTATCCTGTATTTGATGCGTTTGATATGATGTATCCACGGCTTTTGAATACCATTTTCCATCAGCTATCTTATTCAGAGATGCTTCATTAGGTGCACTATACCACCCATCGTTTATTCCTAAATTTATGTCATATAAATTTTCATTTTGCTGATACGGTATATTCTTAGGTACTTCTATAAAATTGTAAATACTTCCTTGCTCTCTATTGTCTACATAAATTCCAAATGGATAACCAGTCGCACCATATAGATTTTCTCTTTCAGTATTACTTAAACTCGTCAATGTGCTGCCATCAGGAGTATATTGCTTTAATCCATTCAATAGCCCCGCCCTTATATAACTTGTGCTGTACATTGTTGCTGGATATGGCGCAGTACAGTCTTTGGCATTGTTTGGCATCCACGCACCCCATTTACTACCATATGCTACGTCTTTTAGCATTAAAGTAAGTACGACATGTCCGTTATCCGCAGTTGTCAACGTAGTTACTATCCACTCTTTGCCATCTATTTTGACAACTATGTTTCTATTATTATTGTTGTCGCGTATATCCTGCGAATTCATTCCGCTGTGTATTGCTTTGACTGAATCTGCTGAATAATTATCCTTTACCACGTTTGCCGCTGTATCTATCTCGTCAAACGTTGCATTCTCTTTGCCTAATAGTTTATTGTAAAGCGCATTCAACGCATTTAAATTAAAGACGTAATCTCCTAAATTACTGCCTCTATAATTTTTATCCAACAGTAAATCTGTCTCTATTGTGTCAGCGTTATTTATTACTGCCGCTTTGGCTTTGTCACCTTGCAAAGAATTTATAAATATGCAACTCAATAAAACAAGTAGTATCACTATGCTTACTGCCAATGATACCCTCTTTCC
>CAJTVJ010000051.1 GCA_910579785.1 uncultured Christensenella sp. | reverse complement strand
CTTCTAAAAGACTAGTTTAAGAGATACTTGCAATGTGGCAAAAACTGTAAGGGAGATACAATACTATTAGTATTGTGTAAAGGAAAAGCGTAAAGTATAATTTGCTTGAATAGGTCGCGCTGTGCGACAAAGTATACAAAAGAGGTCCTAAATAAAATGATTATAAGACGTACCAGGTCAAAGGTTGTATCATTTGCAGTAAGCATAGTGATACTACTTGTTTTATTGAGTTGCATATTTATAAATTATACACAGGCTGATAATGCTGTCGCGGATGTAAAAATCGACGGCGAGGTATTAGAACTATTGATAGACAGTCCCAACCGTGATACGACGTTGAATGGAAGAGTGTTTGACACTAATGCTTTGAAAAAGCTGTATCAAAAATTGCTTGGAGACGATGACGCTACGTTCACAAATATATATGACGCGGCGCGAAACACAGACGGTAAAAATTATACGGCGGACAACGTGAGGAGCATTCACAGCGGTATGAGTTCGCAAGATATTAGAAACAGTAATGGCGGAGAAAACATAACTATAAAACTTGACAACAAAGAGTGGATGGTCACGGCTTTGACTACGGCAGAAAACGGACACGTCATACTTACGCTGTGGCTAAAAGATAGTGCCTATATCAGCAAGTGGGGAGCGTGGAAAGCAGCGAGTGGCACAAGTTTTTCAACTAAGTATCTTGCATCGATGTATAGCACTAGTTATATCAGAGCAGGCTTGCTGAACGGAGCTACGGATTATTCAGATACTAGTTCTTCATTAAGCACTATGTCTGATTTAGAAAAGACGGAGCTTTACGGTGAGGAAGGTTATCCGTTTGGCATATATACGGACAGCAATGCGGCAGGAAGTATTGCAGATTTTATCATACCGCCAAATCAGGTGCTTTACCAGCAAGGCGAAAATTTGTATGATCTAAATCCCGGTACAAACTTTAATTCTCCCAATGACGCGGCTAAGAATACGTTGCCAAGCAACAAGTGGGTGACAAATGGAATAATCGCGATGCAAAGCAAAGCCGAGTATTTTAATTGGGGCGGTGACAAAATTTGGATACCTAGTCGTTCGGAGACGGGACAAGCGGCCGATACCGGAGTACCGTTGAGCGGCGGATTGTGGGAATTGGACGCTCAGCAAAAAAAATCTAGTGCAGGTAAATTAACTTGGTTGCGTTCAGCAGGCTCGTCGAATGCTGCAAATGCCTTAAATTTAAATGATAAAGGAGTTTATGCTTCTAGTGTCACAACGTCAATCAATGATGTAAGACCGGCTTTTAATTTGGACTTGACTGCGGCGAATAGTAGTTCAGCAGAGACGTTAGATTTGCCTAAAAATATTATTAAAGACTACAACTCAGAGGTGCAAGGACCAGAAGGCGAGAGTTGGTATACCGATGAATATGCAAAAGCAATAAGTACAGTTGAATATTACGACAAATCTGGTACTACGAAGATCGCCAAGCCAACTGCGGTGGGTGAGTATAAGGCAAAATTCAATTTAAAAAGCGGGTATTATTGGTTGGATAAAGATATGTCGACTGCTAAGACCGTAGATTTAAAGATACAAAAGGCTTTGTTGGAATATCCCAGCTTTTTCGATAACAAAAACAGCGCGGTGTATGCCGGCGGCAATGAGATAACCTTTACGCTGAGTACGTATGACACTAATGCAATAGATATAAAGTTTGACGGCACAAGCATAGTAGATACCGTCAAAGCCAGCGCAGTAGGAAAGTACACTTTGGAAGTAAGTCTAAAAGATACGGACAATTACGGATGGAAACCGGGTTCGCCGACGACGCTTGAATTTGAGATAGTCAAAGGACAGATAGACGTGTCTATCACAGACAGTGACGGTGGACTTGAACTGTCGGGCACGCAAGGACAGAAGTTGACCGCGCAGTTAGAAGTGCCTGCGAATATGAAGTTGCCTAGCGGAGAGGTCGTGGATATATCTGTCAAAGCTTCTACTACGGGATTGACGAGAGAGATATGCGCAATGCAGGTAGATTCGACGTCAAGAATAGTAGATATAGAGTTGGACTTGTCGTCATTGCCGTTTGGAAGGACGTATGAATTGAGCGTAGAGGCGACAAGCGGAAACTACAACGTGAGATTGACAAGCGCAACGCGAGTGACGGTATTAGAGGCAGGAATAATACCAATGTTGACGTGGAGTTTTTGCAAAGAAGGAGTACCTGTAAGAGGGGAGTACGTAGACGTAGAGATAGGAGAAAAAGAGATAGAGTATGACAAGAGCGTAGTATACAACGGCAAGAGATATGGCTTTAAGATGCAGTCAATACCGACAGGATACAAGTTGGATAATACGTATGGAGTTGACGGATATTTAGTGACCCCGGATAATACGTTCAACGCTAACGTGGGTGTTAACGCAGATACTTACACAACGACGGTAAGGATAATAAACACTTCAAACAACGCAGGCGAGGAATACTCAATCAAATGGAGTATAGACAAAGCAAAGTTTGACCTATCCAAAGTCAAGTGGAAAGGTGACGGAAGGTTGGAATACAACGGACTGTCGCAAGAGATGGTATTGGAGAACTTGCCGGATAAGTTGACGGCGTCATACGGAAGAGACTATTCGCACACAGACGTCGGCAGCGGAATGGTGGTGACGGTAGATTACTTGGAGTTTGTCAACGCAAGTGACGAAGATAACTATGTACTGCCGGATATAGACGACCCAACTACGTATGAGGGAAGCGTAGAATGGGAAAAGGAATGGAGCATAGTGCCCAAGGAGATAAAAGTACAATGGGGCAAAGAACTGCTCAAAGACAAGGACGGTAACCCATTTAATATAGCAATACTGAGAAGCAAAGGAGAGAACACGGTAGTAGTACATACGTATTACAAGTCGGACGGCAAGGGAAACAAGGTAGGCGAAGCGATAAGCGAGAGCGACATAGTAGTGCCTGAGAGCGGCACAGAGTATTATATCTGTGAACTTACGTTGAACAGTAACGACGGCTATATATTGACGGGAACGACGACAAGAGAGTTTGCAGTGAGCAACCAAGGCAGTGCAGTTAAGTTTACGCCCAACAAGTTGACGTTTGCATATACAGGAAAAGAGATAAAGCTGTGGTTTACAAATGATGGCAACTTGAAATCCAGTCAGTACAAAGTGACGTATTACAGCGCAGGCGGAGCAAGTCCATTGACAAGCGCGCCTACGTCGGTAGGAAAGTATAGAGTAGAGATAACACTTAACGACGACCTCAACGGCAAGTACTTTATAGGCGGAGACAGTGAGTGGGAGTTTGAGATAGTAGCGAGGATAATAAACGAGAGTTGGAATACGACAAGCAAACCACCTAGAATGAATATCAACAAGACAGAGCTTGGAATGATAGAGTATGAGTTTATGGACGAGGAAGGCAACGTCGTAAGCTATGACCAAGTAAAGAGCAAAGCGGGAGTATACAGCGTAAGAGCAAAGATAAAGGGCGCGTATGTAGGCAACTGTTCGTTTGCAAGCGGAGGGAATGAGACGGAGTGGATAGACTTTGAGCTGACAGAGAACGACTTGGCAAATATGCAAGACCCCAACGACCCTACTTTATATCCCGAC
>CAJTVJ010000050.1 GCA_910579785.1 uncultured Christensenella sp. | reverse complement strand
TTATCCACAGGCGCGCCGTCCAACTTCTCTCCGACTATATTCCCTTCGCTATCTACCGTCACGCTGCCTTTATAATACGTCAACGTCAAATCGCTTACAGAGCCGTTTTGTACGTTCAACTTTACGTTTCTTGGTTTGCCGTTGTATTCTATTTTATCGCTTGCCAAGCTGACGCTGACTGACGTAGCCCCTCCGCCAACCGTAAAGAATGGCGAATACAAGTCTCCATCGCTCACTCCGTCGCTGAACTTATAGTTGCTGTTGGTGATCTTAGGCAACGCCTTATAATACTTTCGCTGAGTAGATGAGTATTCGATATCTTCAAGCGACGTAATCGCGCTTGCGCCTGCGATTATATTGCCGCTGCTGTCTGTCTCATAATACTCATACTCGACGGCTTGCTGTGCATTGCTATCTTTAAGAACATATACGGTGTAAGTATTTCCACTTACGTTGACGTCTTTAAGTTGCCAATCGCCTGATTTGCCGACGGCTATCACCGCCTGCGTTATCTCCCATTCTACCGTCCAACTGAAATCACCGACATACGAGCCTTCAACGTCCTTAGATGGCAGCTCATAGTTGAATTGATTTTCTTCCGTCAATGAGAATGAACTTACTCCTGCAACGCCTTTTTTGCCAACCGAACTGTCGCTGTTGTTGTAATAGACTGCCTTCAACTCCTTCGGCAGATTTTCCAAAGTCATTTCAACTGTGTCGCCCTTGTTATATTCGACTTTACCCTCGCCTTTCCACTTGACTTTTGATAAGTCAAACTTAGCCTTTTGCACTTGCCATTTGAGCGAGTACTCCAAAGCGCTTCCGTCAGCGTCTTTTATTATGCGCACCTTTGTTGTATATTCGTCGGCATTTACACCGACCGCCTTATTGTCTGTCCTTAAAGGCTCGACGGCATACCCGTTGGTATAACCGTTGTCGTTGTATTCTTCGTCAACGCTGTATCCGTTGGGCGTTGTAACGTAGAAAGAATATTTTTTTCCGTTGAATACGACGGGGACAAAGTTGCCGTTGTCATTGATCGTATCGTCATATTGCGCGTCAGTCTGCCCTATTTTAACGCTGACAGAGCCTTCTGTGTCTGCGCCGTCTTCCTGCAACCACCATACTATATCGGTGCTGCCTGTATTCTTTGTCAGTCTCAACGTCACAGGACTTGAAATTTTAACGTCATAGTTCTTGTCTTGCGTGGAGATTTCAAGCGTATAATCGCCGGGCAATCTTATCTTTGAAATATCAAGCTGTATATTTACGGAATTGGCAACCTTTGAATTTACGGTGACAGTCTTGACGATTTGCGGAGTTCCTGTAACTCCGACAGCCTTTATATCGTACGTAATAGTATCGCCGCTATATGGCTTATTTGTGCCGTATCTCACTGTGACGGTAGGATTAACTCCTATTTGTCCGCTGATAACACCGTCCGTAGAGTCAACTCCAAAGCTCAACTGCGCTTTGCCGACTTCAAAAGAAAGATACTTATCCTCAGAATCTTTACTGTCCTTATTCCATACGTTAAGTCCCGATCCGTCAGTGGAATTATACGGATTTTTGAGTTTTACTTGCAGGGCGTTTTCGTATTTTCCTGCGCTGTATACTATCAAATATTTTAAAGTTGCATCCCAATCAAAGCTGTCGTCATTTGCATCAGCTTTGACGACTTCCATTTGCTTTTCGTCATACACCAAAGCATATACTTGCCCGTCCTTATCGCCGTTGTAGGGATCGAAAGTAGGCGGATTAAACGTCGGTATAGTCTGCAAAGCAGGCTCGATAGAAAACTTTTTAATATATCCCTTATCCAAGATATAGTTGGTACTTAGAGAAGTATCTATCTCGACGCTGGCTTCATAATCGCCGATTTTTATCGGCGCAACATATGAATCGTAATTCGCGCCTTTGTATTTGATTTTTAATATAGTATCTTTAATACCTGCATCGCCGTTGCAAATTCCCTGCGGCGTAACTTTATAAGGCAAGGAAGAAGTGTCAAACACAGCGCTTATTTCCTTCTTTTTTATCGTCAATTTAAATTTGCGCATATAATCGTTTTCGCCGCTTTCGGGCGTTCCTGCAAACTTTATACCTGCGCTTTGCATATCTGAATTGACTCTTACCGTTATTTCATACTCTCCCACGTCCTTGACACCGTCAGGATAGCTAACGTCCATAACGCCAGGGCTGTGCCATTTTTTGTCGTTGTCAGGCACGTCTTCCAACGTCAACGCCTTGCCCTGATAATCTATTTCTATATCATTAGGCTCACTAAACTCAATAGCGTTGAGATTAAGATGAAATGCAGGACGTACAGCGCATATTTGATCCGTCGCATGATAAGTAGACGAGGCGTCAGGATTATAAATAACTATTTCGGAGGAAAAATTTGACGTAGCTGTTCTTGTCATAGTCCATTTACCGTTGGCAATTTTAGCACTTGAAAGATTCCATATAGATTCTATCTCCGTCGAAGACGGCAACCATATCTTATCCCCCGTCCAACCAAAACCGTAATTATTGCTGTAACTTCCGGAAAATGCTGGATCGTTTCTTCCCGTCTCGCTCATCTGCCAAGCTACTTTTTCGGGTGAAACAATATATTTGGAAAGCACTCCGTTTGTCAAGGACTTAAACTTAACTAGATTTTCCGGCTTGGTTACTCTTGTTCCTGAAACGGACGACGCTCCGGACCCATTCCAATAACATCCCCAAGCTTTTAAATAGTTGGTACTGTCATTCAAAATTGCATTTCTGACATAACTACCGTCATAAGCATGCGTCAATAATGATTTCGACGCTGAGTAAGATGGATCGGTAAACGATTTTGTCCCCCACACATAATTATAAGTTCCGTCAGAAAAAGGAGCGATTTCTTGATTGGACTCTTTGCCGTTTGTCGCGGTAGAAGCAAGCATAAGCGTAAGTATCACATTTCCGTCACTGTCTTTGGACAAATACGTAGGCATCCATGACAAACTGTAAGAATTATCGTTGAAAGTGTACTCTCCAATACCCAAAATCATATCGCCGAAACTATCAGATTTCTTCACCGTTCCGGCTACTGTCTGAGTAAACATTTCGCTTACACTGCTGTATCCGACCTGTTTTGCTATCTTATCAAGCGTATCAACGTTAAAATTTCCATCAGAATACAACACGCTCACGTTGCTGGACGAATATGCCTCGGTAATATTGACTTTACTGTCAAACGAGTATATAAATACTAAGCTCAACAACATTAGAATAAATGTCGTAAGCGATATGGCGATATATATTTTTCTCTTATGTCTTTCCATAAACGTTCCTCAAAATATACTGCCAACTTTGCAAAAAATAAAATTTTAAACATCCAATGTAAAGTCTTTTTTCTAAGAAAAGTATACATTTACTGACTGCTATTTTTTTGTTGCGAAAAGTGGCTTTTTCACAAATAGAGTATATTTCGCGCGCGTTTTAATAGCAATATGGATAGGTCAGTAAATGTATACTTTTCTTAGAATGGGTGTTATTGACTTTAAAAATAGAATGAAAGTGTTTGAGAAATAAATATTTTTTAATAGGATGAGATTTCTCCGCCATGGTCGAAATGACTTAAAGTTCAGTTAGCTAGATGCCATATCTGGTCACTTCGAGCGCAGTCGAGAAGTCTCATCGAATTGAGCAAGCGGTTGAGATTTCTCCATTCCACTGCGTTTCAGTCGAAATGACTTTAATTTTGGTTAGTTATAAGCAATATATAAGTCATATCGAACGTCGTCGTACTTGTGTACGTAGATGTGAGACAAAGGCTATATTGGCGGAAAAGACACATTTTAGTTATGTCTAG
>CAJTVJ010000049.1 GCA_910579785.1 uncultured Christensenella sp. | reverse complement strand
TAGGGTCATTGGGGTCTTGCATATTTGCCAAATCGTCCTCTGTCAACTCAAAGTCTATCCACTCTGTCTCATTGTTGCCGCTTGCGAACGAACAGTTGCCTATATACGTACCCTTTATCTTTGCCCTTACGCTGTATACTCCCGCTTTGCTCTTCATTTGATCATAGCTTATGACGTTGCCTTCCTCATCCATAAACTCATACTCTATCATTCCAAGTTCCGTCTTGTTTATGTTAAGTCTCGGCGGCTTGCTCGTTGTATTCCAACTCTCGTTTATTATCCTCGCTACTATCTCTATCTCCCACTCGCTGTCTCCGCCTATGAAATACTTGCCGTTGAGCTCGTCGTTGAGCGTTATCTCTACTCTATACTTTCCTACCGACATTGGCGCACTTGTCAATGGACTTGCTCCGCCTGCGCTGTAATACGTCACTTTGTACTGACTGGATTTCAAGTTGCCGTCGTTGCTTAACCACAGCTTTATCTCTTCTCCTGTATATGCAAACGTCAACTTGTTGGGAGTAAACTTAACTGCACTGCCTTGGTTGCTCACTGCAAACTCTCTTATAGTCGTTCCCGTCAAGATATATCCGTCGTTACTGCTGAGCGTAAGTTCACAGATATAATACTCTGTGCCGCTCTCAGGCACTACTATGTCGCTCTCAGATATTGCTTCGCCTACCTTGTTGCCCTTGCCGTCCGACTTGTAATACGTATGTACTACTACGGTGTTCTCCCCTTTGCTTCTCAGTATAGCTATATTAAATGGGTTACCGTCCTTGTCTTTGAGCAGTTCTTTGCCCCATTGTACTTTTATCTCCTTAGGTACTATGTTCCAATCTGTCTCCCATACTACGCTGCCTTTGTATGTATTAGGGTCGTTGACGTCGGGCAATACGTAGTTCTTCTCATATGATTCGTCTGTAAACCCTAGGTCTTCTACCGCTATATGCAACACTGACGTCGTCACGTCTCTATACTGCTCGTCTCCTACGTACGACAGTATCTCCAATCCTTCCGGCAGTCCTTCTATACTCATCTCTTGCAACAGTCCGTTGTATTCCAACCTTCCGTTGCCCTTCCACTTGACTTTGGATAGATCGAACTTTGCTTTGTCTACCGTCCATTTGATCGAGTACTCTTCGCCTAAGTTGGTTGCATTGTTTATTATCCTTACCTTTGTCGTATAAGTATCTGCGTTGATACCTATATTGTTGTTGCTTACGTTTTCTGACGTCACTAAGTACCCGTTGCCCTCATAACTCGTATCCAACGTATAGCCGCTAGGTACCACTACTTGGAAGCTATATCTCTTGCCGTCGTACGTCAAGTTATTAAACGTGACTTCGTATTCCTCTCCTATCTTTGCCTCTTTGTACTGCCTTCTCTGCTTTACTCCGTTGGCATACAAGTTCCACGTAAGTATAGGCGTTGTCGTTGCCTGCGTTACCGTCAGCTTGGTTGGACTGCTCAATACTATTTCATAATTGCCTTCTGTTGACTCTATACTTAAATCGTAAGTTGTATCTTCCGGCAATGAACTCAAATCCAGCTCTATGTCCTCTTGCATACTCTCTTCGTCCAACACCATCGTACCTATATCAAAGGATAGTCCCGGCGCTGTCGCCTTGACTACTATGCTCACCGTCTCTCCGCTTGGCAAATGGACTCCTGTCGGCATATTTAACTCTGCCGTTATCTTCCGTCCTTGCATTCCAGATAACTCGTATCTTCCCTGATTGTCCGTTATCTCTACCTCTATCTTCTTCTTTGCTACTTCAAACTCTAACTTTGTAGGCGAGCCGCTCTTCCAAGCATAGTTCTTTGTATCCTTTAAACTTACATCCAAAGCATACTTGCCTACTGCTTTTTCTTTAACTTGTTTGTTGGTTATACTTATCCCCTTATACTTTATATCTATTGCATTTGCATCATATACCAACGTGAACAATAACTCGTTGCCTCCGTCATACTCCTTCTTGTTGATATCATTATGAAACTTGGGATACTCCACTATCTTCGGCGTTATCTCAAAATCAAAATAACGTATATACTGCGTCTCCCCTTTGCTTGCGTCCGGCGTGCCGTTAAACTTAATAATAGAATGAAATTCATTTCTTATCTCTGCCTTGACTTCATACGTATCTACGTCTGTCAAGCCGTCTAAACTATTGGGATACGTTATCTCTATATATTGCTCGTCATACCAGCCCTTTTGATTGTCCGCTACGTCTTCCATCGTAAGCTTATTGCCCGAATATACCATGCTTATATTGCCAGGCTCGTCTAGTATCATGTTGGTGTAACTGCCTGTGATACTCTCTGAATAGTTGTCTCCTCTCAATTCGTCTGCAAACAACACCGTTATGCTGTAATTCTTTGCATTCACTCCGCCTGGTACGCTTGCTGTCGCTTCACCGTTGACAAAGTCCGCCGTTGCTTGATACTTCACTTCTCCGTTGCCCGACTTGTCTGCAAGCAATATTATTGCCTTGCCGCTCTGTCCTGTCTTGGATATTCTCACTACGCCGTTTGAATTGGTTATAGTTGGCGCACCAGATGCGCTGGAATTGTAATTGACGTAATTGTCTGCCTTTAAATATACCTTATATGCTGGTTTGTCGCCGATAATTGAGGTCACAGGTGTAAATGATGTCCCATTTGTTGATATGTCTGATGCCGTTGAATAAATTATACTATTGGGGTTGAGGTTGAATGCAGGTCGTACGCCATAAATTCTTGCTGTATTATGATCTTTGACATATCCAGCTGAATCAACATGA
The DNA here is from genome assembly GCA_910579785.1 of uncultured Christensenella sp. Taxonomy (GTDB): domain Bacteria; phylum Bacillota; class Clostridia; order Christensenellales; family UBA3700; genus RACS-045. Next base: position 1,161 of record CAJTVJ010000049.1, on the reverse strand, counting down.
CTAGCACAAGCATAAGCAGTTAAATAACGACCTGGTTCACGAATCCAATACGTAGAATCACTTTTAAGATATTCTACACTAACGCTAGTTTTGTCAGTATAACTTGGATACGCTTCTGTTGATGGAGTCCATGTTGGATCTACTTTATTGGCATATGTAATTCCACCGTCACTATATCCGTAATCTACGTTGTTTATATCATGATATCCTAATAAAAAAAGTCTATCACTCGTAGTTTCTATTACACTCGTGCCATTTATACTTGCATATTTACCTGGATTGCCGTTGATACTAGTCAAAGTATATTGACCGTCACCCGTTCCTATTACGCCGTCAGTTACATAATGTGGTATAGCTTCAACCTGTTTCCAAACTTTTGTCTCGTAATTTTGAGAATTAACAATATTTTCTATTTCAAGATCTTCAAATATATTATAAAGCCAAGAATTAGATTCGTTTACTGTCTCAAAACCGCTAGAATTAGAGTTAAGATATTCACCGCCGTTGAGTTTTGCTCTCAACATGCTAGTTCCCCAATATGAAAAATCTGGTGTTTGATAAAGATTATATTGACTCTTTCCAAGAGAATAGTCTGCCCACAGTAATATTTTATTACTACTGTATTTGGTGTCGTTTTTAGAAAGCACTCGCCATTTTATTGCACCTGTGTTGGCATTCTGATAGCCAGGCTCATTTAATGTGGAAGATTTGGGATTTGTTCCAAAATATATATAATCATTCTGTCCGCCTTGAAGCGCGTCTTTTAAATTATCCTTTGCTCCCCCACTTGAATTTAAATTTAATACTGATGCTGTTCCTGGCTTTATTGTCTCAGCATCTACATTTACCCCTTTCGACGTCGAGTAATTTGATATCAAACCACTCAACACCATTGCCAGCATCAACAAAATACATGCTGGTACTAACAAGCACTTGCCTTTGCTCAACCTTCTATTCATTTTTTAGGACCTCTTTTGTATACTTTGTCGCATAATGCGACCTATTCAATGCAAATTATACTTTACGCTTTATCTTTGCACAATACTAAAAGTATTGTATCTTCCTTACAGTTTTTGCCACATTACAAGTATCTCTTAAACTAGTCTTTTAGAAGTTATTATATAGAATTTTCTATGTGGCATTCTAAGCTATTGGATATAT
>CAJTVJ010000048.1 GCA_910579785.1 uncultured Christensenella sp. | reverse complement strand
CGCTATCCGAAAAATTTCCTTTCATTTCTTCATTGAAAGTGTCTATATCCGTACCTTCCACGAGATTGATATAATAAGTAACGCTCTGCAACGCTCCCAATCGCTCGTAACCCTGTCTAGTCAAAAGGCAATCCCTGCCGAGATTGTTTGTAATTTGCGTAAAACCGCTTATAAGATATTTTTCGGTTTTGCCGTTCGCCGTTATTTCTATTTCATTGCCGATTGCAAATCCTTTCTCTTTTGCGTATTTTGCGGCGATTGCAATTTCGTTATCAAATTTGGGAAACCTACCTTTGAATACCACGCTTTGATTATTTACTTTTGAAAAATCGTCGCAAAGCGTTGCCATAAGCTCCACTCCGCCGACGTGCGATACGTTCAAAGAATTATACAAATATACCTTTTCCGTGCGGCTGTCAGAATTCAATATTTCAAGAAAATTGTCCTCAACTTCCGTTTGTACGTTAATTGCGCTATCTGCCGTTTCTCCGACGATTAAATTAAGAAACGGCGTCATATCGACAATTATGTTTTCAGTCATAAGTCCCGAAAACACAACCACGAGCGAGAGAACGAGCATTGTTATACAAACCGTTATATTATGTTTAACGCCCGAGAGCGTAGTTTTGAGCGCAAGCGCAAAATTTAAAGGGGCTCTCGTTTTTTCAAGCGGAACGCGGTTTTTCTTAAAATTGTGTGTTCGCACGCCTGAGCGCAATGCAACGATAGGCTCTATCTTTTTTATCCTACGGGCGGAAAGCCAAACGGAGAGAGCAACCGTACCTCCCAATATTATAAGTGAGATTATAACGGGCAACGGTAAAAAGTGAATTGCATATGGTATTCCCGTCTGCGCTATCATCATTGCGTTTATGGCAGGGAAAAGCGCATAAGAGAGCGCTGCACCCACGATTGCCGTTAAGACAGTCAACCCTAAAAACTGCAACAAGAGAGATAAAACGAGCTGTCCGGAAGTATAGCCAACGGCTTTGAGTGCGCCGAGATTTTTAATATTGACCTGTATATAGTTAATGATATTAGATACGATTACTACAAGCGCAATTAAAAGTACGAAAAACGCCATAACGCTCATAATTGCCGAGCAAATTCCTTGCGAAATATACCGCGATTGTGTAACTATGTCATAACAGTTGCTCGCCATTTGCGTATTAGGGAAACTCTCCGAAACGATTGCCTTTATCTTGGCCTCATAGGTAAGATTAGTTGATTTTTCGTTCAAACGCACCGAACACAGCGTTGTTTGAAATGCGTAATTCAATTCTTCGAGTTCTGCGTATTTATCCGCAGTAAGTATGATTTGAGTCAAAGCACAGTTATGCGAACCCATCATCACGCTGTTGAAAAAACCGCATATCGTGTACGTTACGGGGTGGCTTCCGATAGTTAATTCAATCGTTTTGCCTATGGAGTAATCGTCTGACTTATACAGCATAGGCAAATATACTCCGCTCATTAAATTGCCTTCCTCAACAATTTCGGCTTTTCCGATTGTGCGCGATATAGCCGTTTGCTTATCCATAAAGATAAACTGTCCGTTCATTTGTCCACCGTTATAAGAGAACGTGCCGACCATATACATACAGCTGTCCAGACGGTATTCTTCTACTTCGTCATCGCATTCAAGCGTTTGCGATAAGAATTTTTGCACCTTGTTCGTATCGTCCACCAAAAGCGTAACGTGTTCGGCGTTGAGCTTGTCGTGGTATCTATCGAAGTTGGCTTTATAGTCCATAGACAGCATAAGCCAAAGATTTAACAGCATAGCCGCCAGCAAAATCAGTACGGCGATAGCCACAGTCTGTCCTTTTGCTTTTCGCATATTTGAACGTGCGATAAGAAATAGCTTTCTCATTTTACCACCCCATATCTTTCAGAAAAGCAGTAAGTTTTTCGTGCCTTGCCGTATCGCCGTGCGCGTATTTCCCCAAATTGCATTCACCCAAGATTACGCCGTCTTTTAAATAGAGAATACGGTTGCCACGGCGGGCGGAACGCATATCGTGCGTTACCATTACAACGCTTTGACCTTGCTCGTTAAACTTAGTGAGCGTATCAAGAACGTCAAGTCCCGTTTTGGAATTGAGCGCGCCCGTAGGCTCGTCGGCAAAAAGTATTTCGGGGCTATTGATAAGCGCACGAACAATACCGACTCTTTGCGCTTCGCCGCCCGATATTTGCGTAGGAAATTTCTTTTGTGTATCTTCGGATATATCAACTGCTGCAAACAGTTGCTTTGCTTTTTCCACAAGTGCTTTCTTGTCTTTGTTTACAAGCAGTCCTGCACAAAGCACGTTATCCATAACGGACATGCCTTCGATAAGATAGATTTGCTGGAACACGAATCCGCAGTGATCGCGCCTAAATACTGCAAGACCGTCTTGCGATAAATCAGAAATGATTTTATCGCCGAAAGTGATAGTACCAAGTGACGGCGTATCCATTCCCGAAAGGGCATATAAAAGCGTGGATTTTCCTGCGCCGCTTGTACCCATAATTACGGTAAAATCGCCCTGATAAAGTTCCAAATCGATATTTTTAAGAACGTGCTGTTGCTGACTGCCGTTAGAGAAAGTCTTGCATAGTTTTTCGGTTTTCAATAATATTTGCTGTTGCATATAAAAACCTCCTTTTACACGCTCATTGTACATTTTATAATTCTTAAATGTCTTTAACGATTTCTTAAATATTTCTTAAATCTTTCCGCTTAATGCAAGCATAACGATTACTTTTAATCCGTGTTCGCCGTTTTCGATAATCAGTTCGCCCTGCATCTCTTTTATAAAGTAGTCGGAAATGTAAAGCCCCAAGCCCGCGCCGTCGGTATTTTCGGCATTGCTTCCGCGTTTGAATTTTTCTTTCAGTACGGGTAATTCTTCCGTCAAAACTCCGCCGCCGTAATCTTCTATGCTGATGACGATATAGTTATCGGCTTTTTGCACCGTTACGGTAATTTCTGTTTTGGCATACTTGTAAGAATTAGCAAAGATATTATCGAACACTTGTTGTAAGCGTAGCTCATCGGCAAATATTAAACATTCGGGTATATCGGGTATCGTTGCTTTATGCAGATAGTCTGCATTTTCAAGCATTGTTTTTACCTTACTGCTTTCTATATTAGTAGGGGTAACGGTAAGCTGTTGCAATTCTTCAAGCGTTGCCGTAAACAAATTTGTAACGAGCGTGTTTATCTGGTCGGCTTTGCCTATGATATGCGTATAGTTCGCTTTCTCTTTTTCATTGGTGGCAACAGCAAGCCCTACTTCCGAAACGGCTTTTATGCTTGCAACCGGCGTTTTTATATCGTGCGAAAGTTTTGCAACGAGTTCTTTTTTACTTTGCTGTGCTTGGGCTTCGGCAATGCGGGCTTTTTTAAGTTCCGAACGCATAATATCAAAGCTCTCTGTAAATGCGCCGAAAAGATTGCGCTTATCCATTTCAAGCGGAATATCGAGATTGCCGCCTGCTATGCGCTCGGCAAAACCTTTGAGCTTGCGGAACGGTCTTATCATTGTAACGTACATATAGACGGCGTACGCGATACAGATTCCGCCGCTTATAATGATTGCAACCGACAAAATGATAATTGCCGTCCGCTTTTGTGCTTGTAGTGTTTGCGCACCGTCGTTATAAATAATGACCTTGCCGACTATACCGCTGTCGGTAGTAATATTGAGTATCGTATCTCTGTGTGTGATTGCTTCATTCACGCTTTCGGAAAGTCCCGATTTTGTTTTATAAAGAAGATTACCGTTTTCGTCTAAAACAACGTAGTCAAGAGCGGTGGTATTTTTATGTTGTTCCAAAGTATTAAAGTCTTCCGTTACCGATTGCATAACTTCGTTTACGGCAACGGTATCTTGCGAGAAATCGGGCGCTTGCAAGGCAAAGATGATAAGCCCGTCCATGACATCAATCTCCGTCTTTCCGCATCCGCCCACCGAGCATGCCATCAGTCCCGCAAGGG
>CAJTVJ010000047.1 GCA_910579785.1 uncultured Christensenella sp. | reverse complement strand
TCTATATAATAACTTCTAAAAGACTAGTTTAAGAGATACTTGCAATGTGGCAAAAACTGTAAGGGAGATACAATACTTTTAGTATTGTGCAAAGGAATAGCGTAAAGTATAATTTGCATGAAACGGTCAGTATAGTGCCAGAAGCTATTGAGTACCAGAAAAGTATACAAAAGAGGTCCTAAAAATGAATAGAAGGTTGAGCAAAAGCAAGTGCTTGTTAGTACCAGCATGTATTTTATTAATATTGATATCGGTATTTTGTAGCATAACTGCAAATTTTGTTAAATTAAGTGAAGAAAATGTCAGGGCTGAGACAGTTGTGCCAGATAATACGTCAATTATTAATATTAGTGGTAGTGGTGATTTTAAAGACAACTTTTCAAATATTCTTGAAGGTGCGCAAAAAGAGAATGTTTATTTTGGAAAAAATGGCTCATCTGTATTAAAATGGAGAGTATTATCTTCTAATGATACAAGGTATAGTAATGGAAAAGTTTTGTTGTGGGCTGATAAATCTATTGTTTCAGAGGTATTTAACAGCGGAAGTGCAAAAGATTTTGCATTTTGGGCTACGAGTCATGTGAGGGCAAGCCTTAATGGGGGAGAGTATTTGAACTCTTCTGCGAACGGATATGACACATTAAACATAGAAGACTCTTGGTTTAATAAAATATTTGGTAATTTAGAGCAAGAATGTGTTATTTTGAGCAATGAATACCAAACCAAACTTTTTGGATATAATTCTGGCGGTTCGCCATTTGTTCCAACTACTAATATAATTTCAGAAAGCAGTAGTAGATATTCCGAAACAATCATCAATGGAAAGGGAGGCATAGCGGCAGAGAAAACAGCTGATAACGGCGTTGTAGAAAAGACCTCTGATAAACTTTTTTTATTGGACTATTATGATATAAATAATTTGGACTATGGTTTTGGAGATAATGGTAAATCATATGCGAATCTTATTAGTGCGTCATATGACATAAATACTGCCAATAATTACTTGACCAGTAGTGATTCTAGGGGGATGGCAGCAGAGTATTTGAAGGGAGAGAATTATTGGTTGCGTGTTCCGGGCAGAGTTTATGATTCTCCTTATGCACTAAATGTAAATGCCGGAGGATATATTTATGTAAACTGGCAAACACCGAGTTTAGGTTTGCGTCCAGCTTTTGCTTTTGATTCAAATAAAGTGGTATATGCTACGGCGAGCGAGGCGTCAAGTTCAACCACATTGACGCCTGTAAGTTCTCATAGTGGAACACCATCATATAAACTATATATAAAAGGAGAAGACGCTAGTTATAATAATTATAATATCGATAAAAATAATGCGCCGCAAATATCCTCATCAAATGGGAATATAACTGTCACAAAGTCAGGACAAAGTGGCAGTGCAATAATATTGCTTACTGATAAAGAGGGCAACGGAAAAGTATATTATCAGGCAATTACGCAGTTTAATGGAGGCGTTGCAACTGCAACTATACCAAGCGGGGAAAATGTAAATAATTATGCTATCACAGTGTTATTTGCAGATAATCTTAATGGTGGAAATAATACAGAAATAATTACAGGGCATTATACTATGTCTGGTGTAGCTATACCCAAGGATGTCACCGTAGAATATAATGGTTTGGCTCGTACGGTTGAAGACTTAATAGAAGAGGCGTGGTATGATTCGACGATATACGGAGATGAAAGTCGTATGAGCATATCGATGCCGGCAGATGCCGTACATCAAGGGAGTTATTCTATAAAATTTTCTATCAAAGATTCAGATCTAAAATGGGAAGACGAAACTACGACAGATAAGACAATTAATTTAATAATTGAATCCAAGCCTATCGGATTGACTTGGACAAGTGACGACAATGGAATATATAAGGCAGCCCCAAATGCGTCCGACCTTTGCGACGTTGATAAAGAGAAGGAAATAATAGTTACGAGATATCGAAGTAGAGGTACCACAACAGAATATGATTCTTTAACTCCGCCAAAGCGTATAGGCGATTATAGAGCAATAGCAGAGTCAAACAATAAAGATTATGTTATTAGTGAAAGTTCTCAGAAGTCGCAAGATTTTACACTTGAAGCCTTGCGAGTTCCGATACTTGCTTCGAGTAATTTTTCACCGTCAAATATACAGTCATATACAGGAAAGGACAGGACGTTCGAGCTAATAAATTATGATTATAAGTGGAAAGGTAGTGCAGGAGACAGCTCTGTCGAGATATCAATACCGGCTAGATATGCGGGAAAAATAATGATAGATCAAGACAATTATATAATTGTAAAAGAAGCTGGCACATATGCGTTGCAATTAGAACTCACTGATACGGAGAATTCGCGTTGGGCAGACAAGAGTGAGACTGCGGCGGATAGAACAGCCCCCAGAGAGGTCGAATTTAAAGTAACCCAAAAATCACTTAACGGCGAAATTGTAAGTGGAATAGATGAGGACGGAATCATTAAAGCCGTTGTAGGAAATAATGTCAAAGTGATGTTTGAAATGGCAGAATTGCCATTTGCAGGCGATAATATATCAATAGATATTTATGCCTATAAAAGTGGATCAAGTAATTCAACATTGCTTAAAGGGAATATAATCGTAAGCCAGGCTGACGGAGAATATTCATATCAAGTTGATTTAAATACTTCTGCTCTTAGAATAGCAGGACAGTATATGCTTAAATTTGAGCTGAGAGATAAGATTAACACCGCCAACAGCAATTATGAGTTGTTGATAGAAGATGTTGAGCTTGCACTTACAGAAGAAGTTGACGAGGGAAGTATAACATGGAGATTAAAGGAAGGGAATATTCTTATTGATTCTACGAGAACACCTATTGGCGAATTTTCTATGTCTTATGCGCCTACAAATATTATAAAATATAACAAGAATAAGATATATAAGTTTGAAGTAAGGACTCCTAGCGGATATGTCGTTGATACGGTGACGGAAGATGGTTTTGTTAATGGTTATAAGAATACTGATTTTGACGGCAATATAATTGAGATGTGTAAGGATGCAAGCAAATATACGACACAGGTAAGGATAAAAAATATTTTGACGCAAGAAGTGCAGATTTATGAAATTAAATGGGAGATAACAAAAGCAAAGTATGATTTGAGCCAAGTAAAATGGAAAGGCAACGGAAGATTGGAATACAACGGACAGTTGCAGGAGATGATATTGGAGAACTTGCCAGAAGGATTGGAGATACTGTCGTACATAGGAGACGAACAATATAGAGACGTGACGACGTCAGCGTTACATGTAGCGGTGGAAGACCTAGACTTCACAGACGAGGCATATGAGAAGAACTACGTATTGCCGATAGTAGGAGACAGTACAACGTATATAGGCAACGTAGTATGGGAGACAGATTGGAGTATCGTACCCAAGGAGATAAAGGTACAGTGGAGCAAAGAACTGCTAAAAGACAAATACGGCAATTCATTTAATATAGCAATACTTCGAAGCAAAGAGGAGAACACAGTAGTAGTACATAAGTATTACAAGTCGGACGGCAAGGGAAACAAGGTAGGCGAAGCGATAAGCGAGAGCGAAATAGTAGTACCCGAGAGCGGCACAGAGTACTATATCTGCGAACTTACGCTCAGCAGTAACGACGGCTATATCTTGACGGGAACAACGACAAGAGAGTTTGCAGTGACCAATTTAGGCACAGTAGTGAAATTCATACCTAATAAGCTGACGTTTGCATATACAGGCAATGAAATAAAGCTGTGGTTTACAAACGACGGTAACTTAAAATCAAGTCAATATAAAGTTGAGTATTATGACGGCAAAGGCAACGTTTTATCTAGCGCGCCAATGGCAGTGGGCAAATACAATGTAAAGGTCAAGCTCAACGACGACTTGAAAGGATATTTCATAGGCGGAGATGACGAGTGGGAGATAGAGATAGCAGCGAGAGTAATAGCTGAGAATTGGAATACGACAAGTAAGCCGCCGAGACTCAATGTCAATAAGACGGAACTCGATATGATAGAGTATGAGTTTATGGATGAGGAAGGCAACGTCGTAAGCTATGACCAAGTAAAGAGCAAAGCGGGAGTATATAGCGTAAGGGCAAAGATAAAGGGTACGTATATAGGCAACTGTTCGTTCGCAAGCGGCAACAATGAGACGGAGTGGATAGACTTTGAGCTGACAGAGAACGACTTGGCAAATATGCAAGACCCCAACGACCCGACGTTGTATCCAGACGATCCCGATATGCAGGAGCCAGAAGAGCCTGACGACAACAACCCAAGCGGAGATATCAATAGCGGCAACAACCCAAGCGGAGACGTGAGCGGCGACGTACCAACCAATCCAGAAGACAAAGGCGGAGTAGACTTTGATAAGATAAGCAAGATACTCAAAGAGTGGTGGCAGGTAATAGCGAGCGGCATAAGCATAGTATTGATAATAATATTTATGGCAAAGACGGCGGGCTATGAGAGTAGGAGAAAGAAAGCCAATAAGAAGATAGACAAATACGAAAGCACAGTATATGCGGCAACGACAGGTTTGTTTGGATTGGCGACGACAGCCTGGACGGCGATAGCATGCGTGCTAATGGGTATGGCAGTATTAAGCTTTGTGATAATGCTGATAGCCAAGAATAGATGCAACAAGTCCGAGGACAGCTTAGAAGAGGCAAAAGAAGATTACGAGCGCAATAAAGAGAACAATCGCCGAGACTATGACGACAACCGCAGAGATGAAGAATACCGTCGCCGTGACGAGGAGTATCGTCAACGCGAAGAGGATATGAAAGCTATGTTTATGCGAATGATGGGCGGATATGATTTCAACAATATGGGACAACCGCAAGGCGCATACATGGGCGCACAACAAGGCATAGGAGCAGAGGAGATACGCGGAATAGTAAGCGAGACAGTGACTGCGTTGTTGCCTGGTATGCAGCAAGCGCTGCCGCAACAGGCGTCTGTCAACGATGAACTTATGCAAAAACTAATAGAGAAAGAAGAGCAGAACGATAAGACCATAACCAAACTTATTGAACAGAATGAGAGATTGATGCAAGATAATGCAGAAAATCAAAAGGTAATGCAGTCGCTTATGCAGCAGCTGGCAAATAAAGAAGCGACGGCAACCAACGTCAATGACGAGCTTGTCAATAGGCTGATAGAGCAAAATGACAAACTTATGCAAAGGCTTGCTGAGCAGCAACCGCAGCAAGTTGTAACGTCTCAACCTCAAATTATCGAAAAGATAGTGGAGAAGCCCGTTGAGAAAATAGTAGAAAAAGAAGTGCGCGTAGAAGTACCTGTCGAGACAGTCGTTGAGAAGGTGGTAGAAAAGCCTATTGTAATTTCGACCGAAGCCGTAGGCGAAGCGGA
>CAJTVJ010000046.1 GCA_910579785.1 uncultured Christensenella sp. | reverse complement strand
GGCGTAAGGAGCGAAGCGACGGAATAGCGAGCCAGCGGTAGCGTCTTGGGCGAGCGTCGGTGACGATTATATCCCAACCTTGTAATTATATAGTCATTTCGACCGAAGTGCAACGGAGCGGAGAAATCTCATCCGCTTATTCTACCTCTCCACTGTGGTCGAGGTGACCGATATAGGCTTACAATCAACCAAGCTTCGCTCCTTACGACTGTAACGCAGTGGAATGGAGAAATCTCATCCTTATGAATATAAGATATAATCGTCTCTTCGAGTTATATAGCTGCCACTTGATTTTACATAAGTTATCACTAAAAACACAACAAAATTCATATCTAATAATGGATATAAGAGAACATTTTTTATACAGAAATATTAAACAAATTAAAAATCCAACACTTGTCAGACTTTTTGTCTATTATATTGAAAAATATAACCTCGAAAATTATTGAAAAATGTTTGATTTTTTGTTATATTTATATTGATTAAATATTTTAGGAGTACGGCAATGCACAAATTGGCAAATTGGATAATGGGTCATAGAAAGGCAATTATCATAATTTTTGTGGTTTTTATGGTGCTTTCTGTCATTGGTCTTATCTTTGTTGAGAAAGAAAGTGACTTGATAGTATATCTGAACAAGGATAGCGACACCATTGTTTCAAAAAAGATACTAGAAAGCGAATATTCTATTATCGGAGACTGTAATATCGCAATTTCCTATGCGACAAAATCAGACGTGAGCTTGATGGTGAGTTCAATCAGAGGAAATCTGAGCGTAGGTCCATATCTGGCAAAAGATCCTATTTGGGTGGGCACGTTTGACAATTTGAGTTTGCTCAACAGCTATGGGTTGGACTCTGAGGAAGCTATTGCAAAGGCAAAAGAAAAATTTGTAAAGACTTCTACCGAAACTTACAAGACTACTGTCAAGAATAAAGACGGCACAATAGAGACCGTTGAAAAGACGCGCGTCGTTGAGACGTATATAATTTCACTGTATTTTAAAACTGCCGGCGGTGACGATGAGACAATTAAGGCTTTGGACGTCATAGATAATATGCTAAGAGCCAATCCTCAAATAAAAATGCATATCAAAAAAGGCGACGGCATAGGCCCCGACACCCCCGAAGATTGGTATTATATCGGCGGCACTGCTCAAAATGCCCGCAATATCTTGAAGTCTTCGCTCGGCGATATGCCAAAATTTGTAATTGTGGCAGTTGGCGTATGCCTGATAATACTCTTGTTGACTACACAAAGTTATTTAGAGCCATTTATATTCCTGGCTACGCTGGGTATATCCATACTTCTCAATATGGGTACCAACATCATTGCAGGCAACCCTGTGGGCAGAATATCCTCCATAACCTCGTCTTGCGCGATAATATTGCAGTTGGCGATTGCAATGGACTACTCCATATTCCTGATGCACACGTATTATGAAGAATTAAAATTGCATCCTAGACCGAAGGACGCATTGACCGCAGCTTTGCCAAAGACGATTTCTGCAATTTCGGCAAGTATGCTGACTACGGTCGGAGGCTTCCTTGCGCTCTTCTTTATGGATTATGGAATAGGTTACGACCTTGGCTTTGTACTCGCAAAAGGCGTCATACTCTCTTTGCTCTCAACAATTTTCCTGCAACCTATTTTGATACTCATGCTGAGCAAAGGCATCAAAAAGACAAAACACAAATGGATATTTGCTCCAAAGTTGAAATTCGTATCAAAAGGTATCACCCACCCTGCCGTTGCAATACTTGTAATAGTGCTGGTATTGGGACTTGCACTGCCTTGCGCATTCTTCCAACTCAAAGTGCCGCTCTCGTACGTTGCGACGTCAGTCGACAATCCTAATCCAAATTTGCCTGAGTCGATGACGGGACTGATAAACAATCAAGTCATCGTGCTTGTGCCATATGAAGGAAAAGACACCATTGACCAACACTATGCGTTTGTAGAAAAATTAAAACGTATCGGATATGAACTTGACGAAGACGGCAATATAAAATATGACGAAAACGGAAAGGCGATAACCGTGCGCGATAAAGACGGCAACGACGTACTTGCCAACGTCACTGAGGTATTTTCTTTGACGACGGTGCTGTCTAAGGAAAACTTTAACATAATTGAAAACCTGTCGCCTACGCTTAAAACTACCGTATACGGTATGTTGCACAACAGCTTTATAGCAAACGCAAACGATCCTAATAAAGAACAATATATGCTCTACACCGTCATTCTCAACAATACCAATGACGAAGGCAAGGTGACCAACAGAATCGAGACGGAATATTCATATAGAGCATTGAAAGAAATCAAGTATGCTGCAATGTCGACTTTTGAGAACTATGACAAAAACAATGCCGACGAGCCTTATCTCAAAGTCATTGAGGCAAAGCAGCAATACGGTGAAAATTCACAAGAATATAAAATCGCCGTTGAAGAGTTTAAAGATATCCTTATGGACAGCTCGACAAGCTACGACATCTATACGACAGGCTTGGCGCAAGGCTCTTACGATTTGGCAAAGGTAACGCCAAACGACTTCTTGCTTGTGACCTTGCTGTCAGCGGCTATCGTATTGTTGATACTGCTCTTCACCTTTAAAAACTTCAAGCTGTCGTTGATATTGATGCTGGTCATAGAATCGGGCATATGGATAAACCTGTCCTTCGTATTCTTTACGTCGCTTATCAATCCGGGACATACGATCAACTTCGTTGCTTATCTCATAGTTACGGCTATTGAACTCGGAGCGACCGTCGACTATGCTATCATGCTGACAACAAAATACCTTGAAGAAAAGAAATCGGGAGTCAAGAGCGTGCAGGCTGTCAAGAATGCTATCAACCGCGCGGCTGCCGGAGTAACAACGTCCGCATTGATTCTTATAGGCGTATGCGCGTTAGTACATTTGATAACTACAAATATGATAGTCGGACAAATCACAAGACTGCTTGCTATCGGTACGTCTATGAGCTACGTCTTTGTATTCACACTCCTCCCTGCTATCCTCTCGCTTGACGAAAGAGTAAAGAGAGCTTGGAGCATAAAGCGCGGCAAAGGCGACCCCGACAAAGGCAGATTGATGTATAATCCAAATTATTACAACCAAGACGGCACTTTGCTTGCTGAAATAGAGGTTAAAGACGAAGATCACTATGACGAAAGTTACTATATCGAGGAAAAAGTAACAAATGAAAGCGATTGCAGCGATATAACGACAGAAGACGTCGTAGCAAATGACGAAATAACAGCAGATAATGCCGACAACGTCGAAACCGTCGAAGATCAAACCGAGACGAAAGAAGAATAAGCTGAACGATAGAAAATCACCGTCCTATATAGGGCGGTGATTTTTTCTGCATTTAAATAATTTCTTTACTTACGTCGAATTATAACGATGATTTTGTTTTAGAAATCTTCCTTTCCGACATACTTCTTAGCCAAGCTATAAAATTCTTCTCTTCCATCGTATATCTTTTGCAGCTGCCCCGATTGCTTTAATTCCATATACGTTGCTATATCTTTGATATATACTCCGTTGAAGCAATGTGATTATTTGCCAGGCTATCGACTATTATCAACGGAAACAATAGCGATTGTCATACATATCCCTACGTCCGTCTTTGACATGCTTGGCATTGACTATTACGTCTTTGTCTTCCATTACCATTTTTTATATCGACGATTCTTTATAATTGACGTACTTTGCCATATTTGATATTGATATAATTATAATAAAGTAATTCAATAGTTTGTTAAAATTTTAGAATAAATATAAAAACGGCACCTGCCATAGTGACAGATGCCGCTGTTTTTATACTTTTATATTAGTTCTCTTCGAGATATCTCGTAGCCATCGGCTCGGGTTTTACTCTTGGATTGAGGATGTTTGCCTGCGCAGCCGCAAGTCTTGCTATCGGCACTCTAAACGGTGAGCAAGATACGTACGTCAAACCTACGTTGTGACAGAATTCTATCGTCGAAGGATCTCCGCCGTGCTCGCCGCATATTCCCAACTTGATGTCAGGTCTTGTCGTCTTACCGCCCTCGATAGCTATCTTGACAAGCTTACCTACGCCCGTCTGGTCGAGTCTTGCAAACGGATCGGATTCAAAAATCTTCTTGTCGTAATACTCGCCAAGGAACTTGCCTGCGTCATCACGTGAGAAACCGAAAGTCATCTGCGTCAAGTCGTTGGTACCGAATGAGAAGAATTCAGCTTCTTTTGCTATCTCGTCAGCCGTCAAAGCAGCTCTCGGTATCTCTATCATGGTGCCTATGTGATATTCCATAGTCGCCTTATTCTCTTTAAGTACTTCCTCAGCGGTAGCGACTACCACGTCCTTAACGTACTTCAACTCTTTTATCTCGCCAACAAGCGGTATCATTATCTCAGGAACTACCTCGATGCCGTCCTTTCTCACAGCCAAAGCCGCTTCGATTACCGCACGAGTCTGCATAGCGGCGATCTCGGGATAAGTCACTGCCAAACGGCAACCTCTGTGACCCATCATAGGGTTGAATTCATGCAAACCGTCAACTGTATTTTTAAGATCGTCGAATTTCAAGCCCATAGTCTTTGCAAGATCTGCGATCTCCTCGTCCTTATGCGGAACGAATTCGTGGAGCGGTGGGTCAAGGAAACGTATCGTGACAGGTCTGCCTGCCATAGCCTTATAAAGTCCCTTGAAGTCTTCTCTCTGCATTGGCAAAATCTTGGCAAGAGCCCTTTCGCGCTCTTCAACGGTCTTGGATACTATCATCTCTCTAACCGCAGGTATTCTGTCCTCTGCAAAGAACATATGCTCAGTACGGCAAAGACCGATACCCTCTGCGCCGAAACCTACTGCGACTTCTGCGTCTTTCGGCGAATCGGCATTAGTTCTTACCTTCAAAGCTCTGTATTTGTCAGCCCACTTCATTATCGTCTCGAAGTCGCCGCTTATAGTAGCCTCTTCGGTAGCTATCTGCTCGCCGTATACCTTACCTGTTGAGCCGTCCAAAGAAAGATAATCTTGATCGGTGTATTGTTTGCCGCCGACATAAATAACTCTCTTTTCCTCGTCGATCTTTATATCTCCGCAACCTGCAACGCAGCAAGCGCCCATGCCTCTTGCAACGACGGCAGCGTGCGACGTCATACCGCCTCTTACAGTCAAAATACCCTCAGCGGCATACATACCCTCGATGTCCTCGGGAGAAGTCTCCAATCTGACAAGAACGACCTTTTCGCCCTTATTACTTCTCTCGACTGCCTCTTCCGCAGTGAAGCTTATCTTACCGCAAGCCGCGCCGGGAGATGCAGGCAAGCCCGTGGCGATAGCATTTGCCTTTTTCAAAGCCTTTGCCTCAAACTGCGGGTGCAACAATGCGTCAAGCTGTTTAGGCTCGATTTTGAGCAAAGCTTCTTTCTCGGTTATCATACCCTCTTGCACGAGGTCGCAAGCTATCTTGATAGCAGCTCTTGCGGTACGCTTACCGTTACGCGTCTGCAACATATAAAGTCTGCCTTCTTCGATAGTAAACTCCATATCCTGCATATCCTTGTTTGCCTTCTCCAACTTGTCTGCGATCGCAACGAATTGGTCGTATACGGCCTTATTGGTCTGCGCCAAGTGATCGATCGTCATAGGAGTACGAATACCTGCAACGACGTCCTCGCCCTGAGCGTTCATGAGATACTCGCCGTAAAGCTTCTTCTCGCCAGTCGAAGGGTCTCTTGTGAAGGCAACGCCCGTGCCTGACGTCTCGCCCATATTGCCGAATACCATCGACTGCACGTTGACAGCCGTACCCCAACTGCCTGGGATATCGTTCATACGGCGATATACGATAGCTCTTGGGTTATCCCAGCTTCTGAATACTGCCTTGACAGCTTCGATAAGCTGTACCTTTGGATCTTGCGGGAACTCCTTTCCTTGATGTTTGAAATATACTTCTTTAAAAAGCTTGATAAGCTGTTGCAAATCGTCAGCAGTCAATTCTGTGTCGGACTTAACGCCCTTTTCTTCTTTGACCTTGTCGATTATTTTTTCAAATTCGCTCTTCGGCGTACCCATAACGACGTCGGAGAACATCTGTATAAATCTGCGATAGCAGTCGTATGCAAATCTCGGATTGCCCGTCTTTGCTGCAAGTCCCTTGACGGATACGTCGTTGAGACCCAAGTTGAGTATCGTGTCCATCATACCCGGCATCGACGCTCTTGCGCCCGAACGAACGGATACC
>CAJTVJ010000045.1 GCA_910579785.1 uncultured Christensenella sp. | reverse complement strand
CCAACGCTCTGTTCTCGACGTCGATATTCAAAAGAGCAATGAGTACGCCGTCGCTTGAAAGCTGTTTTCTATCGCGTATAACAAGACTGTCTACGCTGCTGTTGCCGTCAACGTATACCTCGCCGGCTTCCACGCTGTCGATAAACTGCACAGACTTCTTTTTGACAGCTATACGGGTGCCTATATCAGCAAGAAGTATGTTCTTCTTGTCTATACCCAAGGACAGCGCCAGCTCTTCATGCTTTTTGAGATGACGGTATTCGCCGTGCACTGGCACAAAATACTTGGGATTGACAAGCGTCAGCATAGTCTTCAACTCGTCTTGACACGCGTGCCCCGACACGTGCAGTTGTTCCAAAGAGCCGTACAGCACCTTTGCGCCTCTGCGGTACAGATTGTTGATAAGCGTATATACCGCCTTTTCGTTGCCAGGTATTGGCTGAGAAGATATCGCAACCACGTCGCTGTCGGTGATGACGACCGATTTGTCTTCGCCGTTTGCCATTCTCGTCAGCGCGCTCATAGGCTCGCCCTGCGACCCCGTGGATATTATGCAAAGCCTGTGAGGCTCAATACCCTTGATATCCTCGATATCTATGACGGTGTTGTCACTGTATTCCAACATACCCAGCTCTCTCGCTATCTCGGATATCTTGACCATGCTCCTGCCGTCGAAGGCTACCTTTCTGCCCACCTTTTCGCATATGCGTATTATCTGCTGAACTCTGTTGACGTTGCTTGCAAACGTGGCGATTATGATCCTGTTGTCAGGATGGGAATCTATCACTCTCTCCAACGTCATACCTACTTCCTTTTCGGATATAGTCGAACCGCGCTTTTCGACGTTGGTCGACTCTCCGAGCATCAGCGTGACCCCTTTGTTGCCGATAGCCGCGATACGGTTGAGATCTATGCCGTCGCCGTCGACGGGCGTATAGTCTATCTTGTAGTCGCCCGTATGGAATACCACTCCGTCGGGATATGTGATCGCCAATGCAAAAGCCCCTAGTATCGAATGCGATACGCTGACAAATTCTACGCTGAACGCTCCGACTTTCTTAACGTCTCCGTTC
The DNA here is from genome assembly GCA_910579785.1 of uncultured Christensenella sp. GTDB lineage: Bacteria > Bacillota > Clostridia > Christensenellales > UBA3700 > RACS-045. The sequence continues at coordinate 6,732 of CAJTVJ010000045.1, read as the reverse complement.
TTGACGACGTGCATCTTCGGCATATTTATCTTGCGCTCCGTCAGCTTATGTTTTATAAGCGCGATCGCAAGCGACGAGCCGTATATCGGTATATTGCCGCACTCCGACAGCAGATGAGGTATTCCTCCAATATGGTCCTCATGCCCGTGAGTGATCAATATGCCCTTTACTTTTTCTATATTAGCCTTGATAAACGCAAAATCCGGCACTATCAAATCTATGCCCGGCGTGTCGTCAACCGACGGAAAAGTAGAGCCGCAATCGACAATTATTATATCATTGCCGAATTGCAGTGCCGTCATATTTTTTCCTATCTCGCCTACTCCGCCCAAAAATGCGACTTCAAGCTGTTTGTGTTGTCTTGCCACAACCTCTCCTTTAAATACAAATACGCCGTCCTAGGCGAAATTATATCACAAATTAAATTATTTAATATTATTATATAATAAAGTTGATGTCTTGACAAGGAAAAAGTATACACATTTTGGCATATAACGTAGATTTTTGCAATTATATGATATTTGCGACTTGAATTTTTTAATTCGTTTGTAAAAATATGTCGAATTTTGTTGATTTGATAAACTTAATAATTTGCAAAAAATTATTGAATATGTAAAGTTGATTTTACTATTTTGTCCATATTTTTAAGTAGTAGAATTTTGAAGAAATCAAATTAAATGATGAGATTTCTCCGCTCCTTACGGCCGAATTGTAACTTAGTGGAGAAATCTCATCCTTTCAAATAGTCAATAAATCCTATTTTACTATAACAAACTCACTCTGAATCTTTCGGGGTGCGTGCTGACAAAGTGATTTGTAAGATAATATTCGGGCAGAGTTCCTATATCCGACCAAAAACAGTCGGGTTTAAATACTCTAATATCTCCCAAAAGTTTAGGAAAGATATCATATGAAAAGTCGCTTTTACCGTCGGGAATAACGTCCATTATGTTCTTGTCAAACGCATATATTCCCATATTGATATAACCGGATACGACAAATTTAGGCTTTTCTGAAAAGGCTTTTACTACGCCCTCTTCGTCAGCTTTTACAAGACCGAATCCCCTGGCATCCTGCATATATCTCACTGCCATACTCACCTTGGAAGTGTGCGAGTGGTGAAAGTTGCAAAACTCCTTTATATCTATATTGCAAAGTCCGTCTGCCGACATAACGACAAAGTCGTCTATAATATGGTCTTTGACGTTCTTCACGCCTCCGGCAGTACCAAGCGGAACGTCTTCGACAAAATAACTCAATTTTGCTCCCCATTGACCTCCGTCACCAAAATAGTCCATAATCATATCAGCCTTATATCCCACTGTCACGGCAATGTCCTTTATACCGCCCTCGACAAGATTTTCTATGACGTACTCCATGACGGGTTTGTCTATTATCTTAACCAACGGTTTGGGCAGAGAATTTGTCAAAGGTCTCAATCTGCTTCCCATTCCGCCTGCCATAATTATCGCTTGCATAATTCCTCCTCGCCGCCAATCAAATGACGGGAAATGATATTTGCTATTAGTCTATGGCAATACTAAAAAATTATTCATTTATCCTATATATTCATATGCAGCCTGTGCCGCACAACTTTTATCTTTGTATTTCGACATATTTCGCGCTTAAAAAAATTGTGAAATTTTATACAATAATCATTTTGATTGTGTTGCCAATCGCTATGTCAAGTGATATAATAATATAGTATCAATTTATTTTGATTTGGAAATACCATATCAACCAAGGAGTAACAATGAGAGTTTTTAATTTTTCGGCAGGTCCGTCTATGCTTCCTATGGAAGTGTTGGAAGAAGCGCAAAGAGACTTCATCAACTATGACGGAAGCGGTATGAGCGTGTGCGAAATGAGCCACAGAAGCAAATACTATGAGGCAATCAACAACGAGTGTATAGCCCTTCTCAAAGAGCTTATGGGTATCCCCGAAGGATACAGCGTAATTTTGGTGCAAGGCGGCGCGTCCACACAGTTTGAAGCTATACCGCTCAACCTATTGACAGGCAGCGGCAAGGCTGATTACGTCGTGACCGGCAACTTCGCAAAGAAGGCTTATAAAGAAGCTATGAAATACGGCGATATCGCTATGGCTGGCTCATCCGAAGACAAAAAATTCACATATATTCCAAAGGATTTGACGATAAGAGACAACATCGACTATCTCTATATTTGCCAAAACAACACGATATTCGGCACGAGATATACCAAGCTGCCAAAGACTGACGCAACGTTGGTTGCCGACATATCCTCAAACATTTTGAGTGAAAAAATGGACGTGAGCAAATACGGCGTGCTTTATGCAGGCGCGCAGAAAAACCTTGCTCCGGCAGGCGTGACAATCGTCATAATCAGAGACGACCTCGTCACGGACGGCATGAAAATTTGTCCGACAATGCTCAAATGGAAGACGCAGGTGGAAAACAACAGCCTTTACAACACTCCTCCGTGCTTCCCGATATATATGGCTATGCTTACGCTCCGTCACCTCAAAAAACTTGGCGGCGTGGCAGAAATGCAAAAGATAAATGAATACAAAGCTGGACTATTGTATGACTTTATCGACAATTCTTCTTTCTTCTCCAACGGCGTAAACAAAGAAGACAGATCGCTTATGAACGTACCTTTTGTGACGCCGAATGCCGACCTCGACGCGCAGTTTGTAAAAGAAGCGGCAAATGCAGGTCTTGTATCTTTGAAAGGTCACAGATTGGTCGGCGGCATGAGAGCATCTATCTACAACGCTATGCCTGTGGACGGAGTCAAGACTCTTATCGAATTCATGAAGAAATTTGAACTTGCCAACAAATAAATTCAACTTAACAGGCGGATACTCTTTGCGGCGTATCCGTCAAAAAATAAATAATTGATAAAGACAGCTATATCGGCGGTATAACTGTCTTATCTTAATAAAGAGGTATAAAAATGACTCAAATACTCAAACTCAACGAAATCAGCAGCAAAGTCGGCGACATACTTACGTCGGATAAATATACGGTGAGCGCTGACGCAGCCGACCCGAAAGCCATTATTTTGCGCAGCTTCTCCATGCACGATTACGATATGCCGTCAAGCGTAGTTGCCGTCGCAAGAGCTGGCGCAGGCGTCAACAATATCCCTATCGACACAATGACGCAAAAGGGCGTGTGCGTATTCAACACCCCGGGCGCAAATGCCAACGCGGTAAAAGAATTGGTGCTCTTCGCGCTTTTGGTATCTTCAAGAAAAATCTATGAAGGCATAAATTGGACTCAAAATCTCACAAAAGACGGCACAGTCGCTAAGCAAGTGGAAAAAGGCAAAAAGGCATTTGTCGGACAAGAGATATTCGGCAAGACGCTTGGTATCGTAGGTCTTGGCGCAATAGGCAAGCTTGTGGCAAACGCAGTGCTTGCGCTTGGCATGAAAGTCATCGCATACGATCCTTTCGTCACCTCGACAGACCTTGCAATAGAATTGACAAACAACGTCAACGACGTATATGCAAAGAGCGATTACATAACTCTGCACGTACCTGCAACCGAGCAGACAAAAAATTCTATCAATAAAAACACTATCGCGCTTATGAAAGACGGAGTGCGTATTATCAATCTCGCAAGAGGCGAACTCGTCAACAACGAAGATATAAAGCAGGCTATTGCTGACAAGAAAGTTGCTAAGTACGTCACCGACCTGCCAAGCGACGACATCTTGGGCGTGGACGGTATAATCACAATCCCCCACCTTGGAGCTTCTACCGCAGAGGCTGAGGACAACTGCGCGGTCATGGCTGCCAATCAGCTCAAAGATTATCTCGAAAACGGCAACGTTGTCAACAGCGTCAATTTCCCAAAACTTCAAGTGGAAAGAGGCGGCAAACAACGTATCTGCGTAGTATCATCAAGCGCCGATGCCGTAGCAAAGATATCCTCTTCTCTTAAAGACGTATGTAACATTGCAAGCGCGACGAGAGGCAGCATTTGTTACGTCATAGCAGACGTCAATACCGCTGTCGATGCAAATACTCTCAACGCAATAAAGGCAGACTCTGTGAGCGTAAGAGTTCTTTGATTTAAATAAGTATCTGTAAATTTGAGAGCACATTCTTTGAGTGTGCTCTTTTACTTTTGTATCATGATTTGCATTTGTTTACACTTTTCCACAAGATACGTATTACTGTCGAAAAACATACAGATTTTTCCAATATGTATGTTTTACAAAAAATATTGCGATTTTGTATTTACATTTCTAAAAAAATCTATTATAATTCTATTAAGCATATACGATAAGCAAGAGGCTTAACCGATATGTGGAAGTGAAAAAGCAAGACGGCTTAGGTTGTCTTGTCTTTTTTATTGTCATAGTTAACTTATAAAAGAGATATCCGCTTTATAAAACATATTTGCCTTTAAACAAATATATAGATTTATACTAATATTATTAACCCATAAAACATTATAATTTGTATTTGTAAAAGATAAACACCCGCTTTATAAGCAGGTGTTTATTTATAAGCAATTAGTTAATTATGCAATTATACCAATCTTGATTTAAGTTCGTCAGCTTGTTTAGCCAATTCTTTTGGCAACTTGTTTCCGAAGTCCTTATAGAACTCTTTGATACCGTCAGCCTCAACCTTCCAAGCGTCCTTGTCTACTGCCAAGATGCCTTTCAAGGTGTCAAGCGAGAAGTCGTCAAGTCCGTCGATGTTGATATCCTCAGCCTTAGGAACGTAACCGATAGCAGTCTCAACTGCGTCAACTTCGCCGGCAATTCTTTTGAGCATCCAATCAAGCACGCGCATATTGTCGCCAAAGCCCGGCCAGATGAAGTTGCCCTCTTCGTCTACTCTAAACCAGTTGACGTTGAAGAACTTAGGTTGTTTGTCTACGTCAACAGACTTGCCCATATCGAGCCAGTGTTGGAAGTAGTCGCCCATATGATATCCGCAGAACGGACGCATTGCCATAGGATCGCGTCTTACTACGCCTACTGCGCCGGTAGCAGCAGCAGTCGTCTCGCTGCCCATTATAGAACCGATGAACACACCGTGCTCCCAGCTTCTTGCTTGATATACAAGCGGCACTGTGGAAGGACGACGTCCGCCGAAGATTATTGCGCTGATCGGCACGCCTGCGCCGTTCTCAAATTCAGGAGAGATGCAAGGACAATTCTTTGCAGGAGCTGTAAAACGTGAATTCGGGTGAGCTGCCTTAACCGGCTTGCCGTCTTCGTCAACAGTCTCAGGAGTCCAAGGTCTGCCGATCCAATCGATGAGTTTAGCTGGCTTTTGCTTGTTTGGAGCGTCCTTTTCAAGAGCTTCCCACCATACTTCGCCCTTTTCTTCGTCAAGAGCAACGTTGGTGAATATCGTATTCTTTCTTGTAGACGCCAAAGCATTGTAGTTGGACTTGGAGTTGGTACCCGGAGCTACGCCGAAGAAACCGTTTTCCGGATTGATAGCATAAAGTCTGCCGTCCGGTCCTTTCTTGATCCAAGCGATGTCGTCGCCGACTGTGTATACCTTGTAACCGTTCTTTCTGTATCCCTCAGGCGGAATAAGCATTGCAAGGTTGGTCTTGCCGCAAGCTGACGGGAATGCTGCGCACATATAAACCGTCTCTTTATTCGGCTTCTCGATGCCGAGAATGAGCATATGCTCAGCCATCCACATTTCATTCTTACCTTGGTATGAAGCAATTCTGAGAGCAAAGCACTTTTTGCCGAGCAAGACGTTGCCGCCGTATGCGCTGTTGACAGAAATGATAGCATTGTCCTCTGGGAATTGGCATATGTATCTCTCATCGGGATTTACATCGCACTTAGCGTGCGTGCCTCTTACGAAATCGTTGCTGTCGCCGAGAGCGTCTAATACGTTGTTGCCGACTCTCGTCATAATTCTCATATTCAATACAACATAGATAGAATCGGTGACCTCGATACCAACTTTGGAGATAGGACCGCCGACAGGACCCATAGAGAAAGGAATAACGTACATCGTACGGCCCTTGTATGCTCCGTCAAGAATGCTCTCCAACTTTGCATAAGCCTCGGACGGCTTCCACCAGTTGTTGGTAGGTCCGCAATCTTCTTCTTTGCGTGAGCAAATGAAAGTTCTGCCCTCAACACGCGCTACGTCGTTTGGCTTTGTTCTGTGCAACAAACAACCCGGCAACGTCTTTTGATTGAGTTCAATCATTTCTCCCGTTGAGATCGCTTCTTTTGTCAAAGCTTCGTATTGAGCCTCTTCGCCCGTGATCCATACAACGCTGTCAGGCTTGCAAAGATCAACTCTGCTCTGAACAAATTCCAATACTTTCTTGTTTGTAGTATTTGCCATAGTTAAAACTCCTTAAATATATTTAAATTTATTTTATCTATAATATTATAGCAAACCAAACATTCAAATGCAATCATTCTTAAACATTTTTTATTTTTACTTTAAAGGGGGTAATTTAGGTAATCGCGAGCCTTTTTAATATGTTTAGATTTCTCCACGCGCTACGCTTGGTCGAAATGACTTAAAGTTAGATTATCTACAAACAAAAAATGGTCACCTCGACCAACGCAGAGAGGTGACCACATATTATATTCAATGCACCAAACTTTGATTACTCTCCCAAAGTTTCATAACCTTAGTAATATTGACTTTTATATAAGTCAAGTCATTTCGACCGTAGCGGAGAAATCTCATCCTTTTATTAACTCGATGAGACTTCTCCATTTCACTGCGTTTCAGTC
>CAJTVJ010000044.1 GCA_910579785.1 uncultured Christensenella sp. | reverse complement strand
CCTACCGACCAAACGAAAATGCACGCTTACGCTACATTTTGTCGGTACTTATTTAACTCGTTGAGACCTCTCCGCGTTGGTCGAAGTGACCAAAGCTTAGTCGACTGTAAGCATTATGTTGTCACTTCGAGCATAGTCGAGAAGTCTCATCATATTGATATTGATTTTTTGATTACTTACTATCATGCAAGTCGGATTCTTATCAAATAAAAACCGACCAAACATATTCTTGCCTGATCGGAATTAAATTTTACTTAGACAGCACCGTCTAAAAGACGGCAAAAATCATTCGCCTGCCGCTTCGTTGAGTCTCTTGACCAAATCGTCTACGTCAACTCCATGCACCATTGCCGCCTCTTCAATCGTCTCGCCTCTTGCCATTGCGCAACCGAAACAATGCATACCGATACTCAAAAGCGTCTCGGCAATAGCTTCGCTGTTTTCGTGTTGTAATGCCTCAGCGATAAGCATGTCCTTTGTTATTGCCATATATCCTCCGAAAAAATTTAATGTAATGATATTATATACTATTATGTGCAGTTTGGCTATTATTTTAAACCATATACTTGACGATAAGCCAAATCATCACGCCGACGATTGCGGCGCAAGTCAATGCAATCGCGCCGATCTTGACAGGCGACTTTGGATATTTGCCCACTATCCTGCCCGACCTGCCGTTGACAATGCAATCATAGGTCTTTTTGGCATACTTATAAGAGAATATCCATATAGGAGCCAAGATATATTTATACGTCTTGTCGTAAAAACTGCAATTCATATTGACGTAATCTACAACGTCGGCATTATATCTGGACACTATTGACTGACGGAGCGATTTTTTTATCAAATCTTTTGCGTCCTGCCAACTCTCGTCCAACCCCTTGTCATATCTCTCCGCGCTGTAACCGCTGATAAATTGATTGTGATAATCAAGCGAATTGTCAGTGTCAAAGCCGCCGAGTTTGCTTAGATTTTTTTGAGTGATAGATTTGCTGGCTTCTATCTGTACGTCATTAAAAAAGTTTTCGATATATCCGCTGGCGGTATACCATCTCGTACGGGTCTCGGTACGTCTGTTCTTACCTGATCCTACCGTGACGGTATAATACTTGCCGTATCTTATCACGTAGTCGCACTCTACGTTGGAGTCAAAAGTGAATAGAGGTATGTAAATTCCCCTCGCAGGTTGTCTTTTGGCATCTTTTTTTAGCTTATTGGGCGCAAGAGTCTTGCTCTTCAACCAATTTTGATACAAAAACGGCACCTTGTCTTTGCTTATCCTAAACGGCAAAACTCCGTTGGGACACAGCCCTTGTATATCGTCAACGTCTACGATATTAGACGCGTTGCAAAATGGACACTGCGACACAGTCTCGTAATTTGGCAAAAGAGAAATTGCTCCGCAGGATTTACATTTGACGCTCTTGACGCCGTCCCACTTGACAAAGCCCTGCTCTACCGAATCGTGATAAGGAAGCTCAACGGCGCTGCCCACCTCTTGAATATCTTCCTTTGTGCCGCAATAATCGCACTTCATCTTTCCGCTCTCGGGATCGTAATATAAGAAATTTCCGCAATTTGGGCATTTATATATCTCGCCGCCCAAAGTCTCGGCGTCATGCGCCACAGTCTCTTCTCTCACTTCCATAACACTCTTTCCATATATATTTATATATCTATATTATTGATCCTGACGCGTGCCGCATTCCGGACAGAACTTTTGTCCGTCTTTGAGCTTTCTGCCGCACTTTTTGCACTTATTCTCGTCGAGTCTGCTTCCGCATTCCGGACAGAACTTTGCCTTATCGCTCACCTCTATGCCGCAACCCGGGCAAATCTTTTTTGGCGGAGTCATATTTGCCCCGCACTCGGGACAGAACTTGCATCCGTCGGGTACGCTTTGATTGCAGTTGGGACAGATGGCAAGATTGTCTTCAACAACGCCTTTTTCGATATTCTCTTCGACCTTTTCCTCAACGGGAGCATTGTTGATAGACGACATGTTCTCTGCAAAGAGTTTGCCCATGCCAAGACCTGCGCCGACGCCTATGCCGATGCCGCTTACGCCGCTTTGATTTTCTGCGGCTATCTTCATAGCTTCGACGGATTCCATCTGCGCATATTCTCTCATAGCGCCCTTCATTACGCCGACGTTGGTACGCTTGTCGAGCATCTTTTCGACGTCTTCCGGAAGCGAAAGATTCTCTATCACCAAGGTCTTAATCTCAATGCCTATCTGCTCAAATTCATACGACATCTTTTGTTTTGCCATCTCTGCCAAATCGTCGTAATGCGACGCAAGGTCAAGAGCGGCAATGCCCGATTCGGCAATGACGTTGGAGAGCGTGGACGTGATTATCTTCTTGAAATAATCGTCTACGTTGCGCACCGTAAAGCTGCTCATAGAACCGATAAGCTCTCTAAGCGCATTGGTAGGGGTGCCCACCGCGAATGAGTATACGCCAAAACCTCTCACTCTCACCACGCCGTAATCTTTATCTCTCATCATGATGGGATTTGCCGTACCCCATTTCAAATTGAGAAACTGTTTTGTCGATATAAAATACACGTCGCCCGTATAAGGACTTTCCCACAGATACTTCCAATTATAAAGCTGAGTCAAAAGAGGAAAGTTTTTGATATCATTGAGTTGATAAGTGCCCGGCTCAAAGACGTCGGCAAGTTTGCCTTCTTGAATAAAGAGAGCCTTCTGTCCTTCTCTGACAACAAGTGTGGATTTGCGCATTATCTCTTCTTTGCGCTCCAAAGGGTATTTATAGATAATGTCGTTGACGTTATCGCTTTCCCACTGTATTACTTTTCTGAATTGATTTTTAAAAAATCCCATTTTATCTCCTCTTGAAAGACAAATTCATAAATTTGCCTTTTATTTAGTCTACTTATATTTTAATGTTTTGCAACTTATATGTCAAGAGCAAAACTTTGCAAATACTACATATTTTTTCCATCGGCATATGCCATCAATAAATGACTTTGCAATCGCATTCGCCGATATATCATATATATGCCGATATACGCATAAAATTTGATATGAAAAAGAAGTATTTATCTATTATCCTAATTATATCAATATTGATATGCTCCCTCGCGCTTGCCACGTCTTGCGCGCAATCGATTGATTCAACGACGTACAAGATTTGGTTGGACCTCAATATCGACGACGGCTGCAACGTATCTTGTCAACAACAAGTCGACGTCGTCAATAATTACGGCATACCTCTTGACAATCTCAAATTTAACGTATATGCCAACGCTTTCGACAGCAAAAAGCCGTTGACCTGCACGCCCGAAGAGCAGGACGACTATTTCCCCAACGGTATCAGCTTCGGCGAGTTTAAGTTGGAAGAGGTGTACGGAGATTTTAAAGATTGGTCTTTTGATTTTGAAAGCGATTTATTGACCGTCAATTTAAAGACCCCATTGCTCCCCGACGAAAAAATCACGGTAGACATGAAGTATGAGCTGACTTTGCCAAATACCAACGGCAGGTACGGATTCAACGACAGAGGTATCTCGCTCAGCGGATTTTATCCTATGCTGTGCGCAATGCAAAACGGAGAATGGACGTATGACGAATACTGCCCTATCGGCGACCCGTATTTTTCCGACGCCGCAAATTATCAAGTGACCTTTAATCTGCCAAGCGGTTGGCAGTATGTCGCAAGCGGCAAAGACAGCAAAAAGACGCAAGAAAACGAAGACTTTGTTACGTCAAAGGCTGAAAACATCAGAGACTTTGCTTTGATACTCTCGCCGACTCTCAATAAATCGAGCGTCAAACACAGCGGCGTGACTATATCTTATCTCGGAGAAAAAAGCCAAACCTTGGAATTTGCTCAAAGGGCTTTGGACACTTACGGCAAACTCTTTGGAGCATACGCATACGACACGCTTGCGATCGCCGATATGCCGTTTGTCGCCGGCGGCATGGAATACGGCGCGCTGTGCGTGATAAACGAAGCGTTGAGCGGCACGACTTATGAAGAAGTCGTCGCGCACGAGATCGCGCACCAATGGTGGTACGGCGCAGTCGGCAGCAACAATCTTACCGACGCTTGGCAAGACGAGGGCTTGACCAATTATTCGACGTACCTCTATTTCGTCAACACCGACAACCTTGATTATTCGACGCTTATGATGGGCGACGCATATACGCAGTTCCACAGATTTATCGACATACAAAATTCTGTCGGCGAAAGCGCCAAAGGCAAACTTGGCGGCAAGCTCAAAGACTTTCCAAGCAACTATTATTACACCAATCTCACTTACAATAAGTCGCTTGTGATGTGGAAGTATATGCAAGATACGATTGGCAAACAAGCCGTGATAGAGGCGTTGAAGAGCTATTACGCGACGTACAAATTCGCCATCGCAACTCCCGACAATCTGTATGCCTGCCTTGAAGGCTCCTTTGAAGGGGCAAGCACGCTTATGAAAAATTGGATCGCCAGCGTATAAATAAAACGATATCCATATTTTGCCATCATCATGATGGTATACTCCGCCGCAAACGGTACACAATACTAATGTAATCACTCAGTGGTTGCAAAAATATAGGAGGAGATTATGGCAAAAAATACTAAACGTAGCATGCAGTCTAATTCTCAAAGAAGTAAGACAAGCGGCTCAGCTAAGTCTCAAACAAAAAATTGCTCAAATTGCGGTTGCAACAAGGAATAACCTTTTACTGCAAAGAGCAAAGGGCATAGCGTAAATAAAACCTATGCCAAGGCAGACATACAGTATTTTCATAGATTTTTCTCCTAAAAAGCTTTCAAGATTTTTATGGAAATTCTTTAAAATCTTGTTTGTCTGCCAAAACAAAAAGGTCGCAGTTATCTGCGGCCTTTCTGTGTGACAAAAAAATTGACCGATGAATGTCACAATTATACACTGACTCCAAAGGAGGAGTTGTCTAATTTGAAGTAGTTTTCTACTTTGCACTTATTATATAAGTAGTTTTCTTCTTGTGTCAAGCAAATAAATATATATATTTTATAATATTGGTATGAATATAGGCGAAATAATCAAAGAATTGAGACTTGAAAAAAACATTTCTCAAAAAAAACTTGCCGACGCGATAGGCGTAAGCCAAAAGGCGATTGACTTTTGGGAACGCGGCGTCAACGAACCGAAAGCTTCTTATATCGTTAAGCTTGCGGATTATTTTGAAGTATCCGCCGATTATATCTTGGGAAGAAACAATTTTTTCAGTTGATAATACTCTATCGCTTGCTTATCGCAAGCGATAGTTAGTTTTTGGAAATTATAATACATTTTACTTTTTAATCTTCATAGCGACTGACAGCAGATTTTTTGCAGTGCGCTGCAACTCGCCTCTCGTGATACCGCCGCTCTTGCCCAGCGTGGCAAGTAACGTACCGTCGCTCTTATACTTTCCGTTGGTCCTGCTGTGATTTCCCGGCATAAATACGTCGACTTGCGCTCTCACTCGGTAAGCGTGCGTTTTCAGCTTTGGAAACTCAGGACTTGCGCTTTTTCTAAGCCACCAATCGGTGATGACAAGCCCCTGCCATTTCCACTCTTCTCTAAGCACGACAGTCGCAAGGTCGTAGTTGTAATGCGACCATACTCCGTTGATCTTGTTGTAACTCGTCATGATATTGAGCGGGCGGCTCTCTTTGACGCATATTTCAAAGCCTTTGAGATATATCTCTCTCAATGCGCGTTGGGATATCCTTGAATCGTTGCGTATACGGTTGCTCTCTTGATTGTTGCAGGCAAAGTGTTTTGGACAAGCCGCCTTGCCTGTCGATTGAATACCGTTGACAAACGCGCTTGCCATCTTGCCCGACAGTATGGGGTCTTCGGAAAAATACTCAAAGTTGCGGCCGCAAAGTGGATTGCGGTGAATATTCATACCTGCGCCCAACAGCACGTCGCTGCCGTAATGACACATTTCCCTGCCGAGCGTCTGATAAAGTCTATTGACCAAATCGCTATCCCAGGTCGCCGCAAGCGCGGTGCCGCAGGGAAGCAACGCCGTATATCTGCCTATTCTTATGCCCGACGGTCCGTCCGTGGTGATTATCTCCGGCACTCCCTTTTGTCTCAGCGACGGTATTATTCCGCCGTACGCGCCTGCGTTACCGGCGACGCCGTTGGGATAATTCATACCGCCTGCGCCCCTTGTCAAAGCTTCAAGCTCTTTGTCGTCAAGCTGAGATATGAAAGTATCGAGATCTATCTTTCCGCTGACCACGTCTGCAAATAAATGTCCTTGACCGCCTTTGTATTCTATCTCATTAGGCAACTGCGCAAGTATGCGTTCTCTCATACCGTCATTGCCGACGGCAAGCGGCTGCTTTGTCAGTTTTAGTTCTCCGTTTTCTTCGACAGCCTTAAATCTGTCAAACGTATCTTTTACCGCGCATATGCTGTTCAATTTGTCAAATACTATATTCTCATTCAGCTTTAATTTGCCTGCTGACATATCCGCGCGTACGCTGTTGCCGACAAAGAAATTATACTCTCCGCTTTCGAGAACGAAAGAGTTTAAGTTGCCGCTATCACCCGTATCGTCAAAACTTGCAAAGTCGTAATAGTCGCATTGCAGTTGCAATACCTCGCGCTCCCCGGGTTGCAATGTCTTCGTCTTTTGAAAAGCTGCCAAACCTCGCGACGGCTTGCCCAACTTACCTTGCGGACACGATACATACATCTGCACTACTTCTCTGCCTGCCCTATCTCCGACATTGGTCACCTCGACCGTGCAATTTACTTTGCCATCTTGCGCGCAAAACTCCTTTACGCCGATAGCAAATTGAGTATACGACAGACCGTAGCCAAAAGGATACAACACCTTGTCCTTTGCAAAAGTCTCAAAATAGCGATAGCCCACGTATATGTCTTCTCTGTATTCATTGTAGTCAAGCGCGCCGAAACAATCAGACGACGGATAATCTTCATATCTCCTTGCCACAGTGTCGGGCATCTTTCCGCTTGGAGATACATCCCCACATAACACGTCGGCAAGCGAATGTCCGCTCTCCATACCGCCTTGCCATGCAAATAATATAGCCGACAATTTATCGGAATATTTTTCTACCCAGGACATATCCATGATGTTGCCGCAGTCCATAATGACGACAGTTTTTTCAAATGCGCCCGTCACTTTGTCAAGCATAGACACTTCTTCGTCAGTGAGATAGTAGCTGCCCTTTTCAAGTGTATTCTCTCTGTCTTCGCCCGCCGCTCTGCCTATGACCGCAACGGCTACGTCGCTTGACTTTGCGCACTCTCTTACGTAATCCCCGTCGAGCGGCATTTCGGGATAATTCATCGGCCAATGTCCCCACCAACCGTCAAATGGCTGATTTTCCTTTTTGTCCCGCCAAGTCTGATAGGTCTGCGCCAAGTCGTGATTTAACTGCCACTTCTCTTGCGCCTCGCCCTCTTGCATTGCCTGCAACAAACTTATCTTATAAGGCGGCTTTACGTCTCCGCCGCTGCCGTAACCGACGTAAAAATAATCTATCTGACATCTTCCGAATATAGATACCCTGTCCGTAGATTTGAGCGGCAAAACTCCGTCGTTTTTCAACATTACTATACTTTCTGCACTCGCTTGTCTGACAAGCTGAGGCATACCCGGCGTAACGTACCTCTCGCCGACAGCCTTATTCATCTCCTGACTTACAGAATTGCCGTTGGCTTGGTTTACAATTTTTTGTATCTTCGATATGATTTTGTCAATTATTCTTGTCATCTTACACCTTCCCTCTTTTATATTCAACGCACGTCAACGTCTACGCATATTCTCTATTTAATTATACAAGACACTTTTCCTTGTTGCAATTACTTATGCAAAATATTATTACATAATATGTCGTTGAAATTTCCATAAGCTTTACTTTCAAAATACAATTTTGTAAAATACCTTAAATATTTGTTGCAATATTATCAATTATGATATATAATTTTAGCAGTCAAAACATTTGACTTGCTAAGTTATCTGGGTGTGGCGCAGTTTGGTAGCGCGCTAGACTGGGGGTCTAGAGGCCGCAAGTTCAAGTCTTGTCACTCAGACCATTAAGGCGAATGCGCCTTTTTGTCATCATAAAAAGAGAGACTGCTTAGGCTCTTTTTTTATTTACTCTTTTGTTTCTCTATGTGGTCACCTCGACCGAAGCGGAGAGGTCTCAACGAGTTAAATAAGTACCGACAAAATGTAGCGCAAGCGTGCATTTTCGTTTGGTCGGTAGGGGCGGAACCCGACTGTATGTTTAGCAATCACTTTGCTTTGTAAAGTGAT
>CAJTVJ010000043.1 GCA_910579785.1 uncultured Christensenella sp. | reverse complement strand
TAGAAAATAATAAGCAACACTTGCAGTCGGGAGCGCACGTCCTTGGAAGGACGGGATCATAGATAAATAATAATATGCTGCTATGGCTCAGCAGGCGCGAGACGTGAAGAAAACGATTGATAATCGTTTTTAGTTGGAGCGAACTGCAACGACGAAGAGAGAGATAGAAAATAATAAGTAACACTTGCAGTCGGGAGCGCACGTCCTTGGAAGGACGGGATCATAGGTAAATAATAATGTGCTGCTATGGCTCAGCAGGTAGAGCACGTCCTTGGTAAGGACGAGGTCACCGGTTCAAGTCCGGTTAGCAGCTCCAAGTAAGGCACTCTTCGATAGAAGAGTGCCGTTTTAGTCGCACTAACGCGGACCGTCCGAAATAGTGACGTTCGCACGAGACGCTATCGCTTGCTCACTATTCCGTCGCAATGCTCCTTACAAGTCTGGTTGGCAGCTCCACAAAATCCTAAGAAATTGGGTTTTTTCTTTATATTTATCCCTAAATATGCTCGTCTAAATTATGCCCGAAAAAAGTAGTCAAAAGTCAGTCAAATGGTAGTCAGAAAGTCAATGAATTTTACAGTCAAAATCATACTTTGATAATTGTTTTTGCTTGCCGTTATCGGCAAAATTCTATATATTTCCGGTCTAATTTATTGCAGTTTTGCCGATAATATGATATGCTAATAAATGAGGTAAAGAGAATGACATTCTTATCGGTAGCGCAAACGGCGAAAAAATGGAATATATCCGAACGTAGCGTAAGAAACTATTGCGCCATGGGAAAAGTGGAAGGCGCGTTTTTGACGGGCAAGACTTGGAATATTCCCGAAGACGCGCAAAAGCCGGATAGGGCAAATAAACGTGTCGAAATACCAACCACATTGCTTGAAATACTTGTTGCTGAGAAGAAAGCGAAACTTTCAGGCGGAATTTATTATAAGGTACAAATTGAATTGACATACAATTCAAATCATATAGAGGGTAGTCGGCTTACGCACGACCAAACACGCTATATTTTTGAAACGAATACAATCGGAATAGACAGCTGTGCTGTAAAAGTTGACGACATCGTAGAAACTGCTAATCACTTTAAGTGTATCGATTTGATTATCGAGAACGCTAAAAAAGCGATTACGGAAACTTTCATTAAGGAACTGCACCGCACGTTAAAGAACGGTACGACAGACGCACGGCAGGATTGGTTTGCCGTTGGCGACTACAAGAAATTACCGAATACCGTAGGAGATATGTTCACTGCGAAACCCGAAGAAGTAGCCGAAAAAATGAAAGGACTGCTATTTGAATACAACGCGAAAAACGAGAAGTCATTCGACGACCTTTTGGACTTTCATTACAAGTTTGAGTGCATACATCCGTTCCAAGACGGCAATGGAAGAATCGGTAGGCTTTTGTTATTCAAGGAATGTCTAAAACATAATATCGTTCCGTTCATTATCGATGAGGAATTGAAAATGTTCTATTATCGCGGACTGAAAGAGTGGAAAATTGAGCGAGGGTATTTGCGCGATACTTGCATTACGGCACAGGATATATTCAAAAAACATCTTGATTACTTTAAGATTAAATATTAGTTATATTGCATGCAATATTATGGGCAAAACAACCTATAATCTCATATCAGTGATAAGAGCTAACAAATGACGTTAGTTGTGAAAAATATTATTGGGGAAGCAGAAGATAAGAATTTGAGAATACAAAGTTGAATAGTAACGCTATCTATCGTTTTGTGCCGCTCTAAAACTGTTTTGAACTGAATAATTGCAAACATTTGCAGACGAAATATATGGTTGAAACGTTTCCAATCCTTGGTAAGGAAAAGGTCATCGGTTTAAGTATGGTTAGCAGCTCCAAGTAAGGCACTCTTCGATTGGAGAGTGCTATTTTTCACTTATAAAGCTGAATAAGTTGCTTACGAATATGTGTATGAGATGTCGGTTAGCGGTGTACAGTCCTGGAAAAGAAATATTGAGATTACTTATTTCTCTCGCCAACGTTTTTAGTCTTCTGTGATCTTATAATTTTTACGGCGTCGATAAGCGTGAGTACGGATATTACCGTAATAAAAGCCCATATAGCAAACGTGCTTGTAGCGCACAGCGTAAATATATCGCCCAACGTACCGTCATTAAACGTCATAATCAACGTATATTGCAGAGAAAGTATGGATACAAGTGCGTCTACAAAATTTATATTTCGCAAGATCTTTACGCTCAAATGATTAGATTTGCGCGTTTTTATAAAATTTATTGTCGCCGTAACGATTTTATACACTGTATAAGCAGCTATCATAATTGTGTGTATTTCGGAATAATTAACGTTTTTTTGTTGCAATACCATCATTGTAATAGGCGCGATCAGCGCAAGGTCGATTGCAAGCAAAAATATACTTTGTATGAAAAACAGTTTTTTTCTACCGTTTTCTATTTGCCCGTCGTTATATCCCGCCTTATTGAATTTTGATTCGGCTAATATAACGTATGACCTAACACAAATCAGCAAAGCGTAGTAAACGGAAGTCCCCAAGTTGAAAGGCGATTGGTATACAACGACAAGAAATACATTGTAAGCCGCAAACGCAACGGCAGCTAAAAAGGAAAGAGCCGCAAACACAAACGTGCGAAAAGTATAATCGCTTTTCATTCGCTCTATAAATTTGTTTTCTTCTCTTTCCTTCTCTTTCCTTCTTTTTCATAGTAATAACCGCCTTTAACTATTGACTATGCTTTATCTTGCCGATTTTGCTTCTTTTAGATTAAATCGGTTTTTAAAAGGTCGTTGCCTTTTTCTAGTATGTTGGCAAGTTTTTCTTCGTTGTCGTCAATGATAGACAACAGCGTTCTGGTTTTCTTTTCGGCAATTTTCTTATATATAAGATAATTTATTCCGCATAGCACAATACCGGCAATGCCGAGAACTATTCCACCCACAAAAGCAGGTATATTATTCTCTATAAGCATGCACAAACACATTCCGCCGCCGAGTATAAGAGTAGCTATACAACCGAAAATATATGCGAATATACTTGCGCCCGCCGTTTTTGCGCGATGCAATCCGTTTTGAGCATCACACCAAAGAATTTATATTCACTCAACGCTTTTTCCCAAGATGTAAAAGCGATTATATTCAAATTGTTGAAAACGTTCTTACAATGTTTAAACAAAATAAAGAGCCTTTAAAGTTATTGCGCAAGGCTCGCTTGGAATATATTTATAAAGAATATATTACGCCCGAAGATTTATGGGACAAACCTATTATCCGTTCCCGTCAGTCGATAGGAAAAAACAAAATAGGCGAGTGGTTTAAAAAAAGCGAAGAAGAGCTGAATATAGTTGCTACGGGCAATCTTTTATACAATATGTCCTTGCTTGTGGAAGAAGGTCTTGGGTATGCGGTAAGCCTGGATAAAATATTAAATACCACGGGAAACTCAAATTTGTGTTTTCGTCCGCTCTATCCCCAACTTATATCCCATCTCGATATTGCGTGGAAGAAGTATCAGGTATTTCCAAAGTGCGCGGAAATTTTTTTGAAACGGTTGCAAGAAAACTTATAGATAAAGCTAAGAATGATTTTTCAAAGCAGCTTTTTATAGGCGTTGCTATCAAAGATGAAAATCAAATATAAGTATTAAAAAACGTTATTTTCTATATCAAACTTATCGGCAAATTATTAAAAATAAACTTGTCGCAAATTGATGTTTTTGCCGATAACGGAAAGTATTTGTAATGATAATTTTGTTTTTATATTTATATGATTATCGTGTCGCTTTTTGATATAAATTGACAAGCAATAAATAATGTGATAACATAAAATAAAGAAGATGACTGCGATTTTATATTTTTGTATAGCCTTGATTTGCACTTTTGCGGGCGCAATAACAGGTATGGGCGGCGGAGTGGTAATCAAGCCCGTGCTTGATATGATGGGAGACTTTGACAGCGCTTCGATAGGCGCGCTGTCGTCTATTACGGTGCTTGCCATGTCTGTGACGACTTTTGCAAGGCAGGTAAGGAGAAAAAGGGAGATTTCCATTGCAAAGTTGCTTGCGCTTGGCATATCGTCTGCCGGCGGCGGCGTGATTGGACAATACGTCTTTGAGTCGATGACAGACGGAGCAGACAATGCTCAAACAATAAAGGTAATTCAAAATTCTATATTGCTCTTTTTGATAGTATGTATATTCTTTTATATGCTTTTCAGAAAGAGGATAAAGCCGTTGCATCTTAAAAATATAATGTTTTACTTAATTGTGGGTATTATGCTCGGCATACTTTCGTCATTCTTGGGAATAGGCGGCGGTCCGCTGAACGTAGCCATACTTATGCTTTTGTTTGGCATGGAAATAAAAGAAGCGACGTTTGCGTCGATAATAACGATAATGTTTGCTCAGATAGCAAAAGTCGTTACTATACTCATAGGCGGAGGCTTTGGGGCATATGACCTTTCGATGCTGCCGTATATGGTAATTGCCGGAGTGCTCGGCGGTTTTATAGGCAGCATAGTGGGCAAAAAGATATCAGGCAAAGTCACTGCCGTAGCTTTCAATATAATGCAGTTGGCGGTAATGGTGATATGTATTATCAACATAGTGACAAGTTCGACGGCGTTAAAGGCTTAAAGCCGTCATATAAACAAAAAACGATAAAAAAATATAACGGGGATATTATGAATATTATTTTATATTTCAGCGACCAGCAAAGATACGACACCGTCAATGAGAGCGTAACGCCCAACATCTGTTCGATGGCTGACGACAGCATATTTTTTGACAATGCTTTCACCTGTCAGCCTGTGTGCGGACCTGCAAGAGCGTGCATACAGACAGGTCTTTATGCCACTCAAAATAATTGCTATATCAACGGCATATCAATGGATAAAGACGACGACAATGCTATTGCGAAAGTTCTCAATCGCAACGGATACAATACGTCGTATATAGGCAAGTGGCATTTGGCGTCGGATACGATGGGACCAAAGCCAAGACAAAACGTGCAGAAGTTGCCTATTCCGCAAGAGTCGCGAGGCGGTTACAACGACTATTGGCTTGCGGCAGATTGTTTGGAGTTTACTTCCGACGTACACGGCGGATATATGTTTGACAAAGACAACAATAAAGTTGAATTTGAAGGCATACGCAGTGACTGTATAAACGATTTTGCAATGGATTATATCGACAAATACGATCAAGACAAGCCGTTCTTTTTGATGATATCCCAGCTTGAACCTCACCATCAAAACACTGCCAACACATTCCAATGCGCAGAAGGCGAAGATAAGCAATTTCAAGACGTGCCGTATCCTGACGATTTGGTAGGGCTGAAAGGGAATTACAAAGAGGAGTATGCGAGATATCTTGCCTGCTGCAAGCGTCTTGACAAGAATTTTGCCGACATAGTTCAAAAGGTCAAGGATAAAGGCATTTGGAACGACACCGTCATAATTTACACTTCCGACCACGGCTGTCACTTTAAGACTAGAAACTTTGAATATAAAAGAAGCGCGCACGACGCAAGTACGCATTTGCCGTTTGTCATGACAGGCGGCGGTCTTGCCAAGTTGAAGTGCGCACAGAAATACATAGGCAAACGCTTTGGAGGTTTTGTCAATCTTCTTGATTTGTCTGCTACGATTTTGGATATCTCTGGCGCGGAAATACCAAAAGAGTACCAAAGCGAAAGCATACTTCCTATGCTTGAAAACGACAAGGGCAGAGATCACATTTTCTTACAGATAAGCGAGTCGCAGTTGGGACGGGCTATAATTACCGACAAATATACTTACAGCGTCAAAAAGCCCTTTTCTTTCGGTATAGAAAAGGCGACCAGCAAGCTTTATAAGGAAGATTTGCTATACGACAATATCGCAGATCCTGCTCAGCACAAGAATCTTGTGAGAAATAGAAAATATAAAGATACCAAGAGGGAACTCAAAAAGACTTTGCTTGAAGATATAGAGAAAATAGAAGGCGTAAAGGCAAAAATATTTTAAATAAGACAAGAGGAGTTCAACTATATTGTCGGAACATTTGACAAACCGTTGAACTCCTTTTATTTCAACCTCTCGCATCGATAAACAATTTAAATAACGGCAGACATTCTTTAAAAAATCTTTTGTATGCCAGACAGTAGTCGTTGTCTTCTTTTGCTCTTTTGCATCCGCCGCCTCGGCACAAGCGATAATATTCGCATTCTTGGCATTGCTTATCAACTTGAAGCGAGTCGCGCATAAATTTATATGCTTTTGGATTGGAAGCGATTTGTTCAAAAGAGTCGGCATTGACGTTGCCGAGCAACCATTCGTCCAAGCAGTAAAAATCGCAGGGGTAGACGTTGCCGTTGCCCTCAACGACAAATTGTCGAGAACAGTATCCGTTCATGCCGCATTGTTCGGCATTTTGTCCTAGAAATAGGCGTACGTAATTGTCAAACTGTCTTAGGCTTATGTATTCGCCGTTGGCGTAGTCTTTTGCATATAGCTTGAATAATTTGATAAGAAAAGACGTATATTGATCGACGTCCATATATAGAGGACTTACGCTCTTATCTCCAAACGGTCGTAGGCAGGGGATAAATTGCAGATATTTGATTCCTTGCCTCTTAAAATAATTGTATACGTCTTCTATATTGTCGGCAGTATGACCTGTCGCCACGACTAAAATATTGAATTCAACACCGCGTTTATTCAGCAAGTCCATAGCCTCTTTGACTTTGGAAAATGTGTTGTTCATATTTGCGTCCACTCTAAAACGGTTTGCATTTTCATTGCCGTCAAGACTCAGCCCCAATAAGAAGTTGTTTGTAGCAAAGAAATCCGCCCATTCGCTGTCTATCAAAGTGCCGTTTGTCTGCAAACCGTAATATATCGGGCTGCCTTTCATATTGTATTTATTGACGGTCGATACGAATTGAGAGAAAAAGTCTTTGCCGGCTATCAAAGGCTCGCCGCCTTGAAAAGTGAAGTATATACTTCCGCCGTCGCTAAATTCAAGCGCTTGTCTAATAAGATTTTCCGCCGTATGTTGCGTCATTGTTCCAAAGCTTTCGTCCTTTCTTGATTGCGCCAAAGAGTGATAAAAGCAATATTCACATCGCATATTGCATGCGCTGGAAGCCGGTTTGATCATTATTGACAAATCTTTTTTCATAGGTAGTTCCTTTATTTCCTAATTTAGCAAAATTCAACGAGGCTAGTCTTCTTTTTGATTTAGCTATTTATATCCGTGTAATATCATAACATGTTTTATAAAAAAGTTCAATATTATAAAAGTTGTTAACATATAGGCGCATGGTTTAACGATTGTAAGAGAAGAGAGGTCAACGTAAGTATTTATATCGTTTTTTATTACTTGTATTTTGCTTTTTGTCGTTTGTATATTTATTAAGTCACCATTCTGTCAATGTGCCAAATTTATGTTTTATTATAAAACTTAATACTTACTAGTAATCTAGTAAACGACCGTTGTCGTTCCATTCGCCGAACATTATATTTTGCTTTGTATTTTCTATAAACTTTTTTAGTCGGCTATTAAATAATTCCGGTTGCTTCTTTTTTATTTGTATAGTATCAATTCGCACTCTCCGATAAAGCGGCGGGAAATTCATAAAGTTGTTCCAAGTAATTTCATCGGCTTGTAGTGCCGTTAAGATATCGCTATCTATAACAAACCCTGACGGCGACATATCGGGCAATACTGCTCGACCGTTATCGGTCATTAAACCTAATTTTTCCAATCTGCGGCAACGCTCTTTATTCAGTTCCGACCAAAGCAAGTGTTTTTTGCGAGGTGCTAATTTTTGAGCCGTAACGCCATTTTCAAGTCGTTTAGTTGTGCTGTCTATCCACCCGAAACACAGCGCTTCCTCAACGGCATCTATATACCAAAAGGTACTGTCGTTTTGCGGTCTGCCGCGTTTTACAATAACCCAGCACTCTTTTTCTTTATCATGATTTTTAATAAGCCATTACCGCAATTCTATACGGTTTTCAGCGTTTAATAGGTTAGTCGGTTGCATGATTTGAAAAAGCAAGTTTATCAAAGTATAGTGAAATAGTTATTTATACAGCCATCCATACAGTTTTGTGCTTGACAGTTCATTTTTACAATTTGTATGACACGAAGAGTATAGAATGATTTTTGATTGCAGAGGGGCATGAGTATAATCTGTTATAAGGAGAAGTAGTAACCTAAAACGAATATTCTACGCTAAATTGAAATTTATAAGACTTGTTCAATTTTTATATATTATAATTGTGCAATCTTTTTCAAAACGAAAATTCGCCCATTTTCTTCCTATTTGTCGCACAAAATAGTATTCATCGTTCGGAAATATCTGTTTTGTCATAAATCGTAACAGGTTTAGCGCATCGGCAGATTCGTTCAACATGATTTCACGCGTACTCCATCCGTCTGTTACAGGCGAATATATTTCGTGAATCATATCATAAAACAACTCTTTTCCGTTGATTGGTATTTTTCTTATTAAGTCCGCCCTTCTGCCGCAATCAAGCATACTTTTTAACAGGTCATACTGTTTGCTATCAAGCGTTATTTCGCATATTTCCATTTTACGCTCCTTATTTGACCAATTTATTCAGCAAAGAAACCAATTTATTATAATCCATAATACTTTTCTCCGCATTTTTTATTGCGGCATATAGCGATATTATTTCAACACGGTCAATCTTCCATATCGGAAAACGGAATTTTTCCGTGAAGCTCAACGGCGCGCCGACCTGTAGGCGTTCCGTCATCATTGATTTCCATAAGGCGCATCTTTTTTATTTTTGAACAATCTATCTCGTCAAACACGTCTGCGCATTCTGCGCACTCCTGGTCGCCGAGTTGGTACAAAATGCACTCGACGGCTTCTTGCACTCTTTCAAACGCAAACTTTTCTATGCTTTCTATCGAAGCGCCTTCTTTTATCAAAGCGGATACTTCGGGAAATCTTTCGTCAAGCTCGCCCTGCTCTTGATATTTTTTTATCATATCAGCAAAGCCGCCCCTATGAAATTCAAGGTGGTCGCTAATCGGCTTCAAAAAGCGGAAAGAGGGAAGAACGGCAAAATATTCGTTTTCCTGTTTCAATTCCCACTTCGCCCATTCTTTTTGCAGACCGAATTTTTCCATTACGTTCAACTTTTCTTCATAAGTCATTTCTTTATCTTTCATTGTCGTTCTCCTTTTTGCGACGCTAAATTGAAATTTATCTTACTTCCTTTTAGAATATTTTTCCTTTGCGTACTCATAAGCCTCTTGAATTAACGGCTTTAATCTTTCAAAGGTTGTATCGGACGGGTTGAGCGCACATACCCAACTCATCCAAGCGTAAACGGGGTGTGGCAATATTTTATCGGTTTTCGCAAAGTCATACGGCATATCTACAATACCACCTTTTGGCGGACGAGTAGGAACAGAGCCAAACATATTTATAAAAGTGTTTTTGCGAATACCTATATTAACGCGGTAAATTTTTTCTCTGTTCAAATCCGAACTCTTATCATTGTCACCGTCTTTCTCTTTGACGGTCAAAACATAAATTCCGCGTTTAAGTTTTTTGTTCGGATTATAGAAAATACCGCTTTCGCCCCAACTGCTTACTAAAACCGTATCGGGCAGACTATCAAGGCAGTATTTAAGGATATCGTCAGTTTGCATTTTATAACTTCCTTATATAAATTACTGTTTATCGTACAATCATTATAGCAAAACAACAATCAAAAAGCAAGAACTACGATTTGATTCGTAGCTCGTGATCTTCGCAATTTTTAATTTTGTACTTTGAAACGCTAAATTGAAATTTATATTGCTTATTTTTTGCAAAGCCGTT
>CAJTVJ010000042.1 GCA_910579785.1 uncultured Christensenella sp. | reverse complement strand
ACCGCTATAATGATTTTCTTAAAGAGCAGAGAGCTTTAAGAAAATAAGCTGCAAAAAAGCGGCCGCGTATAGCGGCGCGCCTTCCGCCCTAACGTCAGGACTCGGGAAGTCGACGTGTACGCAAGTACACTTGACGACTTCACCTCGCCTTAGCACGGACGAAAATCACACCACTCTCCACGGTCGTGCGTGGGTTGGTAATAAAATGTTAAGAAAATATAAATAGTCACCTCGCTAGTCGCGGAGAGGTCTCAACGAATTAAAAAAGGATTAGACCTCTCCGCTGCGGTCGAGGTGACAATAAATGACGGCTTGCCGTCTTTTTAATTTATCGCAAAAATTTAAACTAATATTTGCAGTCGCATGAGAGTTGGTCAACGTCGCTTTTAGGTAAATATAATTTTATTTTAAATAAATATAGGATTTTTTCAAAATGCGGCGTATAATTCTTATGTACAAGAGAAAAGCGAGGAATTATGGCGGAAGATTTTGCCGAATGGTTGGACAAGCTTAAATCAAAAGTCGATATAGCGGAGATAATCTCTCCGTACGTTTCTTTGCAATCCAAGGGCGGAAAGAAATGGGCATGCTGTCCTTTCCATCATGAGAAGACGCCGTCATTTTGTCTGTATGAAAACACGCAGACGTATCATTGTTTTGGTTGCGGAGTAGGCGGAGACGCTATTTCGTTTGTACAGGAGATAGAACACACTGACTTTATGGGCGCGCTTAAAATAATCGCCGATAAATATCATATGCCTGTGCCGGATTTTTCTCGCAGCGACAAATCGTCTGCGCTCAAACAGCATAAGGACAAGCTCTTTGAGATGATGAGGGATACGGCAAATTATTTCCATTCCAACCTCAAAAGCGACGCAGGCGCGGCGGCGCGAGAATATCTTACGAGAAGAGGTATCACGTTGCAGACTGCGACGATATTCGGACTTGGTTATTCTCTCGGCAGAAATCAACTTGTCGCATATCTGACGTCAAAAGGCTATTCCAGAGAAAATATGCAGGAAGCCGGACTTGTAGACACGACGCAGAGCGGCTCGGTAGTCGACACTATGGCAGGCAGGCTTATCGTGCCGATAATCAACAATATCAAACAGGTCGTGGCATTTGGCGGACGCGTGCTTGACGACAGCAAGCCCAAGTATAAAAATACGCGCGACACCGTGCTTTTCAACAAGTCGAGAGAGATATTCGGTCAGCATTCCATAAAGAGGCTTAAACTCGAAACCACCGTCAAAGAACTCGTCGTGGTCGAAGGGTATATGGACGTCATATCGCTCTTCCAAAGCGGAGTAAAAAACGCTATCGCGTCTATGGGGACGTCGCTCACGCAGGATCAGGCGAAACTTATCAAGAGGTACGTCGATAAGGTCGTGATATGTTATGACGGCGACAGCGCGGGACAAAACGCTACTATGAGAGGATTGGACATACTTTACGGTCACGGACTTGACGTGAGAGTTGTCAGCTTGCCGGATAATCTTGACCCTGACGAATACGTGCGTAAGTACGGCAGAGACAGCTATCTTAAAATGCTTGTCGAGGCGAGACCGCTCTTTGAACACAAACTCGTCACTCTTGCAAAGTCATACGACTTGACTTCTCCTCAGGAAAAGGGCAAGTATGCCGTGGAAGCAATGAAGGTAATAAAGACGCTGGGCGATCCGGCTATGATCGAGGCGTATATAGGCTTTGTAGCCAAGCTTACGCAGCTGCCGAGCGACACGCTGAGAAGACAGCTTGACGTCACCGAGGCAGTAGTGCAGACTATAAAAAAGCAAGAGTCAAAGATAAGTATGTCGGCATTCGACAGGGCTGTGAGATACGTGCTGTACGGACTTTTCGGCGGAGTGGAAAACGCCAAGTGCGAAAGAGACCTGTCGCAGTATATAATAGATAAAAATCAAAAGATACTATACGATATATATAGAGTAAAGAAAGACGGCGCAGGCTGTACGCTTGACGACCTGATGGATTACGACGAAGAGAATGTCGAGGTCAAGTCGATACTCGACGAGGGAAGCAAGATAAGCGACAACATAGCATTAAAATATTTTGACGATTGCGTCAATAGGATAATCGCAGAGGGCGAGAAGAAGCGTACTAAGAATTTGATAAAGGCTATCGACGGCGAAAAAGACGACGAGACGAAGCTTATAATGATGAGCCAGCTTGCCCAAAGCAAAAACAAGAAATAGCAAAAGAATTTACGGAGGATATATGGAAGAAAAAAAGACAGAGCTTGACGAAAAGAAAGTTCAACGCGACGAAAAGATCAAGAGCGAAGCCAAGAACATAGCCGCTTTGTATAAAGGCAAGACTATGAAAATGACTGAGTTTGAAAAGTTTTCCGACAAGTTTTCTCTTCAACCTGACGAGACTTCTATGGTATTTGAGATACTCAAACAAGAGGGCGTCGAGATACAGGAAGAAAACGAAGATATTACAAAAGAATTGGTCTTTGACAATATCGACGCAACGACAGACGATTCGGTCAAGATGTATTTGAAGGACATAGGACAAGTTCCGCTCCTTAAAACCGATGAGGAAAAAGAGCTTGCAAAGAAGATGAGCGAGGGCGACGTCGAGGCAAAGAACAGATTGAGCGAAGCCAATTTGAGACTTGTCGTATCTATTGCCAAGAGATATGTCGGCAGAGGTATGCAATTTCTCGATTTGATACAGGAAGGCAATTTGGGTCTTATGAAGGCTGTCGAGAAGTTTGACTACACCAAGGGATTTAAGTTTTCAACGTACGCCACTTGGTGGATAAAGCAGTCTATAACGAGGGCTATCGCAGACCAGGCGAGGACGATAAGAATACCTGTGCATATGGTCGAGACGATAAATAAGACGGGCAGAGTATCGCGCCAGCTTTTGCAGACGCTGGGCAGAGAGCCCACTACGGCAGAGATCGCAGAGAAGATGGGACTGACGGAAGAGAAGGTCATTGAGATTCAGAAGATAGCCCAAGACCCTGTGTCGCTCGAAAAGCCTATCGGCGAAGAAGAAGACAGTCACCTTGGAGATTTTATCGAGGATAATACGTCTGCGTCGCCTGCGGAAAAGGCGGAGACGAGAATGCTCAAAGAACATCTTCTTGAAGTGCTCAGCACGCTGACTCCGAGAGAAAACGAAGTCATAAGAAAGAGATACGGACTTGACGACGCCCGTCCTAAGACGCTTGAAGAAGTTGGCAGAGAGTTCAACGTAACGAGAGAGCGTATACGTCAGATAGAGGCAAAGGCTTTGAGAAAACTGCGCCATCCCAACCGTACCAAGAAGCTTAAAGATTACATCGGCAAGGTATGATAGACGGTCTAAAACTTGACAAGAGATTGAGATCAATCGTCGATTTAGTCGACGGCGACGCGCTGGCTGACGTCGGTTGCGACCACGGCAAAGTATCCATTGCTTGTCTGGCGGAAGGACGCGTCAAGAGCGTCATTGCCTGTGATATATCTCAAAAGTCTTTGCAAAAAGCGGTCGACTTGGCAAAACTGTTTAGAGTTGACGGAATACAGTTTAGAGTAGGCGACGGTTTGAGCGTCATTGCCGACGGCGAAGTCGATTGTGTCGTCATAGCAGGTATGGGCGGCAGCGAGATTATGAATATCCTCGCTAATATGCCAAAGGGCGTTGAGAGGCTTGTCCTATCGCCGCAGAAGAATATAGTTGAGCTGAGAGAGTTTTTATCGCAAAGCGGATATTATATCGCAAAAGATATTATCGTCGAAGAGAGCGGCAAGTTTTACGTCGTGATAAAAGCCGAGACGTCAAAGGGCCGAGATTGCAGCCTTGACAGGGCGCAGACATTATTGGGCGGCGTTGAACAGACTGACGACTTTGAAAAATATATGGCGCATATACAACAAAAGTATGATACGCTGTCAAGGCAAAGCCCGTCATGCAGACAGTGCAGGCTCTATGAAGAGATGCTTGCGCTTGCCAAGGAGAGAGAAAGATGCTCAAAGTGAAAGACATAGCTTACATAATACAGCAAAAAGCTCCGTTGTCTTTGGCATTGGAGTTTGACAGCGCCGGACTAAACGTCGGCGACGAGAACGCCGAGGTGCGCGGCATACTCTTGGCGCAAAACGTCACGTACGCCACTCTTGAAGAGTGCAGACAAAAGGGACTCAACTTGCTTATCACGCACCATCCGTGCGTCTTTGGAGAAGAGCCCGACAGATATATGCTGAGCCTTGCAAAAAGAGCTGAGGAATACGGTATCAATCTATATAGTTGTCACACCAATTTAGATTGCTGCGACGGCGGACTTAACGACTTTGTCGCGAAGTTGATTGGTATGCGCGATATCAAAAACATAGACGGATGCGCAAGGTGCGGCGAAGTGGATGAGATTTTCCTTAAAGATTTTGCAGAGGCTGTCTCTCAAAGACTTAACGACAGCTGCGTGAAGTACGTAGGCAGTGACAAAAGAATGATAAAAAAAGTTGCGCTTTGCACGGGAGCCGGCGCGAGAGATGAAGAACTTGTCTTGTGGGCAAGTGACAACGGCGTCGATTGCATAGTCGGCGGAGAGAGCAAACTTTCGATAGCGTTGACGGCGCGAGACCTTGGGGTCGCGCTCGTCGACGTGGGACACTATACAAGTGAAATTTTATGTACGGATATTTTTGCCGATTGGCTGAAAGAATATGCGCAGCTGCTGCATATCAGTCAAAGCGACGTTGACCCGTACAAATCTATAAAAAGCATTTGAATATGCTGAGGAGTAAATATGAGTATTGAAAAAATGTTGAAATATCAAGAGACGGATATGCGCTTGATAAAGTTGGAAAACGAACTGAAAAACAGCGAATGCGCCAAAAAGATGATCTCCTATCAGGCGGCTACGAAAAAGTCGTTTGACACTTTGACAATGTTCAACGATCTTGCCAAGTCGGATATGGATCAAGTGAGAAAGGTTATGTCGAAATTCAGCGACATAGTAAAGCAAGTCGAAGAACTTATGGATGAGAGCGTTGAGGATTGCGACGAAAAGCAACTTGATTATTGCGCAAAGCAAATAGAAAAACTCAACCAGAGTCTTGAAGAATTTGAAAGAGAGGTCGTCAAGATAAATAAGGAACTGTCGGATACGTCGTATAAGCAGGGCAAAGAGTTTGAGCAGGCAGGCAAGACTTCGAGTGCGTATAGAAAAAATGCGGAAGAGTTTAATGCCTTGAAACAAAGCAAGTCGGCAGAGGCAAGCGAGATAATGAAAGAACTCAGAGGCATGGAAGGGCAGCTTGATAAGGAATTGCTTGATAAATATAAAAAGATAAGAGCGTCCAAGCGACCTGTATTCGTACCGTTCAGAGCGCCTGCAAGTTGCGGCGGCTGCGGAATGGACGTGGCGAGCGATATCGTCAACAAACTCGGCGAGGGCAGACATATTCAAGAATGCCCCAACTGCGGCAGAATAATGTATAAGATGGACTGATATGAGGCAGAACGGAGCAAAAGAAAATCTTATCAAGCCTTTGATTTTAAGCGTGGTCGTCACCTTGCTTGGCATTGGCTTGTTGGTTTATTACGTATGTTTTTCAAAAAAGCCTTCGACGTTGAATTACGTCGTGTCGGGGCTTACGGTTGCGGTGGGTATTTCGCTCATCGCCGCCGCCATAGTAAGATTGGTAAAGGTCAAGGGTAATGAGAAGATAAAACTTATCGGCAAAAGCGCTCTCGGCACATTTATCTCATACGGCACGCAAAAGACGTCGGGCAAAGTGGCGGTATATTATATCGAATATTCTTTTGAGGACGAGGGGAAGAAATACGTATGTAAGACTCCGCATGAATTTAATTGGTACGAGGTGCTTACGCTCAAAGTCGTAGGTGATTTTCCTATCAAGGTATATAACGGCAAGAGCGTACTTGACTGTGACATTATGAAAATGCACCTCGACAACCGAGAAGCCGTCGCAGAGCTTAATGCAAAGTATGAGCAAGCTATCGACGAATTATCCCAAGATAAATAGATTTTTATTCAATAGTTTTTTTGAAGATCGGATATATCGTTAATTAAATCCGATAGATTTCGGCACAGCTCTTTTGGGAGTTTTCTATAATTGTTAATTAATTCGATCTCTTTTTTAGAGAGATAAAACATTTCCTCATCTTGTGCAAAAAATTGCGACAATGTTACGCCCAATGCATCGCACATAATTTCTAAGTGTTTGATTGACGGAATCGTTCCTCGCGAAAATGTGTTTGCCAGAGTCGATTGGTTGATTCCTGTCAATTCCGAAAGTCGGTATACGCTTATATTTCTCTCCAAACGGAGTTCTGTCAATTTTTTTATTACGTCCATAGCTTTTATATATTGTTTTTTTATCATTTTACTATACAATTAAACTATAAATATAGCATAATATAATTGACATTATAGTTAAATTAAACTATAATTCAAGTGTAGCGACATAATTATCAATTTTAACTGTTGCCGCAATATGCAAAAATTGGAGACTGATAGAGAATGAAAAAACTGTTATTTATCACCGTATTGCTTATTCTAACGTTTATTTTTACGATTGGACTCGTCGGTTGCAAAGTTAAAACGCATGAGCACACTTATGCGACTGAGTGGTCGGTTGACGCAACTCATCATTGGCATAAGGCGACCTGCGAGCATGCCGACGAAGTCAAGGATAAGGCGAAACATAATTTCGATACGAATGGGAAGTGTCGAGAATGCGGATACGATACGCCGGGCGCAGAGCATAAGCATTCGTTTTCCGACAGTTGGACGAGCGACGAAACGTACCATTGGAATGCGGCGACTTGCGAGCATAAGAATGAAGTGCAAAATAAGGCGGTTCACGATTTTGACGTATTGGGAATATGCAGAGTTTGCGAGTATATGAAACCGCAAGAGCAGGATCTTGAATTGCTGTTTACGCTCAATGATGATGAGACGGGTTATATTGTCAGCGGTCTTGGCGAGAATTCGGATAACGTCAATAAAATAATAATACCGTCAAATCATGGCGGAAAACCCGTCGTAGGTATAGCGGACAGAGCGTTTATGGGAAATACCGCAATCGAATACGTTCATATTCCCGAGAGCGTAAAAACTATTGGTGAAGAGTCTTTTAGGAAATGCGTTGAATTGAAATCCGTCAATCTTCCGAAAGAACTTGAAGTATTGGACGGTTTTGCCTTTTGCGAGTGTCCGCAGCTAAGCGGTAATCTAATTATTCCGCACAATATTGAAGAGATAATAAAATATACGTTTTATAATTGTTCATTTGATTCAATAGAATTTGCAAGCGGCAGCAAGTGCAAAATTATAGGCGATTATGCATTCGCTTATAATGGAGAGGTGAACAGTATTCAACTGCCGAGCGGTATTACGAAGATCGGCGCATATGCTTTTAGAGATTCATCTGATAACGTTGCTTCCGTTACCATACCAGAGAGTGTGACGACGGTCGGAGAATATGCTTTTTATTCTTCTAAATTGGTGGGAAGAACCACGATACGCTGCGAAGTAAGCGCCAAGCCGAACGATTGGGCGGAAAGATGGGATACTCAAAATCCGATAGTGTATGATTGCAACCGACAGGAAGTTGCCCACGACGGATATATTTATTTCGTTGCTGACAACGGGATTAGATATGCGATAAAAGACGGAGTCGCCGCCGTCGCGCATAATTTAATAGGAATAAGCGGCAATATAGAGTTACCGTCAGCCGTAACGTATAAAAACATTTCGTATGACGTCACTCAAATAGGCGAAAGCGCGTTTAGAAGCTGTGAGAAATTGAAGGGAATTACAATTGCCGATTCCATAAACGAAATAGGCAACAGAGCGTTTTATAAATGCAGTTCGCTCTCTTACGTAAGTTTGCCGAAAGAGTCGCGCATCAACGTCAGCGTATTTGAGGGCTGCAAGTCGTTGAAGACAATAAAAATACCGATAGGCATCACGTATATCGGTTACGATTGCTTTAAGGGGTGCGACGCGCTGTCAATAGAGTGCGACGCAAGACAAAAACCCGCAGCATGGAGCGAAAATTGGAATCGTGACAACAGACCCGTCAAATGGGGAATGTTGATAGAGAACAGTCAAGACGATTTTAAATATGTTGAACAAGACGGACAAGTTTATTTGACAGAGTATATCGGCACGGCTACGGAAGTAACGATACCAAATAATATCAACGGTAAGAATGTCGTGTCAATAGGCGGAATATTTAGCGGCAATAAAAGTATTACCAAAGTAATCTTGCCGGACGGCTTGAAAGCGATAGAAGGAGATGCTTTCAGTGAATGTAGCAAACTTGCAAACGTAGTATTGCCTGATTCGTTGACAACGATTGATGAATACGCTTTTTATAAGTGTACAGCGTTAAAGTCGATAATAATACCCGAAAGTGTAAAGACTGTCAGACAATGGGCGTTCGACGGTTGTAAATTGGAAAGCATTACCATGGCGGCGGCTCACGTCGGTTCCGTGCAAGATAAATCGGCATTAAAAAGCGCGACTGTCACCGTTGGAGAACAAATATCGAAAGATGCTTTTAAAGGGGCCGCAAATTTAACCTCTGTTACGCTTCCCGACAGCATAAAACTTATTGACGGTAGCGCATTTAAAGGATGCTCAAAGCTTTTGCAGATAAAAATGCCAAGTTCTTTGACTAAAATTGCAGAATCTGCATTCAGCTCGTGCTCTGCTCTTACGGAAGTAGTGTTTCCCGAAGGATTGATTGAGCTCGGCAATAACGCTTTTAGTTACTGCTCGTCACTCACGAAAGTAGTGTTGCCAAACACTCTCGAATTGTATGACCGCGCCTTTGTGAGTTGCAATAAATTGCAGTATAATAAATATGACAACGCCCAATATCTGGGCAGTTTAAGCAATCCTTATATAATACTTGTCAAAGCTGTTGACAAGACTATTACGTCATGTAAAATAAGTGACAAGACGAAGTTTATTGGAGTAGATGCATTTTTTCAATGCAGAGAACTCAAAAGCATTGCCATACCCGACGGCGTCATAGAGATAAGTTACAATGCTTTTTCAAGTTGTTCTGCGCTTGCAAGTTTTTCTATTCCCAAGAGCGTAGTAAGAATTGGAAACAGACCTTTGGCATTTTGCAAAGGTTTGACGAGTTTGACAGTTGATAAAGCCAACACGGTTTATCACAGCGAGGGAAACTGTTTGATAGATACGAAAAATAAATTGCTGATAGCGGCTGCTAAGAACTGTGTTATTCCTACTGACGGCAGCGTTGCAAAGATAGGGGCGTATACTTTTAGCTCAATGGATATCAAAGGCAACTTTACCGTGCCGACTGTAATCACGGAGTTAGGCGATAATGCATTTGCTAATTGTACGTCGCTCACAGGTATTACGGTGCCTGGCAGCGTAGTAGATATAAAGAGCTATGCATTTGACGGATGTACTGCGCTTGAAGACGTAACTCTTGCCGAGGGTATTCAAAATCTTTCTTCCAATGTCTTTTCAAGATGTGCGGCTATTGAAAAAATTGTTATGCCAAGCAGTATAAAGACGATAGGACAGTATGCTTTTTATAATTGCAGCAACTTGAAGACTATCGTTTTGTCAAAGAATATCAAGACAATACCCAATTATACGTTTAGCGGATGCAATGCGTTGGAAAAAGTCTATTATTTGGGTACAGCCGAGGAGTGGAAAAAGGTCAAAGTTACAGGTAACGCTGATTTTATAGCCGTTGCTCGTTATTATTACAGCGAACAAACGCCTGCCGATACGCAGAATAAGTATTGGCGTTTTGCCAGCGACGGTAAAAGTATAGTGGAGTGGTAACGATAGGGGAACGCATTTTTATGCGTTCCTTATTAAAAATAAATATAAGAACAGTATATAACATATACGAGCAGCTTTTATAAGCAACTGTAAGGTGAAATTTTAATATAATTTATGCTAAAATTCACAAAATTTGGTTATAAAAAAATATATTAAATTAAGTTCTAAAAAACTTTGTAAAAATTGTTGACAAGGCAAATCGTATGTGCTATTATAAGTAGGCTGTCACGGGATAGGTAGGCAGCGAAGGCACCTTAAAAACTAAACAAGAGGAAGGAATAGTGTAAGCTTGATTTGGAGAAAATTAAGAAAAAGAAGCT
>CAJTVJ010000041.1 GCA_910579785.1 uncultured Christensenella sp. | reverse complement strand
TCAACTCCGTCAGCCACGTGCTTATATCCGCTCCATACCGCCGTCAAGTGAGCCTTGCCTATCTCCCATTCCAACGTCACCGTCTTGCCGCTTACGCCGCTCCACTCGCAGTTTTTGAGGTCTGGCAGCTCTATTATTGCCGTATAGCTATCTACATTCGTTCCCGTGCCGCCTCTCTGTACTTTCATAAGATTAGAGTCAAAGCCGTCCAAGAAATCCGCCACGTTCTTTGGCATACCGTCATATATTATCTCGCCATCTGCCTTCAAAGTAGGAATATTGAGTATCGCCTTGGTTATCGCAAAGGAGCATTCCTCGCTTGACGTATCGACCTGAAATGCCGCGTCGTCAATTACTACCTTGATTTTATAGCTATTGCCTACGTCGCTCACTGCTGTGTCGCCCTCATAATGGAAATTGACTCCGTCAACAACGTTGCCGCTGGCGTCTATAAAACTTACCGAAGGACGTTTGGGCGTGCCGTCGTATACAAAGCTGGTGCTATCCCACTGCGCTGTCAGCATATCTCCTGCCGCGAGGATTTGCAACGTCGCTCTCATAGGATCTGCCGTATAGTCGTTTGAGCCGCCAAAGTTGAATACCGCCTGCACAATATACGTACCCACGTCAATGACGTTCTCTTCGTCGATAGGCTGTCCGCCTTTGCTATATACGTACTCTATGTCGACTATTTCAACCGGCCAAGGCTTGCGTATCTTGTCTATTGAGACAGGATTGCCGCTATATACTTCCGTCTTGTTGTTGAACGTCAATGAGCTGGTGTCTATCTTCTTAGCTAACACCGGCAAATCAAGCCCCACCTGATACTCTTGACCGTTGTAGATATAGGAAACCGTGATATGCTTTTGGTCGACGTGCAAAGCATTGTCAAACGTATTTTCGTATATTATCGAATATTGCTCAAATGACAGCGTAATATCTTGCGTCATCTCTCCCACGCCTTCGACGTTGCCTTTGAAATACGCTACTACCGTCAAATCACCGTCCTTTATTTGCTCGGTTGCAGTATACTTAGTCTTGTTGGCTGTGACTTCCATTTTATCAAAATCAAGTTTGGCATTGAGATACTTCGCAGTCAACGTCATATCATTAGTCACACGGTCGGTGTTGAAATTCCAAGCTCGTTCAACCTTGCTCACTGTGCCGTCGTCGTTGACGACTGTCTCTTCAAAATACCATCCCAAGAAAAGATAGTCTCCGTTGACAGGGTTTTTGCTGGGCTTTGGCAATCGGTTGTTGTAATACAACGTAGACGTATTTGTAAACGTTGCTTCTCCGTTGTTTGGGTCAAATGTGACAGTATACGTTGTGTCTTCAAACGTAACTTTTATCGTATAAGACTGCGTCACGTTGTTGTAACTGCCCGTATAGTCGTTGATGTTTACTCCGTCAAACATAGGAGTCATGTTGTTGAGCGGAGAATACTTTGGATCGTTTTCTAATTTATCTTTGAATACTTGATAGAATCCGTCGATTATTACGCTTGTGGGATAATTTTCCAAATACTTCAAATTCATTACTATACTGTCGCTGACGTCTGCTAAATCAAACGTCAACGTTATATACTCAGCCTCAAAGGCAACGTCGTATACGCCCGTCGACGAATAGTTGACGTCGGTTGGAATAAATTTGATTTGTGTATTATTTGTTCCCTCTTCAACATAATTGACTCCTACGTCCCAATCGGACGTACCTGCCACTGTGTTTCCCTGAGAGTCTACCATAGTAACGCTAAACTTCAAGTCTCTAAGTCTCTTGCCCATATACGGACTTGTGGATTTGTCTATTTTAAACGAGCCTTCTTTGACGGACAGCTGTCCGGGAGTTATTTCCGCCTTTTGCACGCCCGTGCTTCCCCTATGTCGCCACAATGACTCAACTCCGTCTGTGACAACGTAATCAAGCACGTATTCTCCACTGTCCGCCACGTTGGATATGGAATACGTCGACGACGTGCCAAGCACAGTATTATCACCCTGCTTATGCCAAGCATACGTTATAGTCGGGTCTGTCATTCCGCTGACTTTTATATCTGCTTTTAACAAAAGCGAGCTTCCGCTGGCATACTCCTTGACAAAGGCTCCGTCGCTTTCTCCCGATATTATGCTCTCAGCTGTTATACTTGTCGACGGCAAATCCCATACGGCATACATAATGACGTCGCCGTATAAACCGTCTGGCATATTCTTCACAACCGTATATGTATCGCTCTTATCCAAAGTCCAGCCAGCAAAAATATGTTCGCTATCTTTGGCGCTAGGCTCATACAACTGCGCCGTATCCTTATAGTTGTATGTCGTCGAAGTGCCAACGTACTCTTTGTCCTCTCCGTTATCCACGTAATAATATTTAATCGTAAAATTTCCCGTCTTTATGTCGGTATTTCTATTAGGGGCATTCTCTATCGTATATCCGGAAGTAGAAGTTACGTCCGTATTGGTCATATATGAGGTCGTTATATTTCCTCTTTGTTTCCATATTGCCTCTGGCAAATCAGACTGAGCTTTGTTATACATGTCGTCACGAGTAAGTCCGCTTCCGCCCGTATATTTTGTATTGGCTAATGAGCAGTGATCGTAAATTTCTACTGCTCCTGAATAATTTACAGAGCCGTCTGCATACCAATTAAGATTAGCAGTATCCAACGTCATTTTATTTAAAAGGCTTAGCGACCATCCGCTATACCATATAGAGGCAGGCAAGCTGTAAGTTGAACTTGATTTATTCAACACTCCGTCAGAAAAGACATTCTTTATTGACATCCTAGGCAAAGTAGTTGGCCACCCGTTGATCAAAGAGGAAAAAATATATCTGTTTGATTTAGAGTTGTTGGAAAAATTTATATACGATATACAATTTTCTATTGCCTGTTCTCCCAACGACGCGCTGTAATTAGTTAAACCTCCAAACCAAACGTCATAACTAGCCGAACATGTTTGAGTTACATCCGAAATTACCAAACAATCGTAAATAGCCGACGTAACCGTTCCGTCCGAACAGCTCCAACCGCCTATAAGTCCGCCTCCCGACGAACCGCCGCATTTTGCAGTTATCGTTATTTTAACGTCGAGAGAGCAACGGTATACATATACTTTGATTTTACTGCCCTCTACGTCGCCGACTAGACCGCCAACTCCGTCATATTTTAGAGTAGAATTTGAACCTGGCACCTTTGAGCCGCCCTCGACTTTTCCTTTAACGTGGCAATTTAAAATATCACCGCCTTTCGTTGAGCCTACAAGAGAGCCTACTCTACCGAGAGAAGACTTGATATAGACGTTATCTAAATTTAAATCGGCAATTATCGAACCGTCGCGAATCACCCTAAATACTCCGCATTCCTCGACAGAGCCAAAATCTTTGACAATGTTGCTAAGTGTATGTCCGCCGCCGTAAAACTTACCTTTAAAGTCTGCCACAGCATTGAACGTGACACCGGTAAAATCTATATCCGCGCCCAATACAAATACCTTTGTCGAGTCAGTTGCACCCGAGCTTGAATTTGTAGCAAAGTAATTCCACTGCGCAATATTGGTGATGACGTATGGATTGTCTATCGTACCGTGCGCCTGATTTCTATCGACTACTATCAATGAGGTATCGTCGCTTGTCGCGCCGCTGTGCGTAGACTCAACTTTATTCAAATCCGTATATCTAAACGTTGACTTATGCGCAAAAGCCGCGTAATTACTATTTAGCGAAGCTTCCGCGTCCGCATCGACTGTATTATCGCTGGCAATCGTAAAATAACTACCTGCTATTGAGCAAAATAATATTATAAATAATAACAAAATACACGCAGGCAATAACAAAAACTTGCCCTTGCTAATCTTCTTATTCATTTCACTACCTCTTTTGCATACGTCACAATCTGTGCAGTTTACTGACAGATAAACTTGCATTTCTCAATGCACTTGAAACATTGGCTTTGGTATAAATATTCCAAGAAATGTATACTTTTACTGACCTGTCGATATTGCTTATAATGCGCGCGCGAAATATACTTTTAATAAAAAAACACACCGTTTCGTAATAAAATAGTGGCGGTCAGTAAAAGTATACATTTTTTAGAATGGATAATTTCAACTATAAAAATAGAATGAAAATGCGTTATAAATATATTAAAATTTATCATAATTACGTATGACATGTAGCATTGGGAGAATATCCAAAGCTGAATGTGTCAACGGAAAATTTAGTCACTTCGAGCGCAGTCGAGAAGTCTCAACAATTTAAAAATATAAAAGGATTAGACCTCTCCGCTACGGTAGAGGTGACAAAAGTGTGGTGTACTATAAGCATAGTTTTGTCATTTCGACCGTAGTGTAACGAAGCGGAGAAATCTCAACCTTTTATTTAATACAATAAAAAAAGGATAGATCTCTCTATCCTCTAAAATTATTTGATTTATTTTTTCTTTTTGGGTTTTGGCAACGGCGTAACTTTTTCAAGTTTCTGCGCAACGGATTTAGCAAGCGCGGCGTTGTCTATATCCAAAATATAATGCTCTTTTGCGCCCTTATAAGGTATGCCTGTCGGAGCGGCTGCCAAATCGTCTCTGACTGCGTCAAGAAGTTTGACGTACACGGTATTGTCACACACCAACAGTATTGGCTTGTCATTGGCATATACCATATATTCTCCAAACATCTTTTTGTAACGCACTGCAAAATCATTGCCTATTTGTCCGCATACGTATTCTATAAATTCAACAGAAGTTGCCATATTCTCTCCTATTTTTCAAATATAGACTTCAATATCAAACCGACTATAAAGCTCAGCACTGCTCCGCATACCGTCAATATGATTTTGACTTTTATCTGTCTTTTTTCTTTTGCTATTTGGTATGAAAAATCATAACCTGCATTTTGAAGAGTGATACAATAATACTCCTCTCCCTTTTTCTCTGTGGTGATAAGCTCAAAGTAACCCTCGCTGACAAGTGATTTGAGCGCGGCTGCCAATTCGCTCTTTTTGAATTGAAAAGTATAAGGCATTGCCGCCAACAAATCGTTTTGCGAAATAAGACAAGTGCCATCCTTTTCGACAGCCTTATAATATACTGCTTTCATAAGTTGTTTTGTCTTTTTGTTGAGCATATATTCCTCACATCAATAAGTTGATTATCAGTCCGCCGAGTACTCCAAAAATCGCGCCGATTATACCGCCCGAAAGCAGTCCGCCCAAAAAGCCTCTGCCCATTGCGCTCTTTTTGAGTTCTTTGAGTTCAAACTTGCGCTTCTTAATTACCTCTCCGCTTGACGGCATTATCACCAAGCTTCCGTTTTCGTCAGTCTTTATATACGAGTTGTCAAGACTTTGTTTTTCACTGTCGTCTTTTTCTTGCGCAGCCATCTGCTCCATAAGCACTTTATATTCCTGCACAAGCACCCTTGCCTTGTCTGTCAAAGAAAAACATACCTCTTCGCCGTCGGCATATTTATTGATTATGCAGCCGTTCATTTTGAGCTCTTTCCACATTTCGGAAAGCTCAACGCCCTCTTCAAAGTTGCCGAGCGATTTGAGATCGTTCCATTCAACAACGACAAATTTGTTGTCTGGATATGCGTCACAAAGGTTTACTAGATATAAAGTCGTTGTGTTTGTAAGCATTGTCTACTCCTTAAATCAACTTGATACTATACTCTAACGTTCACCGATTAACTCGCTGAGATTTCTCCGCTACGTTGCACTTCGGTCGAAATGACTTATAGTTTGATTACATATAAGCATTATGGTCACCTCGACCGCAGTGGAGAGGTCTAATCGAATTGAATAAGTACCGACAAAATGTTAGCATAAGCGTGCATTTTCGTTTGGTCGGTAGGGGCGGAACCCGACTGTATGCTTAACAATTACTTTGCTTTGCTAATTGATTGTGTTTTTTAATATAAGATTCTATTACTTGGGATATAATCGTCACCGACGCTCGCCCAAGACGCTACCGCTGGCTCGCTATTCCGTCGCTTCGCTCCTTACGCCCTACGTGGAGAGGTCTAATCCTTTTATTTTCAACTCGTTGAGACTTCTTCGCCCTAATTACTTCTCGACGCGTATCACGTTTTCTACGCTGATGACGTTGGCAAGCTTCTTGATATCCTCAATCGCGCTCTTCATTGCATTCTCGCTTGTCTTATGAGTAATGAATACGATAGGTATTATCTCTTTGTTTTCGTCCTGTCTCATCTGAGCGATAGATACCTTATGCTTTTTGAATACCGCCGCGATATCTGCGACTACGCCGCTGACGTCTCTTACGTTGAGTCTGAGATAGTATTCGCTCTCAAAGTCCGTGATTATTTCGTTCTTATCCATCACGTCGAATATCTCGCCGTATCTAGCGTGCTCTACCTGTCTTGCGCAGAATACGATATCGCTGACTATTGCGCTGCCTGTCGGCAATGCGCCTGCGCCTCTGCCGTATATCATTATGTCGCCCACTGCGTCGCCTACCACAAACACAGCGTTGAAAGAGCCGTTGACGCTTGCAAGCGGATGGCTCTTCGGCAAAAATACCGGATGCACTCTTGCCTCTATCTTCTTATCTTTTTGTTTAGCTATCGCCAAAAGCTTTATCACAAAGCCCATATCCTTGGCAATTTTGATATCCTCTTTGCCTATATTGGTGATACCTTCTCTGTAAATCAACTCGACAGGCACTCTCTTGTTGAATGCAAGGGATGAAAGTATGCTGAGCTTATAGCTGGAATCGTATCCCTCTACGTCTGCGACAGGATTTGCCTCGGCATATCCCAAAGCCTGCGCGTCTTTAAGCACCTCTTGATAATCGGCGCCCTCTTCCGTCATACGGGTGAGAATATAGTTGGTCGTGCCGTTGATGATAGTCTTTATCTCCTGTATGCCGTTGGCTTGCATAGCCTGCGTCATAGTTCTGATAATAGGCATACCGCCGCCCGTCGTAGCTTCATAATAAAGACCTGCGCCGGTCTTCTGCGCAGCCTTTTCAAGCTCCGGCCAATGCTTGGCAAACATCTCTTTATTGGAAGTGACAATGCTCTTGCCTGCTTCCAACGCCTTGATAAGGAAAGTCCTTGCAGGCTCAGTTCCGCCCATGCACTCGACAACAATGTCGACCGACGGATTTGCACATATCTCGTCTATATTATTTGCCAAAATGGAAAGGTCAAGACCAAGCCCCGTAACTCTGTCGGGTATTTTGTCCAATACGGCAGCAATCTCTATGTCAACTCCGTACTCTTCCGCGATTTGGCTTTTGCGGTCTATCAAAATTTTGCAGGTTCCTCCGCCGACAACTCCCAAACCAAGTACGGCGACTCCAACTTTCTTCATATACTTCTCCTAAAATATATATTTTATATGATATCATTTTATAATATTTTTTATTATTTGTCTATATTATACACCAATATTTTTTATTTTTGACAACAACAAACGTTGTGCAATATCAATATAGAGCAGAATATTTGCAATTTATATTTGCTAGATATTCATATCGTAGATGAGTTTCAAGCCTTTGAGCGTCAAAGACCTGTCCACCACGTCTATAATCTTCTCGTCGTCTACGCCGAGTATGACCTCGCTGAGTCCGCCTGTGGCAATGACTTTGACGTCGGTATATCCGCTCTCTTCTTTGAGTTTTTGCAGAATGTATTTCACCATGCCCGTCGAGCCGTATACCATGCCTGCCTGCAATCCCGTAACTGTGGATTTGGCGATTATGCTGTCGGGTTTTGCTATTTCAACGCGAGGCAACTTGGCAGTGTTGTTGGTCAACGCTTCAAGTCCCGTAATTATTCCGGGAGCTATACAACCGCCCATAAACTCGCCCCTCGGCGATATGACGTTGAAGGTCGTCGCAGTGCCGAAGTCGACGACTATGCACGGTCCGCCGTAAAGCTTGTATGCCGCAACGCTGTTGACAATCCTGTCTGCTCCCACCTCTTGCGGATTGGAATATTTTATATTGAGCCCCGTCTTGATACCCACGCCAACCATGATGGGCCTTTTGCCGAGATAATATTCGCAAGCATGCTCTATCGTATAATTCAGCGAAGGCTGTACAGACGACATTATCACGCCGTCGAAATTTTTGAGGTCAACGCTTTTTGACCCGAATAGCCCTGCAAAGAGTATACCTATCTCGTCGGCCGTCCTCACGACCTTGACGGACAGACGCCAAGAATGTTTGAGCTCGTTTTTGTCGTATACTCCAAGTTTGATGTTGGTGTTGCCAACGTCGATCGCCAATAACATTTTTATATCTCCAATATATTATTTTTTACTCTCTTCCAGCAAAAGAGACGTCTCTTCGCCTTCGACGTACGCCTTGCCCATCTTCGGCGGCGGTACGAGTCTGGCCTGTCTGAGCGCAAGTATTATAGGCGGAACTATAAGCGAAAATGAGATTATCTCAATGACAAAGTTGATACTAAACCAAGTGAGTATAAACTCTATGCTTATCTGCGTGCCGTTGGAGAGCATCTTGCCGTTGTATAGCAATACCGCAAAAAGTCCGCACAGCAAAGTGTTGGTCACCACGCCCAGCGCGGTGCTTACTCCGCTAATCACGCTGTCTATCGCATATATCTGCTTTTGATTGACAAGCCTCTTGCCCCCTTGCTCTTCGACGTACTTAGGATGCAAAAATGCCTTTCTAAGTCCATACCCGACAAAATAGCTGACCACTCCTATTAGTATCCTCGGCAACATACATACCAAAGGATTCTGCCACACGGGAG
This sequence comes from uncultured Christensenella sp., assembly GCA_910579785.1. Classification (GTDB taxonomy): domain Bacteria; phylum Bacillota; class Clostridia; order Christensenellales; family UBA3700; genus RACS-045. Next base: position 1,683 of record CAJTVJ010000041.1, on the reverse strand, counting down.
CCATTGGGCCCGCCGCCTTGGTGGTATACCATGCAAGTTGGTTGACGACTGACATAAGTACGCCCAATATCATCGTCATTTGAAAGTCATACCCTTGGGCAATTATGAGCAGCGGCAATATCATAAATGCCAGCGTTACGCCGCCCGGTATGGGTATGGGATAAAAACAAAAAAAGATTGTCAGCGCAAACATCAGCGCCAAGATTGCCAGATTTTTAGATCTGCGCGCGTTTTGGCTTTCGCCATTTTTTAAATTAGACATAAACACCTCGCTTGAGTTCCTCTCGGATACCCATCTTTTGGTTGTGGAAATTTCTTTCCGCATTTTGAATTTATTTTCGACATACAGCCTAGATAAGTGCCGCTGTCATAGTTTATTATATACTCTCGCGCTGATAATTACAATAGCTTTTATACAATTTATCCATAATAATTTTCAAGTCTTTGATTTACAGGTAAAATTATTGAAAGACAAAAAGCATTTCCGCAAAATTTCTCAACTAAACAAATATACCTCTCGTCAGTCTTTCTCTTCTTTCTCTTCATTTAAAGACGCTTGATATTTCTTGCGATAATTGACAAAATTTACTGCGTCCCACACGGTGTCAACGACAAGCACAGGCAAAAATACAAAAAGCGTAAACTTCCAATAAAGGTCTGTAAAGACGGCGACAAACGCCACCCATATTATAAATACGAGAGACGTGATAACGCTCTTGAATATCCTATACGGCAAAGGTTTTATAGAAAAACTCAGCCACCACGTGAAAAAATTGTATTTTTGCATATTTAGATTTTATCATAGTCAGAAGTATTTGTCAATTGCTGCCATACTAAGTTGTGTATATCCCTCGCCTCAGCGACATATATTTTAATATGAAAAAAATAAAATGGCTGTGGAGCATTGCAATAGCTATGGGAATAGTGCTGCTCTATGCCTCTTTAAGCGCATATTTCGTAAAGATTGACGATTGGTACGCCCAACTCGTATTGCCGAGAATCGCGGCGTCAGGACAGCTGATGACAATCGGTTGGAGCTTGGCTTATATACTCGAAATCGCAATCATAGCCAGACTTGTCTATTATAGAGAACATGCGAAAATAATCTTGCCCATCGTCATACTAGGGATATTCAATATAATATGGTGTATGGCATTTTTCGCCTTCAAATCTCCGCTGGCAGGATTTATTATCTTGATAGCGCAATGCGTCATAACAGTCGCAATTTTCATAATGCTTTTACGCCGAGACGCGATATCTATGATACTCTCACAGCCTCTCATTGCCTGGTACGCCTATCTTGCAGCGGTAACTTATTTTATATACGTCGCCAACATGTAACATATATTTCTCCGCTTCACTTCGTTTCGGTCGAAGTGACCATGTGTTGGTATTCAACGCACCTAACTTTGATTATTCTTCCAACGTATCATATCCCCTACAAACATAACCAATACAAAAGTTAAGTCATTTCGACCAACGTGGAGAAATCTAATCCTATTATTAACTCGATGAGACTTCTCCATTTCACTGCGTTTCAGTCTAAGTGACTATTTATATTATTTTTATCCTATTAACTGTTTGCCCAAATAAAATGCGGAGATTAGTTGTATTTTTGTACGTGCGACGACAACTGAGCGGTGAGCGTACTTCCGTACGTGACCCCGAAGGCGTTCTAGTCGA
>CAJTVJ010000040.1 GCA_910579785.1 uncultured Christensenella sp. | reverse complement strand
TGGAGCGGGAGACGAGATTCGAACTCGCGACGTTCACCTTGGCAAGGTGACGCTCTACCACTGAGCCACTCCCGCATATACATGTGCTTTTGGTGCGGATGAAGAGACTCGAACTCCCATGTCGTTGACACTAGATCCTAAGTCTAGCGCGTCTGCCAATTCCGCCACATCCGCATATTTGCTCTGGTGACCCATCCGGGATTTGAACCCGGGACACCATGATTAAAAGTCATGTGCTCTACCGACTGAGCTAATGGGTCAAGCCTTTGTTATCATATATCAATACTTGCAATAAATCAAGCGTTTTGACATACTTTCTAAAATTTTTTAGACCCACGCCGTAGATCCATATTGGCTGGGGTGGAAGGATTTGAACCCTCAAGTGCTGGAGTCAGAGTCCAGTGCCTTAACCATTTGGCGACACCCCAATGGTGCTGGCAGGGGTAGCAGGATTTGAACCTACGAATACCAGAGTCAAAGTCTGGTGCCTTACCGCTTGGCGATACCCCTACGTTGTTTAAAGTGGGGTGGATAAAGGGAGTCGAACCCTTGACCTCAGGAATCACAATCCTGCGCTCTAACCAACTGAGCTATACCCACCACCTGTGGTGAGCCTGAAGGGATTTGAACCCCCGACCCACGGCTTAGAAGGCCGTTGCTCTATCCAGCTGAGCTACAGACTCACAAGTGGAGCGGGTGATGGGAATCGAACCCACGCGACCAGCTTGGAAGGCTGGGATTCTACCGTTGAACTACACCCGCACGCTTTTGAGATGATTTTTCATTCAAGTGCTTTAAAATTTTACCATATCAAAACACCTATGTCAACGATTTTCATTTATTTAATAAAAAATTATTGAATATAAAACCAAATATCGCCCCACACGGGTTTTGCAAATTTTTAGTCTACTTATTTTGCGCCAACGCACAAAAATACTCTTTGTCTTCTTTTGATATCCTAAGCGAGTCCTTTATCTTTCTCACCGCATATTTTTTGACGGTTGGACTGACAAAATCAGCCTGCAAAAGTTCTGTCGCCACTCCTCTATTCTTGACGCAAAGCACCTGTATCAGCCAAGCGATAGCCATATCCACGTAATACCCCTCAGCCGCACGCCCCTTTACTACCTGCAATATCATATCGTCTCTATCGAAAAAATTCGTCATGATAGCAACATATCCCCATCTTGCCTGCCATACGTCGCCGCTCAAAGCAAGCTTTGCCGCTTCTTGCCTATAAGCTTCGTCTTTTCTATGTATCGCGCAACACGCGGTATCTGTCACCGCCCAATCGTCTATATCTTGAATAAACCTTCTTAAAAGTCTAAAAAATTTATCATCATCTATATTTTTGAGATGACCGAGCGTCATGCCTTTGAGCATACAAAATTCATAACAAGGCGGTTTCTCGTCAAAGAACTCGTCCAGTCCTTCCATAGCTGCAAGTCCCTTGGCATACTTTCGCAATATAGGTATGCGAACGCCGTTGAGCAAATAAGCCGTCTTCGTCAACTTGGAATTAAAATCTCTGTATTTCTCATCCGCCGCGCTAATAATAAATTTTTCGATCTCAACTTTGTCATATCTGTCCATTATCAATACCTCTTCATTGCAATACTTGACATATTGCCATAGCTTGCGTTGTATTTTATAGTATAAGTATATCCGTTGAAAACACTGCTCTTTTGCTCTCTCAACTCTTGCAGATATCTTTCAAGCCAACTGCTTCCGCACCGTATATCTATCGTCACAAAACTGCCTTTCGTCATATTACTTCCCTTAGAATCTATCATATAAAGCAACAATATTTCAAGCTCGTCGGCGTCGTCTATCACCATATCGTGCATATTGCCGCCGTATTTGAAATACGTATTGGCAAATATGTCGTAACTCTCGCCCGAATAATATCCCGAATAACTGCCATTGTACATCTCGTAATGCGCGCCGCCGCTGTAATTGCCGCTTTCGCGTTCCGTCATAAACAACGTATTGTGTTTGAGCACCTCATAAGTATTACCTTCGTCGAGAGAGTATCTTTCATTTGCCCAAGTCGTGTCGACGACGTACCACTTGCCGTCTATCTTTATCTTATTCCAAGCATGTTGGGGATAACTGCTTTTGGTATCGTCGTTTTTACCCGACCCGCCTTTTATCTTATAACATTCGATTCCCTCGATACCGCACATCAAAGACATAGCCTTTGCATACCCGTTGCACACCGCAATATTATTGAGAAATACGCCTTCGAGATAAAACTCGCTGTAACTGTAAAATTTGTTATATTCTTCGCTTGTTGACGGTATGCCGTTGACTTCTTTGTCAAGCGACCAATTATACGACACCCTGCACGACAGCCAATCTGCCATAGCATGCACCTTTTGGTAGTCGTCCATACTATCGTCGATTATCCTCGTCAACACCCTCTTAGCGGCGGCGTATATCTTCTCGGCACTGCTTCCCTTCTGCGGAATTGGACGAATGCCTCGCTCCAACGCCCTATATAATTCTTCGCTGTATTTGACGCTTGCCGTCTTTGCATAAGAATTAACGGCAAAGCCTTCATATCCCTCAGCCCGTCCGACAGGAGATATATGGTAGTTGTTGAAAGTATTTTCCTTATAATCTGCTTTGACAGGATCCCTGCCATCGTCATTTGGTATACAGGTCGATTTAACTGTAAAATTGAGTTCATAGACGCTTGCGTATACAGACTTTATTTCATGCGTCTCCTTGACAGCCTCGTTGGTATGTTCCAACGCGGTGGCAAAGTTGCTCTCGACTTCTTTCAACGAGCTTGCAAATCTAGGATCGATATAAAATCTCAACGTCTTCTCATACTTACTGCTTGACGAATTACTGAGTTGAGTATAATACATCAACGCGTACTGTACCATGTCGCTGAATTCCTGAAAATCGCTGATATAGTAATTATGCTTTTTCCCCAAATACTCAAAGCTCTCTTTGTAAGAAAGATAACTCTGTATTACGCTGCTCTTGACGTCGACTTTAAGCGTATCGTCATCTATACTAAGATAGGTCTTACCGTCGTAGGTCGCAGATACTTTTACCTTATCCAAATAATTTATTTTGCCCGTCGCGTCAAACGTATTGCCCTGAAAAAGTTGAGGATACTCCTTGTCGCTGTATGCCTTGTCTCCTATATGCACGGCATATCCCTGCGCATCGCTTCTCAACATGTTCCAGCTCACGTATATATTTGGAAATGACGAATCACTGTCGATACGCACGCTCTGCGGATAATGATCTATGCCTTTTCGCAAATACACCCACACTTCGCTCCTTCCGAAAGTAGTATATATTTCAAAAAAGTGATAGCCGTGCGAAAGTTTGAGAATGTTTTCATTGAGATAGCTAAAAGATATCTTTGCGTCTTTTGTAGATAATGAATATGCTGACCTAGGCAATTTCACTCCGTCGATAACTACTTCGTCAACAAAATATACAGACTGCTTATCACTCTCTTCTCCGTCATATCCCAGATAAAGATCAAAGCCTATCAATGGCGAAAGCTTAATTATTCCGTTGTTATTTTCGCTAAAAGTTGCGGCGTCTGTAATCCTGCCTTTGACGACGTCCATTGGCACTGAATCTGCAACTTGCAAATACACCTTATCAACATCTCCGTCGCCGTAAGTTATTTCAATAGGCAATTTCGTGCCCGAACTAAGTCTTTTAAGATATGCCGCCTTGATATTCAAGAGGTTGCTTGCGCTATCGTACGTCCATACGTCGTGCAAGTCCATAATGCTTTGAATACTGTTTATTCCGCTACTGTTATACAGTCTTATAGTAAGATCGCTCTCGCTCTTTGCCTTGTGATAATATACGCTTTTGAGCCTGCCCTCAACGGGTTTCACCCCGTCGCTAGGCTCTTCCTTGTCACCGTCGCCCGTGTTGTCGTCGAGCATATTAGAATTGATAACAAAACTCAAAGTCTCTTTTACAAAATTATCTCTGCCATCAAAAGCAAATACAACTACAAAATAATTTCCGTCGCCGTACTTTGCAAGATAGTTGCCGATAGAAATATTGACGTCTTTGCCTTTTATACCGTCGACGGAAAAAACGTCGCGTCCGTTTTCGTCAACGCCGTAATAGACCGAGAGCGAAATATTGTCAGCCCAAGGCGCCTGCAATCTTATCGCCATGCTTTCTTTAATAAATTGTATTTTCAATTCCCTGGCATTGTCTGTGTGGACGCAAGCCGCAGCCGACAGTATAACGGCAGCGATAATCAAGAAAATTAAAAAAAAGACTAGTTTTTTTCGCTTCATAAATCTAGTATATCATACTGTATGCGGCTTTTACAAGGACATAATGAAAAAAGCAAGCCGCAGCTTGCTTATGTCTTAAAACTTAATTGGGATTGTTCTCGTCTTGCGGCTCCTGCGTATTCGCGCTGACGCCTTCTTCCTCCGCTCTCGCATCGTTTGGGACATTTTGCGGAGCTTCTTCTGCGCCGCTCTCAATAGACGGCGGAACAGCAGCTTGGTGTTCTCCGTTCACTTCGACCGCCAGCGCTTCGCCGACATGCAACGTCGGTATCTCGGTATGAGGATATTTTTTATAAAGCATTTTAAGAAGCAGCGGCGTAAGAATTGACGAGGCAATGATAAGCAATATTATTGCAGGATAATATTCTTCGGATATCAGCCCCTGCGCCTTACCCTCGTTGGCAACTATAAGACACACCTCGCCTCTCACCATCATTCCCATACCTACTTTAAAGCTCTCTTGCCAATTATACTTACATATCTTGGCGCCGAGACCGCAACCCACGAACTTTGCCGCCATACCGAAAATCACAAACGCTAAGCAGAATATTATGATATACACTGCATTCTTGCTGGCAAACATCTGCCCGATTTGATTATAATTGAGCGATATGCCGATATTGGCAAAAAACAACGGAGAGAACATCATATATGCGCTCATATCTATTCTTCTCTCGACGTACTCGCTCTCTTTCATATTGGCAATCATCATACCTGCAAGGAAAGAGCCCGTGATAGCTGCGACTCCAAAGAAAGCCTCTGCAAAAGCCGCAAATACAAAACACAATGCCAAGCTGAATATCGAAAGACGTCTCGTATGAGGATTGTGCTCAGACATCTTCTTGAATACAAGGTGCGCGATGGCTCCCAGTGCGATAGCGACTATAAAGAATAGCACGACGTTGAGAAGCGTAACAAGGAAAGAGTTGGGATTGTCGCTGAACAAACCTATGAATGCCTTGCCTACGCTAAATCTCTCGGTATTAGCTGTGAATATCGCAAGTATTACTATGCCTATGATATCGTCAAGTATTGCCGCCGTGACTATGGACGCTCCCACTTTGCCGTGCAACACGTTGAGTTCTTTGAGCACCGCAACTGTGATGCCCACCGAAGTAGCGGTAAGTATTACGCCAAAGAAAAATCTTTGTTTTAAAATGCTATGTTCTTGATTAAACAGCCTGTCGGGAAGAATGTAAGAAATTACAAAGCCTACTAAGAACGGAACTATTACGCCCAGTGCAGTGATGACGATAGAGGCGACGCCGTTCTTCTTGATTTCCTTAATATTAGTCTCCATACCGGCGGAAAACATTATCAAATTGACGCCGATATTCGCCAACGTAATTATAACGGGGTCGCTGCCGTTGACTAAAAACAAATTTGGATTTATTTTGGACAGAGCCAAATTAAAAAGTCCTATGAGCACACCTGCGAGAAGAGCTCCCAATACCTGGGGTAAGCCGATTTTTTTGAGCAGAATACCAAAAACTTTCGTAGCTAAAAGCGTGATAGCTATCTCAAAAAATATCCAATACTGATTTGTTATTATCTCTATCAATTTATCCATAGAGCAACTCCTTTGGCATAAAGATCAACTTTTGACAGATATGCAAATTGTTTTGCAAAACCGTCATAAATATCTACTGCCCCAACGTTCCCCTTAAATCCAAAATATTATATGCCCATATCAATAATAAGTCAACAAATTAACTTTAATTTTGCAAAAAAAAATGCTACCGTAGGTAGCTGATGACTTACTAAACGCACCCACGCAAAGAAGGCGTGAGTGTGCATTAGCATATTTTAGGTCAATCTAAATTGATTTGATTGAGCAAATCTCTCAATCTGACAATCTCTTCTTTGCTCAAAGTGACTCCCTTTCCCATTTTTTCGCCGTCAGGTGACCACTCTCTTATATCGTATTTGGCCTCTTTCTGATTCCAGCTTATGAGTTTAATTTCTTTCTTCCAACCCTTGTTCGACTCCGACAAGCTTCCATAGGTCTCAACGACCTGATATTTAAATTCCGGCATATTGCCCTCCTAAACTTCATAGTTTACTGTTTTTATTTTAACATACTCTAAATATAATTACAATACTTTTTTTAAAAGTTTTTAATATTTTCTTTATATTTAATTACGTGTATAAATACGACCCGTCGGCAAATCAAACCTGCGGGTCGCATAAAATATGTTATTTTTTAGCTATGATAGGCGATATTCTAAACGAATACTGTATGTCGTCGCCAGATGCGTGCCTAAACTCCGCTCTTGCGTCCGGTCCGCAGCTGTTGCTTCCCACGCCTCTGACAAAGCCGTCGATTCTTACGATATTCTTATCTCTCTCGACAAGTTCAAAGTCGTGCATTGCCTCGGCGATATCTTTATCGGTATATCTATTGACGTTGAAATTAAAACTCATTGCGTCGCCGTTTATCATAAATCCATCACCTTCGTCATTAGTGACCCTGGCCCATCTCACTTCACTGCGGTTGCCGTTGTCCTGAGGTTTGATATATCCGGTATACATCTTATCCGCAGTCAACGAGTATATGCCCATAGTTGCGTGTTCTGCCATATCGCTGTAAGACTCGGCGTCTCCTCTTCCGTAATAAGTGACGTTGTTGTACTCCTTAGACACTTCAAAGTCAAGTCCGTACTTAGGAATATCATACGCCTTATCCTTTGTCAGCCAAGTCGTGATACCTATTGCCCCGTTGCAATATACGGTATACTCTATGTCGGCAGTAAATCTCTTTTTGCCGCCGCATAACATATCTTCTGAGCTATATACCTTTATGCTGTTGCCATCTTTCTCATAATAGAAGTCGACCAATTTTGTCGTGACGTCGTCAAATCCGAGTTTGTGCCACTTGTTGCGTATATACATATAGTTGTCGATTGGCGCGCGGTATATGTTGGGAACAAATATCCTTGCGTCTTTATCTGTAAGCAAGAATTCCTTTTCGTCAACCTTATAGCTGATGAGCTTGCCGGTAGATGTGCTGAACATTATCTTTGCCGCTTCCGTCGTAATTTTAAGCTTGCCGTTTTCCTCAACGCAGATTATCTTTGCGCCTTCGGGTTTTGAACACTTTTTGATAAATCTCGACAGCATTATCTGCTCTTTTGCTACAAACTTGCCGGTATTCTTATCATAATAAATAAAGTCGATATAACACTCTTTTGCCGTATCTATCGCAGGGTGCTTGATATGCGCTTCGCCGTCGCACATAGGCAATATATCAATATCCAAATCGCCTTGGCTGACAACTTCTCCGTTGACGAAATACTGCCATTTAATATCGAGATATGACGTCGACAAAAATCTATTGAGATTTTTGAGCAAATACTTATTTGGTGATATGTAATATGCCTTGACGGGTCTATAAGCCGCCTGCATATTCAACGCGCTGACAGAAGGCTTTCTGTCGGGAGACACAAGTCCGTCCACGCAGAAATTGCTGTCGTGACCGTACTCGCCGTTGTCACCGCCGTATAGATATCCCTTGTCTGTCTTGACGGCATGGTCTGCCCATTCCCATATACATCCGCCCAAAGCGCCGTCAGCCGCATAAAATTTCTCTACGTAAAAGTCCAAAGAGCCTGGACCTACGCCCATTGCGTGCGCATATTCGCATTGGAAATAAGGCGCTCTGTAAAATTTCTTTGCTGCCTTTCCCGCATTATACTTTTCATAAAACTCAGTGCTTGCATACATCTGCGATACCACGTCGTAATTAAATCTCGGCGTGCGGCAAACAGCCTCGTAATGTATAGGCACACTGTCAAGCTCTTTGAGCTTTGCATAACAATAATCTTGGTTTTTCCAACCGCCAGACTCGTTGCCCAGCGACCACATCGTCACGCTGACGTTGTTTTTATCGCGCATATACATTCTGTATACTCTATCCCAAAAATGATGCTTCCATCTCTTATTGTTTGATATTCTATTTGGCAGCGCAATGGTCTTTTGCACGCCGTAACAACCGTGCGTCTCAATGTCCGCTTCGTCTATCATATAGATGCCTTCATAGTTGGCAATCTTCAACATTATAGGATCGGGAGGATAGTGCGACGTACGCACTGCGTTGACGTTGAGTTCTTTCATCAACGTTATGTCGGCTTTGAGCTCCTCGGCAGTCATTACGTAGCCGTTGGTCTCATGCGTATCGTGGTGATTTACGCCCTTAATCTTTATTGGCATATCGTTGAGATAGAAGACGTTGCCGTTGATTTCAATATGTCTGAATCCAACTTCCTGACGTATGCACTCAATGCTCTCTTCTCCCTTTTTTATTTGAATATACAGCGTATAAAGGTTGGGTATCTCCGCGCTCCAAAGTTTTGGATTAGACACAGAAAATTCACACTTATCGCCGATTTTTGTATCGATAAGTTTATCGCCTAAATAGAGCTGACATACCACGTCCTCTCCCTCTTGTTTGACGCTATCTACGTCGACGGTGAGTTTATATTCGTCGCTGCCGCTTCTCTTGCTGACGCACTTATAGTCCCATACGTAAGTTTTGCCGTAGCCGGTGATATATACGTCTCTAAAAATACCGTTGCTTCTAAACATATCTTGACATTCAAGAAAAGTACCGTTACACCATTTATATACTAATGCGACAAGTTCGTTGTCCTCGCCCTCCTCATTTAGATAATTGGTGATGTCAAATTCGTGCGTATTGTGGCTTCCCTCTGCATATCCAACGTAAAAACCGTTGACGTAAAGTTGAAGACAAGAGCTTACTCCTAAGAATGAAATTATATTCTTCTCGCTCTTCTTGATATTAAATTTTTTGCGATAAATTCCCACGCTGTTGTATACCTCGGCAACCTTTGGTCCGCTTTGAGTATTATAGTCTTTACCGTAATATCCCTTATCCGCAGGCACAAGAGGTATGGTCCTAATATCAAACATATATCGAGTATTGATATAAAATGGCTTTTCATAGCCTTGATACTGCCAGCACCCGGGCACCTTGACCTTGTCAAAATCCATCTCCTCCGTGTCGATATCCAACGGCATATCGCTGATTTTACCAAAAAACTTAAAATCCCATTCGCCGTTCAATATGTCGACAAGAGAAGAGTTGTACCTCTCTTCAAGATACGTCGTCTTTTTACATTCCTCCATATCTTTAAACGGCACAAAATATGCGCGCGGTTTGAGCGCGTTGTCCTCAAAACAATAAAAGTCGTTGAAGTTGTCATTTGCTAACGTATATTTCATATCAAGCTCCTAATCGCTGTAAATAAAATTGTCTTAGTTTATTATATCATTATCATGACATTAAATCAATATCAAATGAACATTTTGATAAAATTTTGATATATTTTCCCCTTTTTCTCATACTAAAAGTATGGTATGGGCAATAAAAAAAGTGTTCAGAACAGCAGGAAATCTGTATTGGAAGATTTTTGGCGGCATATTTTTAGCAGTATTGTGGGCATTTGTCGGCATTGCTCTTATGTTTTCCGTCATTGGATTTCCCATAGCTTTGGACTGCTTTAAAATCGCTTACGTCAACTATAAGCCTTTCGGCAAAAAAATCGTGCTTGTCCCAGACAGAATATTCGCCTCAATAGTCTGGATAATAAGCATAGGTTGGATACTCGGAGGAATAAGCTTTTTCAATGCCCTGCTCTCTTGCGCAACTTTGATAGGTCTGCCGCTTGCAGGACAGTGGCTTAAAGTATGTCGACTTGCCTTCTTTCCATTTTGCAGCGTTTGGACTTGATAAAATAAAATAACTATAAAGAATTTGTTTATTGTTTACTAACTATCTCCAATGCAACTTTGACAGAGATCTTTTTACAAAACATCTCTGAATCAATTATTGCATATCTATTATGTCTGTTGATATACGTAATACTTCCCTCGTTTCCTTTCAAAGGTCCCATAGTAATCACAACTTTGTCGCCTTCTATATATCCCTGGGAATGTTCTACGCACCTTTTACCTTTGAATAAATATTCAAAACGCTTTCGCTCATCTTCCGTCAATGCTATGTCTCCATTCTCACCATACCTCAACAACTTGATGACATCGGCAGAACTATGTATATAGCGCATAAAGTTTTTAATAAAACTTTGGCTGTCCATGTCAGTTTCAATAAATACATACCCGGGAAATAACGGCCTCTTTTTGTACTGCTTCCCTATATCTCTGCATTTTTTGTTTCTGTAATAAACTTCCGACTCAGGCACAAACGCCTCTATTTCATTACTTAATTTATTTACTTTTGCAAAATCGGCAATATCGCTTACAACTCGCTTTTCAGTATTAGTACGAACAAATAAAACGTACCACCAATAAGGCTCATTCATATTCTGCCTCCCAACTTCCACTCTTTAATATTATTACATATCATACAAACTCTACTATAATCATTTATTATGAGCATTTGAATATAATATTGCTATTAAATTTCTTTTATACATGACTTATATACAATATAACAAAACATATTATTTATCGCAACTGATTTATGAAAATTAAAAAACTTTAACTATACATCAATGCAAAAGACGGCTTTAAACATAACTTTGTCATTACGATCAAAACGGAAAATCTAATATTTTTTTCAACTCGTTTAGACCTCTCCGCGTTGGTAGAGGTGACTTTATATATCTCCATCACTTAGAAGAGCGCACCATAAGGCGCGCTCTGTTAGTGCAAAAAGACGGCTGATATACGCATTTTGTCTCTTATTTCCTCAAAGCTCTCTGTTCTTTGAGGAAATCGTTA
>CAJTVJ010000039.1 GCA_910579785.1 uncultured Christensenella sp. | reverse complement strand
AGAAAATATAAATAGTCACCTCGCTAGTCGCGGAGAGGTCTCAACAAGTTGAAAAAAGCGGATTAGACTTCTCGACTACGCTCGTAAGGAGCGATAGCGACGGCATAGCGAGCCAGCGGTAGCGTCTTGGGCGAGCGTCAGTGACGATTCTCTCCCAAACTTGCAACTAAATCTATTCACCTCGACCATAGTTGAATAGAATTACTATTTAAATTCGTATTGAAAGCTATAAAAAGCGCACCATAAAAGGTGCGCTCAGTTTATTTGCTAACATCAATATTTGTATTTAAACGTCCACTTCTATACAGCCCAAATTGCCGGCTTTTCTCTTATACAGCACGTTGACTTTGCCGGTAGTATTGTTGAGGAAGATATAGAAGTCGTGGTCGACAAGTTCCATATCCTCGACGGCTTCTTCGAGGTCGATTTTTTTGAGAGCCATAGATTTGGTACGTATGACTTCCATTTTTTGTTGTTCCTGTTGAGGATACATTGCCTCTTCTTCAAGGGCATTCTTTTTGAGTTTGCCAAGTTTAGTGCGATGTTTTCTTATTTGACCTTCAATCTTTGGCAAAGCCAAATCTATATTTTTATACATATTGTCGGACGAGACTTCGCTTCTTACCATATTGTTGCCGAAGAAGATGGTGACTTCCATCACGTATCTTTCTTTGCCGGTCTCTTTCAAGAAGATCTTAGCCAAAGCGTCATCCTCAAAGTATCTGGAAAATTTTTCCATTTTTTTGTTGATGATTTCTTCCAAGTTGTCTGTGAGTTTGTAATTTCTTGCAATTATTTCGATTCTCATAGTAATTGCCCTCCTAAATTTCTGTCAAGAAAGCTATCGTTTTTATGATAATTTCCTTGTACAACTATATTATAGCATATAGAATTTAAGATTAAAAGGGGGTCTGGAAAAATTTAACAAATTTTAACAAAAAATTGACATTGCGCAAATTTTAACTATTCGAAGTTATATGTAATCAATATATGACGGTTTATTTAATATAAAATATTATTTATTTTTTATTGTCTTTTTATTTTTTTTGTAGTAAACTTATAAAAAAGTAGAATTTTTGTAAGGAAGAATATGAAGAAGAGATTTTTGACAGTCGTATTGATATTCGTCATTGCCGCATTGCTTTGTCTTGGGGCATGTTCTACTTTGGAAAACGATATAAATATTGAAGATGCCGTAGTATCGCGTTTCGGCGACGGATTTTCCATATTAGAGAAGAGAGCCGCTCCTAAGACGGCGACGGAATACAAGGACGTCGAGAGGGTCACAGCCAAAGTCAACGTAGACGCGAGAATGAGCGGTTATCATATCACGGGTCTTTATCTTCCTGCCAACGAAATTCTCACCGTGACTGTACCTGAGACGGTACGTCTCAACCATTATTCTGTGTACGTCGACACATATTCCAGCGAGACGAGGGCGTCGGAGATAATCTCGCAAAGCACGACAAGATTGAAGTCAGCGTCGGGCGGTATCGTGGAGATATTGGTGCCTAAGAACGACGATATAACGGCAGATTCGGAAAATGCTTCTTTCAATATGACGATAGAGGGCGGCATAGTAATTCCATATTACAGACTTGGCAGAGATTCGATTGAGCAGATAGAGCAAGGTGACGGAGCTTTTGCTATATTAGACTGTGTGAATACGAGATTTTACGTGCCCACGTCGATACTGTACGACGAAGAGCGCAAGTGCAAGATAGACGATCTTTACAACGTTTTGCTTTGGTGGCAGTCGGCAGTATCTTTTGTCAACGAGACCCTTGGAATAGCCAACTCTTCAAGAGACTATACGTCGAGTATAGTTTTTGGCAATTATTCTTCGATATCGTATGACTCTGCGCTTAGGGTCACGTATGCGCCCATATCGTATTTTGAAAAATGTCTTTTTTACAGCAATCTTATAGAAGGCGAAGCATGGGATATTCTCTACAATATATGCAACTATAAGACGAGAGTAGTCGGAGGCAATGACGGAGTATTGTCGCAAGAGGCTATAATTGACGTGCTGTGCGCTGTCGACCACGTCGTGATGACCAATCCCGGCAAAGATTCTCTCAACGATATAAATTGGCTCAACAATTCATATACGTGCTTAAAAGGTACTTTGGAGCTTCTTTCGCACTCTTCCGAAGACCTTGAATTGAGACGTAACGAAGTCGTGATGGCATTTTTTATCAACATACTTCACAGTTTCGGTCTTGACAAGACGATAGAGATAATTTCGGGATATCGCCAATCGTCAGATATGGATATAGATGAATTCGCGCTTATGATAAGCACAGTTTTGAGAGCCGATATGGGGCAGTATTTCGATATGTTCGGCATGCAGCTGTCGCAAGCGACGAAGGACAAGATGTCGGGCAATAATCTATATATTCCTGTTCAGACTCTTTTCACAATAGGCAACGAAGCCAACAATTACAATATGGGCTATACCGTGGCTATGGGAGAAAAAGCCGTATTCAACTTTGGAGAAAATATCGTCTCATTGATAGACGGCTGGAAGGTTGATAAGGTGGTCGGGGCGCATCAAAATCTTTGGAGCAAGGACAGCAAAGACGACAGTATATATTATTATACTCCAAGTCAAGACGCGCTCATTGACGAATTTGAACTTACGCTGTCAAGCGGAGAATACACAATCACGCTTTACGGCAAAATAAACGTGACAGTCACTGTCGCAACGTACAAGATATATGACGGTTGGAAGTTTGACAATCCGACGACCGCGTTGTCTGAGGCAATTTCAAGCTATGAAAAGAGAACGCCCAGCAAAGTAGGTAGCATAGACTTTGCAGGCGTACGAAGAAGAAGCGATGAATACGACCCAAGCGAATATGCGTTGACGGTCACAAGCGGTTGTATGAGAGTGCCTAAAAGCGGCAAATATAGATTTTATTTGCGAAACAACGGACGTTGTAAGGTAGAGTTCGGCGTGCCGAAGTATATGTTTACTATGTTTGACATATCCATACCTTTCCAAGAGTTTACAAGAGGTCACTCTTACGACATAGACCTTGACGAAGGCGTCAATTACTATTTCAATTTGTATCTTCTCTCTACCAAAGGCGCGTGCGACGCTGCGCTGGGTATTAGATATATCGAAGACGAGGATATAACGAACGACGAAGACCACGGAATAATCGCAAGTATTATAGATTCCGATTATTTGATATACAACGGACTTTCCGACGATAAGATTGCAGAATTTGTACCTCCTGTGATATATCCTACGGGATACGGACAAAAAGACGAGTTTTATAAAGCATACGAGCTTGAAGAGGACAGCGTCGTCGACTATCCGAGAGCATTCGGTCCTGAATATGAAATAGAATACGCCCTCGACGATTTGCGAGATTCTTACTATACGTCGTTTGAGCGTCAAAGCCGTTTTGATTTTACTGTAAATATGGGCGGCAATAAGAGATTGGAATTCGTTCAGTTCTACGTACGTCAGGGCAGTCCTATGGTCGGCAAGACGGTGGAATTGACTTTAAGCGATTCTGCCGAGTTTGTTGAATTTTCGACAGTTGCGATAGAGGACAACGTAATAAAGGCAGGACTGAATACGTTTAAATTCAATTCGGCGCACGGCAGATACGTCAAGCTGTCTTTTGTATCGCAAGACGCTTTTGAATGTTCGTTTACGGATTTGAAGATAGGTCAGCACTTTGACGCAAGTCAGATAGTACCCAACACGTCGTCTAATATCGCGTATATGGGCGGTTGGAGCGACGTCAAAGAATATGTCTGCATCAACGGCAGCGTCAGCGAAAGCGTCGACGCCAATTCAGTCTTATCGTTTACTGCTCTCACAAGACAGATTTGCGTATACGGAGTTAAAGACGAAAAGTACGGAAAGATGGACGTATATATCGACGGGTCGCACTATGAGACGATAGATTTGTATAGCGAGACGACAATGACCGACCAGCTGTTGTTTGCGATAGATTTTGACCTCTCGGCTGAGCACTCTGTAAAAGTGATGCCGCACAGCGACAAGGATAAGATAAATGTCGATTATATTTCTTATATACCTATCGTAAAGGAAGAGATAAGGGAATACACGGGCTTTTTGTACGGAGCTATCGCCATACCGGTGATAATTATCATTGCCCTGGTAGGCGCGGCAATAGCCGACAGCGTAGATAAGAAAAAACGCAAAAAAAGACAATTTTCAAAGCCTGAGAAAAGCGATATCGGAGAAGAAAAAATCAACGAAGCATAAAAATACAAGCGCGCCGCGGTAAAGCGCACTTCCCATAGGGAATTAAAAAACTAAATTATTAAGAGTTATACTTTCAAGCAAGGACAAAAGCTCTCGAACGATATGTTCGAGAGCTTTTTACTACAAACCTTTTAGAAAGATAAATTGAAATTTATCATATCAAGATTGCTTGTTGTTCACTATATATTCCATATTTCATTTTACTTGTTTTCTTGTGTAAAATTCGGCTTAAAAAGTCCGAAAGATAGTTTACGCAAAATTTCTTTATAAGTAACCTCGTCAAAATCTTTCTTGGTTGACAGCACCAAAAAGTCGTCTTTCTTAAACTTAATTATCTTCTCGGTATTCAAAAAACCATTGCGCGCGTAAAAAGCAATTCTCTTTACGCGCTGCTCGTAATTATCCGCAGTTGTATATAACGGCTCTACGTTTAACGTGATTTCACAGCCCGCATATTTTTCTTTAACGTCGTTTAATATCGCCGAGCCATACCCACATGAACGCATTTTGTCATTTATGGCAAGATACCAAATAAACACCGTTTTTTTGTTTATAACTGCAAAACAAATGCCGCAAAAATCTTCTCCGTCATAGTAAGACCAAAAATCATAACCGTCTTTTTTTGCCCAATAATTGAGCAACCACATAGGCATACGTTCGTTTTTAGGAAACGCTCGCTTCATCAAATCTTTTACTTCTTTATAATTTGAGGACTTTTTAATTACCGCTATTCTTCTCAATTCCATAATTTTTCTCCGTTTTAATTACGATTTTGCTATTGATAACAATTCTCCGCTAAATTACTGTTTATCGTACAATTATTATATCGCGAAAAATGAAAGAACACAACAGATTGAATTTTGCGGGAAATATAAAACATATCTATATCTCACTAGGCTATGAGTAGCCAAGTTCGTCCACGCTTAAAATACAATAGAAAAGGTATGACTTTATGCCATACTTTTTCTATTGCCTGCGACTTGCCTAAAACTCCCTATGGGAATTACTGTAAAAGCGGCGCGCTTTTATATGTGGGTAAATATAAAATTCTTCACAGTTTTCATGTTTTTGTCACGTATGCGTCCACTGCAATATATATTGATATATAATATATATAGTATATAAATAGTTATAGGCAACGGAATATATTGTGAAATTCTTAAAAAAATTAAAAAATGTTTTTAAAAAGTATTGACTTGCGGCAAAATTGTAGTATAATAGATTTAGCAGTTGAGAGGTGAGAGTGCTAACAGTCTCATGGGATGACTGCCAAACGGTGATAAGGTGAAAGATGGACGACAAACTTACTGAAAGAAAGAAAAGAGTGTTGCAAGCGTTGATTGACAGCTATATCACTTCGGTAGAGCCTATATCTTCGGCGGATATTCAAAAGAAATATTTGCCGGAAGTATCTCCTGCGACGATAAGAAGCGAGATGTCGCGCTTGGAGGAGATGGGATATCTGATACAGCCGCACGTAAGCGCAGGCAGAATACCTTCTTCAAAGGCATACAGATATTACGTCGACAATATCATCAACAACGAAGACATAGACTTAGAGGCTTTTAGGACGTATCTGTCAAGAAAATACGATTCCGTCGCAGAGATTGTAAAGGACGGAGCCAAGATAGTGAGCGACGTGACCAACTATACGTCGTTGCTCATGATATCCAACAGCGACACGTTGAGGATAAAGGACATCAAGCTTTTGGATATGTATGACGGTACCGCGCTGGTATTGATAATCACCGACAGCGGAGTCATAAAGGACAAGGAGATAAAGCTTCCCGACGGACAGGACGATTATATTAGCATAGCCAACAACTTATTGGCAAGATGTTTTTCGGGCAAGACGCTTGAACAGATACTTTCCACTCCTGTCGATTTGGACGCCGAACTCAAATCGTTTAAGCAGGTGTTTGACGACGTATTCGACTTGCTCAGCGAATATAAAAAGAGCAGAGAAGGTCAGCTTTACGTCGAGGGCGCGGAGAAGATATTTCAATATCCCGAGGCAAAAGACTATGACAATATCAAGAATTTTGTATCGATAGTAGGCAAGAAAGACAAGCTTAAAGAGCTTATGCGCGACGACGGCGACATAGAGTTTTGCATAAAGATAGGCGCCGAAGAGGACGAGGGCTTAAAGAATATGGCGCTTGTCAGCGCAAAGTATCACGTCAAGGGAAGAGAAGTCGGACAGCTTGGTGTGATAGGTCCTGAAAGAATGGATTACAAACGGGTGCTTACGGTGTTGAGACAACTCGGAAAAGTAATAGATAAGCTATAAAAGCGGAGGTAAGCAAAGTGAAGCATAAAAACAAAGCAGAGCAAGATCAAGAAGAAGTGTTGGAGTTCAATCCTGATATTCAAGAGCAAACTGACGAAGAGGAGTATCCCGAATCGGTGAGCGTAGAACATTACAATGCTTTATACGATCAATACGTGAGAGTGCAGGCTGACTTTGAGAATTTCAGGAGACGAAACGCAATGACCGCAAGCACTATGTATATGAACGGCATCAACGATATGATCGAGGAGATATTGCCCGTGCTTGATTATCTTGATATGGCTATCGAAGCTCAAAAGGACGAAGAGCAACGCAAAGGTATAGAGCTAGTCAAGAATGCCTTTTTAGAAGCGCTGAAAAAGCGCGGCGTGACGGAGATGGCGTGCTTGGGCGAGGACTTTGACCCAAATATGCACGAAGCCGTTGCAAAAGTTCCGGGCGAGGGAAATTCCGGAAAGATAGTCGACGTTGTCAAGAAGGGATATCACAAAGAGGGAAAGATATTGAGACACGCTATGGTCGTAGTTGCCGAATAATAAAGGCAGCATAGGCATAAAGTTCGCAAGGACAAATACATAATAAAGAAATCATTTTTAAGGAGATATAAAAAAATGGGAAAGATCATCGGTATTGATTTGGGTACGACAAACTCGTGCGTAGCCATAATGGAAGGCGGCGAAGCCGTAGTAATACCAAATCCGGAAGGAGCAAGAACGACCCCGTCGGTAGTAGGCTTTACTAAGGACGGAGAGAGACTTATTGGTCAGACTGCTAAAAGACAGGCGGTTGCCAATGCAAAGAGAACAATATTCTCTGTAAAGAGACATATGGGCAGCGATTATAAGGTCAAAATCGACGACAAGGCATATACTCCGCAAGAGATAAGCGCAATGATATTGACAAAGCTCAAACAAGACGCTGAGGCATATATCGGTCAAAAGGTCACGCAGGCAGTCATCACGGTACCTGCATACTTCACCGACTCTCAGAGACAGGCGACGAAAGACGCCGGTAAGATTGCAGGTCTTGAAGTTTTGAGAATAATCAACGAGCCTACGGCGGCAGCTCTTGCATACGGTCTTGACAAGGGCGATAACAAGGGACAGAAGGTATTGATATACGACCTTGGCGGCGGTACGTTCGACGTATCGATATTGGAGATCGAAGACGGCGTATTTGAAGTGCTTGCTACTAGCGGCGACAATATGCTCGGCGGCGACGATTTTGACAAGAAGATAATGGATTATATCGTCAAAGAATTCAAAAACGCAGAGGGCATCGACCTTTCCAACGATCCTGCGTCTATGAGCAGAATTAAGGAAGCTGCCGAAAAAGCTAAGATAGAGCTTTCGGGTATGACGAAGACGGCTATCAATATCCCTTATATCACGATAGTAGAAGGCGTGCCTAAGCACGTTGACATAGAGCTTACCAAGGCTAAGTTTGACGCGTTGACAAGCGACCTTGTCGACAGAACGATGATACCGCTCAAAAAGGCTCTTTCGGACGCCAACCTCAAAGCAAGCGACCTTTCAAAGGTAATACTTGTCGGCGGCTCGACGAGAATCCCTGCGGTAGTAGATTCTGTACGCAAAGTCACAGGCAAAGAGCCGTTTAAGGGTATCAACCCAGACGAGTGCGTGGCATTGGGCGCAGCTATACAAGGCGGCGTGCTTGCCGGCGATATCAAAGACGTCGTACTTTTGGACGTAACGCCGCTTTCTCTCGGTATCGAGACTATGGGCGGAGTATTTACAAAGCTTATCGAGCGTAATACGACAATACCGACTTCCAAGTCGCAGGTATTCTCAACTGCTGCCAACAACCAGACGGCCGTTGACATCAGAGTGTTGCAAGGCGAGCGTTCTATGGCAAACGACAACAAAGAGCTTGGAAGATTCCAGCTTGACGGAATTCCGCCGGCACCGAGAGGTATTCCGCAAATCGAGGTTACTTTTGACATCGACGCCAACGGCATAGTCAACGTCACCGCGGTAGACAAGGGCACAGGCAAAAAGCAATCTGTCACCATCACTTCTTCCACCAATCTGTCAGAAGATCAAATCGACGCGGCAGTAAAAGAGGCTGAGAAGTATGCCGAGGAAGACAAGAAGCGTAAAGAACTCGTCGATGCAAAAAACGATGCTGATCAAATGATTTTCGCAACCGAGAAGGCCATCGAAGAGAGCGCAGACAAACTCACCGAGGACGAAAAGGCTACTCTCAAAGATTCGCTTGCAAAGGCAAAGGCTGATCTTGCAGAGGCTGACGACGCTGAGAAGATAAGAGCTATCATCGACGCAATGTCAAAAGAAAATGCGCCTATCTTTACAAGACTTTATCAAGCAGCTCAGGAAGAGGCGCAGAAGAATGAAGGCGGAGACGGCAGCACTATCAACCCTGACGACATCATAATCGACAACTAATATCTAAATAAAAAATCACACTTTTGCCACGGGCTTTGAGTCGGTGGCAAAAGTCGTGCAAAAAGGAATATATGGCAAAAGACTTATATGAAATATTGGGTGTGACCAAGACGGCGACCGACGACGATATCCGCAAGGCGTATAGAAAGCTTGCGATAACTTTGCACCCGGACAGATTCGCGACGGCAAGCGAAAGCGAAAAGAAAGAAGCCGAGAAGAAATTCAAGGAGATAAACGCGGCATACGAGATCCTCAGTGATAAAGAAAAGCGTAGTAATTACGACCAATTCGGCAATCCTGACGGACCGCAAGGTTTTGGCGGCGCAGGCGGTAAGGGCGGCTTTGAAGGCGGTTTCAGCGGTTTTGAAGACATACTTTCATCTTTCTTTGGCGGCGGAAGCGCGAGAAGAACGCCAAATGCTCCAAGACAGGGCGAGGATATCCACGTCAAGATAAATCTGTCGTTTGAAGAGGCGTACAACGGCGCGACCAAACCGATAAGGCTCAACAGAGACGAGCCGTGTTCGACTTGCAACGGCAGCGGAGCTAAGGACGCTTCGTCCATCAAGATATGTACATATTGCAACGGCACAGGCACCGTACGCAAGACGCAGCAGAGCATCTTTGGACAACAGGTAGTTCAGACAGTTTGTACGGCGTGCGGAGGTAGGGGCAAGACCGTCACAGAAAAGTGCGTGACATGTCGCGGCAACGGCTACGTGCGCAAAGAAGCAACTGTCAACGTTCCCGTACCGGCAGGCGTGGACAACGGTATGTCAATGACCCTTCGCAATGAAGGACATTGCGGACAGAACGGCGGAGGCAAAGGTAATCTTGTCATTGCAGTCGGCGTAATGCCAAGCGAGAAATTTAAGAGAGTTGGCAACGACCTTTATTATGACCTTCCGATCGGTTTTTATGACGCCGCATACGGCAGTGAGATAATTATCGAGACGCTTAAAGGCGAGACAAAATGCAAGATACCTGAGTGTACGCAGTCTGGCACTAAGATACGTCTCAAAGGTTACGGTATGAAAGTCTTGCGTAAAGACCTCTACGGCGATCTGTACGTCGTAGTCAAAGTCGAGACTCCTAAAAACCTCAGCTCTAAACAGCTCAAACTTCTCAAAGCTTTTGAAGATAGTTTGTCTGAGTCGCAATATCCTCAACTCAAAAAATATAAGAGGAGCAAAAGATAAGCGATTTTTATAGTGAATTTAATGCACCCGTTGCGGGTGCATTTTTTAAGTTACTGTATGATAGTTAAAATAAAAGGATAAGATTTCTCCGCTCCTTACGCCCTACGCGGAGAGGTCTAATCCTATTAAAACACATATAATAATCAAACATTTTCATTCTATTTTTAAAGTCAATCATATCCATTCTAAGAAAAGTATACATTTACTGACTGCCTATTTCTATATCGTGAAACGGCGAGTTTTTTTAATAAGAGTATATTTCGCGCGCGAGTTATATTCAACTTCGCAAGGTCAGTAAATGTATACTTTTCTTGGAATAATTACATATTTCAAGGCGACCTAGATAAGGCAAAGTACGTACGCAAAGCATAAAAAATATACCTAAAAGTATAGTTTGCCACATAGAAAATTCTATATAATAACTTCTAAAAGACTAGTTTAAGAGATACTTGCAATGTGGCAAAAACTGTAAGGGAGATACAATACTATTAGTATTGTGCAAAGATAAAGCGTAAAGTATAATTTGCATTGAATAGGTCGCGCTATGCGACAAAGTATACAAAGGAGGTCCTAAATAATGATGAGAAGGTTAAGCAAATATAAAGGCTTGTTGGCAGTGGCATGTGTTTTGTTGATGCTGACGATAATAATATGCAGTATATTTGTTAATTACAATAAATTTGGAGAAAGTTTGGTAAATGCAGACACGACTGCAAAAAGCAAAGCATCTGTCCTTAATCTTAATGAAAGGGGAATAAGTCAAAATTACTTTATAAATAATATTCAAGGGAAGCAAAAGGACTATATTTATCTCGGAACAAATGGTAGCGCGTCCGGTGCTTTAAAATGGCGCGTGCTTTCAGCTAGAGACTCAAAATATAGCGATGGAGATATGTTGCTTTGGGCAGATTCAAGCGTTTTTTCTGAACAGTTTAATACACAAAATAATCCACACTACGCTTTTTGGGGTACTAGTAAAATAAGAGCAGTTTTAAATTCTGGGAAATATCCGCTTGCTGCCAGCAGCAGTACAGCCGCTCCGACTGCGGATGAATGGAGCAGTGTTACTAAAAGTAACTCTTGGTTATATAAATTATTTAGTAGCGTTGAGAGAACAAATATTGTTTTGTCAAATAATATTGTTACAAAAAATTGGTCGCATGATGGAAAAACTACTCCAAGATATTATACAAACAATATTATTTCCACTGCATTTGGAAATTACGACCCAAGTACTATTACAACAGGCGTTGAAAATACAACAGGTTATTATGCGGGAAGGGGAGATAACGGTACAGTAATAGAGAATACCAACGATTATCTTTTTTTATTAGATTATTACGATATCAATACTCCAGAATACGGATTTTGTGAGAGTGACGGAGTTACTATATATGCAAAAAAAGTAGTTTCAAGTTGGGATCCAGATACTTATCCGGGTTATCCAGGTGTTGTAGAAAATTCTGTCAAAGCCACTTATCTGATAGATAAAGAAGGTGGGTTTACTCTGCGTTCGCCAGGACGGGTTAATGCGAGCGAAGTACATATGTTTGTTGTCAATGGCTCAATATCAAGTGCAGGTGTGCAAGCTAAAATTAGTGTGCGTCCTGCATTTAACTTTGATCCTGCCAACGTAATTTATGCAACGGCGAGCAACGTGATGTCCAACGGGGCGACGTTTGTCGCTGTAAATACAGTCAACGGAACAAAGCCGGCATATAAGGTATATTTGAAGACAGCGGATTACGTCAACTATAATGAAAATATATCAAGCGCTCCGGATATAACATTGTCAGGCAACAGCGTATCAATAACAAAGACAGGACAGAGCGGCAAGGCAATAATATTGCTTGCAGACAAGTCAGGCAACGGAGAAGTCAAGTATCAGGCAACGGCAGAGTTTAACGGCGGTGTGGCGACAGCGACTTTGCCAAGCGGAGT
>CAJTVJ010000038.1 GCA_910579785.1 uncultured Christensenella sp. | reverse complement strand
CTCTTATTAAAAAAATACGCCGTTTCGCGATAAGAAAACGGCAGTCAGTAAATGTATACTTTTCTTAGAATGGGTGTAAATGACTTTAAAAATAGAATGAAAGTGCATGATAAGTAATTATATTTTTCAATAGGATGAGACTTCTCCACTGCACTTCGTTTCGGTCGAAATGACTTAAAGCTTGATTAGCTACAAGCCATATCTAGTCACCTCGACCGTAGTGGAGAGGTCTAATCCTTGTGATTGTCTGATATAATCGCCATTGACGCTCGCCCAAGACGCACCTGCTGGCTCGCTATGCCGTCGCTACCGCTCCTTACGACTGTAACGTAGTGGAATGGAGAAATCTCATCCGTTTATTTTCTCAATATGTTGAGACCTCTCCGCGACTAGCGAGGTGACTGTATACCAAATATATATAGATATAATATTTTAAATATTTTATATAAGTCGTAAAAGCAAGAATATTCGGCGTAGTTGTTGACATAATTATCCATATCATTGTATAATTAAAAGCGTAAAATTAAATATATTTTTAAGGAGGTTATTCCTAATGGAATATTCACATGAAGTAATGAATATGTGCAAGGTCACCAAAGGCACTGACCACGGTCCTGCTCCTATTCCAGAAGAAGGCAAGTGGGTACAATCCAAGCAAATCAGCGATATCAGCGGTCTTACTCACGGTATCGGTTGGTGCGCTCCGCAACAAGGCGCTTGCAAATTGACTTTGAACGTAAAAAACGGCGTAATCGAAGAAGCTTTGGTAGAGACAATCGGTTGTTCGGGTATGACGCACTCTGCGGCTATGGCAGCTGAGATTCTCCCCGGCAAGACGATTTTGGAAGCACTCAATACCGACCTCGTATGCGACGCTATCAACACTGCTATGAGAGAACTCTTCTTGCAAATCGTCTACGGACGTACGCAATCGGCTTTCTCCGAAAACGGACTTCCTATCGGCGCAGGTCTTGAAGACCTCGGCAAAGGTTTGCGTTCGCAAGTCGGCACGATGTACTCCACCGGCGCAAAGGGCGTGAGATACTTGGAAATGGCAGAAGGTTACGTCACACATATTGGACTTGACAAAGACAATCAAGTCATCGGATATGAATTTGTAAATCTCGGCAAGATGATGGAAGCTATCAAAGACGGCATGTCGGCAAACGACGCTTTGGTCAAGTTTACCAACAGTTACGGCAGATATAAAGAAGCTGTGACCAAAATCGACCCGAGAAAGAATTAAGGAGGTACAGATATATGGCAGTTACATTTGAAAGTTATTCAAGAAGAATAGACAAAATCACCAAGTGCCTCAAAGAATACGGCATATCCTCTCTTGAAGAAGCAAAACAAATTTGCACCGACAAGGGCATCGACGTAGACGCTATCGTCAAAGGAATTCAACCTATCGCATTTGAAAATGCAGTATGGGCATACACCGTAGGTTGCGCTATCGCTATCAAAAAGGGTTGCAAGAAGGCGGCTGACGCTGCTGAGGCAATCGGTATCGGCTTGCAAAGCTTCTGCATACCCGGTTCTGTCGCTGAACAAAGAAAGGTCGGACTTGGACACGGAAATCTTGCGGCTATGCTTTTGAGAGAAGAGACCAAGTGCTTTGCATTCCTCGCAGGTCACGAATCTTTTGCCGCAGCAGAAGGCGCGATCGGTATTGCAATGAAGGCAAACAAAGTAAGAAAACAACCTCTCCAAGTTATCCTCAACGGACTTGGCAAGGACGCGGCTAAGATAATCAGCAGAATCAACGGATTTACTTACGTACAAACAAAGCTTGATTATTTCACAGGCGAGCTCAAAGTGGTTGACACCATATCCTACTCCGACGGCGAGAGAAGCAAAGTAAGAGTATTCGGCGCAGACGACGTCGTTGAAGGCGTAGCTATAATGAAGCACGAAAACGTAGACGTATCTATCACCGGCAACTCCACCAACCCGACGCGTTTCCAACATCCTGTTGCAGGAACTTATAAGAAAGAGTGCGTCGAGAGCGGAAAGAAATACTTCTCCGTTGCTTCCGGCGGCGGCACAGGACGTACGCTCCACCCAGACAACATGGCGGCAGGTCCTGCATCTTACGGCATGACTGACACAATGGGAAGAATGCACTCTGACGCTCAGTTTGCAGGCTCGTCCTCCGTACCTGCTCACGTAGAAATGATGGGTCTTATCGGCATGGGCAACAACCCAATGGTAGGCGCTTCCGTATCCTGCGCAGTTGCAGTAGAAGAGGCAATGAAATAATATCATAATATTATTTTATGCTTGAAAATTAAAAACACAAAGCGGTCTTGAAAAAGACCGCTTTATTAAATGACAAATTTGACACGCGAGTTAAAACCTTGTTATCTTTAAAATAACAACACGTCTTAATATTTTAAATTTAAGATACTCCGCTATCAGAATATATCGAAAGCCATATTTTCATACTTTCAAGTTCACTTTCGGCAAGCAATTTTGCCATGCCTTCCGTCTTGCTTTCTGCACGCGTACTGTATTTTTCTTTGTCTCTATAAGAACTTATTGCTGCATAATACCTATCACGCTCTTCATATCGCACATCGACAGGCAAAAGCCCTAATGAGATCATTTCATAAATCAAAAGCAATCTTCCCGTTCTGCCGTTGCCGTCAACAAATGGATGTATATTTTCAAACTCAATATGATGCTTGGCAAGATTGTGGAACAACTCAACCCAATTAAACTGTCCTTGTTCTGCAAAGACAGCATTATGTTTGCAATCAGCCTGCACTTCTTCCACATACGCTTTCATCTTTTCAGATACTTGCGTAGGTGGACAGGGAGTATAAATTATCCTTGTCAAACTGCCTACGTAGTTTTGTATTGTTCTGTACTGTCCTGCACCTTCTTCGCCGCGTAAAACAAAACTGTGAACTTTTTTTATAAATTCTTCCGTAATCGCTTTATTTTCCTTTACTGATTCATAAAGAAAATCAAACGCCTGCTTATATCCCACTATATCTTCGCTCTCACGTAAAGAGTGCGCGCCTGTAACTATACCTTTTTCGATAAGCAGCTTTGTTTCATCAAAAGTAAAGGTATTACCCTCTATTGCATTAGAGTTATGGCTAGCGCTGATCGAAAACTCATTATTGAAATATTTGATTTCGCTTGCAGTAAGCGGACGAACTTCTTTCATACGCCTATAACAATATTCTATCTCACCAATGATATCGATGTATTTCTGTTGTTCTTCCATTATTTTAGACATAACTTACTGCTCCTTTTATATTATAACCATATTGTAATCAATAGTCAAGGTCAATTTCACTGATTGAAAATTTACCTATAAACTCACATAACCTTTTGTGGACATTTAAAATATATCCGCCCTTACGGACGGATATCTAAATTTGAAATTTATATTTTTAAACTTGTTTTACGTCTTGCGCAATCTCGTCGGCAAGTCTTGCAAGCTGCGCGTAACTGTCGGAATTTAAGGCGGACTTGACGGTGACGTTCTGACCTATTATCTTATTATTTTTAAGCTTGTCAAGTATCTCAGTCATAAGTTTTGCGCTTGCAGGCGTCCACGTTCCGTTTTCTATAAAGGCAAACGCGCGATTTTGCAAATTGTGCTCCGCCAGCTCATGCAGTATGACTTGCATTGGAGGAAATAGCGCCATATTGTAGGTAGCGCAGGCAAATACTATATGAGAACGCTTAAAGCTCTCAGCTATGATTTGCGAATAATGAGTCATGGAAGCATTAAAAAGCCTTATGTTTTTTACGCCTCTGTCACCAAGCAGATTTGCCAAAACTTCCGCGGCGTTTTCAGTATGTCCGTGTACGGAGCCGTAGACTATTACCACTCCTTTTTCTTCGGGGATATAGCTCGACCACTTGATATATTTATCTAATATATAACCTATATTTTCTCTCCATATCGGACCGTGAAGAGGACATATCTTAGAAATTTCCAATGCGCTTGCCTTCTTTAAAAGATTGGTCACCTGCATACCGTATTTGCCTACTATATTGGTATAATAACGACGGGCGTCATCTATCCATTCGCTTTCAAAATCGCACTCGTCGGCAAAGATATTGCCGCTCATTGCGCCGAAAGAGCCAAACGCGTCTGCGGAAAACAACACCTTGTCAACCGTGTCATACGTCACCATTGCCTCTGGCCAATGCACCATCGGAGCCATCACAAAAGTAAGAGAATGTCTGCCTGTGTCAAGCACGTCGCCCTCCTTGACTACTACCTTGCGCGACTCTATATCAAAGTCGAAGAACTGCCCCATCATCACAAAAGTCTTGGCGTTGCCAACTATCTTTACCGAAGGATATCTTGCGACTATCGCTCCTATGTTGGCGCAATGGTCAGGCTCCATATGATTGACAATGAGATAATCAAGTTCTCTTTCACCAAGCGTATGGCTGACGTTTTCTAAAAACTGCAAACTTGCAACGCTGTCGACTGTGTCAAACAGCACCGTTTTTTTATCAAGTAATAGATATGAATTGTAACTCATTCCGCGAGTCACAGGATATACGTTTTCAAATAAAGTGATCTTTCTGTCGTTTACGCCCACCCAATAGAGGTCGTCGTTGATTTTCTTTGTGCTGTACATATAAAGCTCCTATACTTTTTTACGCATTTATTTTAGCATAAAGACGAGATTTAAGCAATTATTATGTACACGAAGAAAGTAAAAAATAAATTATTAAGTTAATGAGCGCAATACTTTTTAAACTCGATTAGACCTCTCCGCTGCGGTCGTAAGGAGCGAAGCGACGGAATAGCGAGCCAGCAGATGCGTCTTGGGCGAGCGTCGGTGACGATTCCCTCCCAACCTTGTAATTATATAGTCATTTCGACCGAAGCGATAGCGTAGCGGAGAAATCTCATCCTTATAATTTTTCAAATCAATTAGCCCCCTCTGCGTTGGTCGAGGTGACTATATATTTACTTACAGGATTGTGAGGGAATCATCATTTACCGTTTTACGCAATAAAACGACTGCTTAGTTATACCCCCATTACTATGGCTTTGTGGTACTTAGTATACTTGTCGATATATTTATTCAAAATTTCAATAACTTCGTCGGCATTGCTCACTCCGTAGACCATATCTTCCGGTATATCGTCATAACGCACACGGTGATCCATCTTGGTATTGGCTACTTTACTGCTCCATCCGTCGACGTCCTCGCAAGCCAGCACAAGCCGCATCATTGCCCAAGCGAAAGCTATCTCCGACAAAGTGCCTGCGCCACCGCCAATCGCTATTACTGCATCGGCATTGGCTACTATCGCATTACGCAGCATATCTATGCCTGTGGATATGACTATATCGGCATACTCATTGTGCATCGTCCTGTCAAACGACGGAATGATAGCTATCGTATCGCCGTCCTGATACTTCTCCGACGACCTCGCGCCTGCGAAAGCCGCTTCCATAACTCCGCCAAGTCCGCCCGATTGCAATCTGTATCCATTGTCGACCAACGCCTTGCCGACAGCAAATGCAAAGTTATACTTTGCCCCGCCTTTTTCAATATTGCTATCTCCCACGATAGCTACGATTTTTCTCATATTATTCCCTCCGTATAAGCATTACGCCTATATATTATTCCCAAAATTCCAAAATTGTGAATAGTAAAACTTATTTTTATTATACCATACGGCTGTATTTTGTCAATAGAGCAAATTTTGAGACCGACAATAACGTTGCTATTGCAGTTGACGCAATAATAGAGTATAATTAAATACGAGGATAGAGAAAATGAAAAATACTTTCAACAAAAAAATAATAATTACCCTTCTTGTACTGACAATCATACTTACCCTCTTTGCTGGGTGTTTAAAAAAAGATATTGACACAGTAGTACACCTAACCGACGATAAAAAGACTGTCTACATACATACGCAAAGACAAATAGATTATTTGCATGCCCCGTCATACGCCGCCGGTTTATATGCCAAAGGAAAAGCCGAGTACAGCAAACCCAAAGGCATAACATTGAAGTGGGATGAATTCCCAAACGACGGCAAATATGAGGTGATTGTCAGCGAAAAACAAAATATGAATGACGCGGTAACTTATCAAACGACAGAGACAAATTTAAAAATCACCAATCTTAAAATCGGCACCAATTACTATTGGAAGGTGGCAAACGATAAGACAGGAAAGACAGGTTCTTTCTACGTAAATTCAACGGCTCCGCGCAATCTCTCTGTGGACGGAGTGACAAACGTGAGAGACCTTGGCGGTTGGAGTCTCGGCGACGGCAAGAGCGTAAAGCAAGGAATGATTTACCGCTGCGGAAGATTAAATAAAAGTTCTGCCGACAGCCCCGTCATAGAAATCACTGCCGACGGTATAAAAACGATGCGCGAAGTCATGGGCGTCAAAAGTGAAATAGACTTGCGCGAAGTCGACAACGGAGAAATAGGAGGCATTACGTCAAGTCCGCTTGGCGGCGACGTCCAATATGTAAATATCCCAATGAAATGGGACGGCGACATGTGGAATGACAACAAAGACAAGATATTAGAGACGTTTGCATTTCTTGCAGACAAAGACAACTATCCGTTGATTTTCCATTGTAATATCGGCACTGACAGAACGGGTATGATTGCGTTTCTTATCAATGCGCTTCTCGGCGTAGAAGAGAGCGATTTGATAAAAGACTATCTATTCTCCAACCTCGGAAATATCGGCGGAGCCCGACATAAAAGCGGCGTGACCGACAGCCCGTATTACAAAGCCGTGCAATCTGCAATCGGCAGCGACCTAAAAGAAAAGACGTACAATGCGCTTGCGAATTTCGGAGTGCCTGCATATCAGTTGGACAGTATTATAAATTTACTTACAACAAACATATTAGCATAAAAGATATGGCGTTTGCCTAATCATTTTGACTTAATATCTATTTATAAGAAAGACGGCGGCGCTATTAAATTGCACTGCCGTCCATATAATATTTCGGTATAATTTTATTTATTCTTGTTAGCAAGGGAAGCTTTGACAAACTCTCTGAAAATCGCGTGCGCCCTGTTGGGACGTGACTTAAATTCAGGATGATACTGCACTGCGATAAAGAAATCGTTGGCAGGTATCTCGACTGCTTCGACTAAGCTGTTGTCAGGAGAAGTACCCGTAACTCTCAGCCCGGCGTCTTCCAATTCTTTGCGGAAGTCATTGTTGAATTCATATCTGTGGCGATGTCTCTCCTGAATCATATCCTCGCCGTAAGCCTTTTGCATAAGCGAATCTTTTGCTATCTTACAAGGATATGCGCCAAGTCTCATAGTGCCGCCCTTAGGCAATCCCTTTTGGTCCGGCATCAAGTCTATTACACAATGTTTGCTGTCGGGGTCAAATTCGCTCGACGTCGCGTCGGCATATCCAAGCACGTTGCGCGCGTACTCGATAACTGCTATTTGCATACCGAGACATATTCCAAAATACGGGATATTGTTTTCTCTCGCCCACTTACATGCGGCAATCTTGCCCTCGACTCCTCTGTCTCCAAAGCCGCCGGGAACCAAAATTCCGTCTACGTCCTTGAACGCGTCTTCGCAGCTTGCGTCGCCGTCAAGCGTCTCGCTGTCTATCCACTTGATATCTACTATACAGCCGTTCTCGTAACCGCCGTGCTTCAATGCCTCGACAACAGAAAGATAAGCGTCGTGCAATTTGATATATTTGCCTACGATAGCTATCGTGACTTCGTCTTTTCTGGACTTGATACGTCCTAGCATATCTATCCATTCCTGCATATCTGGCTTTGGAGTGTCAAGACGCAGCTGACGGCATACCACTTCGCTGAGCTTGCTGTCTTCCAACATAAGCGGAGCTTCATAGAGTACGTCGACCGTCAAGTTCTCGACTACGCAGTCGGGAGCAACGTTGCAGAAAAGCGCTATCTTATCAAGCACGCTCCTCTCCATAGGCTCGTCGCAACGGCATACTATTATGTCGGGATGTATTCCGAGTCCCATCAATTCCTTGACTGAGTGCTGCGTCGGCTTGGACTTTTGCTCTCCGCTCGACTTTATATACGGCACCAAAGTGACGTGGATAAACAGACAGTTGTCTCTGCCAACCTCATGTGATATCTGTCTTATCGCCTCCAAGAAAGGTTGACTCTCTATATCGCCCGTCGTGCCGCCTATCTCGGTCATTACTACGTCAGCGTTGGACTTCTTGCCCACGCTGTATACAAATTCTTTTATCTCATTGGTGATATGAGGGATTATCTGCACGGTTTTGCCGAGATAATCGCCGTTGCGCTCTTTATTGAGTACGTTCCAATATACCTTACCCGTCGTAAGATTGGAATACTTATTGAGCTCTACATCAATAAATCTCTCATAGTGTCCAAGATCGAGATCTGTCTCCGCTCCGTCCTCCGTGACGTACACTTCTCCGTGTTCCAACGGATTCATAGTGCCGGGGTCTACGTTGACGTACGGATCGAGCTTTTGCGCCATTACCTTCAATCCTCTGGATTTGAGCAATCTGCCGAGGCACGCCATAGTGATGCCCTTGCCAAGTCCCGATACAACTCCTCCTGTCACAAATATATATTTCGTCATACTTCTACCTCTCCATCGTATACTTTTACTGCGCCGCCCGTCATGTAGACTGCATCGTCGGTATATTTGACAACAAGGTCACCTCCAAGCAATTTGACGCATATATCTTCGTCTTTATTGCAATATCCGTTGAGTACCGCCGCGACGGCAACAGCGCACGCGCCCGTGCCGCAAGCCCAAGTCTCGCCGCTTCCTCTTTCGCAAACTCTCATTTTGAGCGTATGTTTGTCGATGACTTTGACAAATTCTACGTTGACGCCGTCAGGGAACAACTCGCTCTCTTCAAACGTCTTGCCAAGCTTCTCGACGTTGAGGCTCTCGACGTTCTTGACAAATACCACCGCATGAGGATTGCCCATAGATACGCAGGTGACGTTGTATTCCTTGCCGCCTATCTCTATCGCCCTGTCGACGACCGACTTGCCGTCGAGTTTTACGGGCACTTTCTTAGGCGCAAGTTCTGCCTTGCCCATATCAACGGTGATGAGTTTTGCAACGCCGTTTTGGGTGTGTATCTCGATATTTTTGATACCGCTCAAAGTCTCTATTGTCATTTGCTTCTTGTTGACTATCGCATTGTCATAGCAGTACTTAGCAACGCAACGTATTCCGTTGCCGCACATCTTGCCTTCGCTGCCGTCAGCATTGAACATTCTCATCTTGACGTCGGCTACTTCGCTGTCGCATATGAGTATCACGCCGTCCGCGCCCACGCCGAAATGTCTGTCTGACAGACGTACCGCCAAGCCCTCGGGGTTGACTATCGGATTGCCTATGCAGTTGAAATAGATATAGTCGTTGCCTATGCCCTGCATCTTTGTAAACTTGCGCAAGGACCTGCCTTCTCTAAGCTTATTGATGTCGATAAGTTCGGTATTGTATTGAGAATATCTGCTCATAAGCGAATTGACGACTGCGTTTGCCGTGTCGATAGACGTAAGACACGGTATTGCTCTCTCGACCGCCTTTCTTCTTATCTTGACGCTGTCTCTCGTAGGAAGTTTGCCTTTTGAAGACGTGGAAATGATATAGTCTATCTTGCCCGACTCTATCAACGTCAAAGTGTTGTCTTTGGAATTTTGGTGTATCTTGTTGACCTCTATGACGTCCAAACCAAAGCCTTTGAGTATCTCTGCGGTGCCTGCCGTAGCATAAAGCGTATATCCCAGCTCTTCAAACTTCTGACCTATCTCGCCAATCTCTTCTTTGTCTTGGTTACGTACCGATATGAATATACCGCCTTTCTTTTTCATCTTGTAATTGGCAGCTACAAGTCCTTTATAAAGGGCTTCTTCAAGCGTTGTGGCAATACCGAGCACTTCGCCGGTAGATTTCATCTCAGGTCCGAGCTGAGTGTCCACGTTGGTGAGTTTCTCAAAAGAGAATACCGGCACTTTGACCGCAACGTACGGCGAATTGGGATAAATGCCCGTGCCGTAGCCCATATCCGCAAGCTTTTCGCCGAGTATAGCTCTCGTCGCAAGGTCTACCATAGGCACGCCCGTCACCTTGCTTATATACGGTATCGTACGCGAGCTTCTAGGATTGACTTCGATTACGTACAGCTCGTTGTGATAGATAAGGTACTGTATGTTGACAAGACCTACCGTATGCAGATTGACTGCAAGCAACTTGCTGCACTCTTCTATTCTCGCAAGCATCTCGTCGCCGATATTCCATGACGGATATACCGCGATAGAGTCGCCCGAGTGGATACCCGTTCTTTCAACGTGCTGCATTACGCCCGGGATGAGTATGTCCTCGCCGTCGCAGATAGCGTCAACTTCGATTTCTATACCCATAAGATACTTGTCGATAAGCACGGGGTTTTCTATCTTCTGCGAAAGAATGACGTCCATATATTCGATTACGTCGGCGTCGGAATGACATACCGTCATATTCTGTCCGCCAAGCACGTAAGAAGGTCTGAGCAACGTGGGATATCCTATCTCGTTGGCGACTTTCAACGCCTCTTCTTTCGTCATTATCGTGAAGCCTTGCGGACGCTTGATATCAAGTTTTTCCAAAAGTTCGTCAAACTTCTCTCTATCCTCCGCCATATCTATATACTCAGCCTGCGTACCCAAAATCTTGATATTATTTTCTTTGAGCATCTTGGTAAGCTTTATCGCCGTCTGTCCGCCGAAAGCTACGACCACGCCGTAAGGTTTTTCTGTCTGAATTATCGACATAACGTCTTCGTTGGTCAGCGGCTCGAAATAAAGTCTGTCGGCAGTATCAAAGTCTGTGGATACCGTCTCGGGATTGTTGTTGACGATGACGACTTCATATCCCTTGCGTTTCAACGCCCACACGCAGTGTACGGATGCATAGTCGAATTCAATACCCTGACCGATGCGGATAGGACCTGAGCCGAATACGATGACCTTTTGTTTATCGCTCTTTTTGTTGTCGATAAACTCTCTCGCCTCGTTCTCGTCGTCAAAGGTCGAATAGAAATAAGGAGTCATTGCGGCAAACTCCGCTGCGCAGGTGTCTACCATCTTGTATGACGCGTATCTGACGTTCTTTATCTTCTGCCCGGAAAATTCCTCTATCGTGCTGTCCAAAAAGCCCATTTTTTTTGCCGCAAGATAGAGCTCGTCCGTCAAAGTCTCGCTCTTCAAACGGTTTTGCATACCTATAAGTTTGAGCAGCTTATTCAAAAACCATCTGTCTATCTTTGTTATATCGTATATATCGTCCACGCTGACGCCTCTTTTAAGCGCCTCGTATATTACGAATATTCTCTCGTCGTCCACGTCGTGGAGTTTTTCGAGCAATCTCTCGTCTGAGTATTTTTCAAATTTCTTGTCGTTGAGCGTGTTGTGCGATATCTCCGCGCCTCGGACGGATTTCATAATAGCCTGTTCAAAGGTCACTCCTATCGCCATGACTTCGCCCGTAGCCTTCATCTGCGTGCCGAGCTTACGGCTTGCGTAGAAGAATTTGTCAAACGGCCACTTGGGGAATTTGACGACGACGTAGTCTATCGACGGCTCAAAGCAGGCAAACGTGTTGCCCGTCACAGCATTTTTTATCTCGTCCAAAGTATAGCCTATCGCTATCTTGGTAGCGACCTTTGCGATCGGATAACCCGTCGCCTTAGACGCAAGCGCAGAGCTTCTGCTGACGCGCGGATTGACTTCGATAACCGCATATTCAAAAGAATTGGGGTCGAGAGCAAACTGACAGTTGCAACCGCCCTCTACCTTCAAAGCCTCGACTATTTTAAGAGCCGCGCTGCGGAGCATTTGATATTCTTTGTCGGCAAGCGTGACCGCAGGCGCGATAACTATACTGTCGCCGGTATGTACGCCGACGGGATCAAAGTTCTCCATACTGCACACCGTAATCGCATTGCCCTTGCTGTCTCTTATGACCTCAAATTCTATCTCCTTCCAACCGCTGATACACTTCTCGACCAAAATCTGATGTATAGGCGAAGTGCGCAGACCGTTTTCCGCTATCTCCAAAAACTCTTCTTGCGTATATGCTATACCGCCTCCGCTGCCGCCAAGCGTAAACGCC
>CAJTVJ010000037.1 GCA_910579785.1 uncultured Christensenella sp. | reverse complement strand
TCACTTCGACTGAAACGCAGTGAAATGGAGAAGTCTCATCGAGTTAATAAAAGGATGAGATTTCTCCGCTACGGTCGAAATGACATAACTTATATATAATCAATATTATTTAGAATATGGAGCATGGTCGAGGTGACTAGATTTTTGTTGACTGTAAGCATTAGGCGGCAAGAAGGACGGTGTAGCCGTCCTTACATAATTATAGTTATTCTTTTGGCAGTGTGATATCAGTGTTGTCTATATCGGTATATCGGTAAGTCAACAGTTTTTTATCTTTGGCATTTTCGATAGAAAGCGACATTTGCTTTTTAGTTGAGCAATCAAGCGTTATTAGATAATCGTCGACGTTGCCAAAAAGTTCTTCTTTTTGTTTTTCATATTCTGTGTTGAATTCGCTCTCTTCATAATCCTTGCCAAAAAACGTTTCGTACTTGACTCTAAATGCTTCTTTGAAAAAATGATCGGGATCGATAGCATACTTATGGTCTGCAATTTCTTTGACGTACACTTCTTCAATATTGACGTATGCAAGACCCGTTCTGTCAGAGATGGAAGAAAGATAGTCATCTACGTCTTTCAACTCTATATCTTGCCAAGCGTCGCCGATATATGCCGTATTCTTATCGGTAGAAAAGATATAGATTACGTTGTTGTCAATTCCTTCTTCCGTTGCGGTCGTGGTCTCAAAAAGTATTCTGCTGCCGTCATTGATATATTTGGCAGTGGTGTTGGGCTCGTTTGAGTTTATGACGGTAAAGTTTTTGAGTGACTTAAAGTCCTCAAAATTTAGATAATCTGTATCAAAAAAGTCGTCGCCCTTTTTTTGACAGCCGCAAAGCACAGCCGTAGTAAGCGCGAGCAATATAAAAATCAAAAATACTAATTTTCTTTTCATTGTTATCCTCCAAGTACAGTTTCTGCAATAATATGCTAATTATGCAAGATATATAAAAGGTTGAGATTTCTCCACGCGCTACGCTTGGTCGAAATGACCAAAGCTTGGTTGAACTATAAGCAATATGCGGTCGAAATGACATAGTCATATGTATTTGTAATAGTTGTATGGGATATGATACATTGAGAGAATAACTAAAATTGGTTTGACTCCGACCAAAACTTGATTGACTGTATGCAGCTATATGAGCTTACGTTGATAATACAAAATCAAAGAAAAACCTTTATTTTGTTTACATTGCATAAAAGTGGTGTTATAATAACTTAAAATATATTATTTAAGGATAGCGAAATGGAAATCACAAGAAACATAATGGACGTGCTTCGCGAAAGAGGCTTTATTAAACAGACGGTAAGGGAAGAGGAACTTTATAAACTTTTGGGAAGTGAAAGCGTACCTTTTTATATAGGATTTGACCCTACGGCTGACAGTTTGCACGTCGGTCATTTTATGCAACTTATGGTCATGAGCTATATGCAAAAGGCAGGACATAAACCCATAGTGCTTATCGGCGGCGGTACGGGAAAGATAGGCGATCCCTCCGGCAGAACGGATATGCGTCAGATGATGACGGATGAGACGATAAAGCACAACTGCGACAGATTTAAGGAGCAGATGTCCAAGTTTTTCTCTTTTGAGGGAGAGAATGCTGCGGTTATGGTCAACAATGCAGATTGGCTTGACTCTCTCAACTATATCAAATTCATAAGAGATATCGGCGCGCATTTTTCTGTCAATCAGATGTTGACTGCCGAATGTTTTAAATCGAGAATGGAAAAGGGATTGTCATTCCTTGAATTCAACTACATGCTTATGCAGGCGTACGACTTTTTGTATCTGTTTGAGCATTACGGCTGCAAATTGGAATGCGGCGGTGATGACCAATGGTCGAATATATTGGCGGGAGCCGATCTCATAAGGCGCAAAAAGAGCAGCGACGCTTATGCTATGACCTTCACGCTTCTTACGACAAGCGAAGGCAAGAAGATGGGCAAGACTCAAAAGGGCGCGGTATGGCTCGATCCGCAAAAGACGTCGCCTTATGAGTTTTATCAATATTGGCGCAATACCGCAGACGCGGACGTGGAAAAGTGTATGAAACTTTTGACGTATCTATCGCTTGACGAGATAGCTCAGCTTTGCAAATATCAAGACGAGAGAATGAACGTCGCAAAGGCGCGCCTTGCATATGAGCTCACCAAGATAGTGCACGGCGAGGAGCAGGCGGAGCTTGCGCAAAAACAGGCATTGGCGGCATTTGGCGGCGGCGGTGAAGATATGCCGAAGAGAAGCATATCGAGCGATTGCACAAATATTCTTGACGTGATGGTTGCAGTCGGCGCGTGCAAGTCAAAGAGCGAAGCAAGAAATCTTATCGCAGGCGGCGGTGTCAAGATAGACGAAGAGAAGATAGACGATATCGCATATACTCTCACCGACAGCCAAAAGGCAAACGGTTTTGTCTTGCACAAGGGCAAGAAGATGCACGTCAAAGTGACAGTTGAGTGATGCAAAAGGATAGCTATATCAGCGTTGATAAGCCAAGTGAAAACACTATCGTCATACAAAAGTCCCGTTTTATCACGACGCTTTTGCCGATAAAAGATTATGACGACGCATTGGAAAAAGTCAAAGCTATA
Organism: uncultured Christensenella sp.; assembly: GCA_910579785.1. Lineage (GTDB taxonomy): Bacteria > Bacillota > Clostridia > Christensenellales > UBA3700 > RACS-045. The sequence continues at coordinate 9,844 of CAJTVJ010000037.1, read as the reverse complement.
AGCAAAAAATACAGCGACGCAACGCACAACTGCTATGCTTTTATATCAAACGAGAGCGCGACGGAGCAGCGTTTTTCCGACGACGGAGAGCCGCAGGGCACTGCCGGCATACCGATGCTTGAAGTGCTTAAAAAGCGAAAAGTATATATGACGCTGGCAGTTGTGACGAGATATTTCGGCGGAGTTAAACTCGGCGCCAACGGGCTTGTGGGAGCGTATTCGTCAAGTGTGAGCGCAGCGTTGGATATGGCGGAAAAGGCGAGTATGATTTGGGCGGTAAGTCTCAATGCGACTGTGGCATATTCCATATCCAAAAAAGTCGAAGAGATAATCAAAAGCCAAGGCGGTCAGATAGAGAATATCTCGTATGACAACGAGGTGGAGATATCGGCGATAGCCCCTTGCCAAATTGCAGACGGGCTTGTCGCAAAGATAGTCGACGTCACGCAGGGCAGGGCAAAAGTCGAGGTCTTTGACGAGGCGTACAGAAAATTCCTCGAATCAAAGCGTTGAATATTGAGCGCGATACAAAAACTTATTCAACCGACTGTAATAACAATCGGCATACCAAAAAAATGATATAATTAAAATCAAGATTCCCAATGGGAACGTGAGGTGAAAATATGAAAATTACGTTGACAACACAACCAAAGCAAAAACCTGATTTTACTAAGCTTGGTTTCGGCAAGTATTTTACCGACCATATGCTTGTCATGGACTATGAAGACGGCAGCTGGAAAGAGCCTGAGATAGTGCCCTATGCGCCGTTTGCCATCGCGCCTGCAACAAATATTTTGCACTACGCCCAAGGTATTTTTGAGGGAGCAAAGGCATATAAGACCAAAGAAGGAAAAATCACGGTGTTTAGAATAGACGACAACTTTGTGCGTATGAACAAATCTGCGACCCGTCTTTGCATGCCTAATTTTGACGCTAAGATTGTCAAGGACGCGCTCTTTGAACTTATCAAGATAGATAAAGATTGGATTCCGACCGAGCCCGGTACGGCATTGTATATCCGTCCTACACTCATCGCCAATCAAGAGATGCTCGGCGTTCACGCAAGCAAAAAATATAAATTCTTTATCATCCTCTCGCCTGTCGGCGCATACTATGCGAATGGACTTCAACCTACCAAGATACTAGTAGAGGATAAACTTGTCAGGGCGTCAATCGGCGGTACGGGCGAAGCTAAGTGCATGGGCAACTATGCTGCGTCGTTGATGGGAGGAGAGATTGCAAATCAAAAGGGATACGATCAAGCTCTGTGGCTGGACTCTTCCGAGCATAAGTACGTAGAAGAAGTTGGGTCTATGAATATGTTTTTCGTCATAGGCGACGAGGTCGTCACTCCTGCGCTTGTCGGCAGTATTCTTGACGGTATCACAAGAAGGTCTTGTATCGCAGTTCTTAAAAAATACGGATATAAAGTCAGCGAAAGAAGGATATCTATGGACGAGATAGTTGAGGCTTATGACAACGGTATGCTCAAAGAGAGCTTTGGCTCGGGTACTGCGGCGGTCATTTCTCCGGTAGGTCTTATATCTTATAAAGGTAAGGATATGGAGATAAACGGCGGCAAGATGGGTGAGATAACTTCTTTCTTATATGATAAGATCACAGGTATTCAGTCGGAGAGATATGAAGACGAGTTCGGCTGGGTGACTGAGATAAAATAATAATTATCGGCAATAGAATAAAGGCGCAGGAATTTAGCGTAATTTCCATAGGGAATTTAATAAAACGCCAATAAAAAGATTTAGGCATAGCGTTAAGCTGTGCCTTTTCTGTGCTTTTTTCGTGGACGAATTAGGCTACGCGTAGCCTAGTGAGATATAGATATGTTTATATTTCCCGCAAAATTCAATCGGTTGCGTTCTTTCGTTTTTCGTGATATAATGATTATACGATAAACAGTAATTTACAAGTGAGGCGAGAAATTATGAACACCGAAATTCGGGTTGCTATTGATAAATTTAAAGAGGTAAAAGATATATTAAAAAAATTTGATAGCAAAGATGAGGCAATAGAGTATCTTGTCAATGAAACAAAATTATCAAAAGAAGAATGTTCTACTGCATACGACATTATTATTAAAATTGAAAATTAAACTTCAATTTAACGGAGTATGAATATGGCATTTGATTATAAAAAAGAATACAAAGAATTTTATATGCCGGCAAACAAGCCGTCTATCGTTACTGTGCCGAAAATGAATTATATAGTGGTACGCGGTAAAGGTAATCCCAACGACGAAAGTGGCGAGTATAAAGATTCAATAGGGCTTTTGTACGCAATAGCCTTTACTATTAAAATGAGTTATAGAAGCTCTCACAGGATTGACGGGTATTTTGAATACGTTGTCCCGCCGCTTGAAGGCTTTTGGTGGCAAGAAGGCTCAGATACAATTGATTATGCGAACAAGAACGGGTTTAACTTTATATCACTTATTCGTTTGCCCGATTTTGTAACGAAAGCCGATTTTGATTGGGCGGTGCGGGAAGCGACGAACAAGAAAAAAGCGGATTTTTCAAAGGTTGAATTTTTGACCTACGACGAGGGCGTTTGCGTTCAATGTATGCACGTCGGCTCTTATGACGACGAGCCGAAAACGGTAGCTCTTATGCACGAGTATATGGCGGTAAACGGCTATGCGTTGGATATAAGCGAAAGCCGTTATCATCACGAGATATATTTGAGCGATCCGCGCAAGTGCGCCGTAGAAAAACTTAAAACCGTTATCAGACACCCGATACGCAAGGTATAGCAGATAAATTTCAATTTATCTTTGAAAATAATGCGTATTTAAAAATCTCTCGAACATATCGTTCGAGAGATTTTGTCCTCGTTTTAAAGTACAACTCTTAAAAATTTAGTATTTGATTCCCTATGAGAAGTGCGCTTTATTCCTGCGCTTTTGTATATTTGTCAAAGTCAAATCACTCAGCTGATTCAAGCTCTTTATCGTTTGGCTCGGCTTTGTCAACGCTGAGGAATATAAATGCAAGCATTCCTGCGCCGACGTGAGTGCCTATGATAGGTCCTACGTCCACTATGACGGTATTTTTAAATCCATACTTGTCGATCAAAGCCTTTTCAAGTATCTTTGCCTCGTCGTAAGCGTCCGCGTGCATTACGGCGACAAGTTTTTGCTCCTCAACCGGCATCATGCGCTTGTCAAAATATTCAAGCATAGTTTTCATTGCCTTTTTATGCGAAATTTGTTTGCTTATAGGCACAAGCTTGCCGACTTTGTTGATGTAGAGTATAGGTTTGATTTGCAAAGCGTCTCCGAGGAATGCCTGGGTCTTGCTTGCTCTTCCCGTACGATAAAGGTGCTTCATATCGTCGATGGTAAAATATCCTGCGGTATGAAGCGACAGATACTCGGCATATTCCACAAGTTCTTCATAGCTTGCGCCGCTTTGAAGTTTTTGATCGACGTACCATACCAAAAGTCCCTGCACGAATGCCGCCGAACGGGACTCAACTATCGTTATTTTCCTGTCGGGGTATTCTTCTTGGAGTTCTTTTGCCGCCATACACATCTGATCGTAAGTGCCGCTCAGTGCTTTGGTGAATCCGATATGTATCACGTCATATCCCTTGTCAAGTATAGGCTTAAAATATTCCTTTGCTTGGTATGCCGTTATCATGGACGTCTGGGGAAGGTCTTCTTTCGTCTTTGCGTTGCGGCATGCGTCGTAAAATTCCTTTGGAGAAAGATCGCTTGTCACTCCGTCGTATGCTACGCCGTTGACAGTGTAGCTCATGGGGAATATAGTAATATTTTCCGTAAGCAGGTCTTTCGGGTAGTCGCTGGTAGCTTCCGCTGTAATCATTATTTTCATTTATTGCTCCTTATGCGCACTTAAAGTGCGCGCTGAGATTTGTTGTTTAAATTATATATTTCTTTTTTAAATTTGTCAACGGATTGCAAAGGACAGCATGCGCGCTTGATAATATATGGATATATATAAAATAAAAAATAATTGCAGAATTTGCCGCATAATATAAATATTGAAAGCCTTAATGTAATTACGGACAGGCTTGATGTGCATGAATTATGCAAAAATAAGACATAAAAGTCCTAAAAACGTCAAAATTCACTGCTAATGATAAAAACTGTGTAAAATTTACTTGCAATTTACATACAAAGGGTTTATTATATATGTGGTCAAAAACTAAATAAATTTAGGAGATTAGAAAAAATTATGAAGAAAAAGATTTTTGTATCATCAATTCTTGTCATCTTGATTCTTTCTGTTTGCCTTGCAATGTTTGCAGGTTGCAATAGCGGATACGTGGTAGTCAAGGCAACTGATTTTGATATTCCTGATACTAAGTTTGGAGAATCTAAACTTGAAAATTCCACTCCTGTTACGGCAGATATGTCGGCATATGATATGTTGAATGTTGCAATGGAGAATTTTTATAATGCAGAGTATGCTGTTGTAAATTATCAGGGTGGCGTAAGAATGAAGATTTTGGGCACAATCAAAGTAGACCAAGAAGTTCAGTCGCTTAAAATAAGAGACGGTAAGGGTGACATCACCGGTAAGAACGTCAACAAAGCAACATATTTTGCTGATAATAAGTCCTATTCTAATATGGCAAACCTTTATGAGAAAATGGTATTTGGATCTGACGGTTCTATCCAATGGAGAAACGCTAGCGGTACAAAATGGGAAAAGGCTAATCCAAAGAAGAATAAGCCGGAGAAATGGACAGTTGAAAAGTGGAATGCAATAGATTCCGATTTCACAAGTATTGCCAATGAAGGAGAAGAGAAGAGCTTCCTTGCTAAGAATAACAACAATCCTACAATCATTTGGATGTATGATTTGTCAAAAGAAAATATACTCGAAACTTTTGAGCCTAAGTACGACGAAACAACAAAGACTTACAGATTTTCTTTGAAATTTAAGCCGGTAGAGTCCACTGTTGAATACGTAAAGACTATGAAATCACAGTTGGAGAACAACGGCGGTATCAAAGTAGGAGATTTGCAGTTCAAGCAGTTGGTTATCAACGTTGTGCTTTGGGAAGACGGTACGTTCAGAACGCTTTATGTTGACGAAACGTATTCAATGACAATGACACCGGTCAAGGGCATTAATTTGAAGAATACTATCGTTAGACTTACGGCAACGCAATCTTTCTCATATGATCCTAATGAAGAAGGTTACGATATTCAAACGTATATAGACAATTTTACAAACGAAAAAGATTTGGTTGCTTAAATAAATATAGCAAAAACACAAAGAAAGATAGAAGGCGCGCTCTTCTATCTTTCTTTGTTATATAAAATGTATCTATAATAAACGACATATTTCGTAATATACCGCTGAAAAAAATTATTATATTTTAGTGTTGCAAATTATATAGTAATATAGTATAATAAATTCAATAGTAAATAGTTTTGGGAACCAATAATGATCGAACAAAAACGAAATAAAATTATATCTATCGCTATACACGGCGCAGTGGCGGCTGTACTTGTCGGCATATTGATCATGCTTTGCTTTAAAAATTCAAGCGGAGAATATATTGATCTTGCTATCAACAAGGTGTTGTCAAAATCTATCAACGGGAATTGGGCAAAGACGTCGTTTGCGTTTTTGTTTTCGATAATTGCAGAATATCCGGCGTACTTTATATTGCCTATTTTTGCGGTAATGCTCTTTTACAGCGACGATTTGTTGCCGGAAAAATATAGAAAACTCTTTAAAATCGCCATGGCAGGTCTCAGTGTGATAGGCTGGGTGATACTTTGTTTTAAAAGCGAAGTTGCCGATATGATTCAGGCAAAGGGACTTGACGGCATAAAATTCTATGCTCTTATGGGCGTACTTGCGCTATGCGCGTCGGGTCTTGGACTTTATTTGGGCAAATATATTCCCAAAAAGACGAGATATATCCTCTTTAAGTTTGCGATATTCGCGATATGTTATTTGCTTGTCGCGCTTGCTGTAAATCAAGGAATGAAAATGATATGGCCTAGAATGAGATTTAGAGATATGCTTAAAGAAAACGGGCTTGGTCATGACGGTTTTTCATACTTTACGCCTTGGTTTACGCCTGACAGAACAAGGGTGGAGCTTGACGCTGCATATCACTATTCGTCATTCCCGTCGGGACATACAAGTTCTGCTACGCATATATTCTTGCTTTGCACTCTTTATAGGATATTGCCGAGTTGGAGAGAGAAGAAGTGGCTCAAATACGTGCTTTACGCGTCGTGTTCGGCATTTGTGCTCTTGACGGCTATATCGCGAATTTGCGACGACGCTCACTTTTTGTCGGACGTAATATGCGGATTTTTGATATCGTATACGATATATAAGATCTTGGATAAGATATTTTTTGCAAAAGACGACAATTTTGCCGTAGCCAGACGCGCATTGCAAGATATGCGTTGAAGAGGCGGTATTGTACTAATGTCAAAATTCGATAAGTCAATGTTTAAATATCTAGTTGACGAGACGTCAAGATTGCCAAGGAGCAACAAGGCGCTTGACTTTTACGGCGCGTCGATAAGGCTTGGCGATTTCATATCAAAAGTTGACGAATTTGCAGGATACCTACAATCTTTGGATATCAAGAAGGGCGACAACGTCATACTTTGTCTTGGCAATATTCCCAATGCAATAATAGGTTTTTATGCGATAAATAAGATCGGCGCGATTGCCAATCTTGCGCATCCTCTCATTCCCGGCGAGGGTTTGAAAAAGATGTCGGAGGAGATGGATAGCAAGGCTTTTATCCTTTTTGACGAGTTTTTTTACAAATATGATTTTTTAAAAGACAGCGACAAGCCCGTGATACTTTGCAGCGCAAGCGACTTTTTGCCGAGGCTATTCAAGCTGCCTTACAAGGCGTACATACGTAGCAAGGTCAAAGACATAAAGTACGGCGGCAACGTTGTGAGATTTAGAGACACGCTCGGCAAATATTCTGCGTCGGACGTTGACGTAAGCGGCGATGACATAGCAATCTATATGCACAGCGGAGGCACGACGGGCGTATCAAAGACGGTGATGCATACCAATCTTTCTTTCAACAATTTGGCGGACAACGTCATATCGCTTATCGGCGGCGGAGTTGACGATAAGGACGGTATGCTTATGGTCTTGCCGATCTTCCATACTTTCGGTCTCGGAATATGTATGCACACAGTGCTTTGCGGCGGCGGACAGGCTATACTAATGCCGAAGTTTAGTCCCAAGGGCGCGTGCAGACTTATAAGACGGGCGCGAGTGACGTATATTTCAGGCGTGCCAAATATGTATGCCAAGATGCTCTCATGCGGCAAATTCAAAGGCAGGATGTTGAAGAAAATCAAGAATTGCTATTGCGGAGGAGAAAAAATTTCGTCAGAACTCAAAAGAAATTTTGAAAGTACGATGGCAAAGCACGGCAATCCGATAAGACTGTGCGCCGGCTACGGCTTGACTGAGGCAGGGATATGCTGCGTCAACACTATGGACATACACAAAGACAACGACACTCTCGGCAAGCCTCTCAAAAACAATACTTTTGCAATAATCGACAGTCAAAACAACTTTCTTAGACCTTTTGAAAGGGGTATGATAACCCTTTCGTGCAACACTATGATGGCAGGTTATTACAACCATCCTCAATTAGACGGTGAAGTATTTTTTTATGACGGCGAAGGGCGAAAATGGTTAAAGACGGGTGATATAGGCTATATGGACGACGAAGGATACGTCTATTTTGTCGACAGAGAAAAGAGAATGGTCAAGATAAGCGGCGTCAACGTATATCCGCAGGAGATTGAGGATTGCGTTAAACTTTTTGATGGAGTAAAGATGTCTTGCGCGATACCTTTTGAAGAAGACGGCAAGAATTATTTAAAGCTGTATGTCGTACTTGACAAAGGAACGACATTTGACGAGGAATTTAAGAAGAATTTGAAAGAATATATATCTTCACGACTTTTGAAGTACAACGTGCCTAAGATAATTGAGATGGTAGATACTCTTCCTTTGACTCAGATAGGCAAGGTAGATTTCAAAAAACTGCAAGACAGCATTAAGCAGTAATGATAATACAGCATATATTATGCAAAGGCGGATATATTCCGTCTTTTTTACAGGTAATTTTTAATGCATATGTGCGAACGTCATTGATTTGGGCGTTCACCATGACTTAAAGATTGTGATGTCATTTCGACCGTAGTGCAACGGAGCGGAGAAATCTCATCCTTTAAAAAACACATCACCTTTCCATACACAACTATTCTATTTTTAAAATCCATTGCACCCATTCTAAAAAATGTATACTTTTACTGACTTTCTATTACTTATCATGAAATGGCGTATTTTCTTATTAAAAGTATATTTCGCGCGCGTTTTATAAGCAATATCGTCAGGTCAGGAAAAGTATACTTTATTTGTAAGTTAAATTATTATGTGCGTAATTACAGAGGATAAACTATGACTTTAAAACAAAAAAAATTTTATATAATTAGTTTTATCTTAATTATTATAGTACTTTTTTCATTGTTTGGGTTTGAAAATCTTATAAAATCTCATAAAGTTGATGCTATATCATCAAATTTGATAGTAGAGAATATAGGAAATCTTATGCTTCCAGACAATGAGCAAAAAGCAGGTGTCGTTTTTGATAGAAATAAACTGCGGTCATTATATAAAAGACTTATCAACAAAGATAAAGCCACATTTGACGACGTTGTCGATGCAGTTAATATAAAAAATTACGCCAGTGATGATTTTAGGGCAAGCGATACACTAAATAAATCAAATGTTGTAGTTGAATTTGGCGGTTATACTTGGTATGCCGTATATTTAACAAAAAATTCTAGCGGAGATATTATTTTAACTCTCTGGATGACAGATAATGAACAAATTGAGTCTGGATACGAGAAGGCAATTTACAATCAATTTAACAGCATGTATTTGACGACAATTCCTTCTGATATGTACGGAACCAGCAAAGTTAGAGCAGTTTCGTTAAACAATGGCGGAGTATATTATACATCATCGTCAGGCGGAGACGACAACAAAGTAACAGTCGATTATGATTCGCAACATCCGTTTGCAAAATTTACAAGGTCATTAACAGATTCGTCTAAGCAAGGAAACTTATCAAAATATATTCTATCTCCTGAGGAAGCGCAGTATCAAGAAACTTTAAGATGTATAGATCATTGTAAAGATGTTAGGGGAGTCTATAATAATGACGCATATGGAAAAGTTGCGGGATTTTCTTCTGGGGCATATATTTATCAAGAAAAGGACGGGTATGACGCTTGGAAAACTGATAAGCTTTGGCTGCCTTCTTGGGCAGAAACCGATATATCCTTAGAAGATACTGGTTTGTGGAAGACAACTGCTGCACTTAGAAGTAATTATAAAAGTGACGGAACGTATGGCGACGACACTTTATTGCGGTCGCATTGGTATACTTCGCAGTCAAATGCTGCTGTCACTTTAAAGGCTAATGCGGCTAGCCGCGGCGTACCGAATGTAGTAACCACAGAGCGAGGTATAAGACCGGCATGTCATCTAAACCTTTCTTTGGCAGATGAAGAATCTAAACTTAAATTTGATCAACCGACAGATGTAAAAGATAAAATTTATAACGGAGAAGATCAAAACGCAAGCGATCAGAGTTGGTTTGAAAAAGAATTTGGCAACAAAAGTATTATGCAAGTCGAGTATTTAGACGAGAGCGGAACGAAACCGGCAGTTCCGCGCAACGTAGGTAAGTATAAGGCGAAATTTACGTTGCTGAATACGACAAAATACGGTTGGAGCAATGACAACGGCAGTAATGAGAGGATAGTGGACTTTGAGAT
>CAJTVJ010000036.1 GCA_910579785.1 uncultured Christensenella sp. | reverse complement strand
AACGTGATGCCGTCCGCCTTGAAGTATGCCAGGTCAAAATATCCGTTGTTGAGGTTGGCTCCCGTAGTTTGCACAGTGATTTGTCTCGGCTGGGTATTGTACGTAAACGTCGTCTTTGCCGGCGATACTCCCACCTTAATTATAGATGCGTTGATTGCTCCTATCATAAAAGGTCTCGACTTGGGGTCTGCCTTGTCAAACTTATAATTGTTGCTGTCTATCAGGCTAGGCACTGCCACGTACCACTTTGCCCCGTCTGCCGGCAACTCCAAATCGTTGATCGTCAACGCAGGCGCTCCTGCCGGTATCACTCCGTTGCTGTCCGTCTCATAGAACTTATAGTCTACAATCGTGCTTGCCGCAGGGTCTTTGAGTTGCAGTATCTTAAAATTCTTGCTGCTGTCGGGGTGAGCTACGCTCTGCCAGCTAGACGTGGATATCGTGCACGGCACGACTTCCCAATTCTGCTCCCAATTAAACGTACCTGTATACGTCGCAGGCGCGCTAGGATCAGACGGGTCGGGCTTGACAGGCAGCACGTAATTGCCTTCGTAATCAGGGTCGAGTTCAAACTCTACCGATGCTGTGCCCGTGTCGCCCACTATCGCGCCTTGGTTGGTCGAATAGTCGCTGTCTTGCACTATCAAGCCCTTTGGCAACGTCTTGGGGTCAAGCTTAGCCGACACTGCCGCGCCGCCGTTGTATTGCAATTTACCCTCGTCAAGCCACTTCACTCCCGACAAATCAAAGAGCGCAGGCGCAACCGTCCAATTTATCCTAAACGTGATGACCGAATCAAGGTCGCCGTCTTTCCATATGTCGACTATCGTAGTATAGCTGTCGGCATTGGTGCCCTTCTTGGCATTCGTCGAAGCAGGGTCCACCGTGTCCATCTCGTATCCGCCGTTGTAACTCGTCGTTTTGAGTGTATATCCCGTCGGGTATGCCGAGGCTTTGAACTCGTTGTATTTGCCGCTGTAATATATTGTCTGTTTGTCAAATGTGATTTCTTTCTCGCCGTCGCTGTTGTCAGGGCTGTCTATATCGCAGTCGATATAATATCCCGTCTGCGCCTTTCCGCCGACGTACAGCTGCCATCTCAATACGTTCTTGCTTGTCTCGTCTACTTTCAACGTAGGCGAATTGGTCAACTCCAATTCATACTCCGCCGACGTACAGTTGGCTGACAAGGCATACGTGTTGGTATGCGCCGCCACGTTGCTAAGATCAAGCGTGATATTCTCAGAGCCGCTAGCGTCCGTCAGCGATATCTCCGACGATATCGTCTTTGGCGCCGAGCCGGACCGTTGCGCCCTCACCGTGAATTTCGCCGGATAATCTTCAAATATTTGGTTGGGCAATATCGTCAGCACCGTCTTCAAGCTTCCGCCCTCTTTACCTTTCAGCGCGGCGGTCACTCCGTCTTCTGCTGTCAGCGTGGCTTTGACTTTTGCCTTCGTCACCTCAAATTTAAGCTTGCCGTCTGTCGGCGCGCCGCTTTCCCATTGATAGTGATCGTCGTCCACCAACGCAAATGTCAATTCATATTTCTTCGCGGCCACGGCTCTATACTGCCAGAAGTCTCCGCCCACGTTGGTTACGTCTGTCGGCGTAGTCACCTCGACCAAATCGCCGAAGTAATATTTGCCCGTCGCGGCTAACAATTTGTCATGATAATCTTGGTCATAGAATATCTCAAACTCAACGCCCGTCTTGCCCTTGAATGCCAATTCGCTGACGTCGTCATTCCATTTGGGGAATGGGATATATCTCTTGATTACTTTGAATTTAATAGTCTTGTCTGCAGAAGTGCCGTCTGCCCAACTGTCACTCGGGTCTTTGAGGCTGAGTTTGACGGTATAAGAATCATATGGCTCTTTGGGTTTTTCCTCCGAAGCGCCCTTATAGTACGTAGCCTTTACTCTGTCTTTAAAGTCCGTCGTCCACCATTTTGCGGCGGCCGCTGACGCGGCAAAATCTAAGTCGAGTTCACTGCCGGTATACTCTACCGTCACGTCCTCAGGTTCCGCCAACTTGGGGGCCGCGCTCAGCGCGGCAGAGGAGAGATTTAAGTTAAGCGCGGGACGCACCGCAAACTCAGACGCGCGAACGCCATCACCGTATACGAGCACCGGCGGAGGTCAGCGCTAGGCACCGTAAGAATAACCGTTACTGCCCGACCTCAGCCAGGCCTGCGCCGCAGTCGTCGAATCATCGTATTTTCTTTGAGAATCGTTGAGTGCCCACAGTCCGGCTATTCCTGCCGTTCCTGTGCCATTCTCACCCACTTCTGCCCAACTCGGAAGCCACAAAAAATCCTCTGCCCAATCAAAATACGTCGGGTCGTTGTTGGCTGAATTATATATCAACGTCGTTCCGCCAAGATTGATATTGGTGTCTCTTACAGACTTTTCCTGCTCAAATTGCACGTTGACAGCAGAGTTGTATTGATTATACCATCTGTTGTTGTTATATCCGCTTGTAGGCATGCCGAGAGACGAAGGCAACTTGTTTTTAGAAGCCTCGTTCTGTCCGCTGCCCCACCTGTGGCTTGAATCTTGTTTCCCATTGACTGTAAGAACGTCATAGAAGTTTTCGTCTTGCATATAGAGCACGTCTTTTGGCTTGACTAAAAAGTTGGTGACGTTTTTCTTTGCCGCTGTGTCAGTAAAGATAGACCAATTATCTGTATATCCGGCTATCGCATTACCTGCCCCCAAAGAAGTCAATGCGCTTGCTCCCGTCGCATACTTTACATCTTTGCCAAAGCTGTCCTTGCCGTTGAGAAGGACAGACCTTATCAATGACGAGCTGTAAAATGACGAAGCATATTTTTCTGTATGCTTAAAATGGGCACTGCCCGATGTTGTCTGTTGCCAACCGTTCCAATAAGTTTTGTAGTTGTCAATCGGGTCTTTGAGCATCAATGTCAACACCACGTCGCCGGCTGCCACGTTCGCCGACGTGCCTGTCGAAGTCAACGCAACCACGTTCCATACTTGACCGCCAAATGTCACTTCTATATTCTTTCCGCCCGTCAAATCTCTTATGTCCTGCGCATTCATTCCATAGTGGATAGATCCCACGTATGCGTTGGAATAATCATTTGAAGAAGTATTTGGTATATACGTATTGTCTCCCGCCTTGGTGTCGTTGTATTTCGCCTTTGCCATCTCGTCAATTACGTCCTGCAATGTCGCGTCGGCAAGCTGTCCCGACAGTGCGTTAAAAAGCGCCGTCAAACTGTCAATATTGAAGATACTCTTGTCTCCGACAGCAGTGGCGCTGTCTCCTCTCTTACTTGACAACAATTCCCCTATCGGTATTATTCCCTTCTCATTGGTAGGATTTACTTTTGCGGCGTCTGCCTTCATATTTATCTGACTTACCAAGGCAAAACTCGTCACTACGCACAGCACGAGTATTATACTCAGCAGCACTGTCAGTCGCTTTTTTGCATTCACAGTCTTTTGCATTTTTTATCTATCTCCTGTTTCCCTTATATGCTTCATTGTCTATTATATAGATTTTTCTATATTATACATAGTTTATTATACTAGACCTGTTTGATTTAATCAATAACTTTTGACATTTTCGTTGAATTTTCGACATTGTTTTTAGTTTTTTAACTATTCTTTGCCATAAAAAACACATTTTTTGTCACTTTTTAGGTTGTTTTTTTATTTATTTCTCCCCATCTCTCCTATACAACACACCAATATCTCTACCAAGATACGCTTTTTTTACGCTCTTTTCTCTCCCCCCTCTCTTATCTCTATGCTGTCACTTCAAAAAAAATTGACGGCTTATTTTGTCTCTTTGTAAATATTTTAAGGGAAATGTGAGGGTGATATTTAAACGGATGAGATTTCTCCACGCGCTTTGCTTGGTCGAAATGACTTAAATTTTGATTAGCTACAAGTCATACTTTATGTCACCTCGACCGCAGTGGAGAGGTCTCAACAGATTGAAAAATATAAAAGGATGAGATTTCTCCGCTCCGTTGCACTACGGTCGAAATGACTTTACTATATATCAGTACCATTGTTACCTAGGATATGTAGCATTGGGAGAATGCTCAAAGTTCCATATCCCCTACAATCAGCAACTTTACACAAGCTATGTCATTTCGACTAACGTGGAGAAATCTCATCCTTGTAAAAAAATCAAGGACGGCTTTACCGTCCTTTCTGTCACTTCGAGCGTAGTCGAGAAGTCTCATCCGCTTATTTCTTTCAATTCGTTGAGACCTCTCCGCTTCGGTCGAGGTGACCATATTTTGCTTACAGACCACCAAACTTTGGTCATTCTTCCAATACCTCATATCCCCTACATTCGTCAACCATACACAAGTTATGTCATTTCGACCAACGCGGAGAAATCTCATCGAGTTAAAAATTAAAAGGTTTAGATTTCTCCACTTCACTTCGTTTCGGTCGAAATGACCACATATTGCTTACGATAAGTCAAACTTTATTTCGCTCTCCCCTACTCCTCTCTCAACAAATCTTTCCATTCTGGGTTTATAGAATTTATCAGCGCGTCTTTCTTTTCTCTTCTCCAATGTTTGATTTGTTTTTCTCTTGCTATGGCGTCGCCGGGTCTCTTTGTCTCTTCGACGTATACCAACTTATTGAGATTATACCTCTTTGTAAAGCCGTCTACTACTTTATCATCATGCTCATTGGCTCGTCTATAAATATCATTCGTTGTTCCTACGTATAGTGTCGTATTGTTTTTGTTAGTCAATATGTATACGTACATTTTGTCCCCCTTTTTCTTTTGTGTTTGTTTTTTATTATTTCAATTCGATGAGATTTCTCCACTTCGGTCGAAATGACTCAAAGCTTGATTAACTTTAACCATTATCTAGTCACCTCGACCAACGCGGAGAGGTCTCAACGATTTAAATAAATAAGCTGATTAGATCGAAGTGACTTTACTTTTATGAAAGTCACATTTACTAAGGATATGCAGCATTAAGAGAATACTCCAAACTTTTTCACATCCTCATCACTTACTATTATACATATCCAACTTAACTTTGGCAACATTTTTAGTTATGTCATTTCGACCGTAGCGGAGAAATCTAATCATTATAAAAATTAAGGACGGCTTTACCATCCTTCTAGTCACTTCGACCGCAGCGGAGAGGTCTTATCCTTGCATTAAAAAAAGCCCGACTGCCTTACTCAAAAGGCTGGTATTGACAAAATCGAAAAAATCGACGTCGTCATACAGTCGGACTGGTTTCGCCGCAAATTGATATCTACGGCAGGACGCAAGCCCCTTCATACTCTTTTCATCAGTCCGTCTATCCCGTGGATAAGACGGATACGGGACAACTTGCTCAAAGGCAAGCGAGTGAAGCGCGGGACGCACCGCAAACTCAGACGCGCGAACGTTATCATTGTTACGAGCACCGGCGGAGGTCAGCGTTTAGGCATTGTTAGAATTATTGTTATTGCCCGACCTCAGCCAGGCCTGTGAGCCTCCTTCAATCAGAAAACTTACGCCCTATCTATTTATATATTATATATGAATAGCAATTATAATGCAATCACAATTTGCTTTTTGTTGCTTTTACCCATCCTGTCAGGAGCTTTCGCACCTCGGTGATTTGCTTGACGATTATCGTCATTTGCCTGACGCTTATCGCCTGCTTGGTCTTGGCTGTCTCGGTGTAAAAGTCCAATAGATTCAACGATATCATCGCCTTTTTCTGCCAAGCAATTCTGTCTTCGCCCCTCATGTAGTTGGCGGTATACAAATTTTCGATAATATCCACCGAGCAATTAAGCAAGCGCGATACTATATTCCACCTCAATTTGGCAGGCGATTTTTCTGTAATGACAAATATGTATTCGCTCAACTTCTTTGCGTGGGTAAATACCGCCATTTCCTTGTCCTTGGGTGTGTCGAAATCGTGAATGCGAAAAGGCTTTCTGCTTACGCCTCCCACGACTCCATTTTGCGGATATGACGGAACGCCAAGTTCTACGTCTATCTCCTTTGTCAATTCCTGCAATGTTTTTTCTTCTGTGTTTTCCATTTTTTTGTATTTTTTCTCCTTTTGTGTTAAGTTGTTTGACCTCCTAATGCTTGCTATTTTTCCAACGTCTAATATCCTATGTTATAATGACTTATATACGAAGTTATGTCATTTCGACCAACGCGGAGAAATCTCTTCCGCTTATTTTCACAAGGTTGAGACTTCTCCATTTCACTGCGTTTCGGTCGAGGTGACCAATTATTGATTACAACGTACTAAACTATGCTCACTCTCCCAATGCTTCATATCTTATGTTATAATAACTTATATACAAAGCTATGTCATTTCGACCAACGCGGAGAAATCTCATCCGCTTATTTTCACAAGGTTGAGACTTCTCCACTTCACTGCGTTTCGGTCGAAGTGACATTTATTTATAAAAGTCACAATTACTAAGGAAATGTAGCATTGAGAAATGCTCAAAGCTCCATATCCCCTATAATTGTCAACGTTACGTAAGCAATGTCATTTCGACTGTAACGGAGAAATCTCATCCATTTATCTTTTCAATTCGATTAGACATCTCCGCTGCGGTCGAGGTGACCGCATATATTCTCATTACTGCAACATAGCTTTCAACTCCCCGACGTCACTTTCCTATTTCTTTTCCCTATCTTCAAAAGTCAATCTTCTATTCAACTCTCTCTCAAAGTCATGACAGTGCGCGTGTGTCAAATGTCCGTGAAAAGCTGCCAACGAACAATTTACTCGCTCTATCGGTATCGACCTATCAAGATACGCTTTTTTCACCAATTTTGCCCGCCAACGCAACCGCCTTTTTGTTGCTTTCTTTACAGTCTTTATTACCCTCCCGTCCTCTGTCACAATAAAGCGAAAGCCTAGATACGTCACACCATTCTTTATTGGAAAAATCTGCGTCTTATCGTTGAGATAAAGCCCCAACTGCTTGACCACCTTTTTTATCTCTTCAAGCGCGTCTTTGACAACTTGCAAATCTCTATGCAGCAACACAAAGTCGTCCATATACCGCGAATATACCTTGATACGCAACTTCTCCTTGACAAGTCTGTCGACCTTATCTAGATAATACATGCCAAAGACCTGACTTGTCTGATTGCCGATAGGTATTCCCCGTCCCGTCTTGATCGGGTCGGCGCTATACGACTCTATACCGTACTTATTCAAAAAAACCTCGCTGGTGTGATAGCTGTCTATTATGTCGCCCACTACCTTTTTTATCTTTTCGTCTTTGATATGCTTGCAAATCGTGTGCGCCAAAAGTTTGTGAGGCATGCTGGGAAAATATTTCAAAATGTCGCATTTGAGAAAGTATCCGTTGACGCCGTTTTGTCTGACGTATTCTTTGAGCTTTCTCTCAAATCTGTTCAATGCAAAATGCGCGCCTTTGCCCTCTTGACATGCGCAGTTGTCTACTATCGTATGCCGCAAAAAATATGGAGCAAGCATATCGTCGCATATGACGTGCTGCACCACTCTGTTGGCATACGGCAGTGTCTGTATCTCTCGCTTTTTAGGCTCTTCGACTATAAAACTGTGGTATTTATCGACTTTGTATTTGCCGCTCATCAAATCTTCGTGCAATTCATTCAGATGACTCAACATCGTCATTTCAAATCGTACCAGCGGCTTTTTGTCTCTCTTGCAACGTCTTCCGCGCAAGTGTCCCCTATAAAGTGCTTCGTAAGTAAATAGTTCTTCAAATGTTTTTGTTATCACTTCTATATGATACAACATTTTTGCCTTTTCGCAAAGTGTTTTCAAAGCGATTTAACCAAAAAAATAGTATATTGACACACCTCGATAACCATAGAATATAGAAATGACAATATTAAAGAAAAATATAGATTTATCTATATTTTTTCTATCCTTGCAATAGCCGCATTTAGAAGAAGTTGACATTGTGAAAACTATATTTAGTTACCGACCAAACGAAAATGTACGCTTACGCTACATTTTGTCGGTACTTATTTAACTCGTTTAGACCTCTCCGCTGCGGTCGAGGTGACCAATTATTGATTATAACGCACCAAACTATGCCCACTCTCCCAATGCTCCATATCTCCTACAATCGTCAATGTTACGTAAGCAATGTCATTTCGACTAAGCAAAGCGCACGGAGAAATCTAATCCGTTTATCTTTTTAATTTGACTAGACTTCTCCACTACGGTCGAAGTAACCACATATTGCTTATAGTCAATCATTATTTAGTCATATCGGGCGCAGTCGAGTTATCTCATCCGCTTATTTTCACAAGGTTGAGACTTCTCCGCTTCACTACGTTTCGGTCGAAGTGACCAATTATTGATTATAACGCACCAAACTATGCCCACTCTCCCAATGCTCCATATCCCCTATAATCGTCAACTATATACAGGTTTTGTCACCTCGACCGTAGCGGAGAGGTCTCATCCTTTTATATTTTTAATTTGATTAGACTTCTTCACTACGGTCGAAGTGACCAATTATTGATTACAACGCACCAAACTATGTTCACTCTCACAATGCTTCATATCCCCTATAATCGTCAACTATATACAGGTTTTGTCACATACCTCTCTACTGCAACAAAAAAGGAGTCTCCTTTCGGAAACTCCTCTTAATTTTGAATTGTTTGAATTACTCAGTGATCTTAGCAACGACACCGGAACCAACAGTTCTACCACCCTCACGGATAGCGAAACGAAGTCCTTCTTCGATAGCGATAGGAGTAATCAAAGTTACGTCCATGTTGATGTTGTCGCCAGGCATAACCATTTCTACGCCGTCAGGGAGTTTGATGGAGCCGGTAACGTCAGTTGTTCTGAAATAGAACTGTGGACGGTAACCATTGAAGAACGGTGTATGACGGCCGCCTTCGTCTTTTGTCAATACGTATACTTGTGAAGCAAACTTAGTGTGTGGGTTGATGGTGCCAGGCTTAGCAAGGACTTGTCCTCTCTCGATGCCCTTTCTGTCAATACCACGGAGCAATGCACCTACGTTGTCGCCAGCGAATGCCTCGTCAAGAAGCTTTCTGAACATTTCAAGACCTGTAACAGTCGTGTCAGTCGTGTCTTTGATACCAACGATTTGCACCTTATCTTGAACTCTTACAACACCTCTCTCTACTCTACCGGTAGCAACCGTACCTCTACCTGTGATGGTAAATACGTCTTCGACAGGCATAAGGAATGGCTTATCAGTGTCACGCTCAGGAGCAGGAATGTAAGCGTCAACTGCATCAAGAAGTTCTTGGATGCAAACGCAAGCAGGATCGTCAGCCTTGTCATTGGAAGCAGCTTCCAAAGCCAAAAGCGCAGAGCCCTTGATGATTGGAGTGTCGTCGCCAGGGAAACCGTACTCGCTCAAAAGCTCTCTGATTTCCATCTCAACGAGTTCCAAAAGTTCTGGATCGTCAACTTGATCCGTCTTGTTCATAAATACTACGATGTAAGGAACGCCTACCTGACGAGCAAGAAGAATGTGCTCTCTTGTCTGTGGCATCGGACCGTCGGTAGAAGCAACTACCAAGATTGCGCCGTCCATCTGTGCTGCACCGGTGATCATGTTCTTAACGTAGTCTGCGTGTCCCGGGCAGTCAACGTGAGCATAGTGACGCGTAGCGGTCTCGTACTCAACGTGAGCGGTATTTATAGTAATACCTCTCTCTTTCTCTTCCGGAGCCTTATCGATTTCGTCGTATCTCATTTTTTGAGCGAAGCCCTTAGCGGAAGAATACATTGTAATAGCGGCTGTAAGAGTAGTCTTACCGTGGTCAACGTGACCGATAGTACCGATATTAACGTGTGGTTTATTTCTTTCGAATTTTGCCTTAGCCATAATTAATTATCCTCCTAGATTATTAATTGAATAAATCGTTATTTTTTTTACTTTTTTATTTTATCTTGTTTTTTATACTTTGTCAACATTTATTTATATAGAAATTAAATGTTAAGCCTTTTTTGCCCTTGCTCCGATAATTTTTTCGGATACGGACTTAGGAACTTCCGCATAGTGGTCAAACTGCATAGTAAAGTTGCCTCTTCCTTGCGTGGAGCCTCTCAAATCAGTAGCATAACCAAACATCTCTGCAAGCGGTACGTCTGCGTCGACTACCTGAACGCCGTTGCGCTCTTCCGTCGTCTTGATGTTACCTCTTCTAGCCGTTACGCTGCCGAGTATAGTGCCGAGATAATCCTCGGGAGCTTGTACTTCAACGCTCATTATAGGTTCCAAAAGCACAGGTTTAGCCTTGCTTACGCCGTCTTTGAATGCCATAGAGCCTGCAATCTTAAACGCCATTTCCGAAGAGTCGACTTCGTGGTAAGATCCGTCGACCAAATCAACGTTGAAGTCAACCGTCTCATATCCTGCCAAAATACCGCTCCTGGAAGCTTCTTTGATACCTGCCTCAACTGCCGGGATGTATTCCTTAGGAATGCTGCCGCCGACTGTCTTATCGACAAAGGTAAAGCCCTTGCCCGGCTCGTTTGGCGAAATGACGATCTTACAGTGACCGTATTGACCTTTACCGCCCGACTGTCTCTTAAAGAGTCCTTCTGCGTTGACGGTGTCGCGTATCGTCTCTCTGTAAGCAACTTGCGGTGCGCCTACGTTGGCTTCGACCTTGAATTCTCTCTTCAATCTGTCAACAATTATATCCAAGTGCAACTCGCCCATACCGGCAATTATCGTCTGTCCGGTCTCTTGGTCGGTGTAAGTCTTGAAAGTCGGGTCTTCTTCTGCAAGTTTTTGAAGAGCTAAGCCCATCTTCTCCTGTCCTGCCTTCGTCTTTGGCTCAATAGCGATTTGAATAACCGGATCCGGGAATTCCATCGACTCCAAGATGATCGGTGCGTTTTCGTCGCAAAGCGTGTCGCCCGTCGTCGTGTCTTTGAGACCTACGATAGCAACGATGTCGCCTGCATACGCCTCGTCGATTTCAGTACGGCTGTTGGCGTGCATTCTTACAAGACGACCGACTCTTTCTCTCTTGTCTTTGGTGGAGTTGTATACGTACGAGCCCTTTGTCAATACGCCGGAATATACGCGGAAGAAAGCAAGCTTTCCGATAAACGGGTCGGTAGCTATCTTAAACGCAAGACCGCTGAACTTCTCTGCATCGGACGACTTTCTTGTTATCTCGCCGTCCTTCTTGCCAGGCTCTGTTCCCGTCACGTTTGGAACGTCGGTCGGAGCAGGCAAATAATCTACGATCGCGTCAAGCAAAAGCTGCGTGCCTTTGTTGCCAAGCGAAGTTCCGCAGAATGCCGGAGTTATCTTCATATCGATAGTAGCCTTTCTAATGATAGGTTGCAACAACGACTTCGGCATTGCCTCAACGCTTATGTCGCCCTCAAAGAACTTCTCCATCAGCGAATCGTCAAACTCTGCAACCTTTTCTATCAAAGCCGCTCTCAATTCCTCTGCCTGGTCTGCATACTCGGCAGGTATTTCTTTCTCGGTGAGAATTTCACCGTTTTTGCCTTCATTGTAGTAAGCCTTCATTGTCAAAAGGTCGATTACTCCTTTGAAGTTCTTCTCAGCGCCGATAGGACATTGCATAGCAAATGCGTTGGCGCTAAGTCTGTTGTTCATCATTTCGATAGTTCTGAAATAATTGCCGTCGTCTTTGTCCATCTTGTTGACGAATGCAATTCTCGGTACGTGGTACTTCGTAGCCTGTCTCCACACCGTCTCAGACTGCGGCTCTACGCCGCCTCTTGCGCAAAACAATGCGACTGCGCCGTCCAAGATACGGAGCGAACGCTCAACTTCTACCGTGAAGTCAACGTGTCCGGGGGTGTCGATAAGGTTGATACAGGTACCCTTCCAATGCGTGGTGGTAGCAGCAGACGTGATTGTTATACCTCTCTCCTGCTCTTGCTCCATCCAGTCCATCGTAGCGGCGCCTTCGTGAACTTCGCCGATCTTGTGATTGATACCCGTATAGAAAAGGATTCTTTCACTCGTCGTTGTCTTTCCTGCGTCGATGTGCGCCATAATACCGATATTTCTTGTATTTTCCAAAGAATATTCTCTTGCCATTTTTTACCTCTTATTTAAGTACCGCAGGGATTACCAACGATAGTGTGCAAAAGCCTTGTTTGCCTCTGCCATTCTGTGCATGTCTTCTTTCTTCTTGACGGAATTGCCCGTGTTGTTGTAAGCGTCCATCAATTCTGCGGCAACTCTGTCGACCATGGTCTTCTCGCCTCTCTTGCGTGAGAAAGTCACAAGCCATCTGATCGCAAGCGTCTGTCTTCTCGCCGGACGGATCTCCATAGGAACTTGATACGTCGAACCGCCTACTCTTCTTGCCTTTACTTCAAGCGTAGGCATTACGTTCTCCATTGCTTTGTTGAACACCTCCATAGCTGGCACGTTCAACTTTTGTTCTACTATATTAAAAGCATCATACACGATAGATTGCGCGATACCTCTTTTTCCATCCCACATGATTTGATTGACAAACTTTGTGATTACCTTACTGCCGTATATTGGATCCGGCAATACGTCCCTTACAGGGACCGAATTTCTTCTTGGCATAAAACTCTATACCTCCTTTTTAGATTGTGAATAATAATTACATCCGACTAAATAGCTTTTGCTTATTTAGGTCTCTTTGCGCCATATTTGGATCTTGCCTGCATACGCTTTGCAACGCCTGCGCTATCCAAAGTACCACGGATAATGTGATATCTAACACCAGGCAAATCTCTAACTCTTCCGCCTCTGATAAGCACAACGCTGTGCTCTTGCAAGTTGTGTCCGATGCCCGGAATGTAGATTGTACCTTCCAAACCGTTGACGAGACGTACTCTTGCAATCTTTCTCATAGCTGAGTTAGGCTTTTTAGGAGAAGTCGTCGTTACGGAAAGACATACGCCTCTCTTTTGCGGATTCTTCTGCATGATCGGCGCAGTAGACTTCTTGACTTGCTTCTCACGGCCCTGCCTGATAAGTTGATTGATTGTTGGCATTTTGTTACCTCCTATTGTGATGTGTCGGATGAGTTATCCAGCAACCCCGAAGGATAAGCTCATATTTGACTAAAAACGGTCACACCCACCGTTCTTTTGTGCATAATTATAGAATATGGGTATGTTTTTACTCCATATCACAGATATTTTATATGTAATTAAATTTTAAGTCAAGCATTTGCATTGATTTTTTCAAAAATATAATTTGTATCTCTTATTATAAATATTTATCAATATATATAAGGATATATAAAACGCGCTATGACCTAAATGCCTGCAATCCATATTTAACTCGTCGAGTCCTCTCCACGTCGGTAGAGGTGACTATTTATTATCTTTATTCTATTACTTTCTCCGCCTAAATAAAATGCGGAGATTAGTTGTATTTTTGTACGTGCGACGACAAAAGATAAGGACGGCAAGCCGTCCTTTATTGTCACCTCTCTTATGGGAGAGATGTATTTTT
>CAJTVJ010000035.1 GCA_910579785.1 uncultured Christensenella sp. | reverse complement strand
AGTGTCGTCCTGCTCGACAAGCAGATTTATCGCCTTGCCCGACATCTGGTTGAGTACGTTGGAATACTTGCTGAGTTCGCTGACGCCCGACATAGTAGTAAACTCTGCAAGTATACGCTCTTCTTCATACTGAAAATCTATCGGCACTCTGCCTGCTTCAAGCAGCTTTGGCGGAGTTGCGCCCTGTCTGTATATCAACACCTTGCCAGGCGAAAGTCCCTCTTCTTCAAGACTGTCGGTATCTATTGAGCCGTCCTCGACGCTGAGCACGCCCATGGCAAGTCTGTTGAGAAATTCATGTTTGCGGTTTTTGACAGCGTTGTATGCCCTCTGCAAAGGTATCAGCCTCTCGATTATGCTGGTGCCGTAAAAACTGCCCAGCCTTTCCAGACAGATAATTTTGGTGAAGGGATAGCCGCGCCCGTCGCCTTTGGCGTTGATATAGGGCAAATCGCCGTGATAGAGCAGCTTGTCGCCTGCGACTATGCTCAACTCGCCGTTGGGTTTTTCGGCGGTGGGTCTGACGTATCTTTCTATCACGACGCACATGTCGTGGGCAGGCGTATCTATCATATTGGGCACGCTTGCGTCATAGCCCATACCTCCGCAAACTTGACTGTTGTCAAGCGAGAATACGTTGACGTCCTCGCCTTTGACGTCCACTCCCCATATGTCTTTTATCTCGTCGACGTGGTATGCCTTGGCATGTATAATGCTGACGCAGTCGTCAACGTTGACTGTGGAGAGATTGTCGGGAAATATCTCGTACGGAGGCACTACCGTCACCTCGACGTCGCCCTCGCGCACAGCCCCGTTTTTGCTCTTGCCTATCACCTTGCCCTTTTCGCTCGCCCATACTATTTTGAAAAAACAACTGCCCGTCACTTCGCTCCAACTGCTTGCCTCGTTGAGAAGTCCCGAGATGTTGTTTTCTTCGCACAGCGCTTTTATTATCTGCGTTGACAGCTTTGCCGCCTGCACGTCGCTGTCGTCGTTGCTGAAAGGGCGAACGCTGACGGCGCATTTGAGCCTGTTGAGCTTAGAAAGCCTTGTCTCTATTATCGACGCGATATGGTTGTATGCTTCCCTCTCTTGCCAATAATACTGTTTGCCGTACTGCTCTATATCGCCCACCGGCGTAATCTCGGCATACTGATTGCCGTTGTAAAAATTCATATTGAGCCGCCACTGCAATTCAATGGGCTTGCGCTCCTGCCTGCGACGTTCGAAGTCCTTTCTCACGTCCTTCACAATGTCCTCTGAAAATTTGACGTTAAGCTTTGTCATTGCACTCCCTCCTCTTTGTCTGACGTCTGCGCTTTGTCACTAACGGCGCCATTGCGCCGTAAAGCTCAACCATACAACTGCCGCAAACGTTGATATACCTGTCTGCCGAAACTCCGTCGGGAGTAAGCGAAAACTCTGCCGTATTCATGCAGTTGCCCACGTCGCACTTAACCTTGTTTGTTTGAATTATTATTTTCATTTTTATCTCCTTTTGCCAAGACT
This sequence comes from uncultured Christensenella sp., assembly GCA_910579785.1. Taxonomy (GTDB): domain Bacteria; phylum Bacillota; class Clostridia; order Christensenellales; family UBA3700; genus RACS-045. Next base: position 12,246 of record CAJTVJ010000035.1, on the reverse strand, counting down.
TCAAGCTGGCTTAGCAATTTGATTTTGAGTTGAGCAAGCTCCTCGTCGCTCATCTTCGACAAGTCGCCCTCTTCGCTTTTGAGTTCTATCAAAGTTTTGAGAGCGCTCATATCGGGCGGCATATGCTTGGTCGTCACCTTGCGCTTGACAAGCTCGTTTTCAAGAGAATACTCCTCCGTGATCTCCTGCACGTCATACCCTATCGCCTTGCGGATAAGCGCCTCTTCCATGCTCTCTTTTTCGTCGTGATTATCCATAATTTCTCCTTATATACCTCGCTTTTGATATTGCTTGCGACCACTGCTTTTCAAGACAATTTCACTTCTTGTCGCCTTTGAGCCTTCTTATGAGTTTTTGTTTGTCCACTTGAATGGGGCTCAACTCGGCGGGTTTTTCTTTGAGCGGCTTCGGCTTTGACATTACGTAATATCTCAACGCGTCAAGAGCATGGTCGTCCTTTTTTATCGGTCTGTCGCCGCTGCCCCACCAATAGGATTTCAACTCTCTTATGAGATTGACGCAGCAAGAAAAGATTTTAAGCCTGCCTTCTGCAAAATAGCTTTTCACCCTCGCAATACCGCTGAAAAGCTGCTTGTCCACGTTGGTGTTGACGAGTATGTCTCTCTCATAAAACAACTCGCTGACGCTCTTTTTGCTTGCCAGCGTATGTTGATCCGCCGCACTGTCTATAAGCGCTCTGAGCCTGCCTTTGCCGTCGGTGTGCCAATTAAGTTTTTTTGCCAGCTCTTTGATATGCTGCGCGTGAAAGTCTATGTCCTTGCCTGCCATATACCACTCGCCCACCACGTAGACGTTGCCGTCATAGTCGGTCGCAAAAAACAGACATGCCAGCGGATTGTTAAGCCCCGGATCTATGGATATGTTGTCTTGCCATTCAAATGGTACGTCAAAGGGCGGTATGACGTCTCTTGCCTGATCAAACTCCTTATACACCATTCCCTCCGCCTCGCAAAATTTTCCGTAGCGGCGTGACGAGAGCGTAAGCTCGTCCATATTTGCAGACAGCGCGGCGACCTCGCCTTCGTCCAAAAACGGATTGTCCGCCCACTCGATATGCTCATGCCACACCTCTTTGTCGTCCTTTGAGTTGAGATATATCTCGTCATACACCCAAGTAAGCCCTTTGAGAGGGGTCATGGTCCCCCATATTTCGCCCACTCTGTCAAGCACTCTCATTCTGCACTCGTCGTATACGTCCTTTGGCGGCTCTTCGTCAAACCACACAAAGTCAAGCGACGCGCCTTGAAATTTTTCTCTGCCCTGATCGCAGCTCTTGAATGATATCTTGGATATGCCTCCGAATACGTTTTTGATAAGCACGTAATCTATGATACCGTACTCCGCAGACCCCTTTTTGCCAGAGAGCATAACGACGTCTTCTATCCAACTCGGATTGAGGTACGACAGGAATTTGCTTTGCGCTACGTCTCTCTGCACCTCGTAAGACAGCGACACTATCCATCCCGACACGTCCTTGCGATTACGCCTATAAGGATGTATGCCCCTTGCCCACCACACGGCTTCCACCGCTCCGCATTCCGTCTTTCCCGAACGGTTGCCGCCGAATACCCAGCGATTGCGCTTTTTGCATTTGTGAAATTCAAGTTGCTTTTTGTGGACCTTTTCGCCGACGTTGTATCCGGCAAGTTTATCTCCGGCTTTGCGCCGTCTCTGCTCTTTTTCTATTGATAGCAATGTAAAAATTATTTGTTTTTCCTGCATAATACGACATTCTTTACCTATAATTTTTTAATTTATTGTTGCAATAGTATTGTAAAAATTTTTCAGATAGAATATAATTATAATATTATCGCAAATTGTCGCAAGCCATATCAAATAGGATATCTTGCCGTCCGACGATAATATAACAACGAGGTCTATATGAAAAAAGTAATAATCATTGCAATGTTATTGACGGTTTTGAGCCTGTGTCTCTTGTCGACGGGCATATGTTTTGCCGACGAAACCGAGAAGACATCTTCGCTTTATTATTTTGAAAAAACACAGGCGACTCCCCAGCTTGCCCTACGCGCAGGCGCAGACAACGATGAAAGAGTATTGATTTATATCCCTCACTCATACGCCTTTGAAAAACTTGAAGAACCGACCGGCTCTTTTGTCAAGGTGAGATACAACTCACTCGAAGGATATATCCAGACTAATGAATTCAACTCCAACTGCAAGCAAGTCAACGACAAATGGGGCTCAAATCCATATGCGTATAATTTGAATTTTGAAATCGAAGCGGCTGAGCCTATACTATACAATACGACGGATTTATCGCCTATTGAAGAACTGAGACCCAAGAAGTCCAACATCGTCTGCAATAATATTTACGGATTTTTCACAAAGAATAACGAGGTATATTTCCTTGTCAATTTAACCATATCCGTTATTCCAGGTGTTACTTTGGATTCAATAAATTATTATATTAAACTCAGCGACACTTCTATTGCCTCTACTTTCAAAGTTGAGACTATTCCTGTGAACAACGGTTATATCGCGCAGACAACGCCTGACAAAAATCCTGACGACGAAATAGATTCCGGCGACAACGTACCGCCCGTCAACGACGATACGTCGCCTACTCGCAATCCAAAAAATTCTTTGGACAGATATATAATGATTGCCGTCATCGCTGTGCTTTGCGTAGTAATTATCGTGCTCATCTTTATCCCCAATAGAAAGAAAAGTTAAAGTTTTTCGAGATATCTCATTCGCTTATTTTATCAACTTGATTAGATTTATCGACTGCGCTCGAAATGACCACATATATACCCACAAGCTTGTGAGGAAATCGTCATAGACGCTCGCCCTAGACACGCTACCGCTGGCTCGCTATGCCGTCGCTTACGCTCCTTACGACCGAAGTGTAACGAAGCGGAGAAATCTCATCCTTTTTAACTCATATGTCTAAAAGCTAATTAGCCTTCCTCAACAGCTCCACCGTCAAAGATACTCCGCCGACCGAATCAACGGGAGCTTCCCTCTTTGCATTCAGCTTTGTTCTGCTATCGTGCCGTGCTTTGATACTTCCAAACTTTTCTTTATTTGACTTGACGTCGATTTGTCCATACTCATTGTCCTGCTGACATCTAAGCGCGCATCTTTCAAACAAGCTGTCATGCGCATAATTGTCTTCCATCCACTTTTCGTCATACCCACGCAAAATACACATTGAAGAAAACTGCTTTATAGCCACGTCATGCCATCTAAACACGCTGCGCGGACAGATATTCATAATCGCGGCAATCTGCTCAAAACTCTTGCGCTTGATATATCTCAACCTCAACACTTCCCTATTTCTCTCTTTCAGCATTTCAAGAGTTGTGTCGACTATGACCTTTGCATTTATCAATGCGCGTTTTCGCTTATTGTTGGCAATCATCTTTTCCATAAGGTCAATGGCATTGCCTTGATATGAAAAACTTCCAAGAGCCATCTGCATATTGCTTGCGTCTATACACTTTGCGACAATAGGCAAATAGTTGTAACCTACCAATAGACTTTTGGACCAAGTGTCCTGATTCATTAAATCACCTCCTACGCTCGTTTGACTGAGCAGCTTTGTTTTCAATATATTTTTCTTACGTCCAAGCCAAACACTTGCTTGCGACACCCCAATTATAAGACGGGATTTTTCCCAAATGCAAACATTTATGACAACTTTTTAAACATTTGTTTGCATTTTATGTATTTGCGAGGTAATATTGTTCTAATTGGGAACATTTAAGGACTTTTGGAAGTTTTTAGGTAGCTTTTTATATAATAACTAGAAGATTTAATACAGTTTAATATGTTATTTCTATACTTATTTAATTAGAAAAGACCTCTCCGCAACGGTCGAAGTGACTTGGGCGTTCACCACGACTTTAAAATGCACAATCACTTAGCAAAGCAAAGTGATTGCTAAGCAAGCAGTCGGGTTCCGCCCTTACCGACCAAACGAAAATGCACGCTACGCTACATTTTGTCGGTACTTATTCAACTCGATTAGACCTCTCCACTGCGGTCGAGGTGACCAGATATCACTTACAAGTTTTGGAGGGAATCGTCATTGACGCTCGCACGAGACGCACAAAGCCCCCTCGCTATGCCGTCGCTTCGCTCCTTACGACCAAGCGTAGCGCGTGGAGAAATCTCAACCTTTTGTTAATTTGTTGAGACCTCTCCGCTTCGGTCGAAATGACATAATATATCTTGTAGAGGTGACGAAATAAAATAATTCAACAAATTTAAAAAAACGTTTGCGGGGGTTTGGGGGGAATCGTAACCCCCCAACTCTTTTGTTACTTTTCTTGGCAAGAAAAGTAAGTACTCTTTATCACTAAAAAAATTCGGCTTCCTTTTGTAAAGCCGAATTTTATATGCCGAATTTTTATATTATATTATGTCTCTTTGCGTCGCCCACGGTCATGACGTTGAGGTCTTTGGCGATAGCCTTAATTATATTCTTACCTTTATTAGTTCTCTCGTCTATCGGTATATCCTCAGTATTGACGCTGCGAACTGCGCCGCCCGGGAATATCACCGCAACGTCATACGGCACGGTCACAAGGTCGGCATATACGCACTCGCCCGACTTAGAATCGCTCAGCTTTACGCCCTTTGACATTCTCATTCTCGGCTCTATGCAACCGAGTATCACTCTCTTTGCATATCCGCTGTCAGACAAGCTGACGACTTCTCCGCTGCCGTCGTTGTGGCTGGCGAAAATAATTCTGTCTTTATCGTCCAATCTCATAAGTTTGACGCCGCTTGCCTTCTTGCCCTGCGTGGGTATATCGTCATAAGAATTGAGTACCATGCCCTCCGCGCTTATGGACAACACGTAGCCTCTTGCGTCTCTCGTGCCGTCGTCCACCTCAGGCGGTTGAACGGCTTCGACTGCGACTATAAAGTCATCCTCGTCCTTGAATGCCATTGCGCTGGCAAGCGACTTTTTGTCAAGCGTAAACTCGTCGACCTCAATATACTTCGCCATACCCATTGACGTGACGATAAACAACTTCTTGCCCTTCAACTCGTCGCTTGTGAAAATCGCCAACAGCTTATCGTCGCTGTCTACTTTGGCTATCTTATTGATACCCATACCCTTGCTCTTCCACTTGTCTTCGCCAAGCGCAGACACAGGGAACGTTATCGCATTACCCTTAGACGTTATGCCGAATATCATACCCTCGCTGTCAGTCTTAATTACCTTTTTCGCTATGTCGTTGACAGCGCAGTTGACTATCGACTTAACTGCCGTATTATAGCCTTTTTCAAGCACGAATTTGATATTGCCGTTGTAATGCAGCACAACGTATCCGTCCCTCTTTATCTTAGCGTTGAGGTCCACCTCTACGTCGTTGAGCGCGCCCTCGTGCACTATTTGCGACATACGCTTGCCTGGATACTTCTTCTTAATCTCCAACAGCTCTTTTTTGACAACGCCATACTGTCTTGCCTTTGAATTTGTGATAGCAGTCAAGTTGGCGATGCGCTCTAAGAGTTCTTTTTGCTCTTCAAGCATCTTGTTGATATCCAGTTTATTCAATCTTTTGAGCGGTATGTCGAGCACAGCCACAGCCTGCCTGTCCGTCAGCTCAAATCTCATCATAAGTCTTTCCTTAGACTCGGCGTACGTCTTTGAATCAAGTACTATATCGACGACTTCGCGCACGTTGTTGACTGCGATAAGCAGACCTTGAAGTATATGTTCCCTCTTCTCTGCCGCCTCCAAATCAAACTTACTGCGCTTGTATATCACTTCTCTTTGGAACTCGACGTAATGGGCTATTATATCCAAAAGTCCAAGTTGCATAGGACGGTTGTTGACTATCGCCGTCATATTGGCAGAGAAATTGACCTGCAAATTCGTCTTCTTATAAAGAAGCGCAATCATAGTGTCTGCGTCGGTCTCTTTTTTAAGCTTGATGACGCAGCGCATACCGTTTCTATCCGACTCGTCGACTATGTCGGCTATACCGCCAAACAAGTCCTTATTGGTCTCCCTCAAATCGTTTATTTTAGATAGCAAATCCGCCTTGTTGACCTGATACGGTATCTCCGTAACGACAATGTTCTTCTTGCCGCCTTCGTCCTCAACGTGAAGTTTAGCTCTTAAAATTATCTTGCCCTTACCCGTCTTATAGGCCTCTTCGATGCCTTGGTTGGCAATGATTATTCCGCCGGTGGGAAAGTCGGGAGCAGGTATATATTTCATCATCTCTTCAAGAGATATGTTTCTATTATCAATGTATGCCACAATGCCGTCAATGGATTCGCCCAAAGAATGCGGAGGTATGTTGGTGGCAAGTCCCACCGCGATACCGCTTGCGCCGTTGACAAGCAAATTGGGAATTCTGCTGGGCAATACGGCAGGCTCTTCCAACGAATCGTCGAAGTTGAGCGTCATAGGCACGGTGTTTTTGTCCAAGTCTCTCAACATTTCAAGAGCAAACGGCGTCATTCTAGCCTCGGTATATCTCATAGCGGCCGCGCTGTCGCCGTCGACAGAACCGAAGTTGCCGTGGCCGTCGACAAGCAACATCATGGTGTTGAAAGGCTGCGCCAACTTGACCATCGCGCCGTATACGGACGAATCTCCGTGAGGGTGATACTTACCAAGACAGTCACCGACGATACGCGCCGACTTACGGTGAGGCTTGTCAGGCGTAGTGCCGAGTTCAAGCATCGTATACAGTATTCTTCTCTGAACGGGTTTTAGTCCGTCCTCCACCCTAGGCAAAGCTCTGTCCAAAATGACGTGCTCGCTGTAAGGCAGCATTGAATTATGCATTACTTGCTCAAAAGTACCCTCTATTATCTTAGAATTATCTACGATCTCTTCTTCCTGTTTCTTCTTTGCCATAATTTCCTTTATCTTCGTTGCGCCTTTACGCAGTGTGCTTTCCTCAGTTTTGCAAAGCAGTGTTTCATCATATATTTAAAATGTTATAATAATTAAAATATTTATCAATATACGGTCTTATTTGTTACTGAACAATGTTCAGCCATTGTCCGTCTTACGCTTATTCTCGGCTTTTTTAGTCGTCTCGGCAAAAGAGTCCTCTTTGTTGAAGTCTGCGTACTCGAATATATACTCTCTTCTCAACTCGGCTCCCTCGCCCATCAGCGTAATGATCAGCCTTTCCGCCTCGGCGTTGTCGTCTATCGCGACTCTCATCAAAGAACGGGTCCTGGGATTCATAGTCGTCTCCCACAGCTGTTCAGGATTCATTTCGCCAAGTCCTTTATATCTTTGCAAAGTATAATTCTTGCCTACGCTCGACAATATCTTTTTAAGCTCTTCATCGTCATAGGCATATTGAATCTTATTTTTCTCTGTGATTTTATACAACGGCGGCATACCTATATAGAGATGTCCGCCTGTGATAAGCTCGCGCATGTATCTAAAAAACATTGTCATCAATATAGCTCTTATGTGCGCGCCGTCCTGATCGGCGTCTGCAAGTATGATGACCTTGTGATATTTGAGATTGTTGATATTAAATTCCCGACCGAATCCCGTGCCAAGCGCGTTGATAATAAGTTTTATCTCGTCGTTTTTCAAAATATCTTCGATTTTTTTCTTCTCAACGTTGAGAGGTTTGCCCCTCAAAGGCAAAATCGCCTGCGTAGCTCTGTCTCTGCCTTGCTTCGCGCTGCCGCCTGCGCTGTCGCCCTCGACGATAAACAACTCGTTGAGTTCTGGTTTTTTGCCCGAACAGTTTGCCATCTTGCCTATAAGCGCGGACGTCGTCATATTGTTGAGATTGCGCGCCACGCTCTTTGCCTTTGCCGCGCTCTCTCTCGCCTTTGCCGCAACGCGCGCCTTTTCGTATATCGCGTCAATTACGTCTTTCTTTGCCTTATTCAAATAATCTTTGATGGCGTCAGTAAGCAGATTTTCTACCAATGCCTTGACTTCGGGATTGCCTAGCTTCGTCTTCGTCTGTCCCTCAAACTGCATATTCTGCATCTTGACAGTCAAGATAGCCGTAAGTCCCTCTCTGTAATCCTCGCCTGTAAAATTGGACTGCTTGTCCTTGATAATATTCTTAGCTCTGCCAAAATCGTTCAGCGCTCTTGTCAAAGCCGACTTAAATCCCGTCTCATGCGTACCGCCCTCTGTCGTGGGTATGTCGTTGACGTATGAGAATACGCTTTCTGCATACGTATCGGTATGTTGAAATGCAAGCTCGACAGCAAAGTGCCCCTGCTTCTTCTCGACGTATATCGGCGGATTATATTTGGGAGTTTTGCCTTCGTTGAGATGCAATACAAAGTCGCTTATTCCGCCGCCATAGCAAAACTTACGGACTTTCGCCCTGCCGCTTTCGCCCACAACTCTGTTGTCGGTGATGCTGAATTTAACGCCGCCGTTGAGGAATGCCAGCTCTTTGAGCCTTTTGGATATAGTATCAAAAGAAAATTCTTCGTTGCCGAACACTCTCACGTCCGGCTTAAATATGACCGTCGTACCTCTAAGTTTAGGATCGCAATCTTCGCTGTATAGATCCTTTATCTTCTTACCGCTGATTATCTCGCCGTTTTCTACCACCGAGGCAAACTGCATCGTATATTTCTTGCCGCCCTTAAAGACGTTGACCGTCAGCCACTCCGAAAGCGCATTGGTTACAGACGCGCCCACGCCGTGCAGTCCGCCGGATACCGAATAGTTTTTGTTGTTAAACTTTCCGCCCGCGTGCAAAGTAGTAAAGACGAGTTCCAACGCCGACACGCCTTCCGTAGGGTGTATGTCCACAGGTATGCCTCTTCCCTTATCGGTGACGCTTATGCTGTTGTCCTTAAAAATCTCAATGTCTATGGAATTGCCGTGACCGTTGAGAATTTCGTCCATACTGTTGTCGACGATCTCCCAAAGGATATGGTGCATACCCTTGACTCCCGTCGTGCCGATATACATACCAGGTCTCTTCCTGACCGCGTCCAGCCCTTTAAGTACGTGTATAGAGCCTGCGTTGTATTTCGTATCGTTGTCTTTCATTTAGCTTTTGCTCCTCGAAAATTCTTTTGACGTATTACTTTGCCGCCCTGCGCATATCTAAGCATTGCATTTACCTTGATATAAATATTTTGAACACTGTTCAATTTGGCGTTATTCGCATATTATTTTGGGCTTTTTATGCCCAACAGCCTGTATTTGCAATAAACTATTTAACTTTGCAAGCAATCAACACCGCATCCGCCGACATACGGCGCAGACGGCATAGAAAACGTTACAGCATATCTTCTCAGCCGTAAAAACATGCAAATAAGCTCAAATCAGCTCTCAAAACTTATTTAGCGCCGACAAGGACTTCTTCTTTGGCGTTGACCTCGACAATATCAGCGACTGCGCCGCCGTCGATCTCCATCTCGATCTCACGCGCCGGCTGGCGGTTTTCCACCAATTCGTCAAGCCAACCAGCCACGTCCGCATACACTTCGTCTTTATTGACCTCGTTGACGATCTCGTGACGCGCGTCTTCATATAGCTTGATTTTAACGTCTTTGATACCTATGCCTTTATATAAATCATACAGCTTGCTCACAAGCTTGCCCATCTTGCCGACAGGGTCTTTATCGCCGGAGACTATATATATAGGCAGATTTTTGTCGATAGCAGCCAATCTTTCAGGCTCATATATCCTGCAAAGACCGTCAAAAAAGTTCTTATAAAAGCCGACTGACATCGTGTAATTGCAGAATTTGTCGCTGTTGTATTTCTCGCAAGCGTCAATATCTCTATTGAGCCAAGCGTTTTGTCTCTTTTCTTTCTTAAAAGGCTTTTCATATGCGCCGAAAGTCATGTTTTTAATAAATTCAGCGTTCTTGTCTTTGCCGTATAATTTGTGTTGGATATTTGCGATAGTCCTACCGATTTTCGGCTCTATTCCCGACATATTCGCAGATCCGCTCAATATACATCCGTCGATGTTTTGAGAATTCTGCTGGATGTATCCTTGACCCAAAAACGAGCCGTAAGAATGCGCAAAAATAAATATAGGTAGGTTGCTATAAGTCTTTTTGAGATACGCAGTGATGACCTTTTCGTCGTCGATAGTGTCAAAATAGGTATGTCCAAAAGGCACCTTACCCAAAAATTCTTCACCTGCCGTACGTCCGTGACCTCTGTGGTCGTCACCTGCTACGATATAGCCCTTTGAATTGAGAAAACGGGCAAAATCATCGTATCTGTCAATGTGTTCCACCATTCCGTGGAATATTTGCACTATGCCTTTTGGCTCGCCGTCCGGCAACCAAATCGACATAGCGACTTGATAATCGTCGAATCCTTTAATTTTTTTATCTATCTTTTCCATTTAGGTTATTTCCTTCTTTATTTATATCCGCCGTTGTTGCATGTTCAATAATATGCACACTACGGCAAGACTATTATATAATATATTTTTAAAGTTTTCAAGTATTATAATGAAATTTTAAAGCAATAAAACGGTTTTAAATGAAAATTTGACATAAATTTTACATTTGAACAATGTTCAATACGCCAAATTATAATCTTGCTTAATATTTTTATGACTTTATTTGCATTTATCCTTTTGACATATTACTATACATTTCCTTATAATTCGTCACAATTTTAAACTTATCCTCTGAAATTTTAAATTATATATAAGTCTTTACTATCGGATTTATACATCATAAATATCTATAAAACATATATTTGAACAATGTTCAATATTTAAACTGTCCAATAAATAGCACTTTTCTCAACTCCACTTCCCTCATACACACTTATTATTCAAATGCCGAGGCAGCCTTTATGATTAACAGTTTTTGCAAATTTATCATACCTATAACTAGCCGACGAAACGCAAACTAATAAATTTTGACATATAGCAAACACTAACTTCGATAAAAACTTGGAGGTACATTATGAACATAGCTCTCACGGGCGGAGGTACGGCGGGACACGTAATGCCCAACATGGCGTTACTTGACGATTTGTACAGATACTTTGACAAAGTGATATACATCGGCAATAAAGACAAAATGGAATATGATATTTGCAAAAAATTCCAAGTCCCGTTTTATCACTGCGACAGTATCAAATTCGACAGAAACAACATGGGAAAAAACTTATTGATCCCATTCAAACTCCCTTCTTATATCAAAGAAGCCAAACAAATATTAAAAGAATGCGATATAGACATAGTCTTTTCAAAAGGCGGCTACGTCGCTATGCCTGTCGTCTATGCGGCAAAATCTCTTGGTATTCCAACGGTATGCCACGAATCCGACTACTCATTGGGACTTGCCAACAAGCTCAACAGCAGATTTGCAAAAGGTATTATAACTTGCTTTGACGGCACTTGCAAAAAGAGCAACGCCAAAGTCTTCGCCAATCCAATTCGCAAAGACTTTTTTGACGTACACCCGCAAAGGATATTTGACGAGTATAATCTCAACCGCTTTACTCCGATACTGCTGATAATGGGCGGCTCACTTGGCGCCAAAGCGATAAATGACGTTGTATACGAATCACTTGACGAACTTTGCCGCAAATATCAAGTGATCCATATATGCGGCAATACGTTGAAGCCAATCGAGCACAAAAACTACGTACAGATAAAATTCGCAGACAATATCCAAGACTATATCGCCGCAGGAGACCTAATAATATCGCGTTGCGGCGCAGGCGCGTCTACAGAAATAAACGCGCTCAATAAAAAGGCGTTGTATATTCCGCTGCGTAACAAATCTTCAAGGGGCGACCAAGTTCTAAACGCAAAATACCTTACCCAAAACGGTTATGCGCTTATGCTTGACGAAAAAGACCTCAACAAAGAAAACTTGATAAAGAAACTCAATCAACTATCAGCATTCGACAAAAAAATCTATGCGTACGACAGGAATAACAATGCAAAAATCGTGGATTTTGTCAGCAAAATCGCATATAGCACAGTTTAACAAGTAATATAACAAAATTTACTTCTTGCCTAAATAAAGTACGGAGATTGGTTATTTTTTATATGCACAACAACAAAGAATAAGGACGGCAAGCCGTCCTTAGGTTTTATAAATGAAGAGACTTCTCGACTGCGCTCGAAGTGACAAGGTGTTGCTTACAGTCAATCAAGCTTGGTCACCTCGACCAACGCGGAGAGGTCTCAACGAGTTGAAATAAATAATCGGTTGAGACTTCTCCATTTCACTGCGTTTCAGTCGAAGTGACTATTTATATTATTTTTATCCTATTAACTGTTTGCCTAA
>CAJTVJ010000034.1:1904-16692 GCA_910579785.1 uncultured Christensenella sp. | reverse complement strand
CGGACGAAAATCACACCACTCTCCGCGGTCGTGCGTGAGTTGGTAATAAAATGTTAAGAAAATATAAATAGTCACCTCGACCATAGCGGAGAGGTCTCAACGAATTGAAATAAAAGGATTGGACTTCTCGACTACGCTCGAAGTGACTAAATATATACCTACAAGTTTGGACAAGCATAGGTGACAGTAAGGACGGCTCGCCGTCCTTTCCCTTTGCCGTTGTACGCGCAAAATATAGTCAAAGAAAGATATCTATTGACTTATTTCTTCAAGCAAGTCTTCAAGTATTTGTATATGTAATACTTCGTCTTCGGCTATGCGAAGAAAAAGCTCGCTGAGCGACGAGTTTTTTACGCAAGATGCGGCGCGTCGGTAGTTGCTGACGGCATTTTGTTCTGACTGCAAGCTATTTTGCAAAAAGCAAATGGGATTTTTGGTATATTTGAGATTAGATCCCGACCAAAAGCAAGTGCTACCGCCCATGATTGGGTCGCCGCCGAGTTTGGTGATAGCTTCACCCAAAAGCGCGTGGTGCAACATTTCGACTTTTGCAAGTCCGAATACGGTCTGCGATATTTTTTCGTCTATGCCGTCTATTACGTAATGCTCGTATAGGTATTGTGTGGTGGACGTCAATTCGCCTGTTCTGCCTGCATAAAGGTCCATTATCATTCTTATATCGCAAGGGGAACAAACGCCTGTGATTTGCGGATACGGTGTGTTTACTGCATAAATTGAATTCATTGTATGTATCTCCGTTTGTCTCAAAAGAGTAAGTCTAATTTATAATATGTCGTCAATAATACAAAGGTGCCGAGCGTGCGGAATAGAAGCCGTCGGCTGCGGTCTGTATAAATTATAATCCGTTGGCGTACGATTATTGCCAACGCGAAAGTCAATGGAATACGTGACAAAACGCGTCAAAGATTTAAGTTGGGCGAGATATGTCGAAAAAACAAAATATGATAATCAATATGATAATCAAGCAAACGACGTTGCAAAACATTTTAAAATTTTGGTTAAAAATTGTTGTAATTTTAAAATTGTTATGCTATTATGGTATGGCAGTCATATTGACGGAGGTAAGAAATGAACTTTATGTATATGTTGGGAGTCGCAGTATTCCAACCTCATATTACAGATTGGCTTAGACCGCTTATCATGGCGTTGTGTCTCGTGCTTGGCATAGCTACCGCTGTGGTAATAATGATGCAAAAGCCGCAAAATGAAAATATAGGAGTCTTGGGCGGACAGGAGATGGACACTTATTCCAAGAAGAATAAGGCAAGATCCAAAGACAGTATATTAAAGAAATTGACGATAGCGTTTACAGTCGTGTTGGCAGTACTTTTGATATTCTTCTTTGTGACATACATCCAGAAATAATATCGCAGACAAATGATGATCACCCAAGACTTAGTCGAGGGTGATTTTTTTGATATAAATCAATTAAAATAATAAACAAAGTGTGCTTTGTATGCTATAATATAAAGTATCGTATATCGCCGTGCAGGCGGCAAACGGTTGCGGATATTGTCGCATAGAAAAGCGCAAGTGCGTAGAAAACAAAGAGGAGTCGCAATGGCTGAGGGAATAAAGATAATTGACAACAACAAGAAAGCTTATTTTGATTTCTTCATAGAAGATACCTATGAGGCTGGCATTGCTTTGGTCGGTTGCGAAGTCAAGTCGATAAGGCTTGGGCAGATAAACTTGAAAGACAGCTTCTGCGTAGTTAAGGGCGGCGAAGTATTTCTTATGAATGCGCATATCAAGCCGTATGAAAAGGGAAGTTATTACAACGTCGACGCAAAGCGCCCTAGGAAGTTGCTGCTCCACAAAAAAGAGATAGACAAACTCAGAGGAGCCGTCACTCAAAAGTCATATACGTTGGTGCCCACAAAGATATATTTCCGTCAAGGGCTTGTCAAGTTGGAGATAGGTCTTGCAAAGGGTAAGGAATTGCACGACAAGAGACGGAGCATTGCGGACAAGGACAGCAAAAGACAGCTTGATAGGACGATAAAGGAATACAACAACCGCTAAGGGGTTTGGTATGCGGCAATAAATAAGGCGTAATCTCACTTTGGCAGATGATAAAATCTATTAAGGTAAAAAGGTAAAAGAAAGCAATCGCACATAAGTGCGCAGAAGGAGAAATATATGAATAAAAAAATTGAGACGGTATGTGTACAAGGCGGATACGTACCCGGCAACGGCGAGCCTAGACAGGTGCCGATAATTCAAAGTACGACATATAAATACGACACAAGCGAACATATGGCAAAGCTGTTTGATCTTGAAGAAAGCGGATATTTTTATACTCGACTTCAAAATCCAACCAACGATTACGTAGCCAAGAAGATTTGCGAGCTTGAAGGGGGCAGCGCGGCGATGTTGACGTCGTCGGGACAAGCAGCCAATTTTTATGCAGTGTTCAACATAGCAAGTTGCGGCGATCATATCGTAGCTTCTTCGACGATATACGGCGGCACTTACAACCTCTTTGCCGTCACGATGAAAAAGATGGGTATCGACTTTACTTTCGTCAAGCCCGATTGCAGCGACGAAGAGCTTAATGCGGCGTTTCGTCCAAATACAAAGGCGGTGTTTGGCGAGACCATTGCCAATCCGGCGATAGTCGTATTTGATATCGAAAGATTTGCCAATGCGGCGCATGCTCACGGCGTGCCGCTTATTGTGGACAACACCTTTGCCACACCTATAAATTGCAGACCTTTTGAATGGGGCGCGGATATAGTCACGCATTCCACGACGAAGTATATGGACGGTCACGGCGCAGGCGTAGGCGGAGCCATCGTTGATTCGGGCAAGTTTGATTGGACGAAATATCCTGACAAGTTTGCAGGACTATGCACGCCTGACGATAGTTATCACGGAGTGACTTATACTCAAAGATTTGGACTTGAAGGCGCGTTTATAACCAAGGCTACGGCGCAGCTTATGAGAGACTTTGGGTCAATACAGTCGCCGCAGAACGCATATATTCTCAATCTCGGCTTGGAGAGTTTGGCTTTGAGAATGGAGAGGCATTGCGCCAACGCGCTCAAAATGGCGGAGTTTTTGCAAAGTCATAAGAGGGTAGATTGGGTGATTTACCCAGGGCTTAAAGGCGACAAGAGCTATGAGCTTGGTCAGAAGTATTTGCCGAACGGCTCTTGCGGAGTATTGAGCTTCGGCGTCAAGGGCGGCAGAAAGGCTGCGGAAGAATTTATGAGACATCTCAAAGTCATTGCAATCGAGACTCACGTGGCTGACGCGCGCAGTTGCTGTTTGCATCCAGCGAGCGCAACTCACCGTCAAATGAATGACGAAGAGTTGAAGAATGCCGGCGTGTATCCAGAACTTGTCAGACTGTCGGTTGGTATTGAGAATATCGACGATTTGATTGAGGACGTAGCGCAGGCGCTTGATAAAGTTTGATATTTAATATGCAAAAGGATTAGACCTTTCCGCGCTGGTTGAAATGACCTTAAATTCGGTTAGCTATAAGCAATATATGGCCACCTCGACCAGCGCGGAGAGGTCTCAACAAGTCAAATAAACACCGACAAAATGTAGCGCAAACGTAATACAGCGACAAGAATAAAAGACATCTAACAGTCGCAGAAAAGGAGGCAAACATGCCGATAGTAATACCAAAGGATCTACCTGCATACGACGTATTGACGAAAGAGAAGATTTTCGTTATGCCGAATGAAAGGGCGGTGAGTCAGGATATAAGACCTATCGAAATCGCGATAGTCAACTTGATGCCCACAAAAATTGACACGGAGACGCAGCTTATGCGATTGCTTGGCAATTCGTCGTTGCAGATAAACGTAACTCTTGTCAATATGGATAGTTATATTTCCAAAAACACGCCGCAAAGTCATATGCAAAAATTCTATAAGGTCTTTGACGAGATAAAAGACAACTATTACGACGGCATGATAATCACAGGCGCGCCTGTCGAACAAATGGAATTTGAGCAAGTGGCGTATTGGAAGGAACTTTGCGAGATAATGGATTGGTCGCAAAAGCACGTTACGTCGACGATACACATTTGTTGGGGAGCGCAAGCCGCGCTGTATCACAAGTACGGCATAAAAAAATATGCTCTTGACAAAAAGCTTTTTGGCATATATGAAGTAAATGCCGAGGACAAGTATGACGCTTTGCTTAAAGGCATGAACGATAAGATGTACGTGCCTATGTCGAGACATACCGACGTGGACGGGGATGCGGTAAGAAAGGAGAGTTCTCTCAAAGTCTTGGCAGGCGGAAAGGATTGCGGTATTGCAATTATCAAGAGCTTGGACAATAAGAGTTTTTATTTTATGGGACATAACGAATATGACCGCACTACTCTCAAAAAGGAATATCTGCGCGACGTAGAGAAGGGGCTTGATATCGACAGACCTGTCAATTATTTTGAAGACGACGGACTATATAATATAAATCTGTCTTGGAGAAGCACGGCTTATCTGCTTTTTAATAATTGGCTCAACTATTACGTATATCAAGTTACGCCTTTTGAGTTTAAGGAGTGAAATAATAAGATAATATGTCATTTATCGAACGATTGTGCGGCTAGGTTGCTGTGCAGTCGTTATTTTATTGTGGGGTATGGGGGTATGGGAGAAGAAATATCAACCGCTTATTTTTTTCAACTTGTTGAGACCTCTCCGCGTAGGGCGTAAGGAGCGAAGCGATAGCGTAGCGGAGAAATCACATCCTTGTGAACATAAGATAATTCATATTTATTATTTCACCACAAGTAAGTATGCGGCATAAAATGCAGTATGGTTTTTTGTTTTTCGGGAATAGATTTTGAAGATGCGATATGCGAATACGGCGAAATGTTTTCTCCCAACGATTTGATATTGTTTTCTCGCAACGTACTTGGCACGGTAGATATGCCGTCGCAGCTCAACGGCAAAAGCGACGAATTGAGACGGCTGATAGAATACGGCAAAGAAAAAGAAATAATCATAATTGCTTGCATGCGCGCTAAGATAGGCGGCGAGTATTACAACAGCGCGGCAGTGATAGACAAAGGGCGTATTATGGGAGTCAGCGACGAGCTTTCTCCCTTGGGCGGATACATAGGCGGCAGCGTCATGAGAAGCTACGTCACAAGTATTGGCAAGATATGTCTCTATATTGACAGCGACGTCTGTTATCCTCAACTTTGGCAAGGCGCTATGAAAGGATGCCGTTACGTCTTTTCTCTCAACTCATGCAAGATGGACAGTCAAAGACTTTTGTCTGCGCGGTCGCTGGCAAACGCTGTGGGAAAGTACGTCCTTTGCAGATTTGAAGATTGCGGCGTGTGCGTCAACTACTTGGGCGGTGTGGAAAGCGTCAAATGGGGAAAGATGTCGGCATTTTATCTGCCTATGACCATTGCGAGATGTAAGAGATTGGACAAGATAAGATTTATGGAAGAAATATAGGCTTGTATTTTTTATGTCAATAAGCAAAAAGAAAAACTTTTGTATATAATTACAATTTGAAAAATGGAAATTCCCCTTGCTTTATTGTTAAATTCTTAACGATATTTACATAATTTGGTATAATATTATTTAATATCTTATTGACATTGACATATTGTAGTGATAAAATATCATTGGAATTTAATGTAAATTTAAATTTTCCTATTAGCAAATAGGGGAGGGAAATTATATGAATTTAGCAAAAAAAAGTAAAGTTATTGCAGCAGTTTTAGTTGCAGTTACGATTGTTGCAGTTGCAGCCACTTGTATAATATGCTTACCAAGAGTATATAAAGGCGAAAATATGACGCCTACAAGTACGGGGTATGCACCTGTGCAGTACAACAGTAGTAATACGGCTGTTACTTTTGTACAAGGAACTAAGGATGGCGGCGACAATAGCGATTGTAGAATAATGTTTCCGACGCAAATATATTTGGATAGAACTGAAAATCTAAGTACAGCCGGATATTATTTTTTTGGTGATTTTTGGTGGAGTAGCGGAGCATGGATTAAACCAAGCTCGTTAAATTGGTGGATATATAAATCGGTTTTCGGCAAGTTTGACGGCAGTATAAGTGGAGATTATGTAGGTACTTCCGGAATAAAAACTAGCGATAATGAGTATACAATGAGCAGGGTTTTTTCTGGCTATGATGTAACCGTTGAAAAAAGCGAAAATCTTAACGGTAGTGTTAGCGATATTTATGAAGGGCCTGGTGCTAAGAAAAATAATAATATTACATATAAGAACTACGGATACAAGATTCCGCTCCATAATGAGACTAACGGTTTTGTAAAATTTAAGATGGCTGGTAGCGTATCTTCAAGTATAGCTAATGGTCAGTATACTTTTACCTCTCCTGACGATAATGTTGGATTGTTTTATCAATCATATAAGTCAGGTAGCAGTGAGCCAGGAAAAAAAGATATATATAGTTTTAATTATAATCATACTGAGGGCGCAATAAGTCATAAGATGTCAGACGATACGGGTTATGATTTGCCAGCTGGATATGTAAATCCTTCTAAAATCACAATAAATATAACTATATACGATAAATCTCAACTCAACTCGACTATCACTAAGTTTAAGCAAGATTTGGAGAATGACAATTCCTCTTATTTGAGCAAGATAGACGGCGGCAACGGCGCGTATAACAGAGCTAAGACGTTTATAAATAATATAGAAAATAACGTGTTGACCAAACGAGAGGTTACGCAGACTAACATAAATGACGCTGTCACAAGCATCAATAATTATAAATATCAGCTTACTCCGCCTACCGAAGCAAAATTGGAAAAGGAATATGACGCTAATGCTGTAAGTATAAATTCGATATTTTCCAGATACGACAGCACTTATTTTAATTTGAGAATTGTTAAAGGCAGCAGTGAAGTCAATGAAGTAAAGGACGCCGGTACGTATGATATTTATGTTTCTCCAAAAAATGGCGCGACAAGAGAAATCGTATGGTATAATCAAAATGTATCCGACGGCAACGGCTTCCAAGATTTTAAAAAGTGCGCTAATTACGTTGTCAAAGAAAGAAAACTTGAAAACGTCATACTAACAAATCCTATAAGAAATCTAAAATATAAAGTGTCGGATCATGAGATTGCGTTGGGCGCGATATCAAGTTACGGCACGCTGGCCGGCGGTATTGCAGAAAACCCGATCACGGCTCAACTCAGTCTCAATCAAGGGACGTATGAGGACGGCGTAGACAAAGTCAATTTAAGCGCGGTTGGAAAACACACGGTTTATTTCAAACTGACCGCTCCCAACCATACGGCATTCGAGGGATCTATTGAGGTCAATATTGATAAGGCTGACATAGTGCTTTATACCAAGACGGGCGGAGCTTCGCAGCTATACGGCGACGCAATTCCTGGGTCTGATAAGATTGCAGAAATACTTGATTATTCCAACATATCAATTTTTGACGCGGTGACAGACGAGGAGAAAAAAGATTATATCATCGGCAATGCGTCAAAGGGAATTGAGGGGATTATCAGCAATTTTGCCATAGTTGACGGCGGCAAGCCGATAGAAAACGTCGGCAATAAGTTCCCCGATGCAAAGAAATACAACATTCAAATCACAAGAAACTCAAATTATGACGATAGAGTAGCTACGGTTACTTTCCATAACAACTGCAACGTAGAAATATATACCATTCAACCACGTCCGGTCAAGGTAAAATGGATACCAAAGACTAATATGTGGTATGACGGACAGGGCGGCAAGAGACCGACGGCAGTGCTTGCTGACGGAGAGGAAGATAATTTTGTCGGCGACACTTCTACGTCGCTCAGCGAAGTCACTATCGTGGGACTAGGACAGAATGACGAGGGTTATGAAGTTGAACTTATTGGAGGAGAGGCTATAAGCGCAGGCGCTTATACCGCTACCGTAAGCTGTACTAATTCCAATTATACGGTAGATACAACAACTTTGACGTCAACGTTCAAGATATTGCGCCGCGTAATCAACGTTGATATAAAAGACCGCGCAAGAACTTATGCGCAATCAACGACGGCGCAAGGAGTATGGGATAACTATATCGGCAATCTTTTCCCTGCAAATCAAGGCGAGTCCATTTATTCGGTTACCCTTGATGCAAGTATCAATGACGGAAAACCTGCCATTGTAGATCAAGTCACCGACGTGTTTACCATTGCGCTTGACGACGCTCAATATACAGACGGCGCGAAAAACGAGAGATATTATAAAGTCGGCATATATACGCTTTCGCCAAAGCTTGCTGAACAAAGCGGCGCAAAATCGCGCAACTATGAATTGGGAGCAAATTGCAAGAGCGGAAGCTTTACGGTATCAAAGGCAGAAATCAACTTTACAGTTCAAGATATACCGTCGCAGGTATTCAAGGGCACACCTTTGGATATGGTTTTTGACAAGCTTGACTCGCGTATAGGACTCAAAGGTTGGGAATATTCGCACAGAGAAGAAGTCAAGATGTATTTTGCAGACACAGAGGCAGGCGCTGAGGTATCTACCCAAGAGACGTATTTGCAAAAGACCGACGCAGGCGTATATGACATATGGTATAGAATTACCGCGCCGAATCACTTCGACGAGGTAGGGCATTTGACAGGTGAAATCACGGCTTCGACCGTGTACGTCGACGTGACGGGGCAAAAGAATGAATTTATTTACGGAACGGCCGTTCCTAACTCGGCTGATTTGATGGATATGCTCGGCATCGAGTACTATTGGTCGACGGACGCTCAGCTCAACGAGCAGTTGAAAGTCGAGAATATGGAAAGTAGAGTAGAGTTCTATTTGCTCAACGGTACCGGCGGCGAGGGACACTTCAATGCGGGCGATAGAATCGAGGCCGGCAAATATACGGTTTCGCACTCTCTTGTCAGCGGCGAGAAAGCTTCCAACTATGTATTCACATACGTGACAGACGACAGCGGCGTACATAAGAACGTCAATGCATTTGCCGTATCAAAGAAAACATTGCATGCAGATTGGACTCAAAGCGGCGCAGGCTGGAACGGCTTGAAATATACGTTCAGCGGACAGACGCCGATCGTTGAGGTCAAACCTGTTGCTTCCGAGATTGCGTTTACTGACAATATACAGCTTTCTGTCAACGTTGTCGGCGGCGGAAGTCTTGGCACGACAGTAGGCTCATACAAAGTATATACGGCATTTATTGAGAGTGGGCATATCAAAAACTATACTCTTCTCGATTCCGAGATGACCTTTGAGATCGTGCCGTTGCAGATAAGCATCAACGTAAAATCTATTGAGAGAGAATTCGGCACAGCTCAGAAAAATTCGCCGATTGGCAAGAATATATCTTTGTTAGATCCGACAAATCCAAACGCGCAATGGAGTTATGCAGCAGGTTCTGCTCAGTTTATAAGCGACGATTACAGCAACTTCTGCTTTATATCCGACGCTATCACGCCTGACGGCTCGTATAAGGACGTCAATCTTGACGGTTATCCTATTACTATTGCGACTGTTGAGGGCGCGTCCGGTGAAATAACAAAGAACTACGACGTGATAATCGCCAACCCTGACGACGCGGTGTTTAAAATCACGCCTGTGGATATCCACTATATGGGCAGACAGTTTAATATCGACTTTGACAAAGAGCCGAGAATGGTCACAAGAGCTCAAATAGCAAGCAGAATATCCGTAAGCGATCTCAACGGTATCTCTATCGACGACTTTGTCGTGAATATGACTAATCTTAAAACAGATAATACTCCGTCAACAGCGTGGATAGATGAAAGTGCAGAAGCTACCGGCGAGGCAACCGCGCTTGGCAAGTATTATATATCAATACTTATACAGCATAAGAACTTCAATGATTTCAATGCCGAAATCGAAGTCAATATACGCAGCAAATGGATATCCGTGACGATTGACGGCACTGTGCTGGCAGAATACGGAGATAAGACTCATTCACCCGACGAGCTGTATGTCGCATTAAAGGATAATATGTCTATCATGGGTCTGGTTGATCCCGGTGCAGGCGACGAAGATACCTATTTGCAAGGCGAAGCGGCATGGAGCGCGCTTAAAGGAATGATCGGTTTGTTTGTGGGCAAAGGCGATACGACAAGTAAATTGGAAAACAACGATTTGGTAGGCAAGTATTCAATTTTCTTTGATGAGGAGAATTATGACGCTGCTACTCACGGCGAGAAGTATTTCCGCTTCCTCTCCAACGGCGGCAGCCAACATACCTCCAATATCGACGCTTACGTCGTCGGACCGAGAACGCTTGAAATAGATTGGCAGAACATGAACGAAGAATACGGCAACCACAGCGACAGCAGTCCGAGCCATACCTATAAAGAGCATTTGATTTTGGCTGCAATAGATAGCGGCAAGGATATCAGAACGACTGAAAGATACGAGATTAAGAACGCCGACGGTCAATGGGAAGCATGCGGACACGCTAAAAACGTAGGCACATATAGGGTTGTCGTCACAGGAGTCAACAATTCCAATTACAAAGTTCCGGACGACCTTTGGAGTGAATTTGAAATCACTCCGAGACAGGTCACGATAGAGTTGGCTGACAGAGTCGATTTAGTATACGGCTCTCCTCGCGCAACAAAGGATAGAATTTCTGAGTATCTCAACGAGACGGCTCAGGACGCAGTGCTATATACCGTCGTGGGAGACAAGGTCTTTGTCGACGACGTGGCAGGTATATTTAAATATGCTATCGGCGAATATACGCTGGGCGAAGGACTTGAATATCTTACGACAGGCAAATACGACGTTGATATAGAAAAGATCAAAGACAGCGTGATTGCCAATAACTATACCGTTGTTGTCAGCAAAAAGGGTAAGTTCAACGTGACCAACGCTACTATCACCTATGACAGAGCGCAGTTTGTTCCAAAGACGTTCAACGGCAGCGAAATTCAAGTCATGCCGGCAGGCGATTACTATACTTTGCAGGGCGACGGCGACAAGTTGAAAGACAGCGTCGTAATGGAATTTAAGATAAACGGAAGCGCAGAAGACTTTATTACCGACTTGACCGTCACAGAAGCGGGCGAGTACGGCATAGACATAAGAATAACGGCTCCTAACCACGACGTGTTTATCACGACCGATCCGGTAAAATTCACGGTTAGCGCAGTCAACGTAGAAATCAATATGCACCAAGCTACCAAGACTTACGGCGATACTCTTGACAAGCTCTTGACTGAGGCGGGAGTTGCTGATTTCAATGAGTGGCTGATAAAGAAGTGCGGCATTACGTTTGACACATACGTAGTAGTCGACGGACAAAAGCAGCACGTAGAAGTCAACGCAGACAGACTCAAAGAAGACTTCCTGTTCAAAGTAATTCAAAATGAGCAAGGCAACGGCACTCCTATCGTAGTAGGTAAGAATAGAGTGGGCAGTTATACCGTATATCACGAAATCGAGGGCGCTTATGCTGCTAAGATGAAGAACTATTCAGTCAACTATTACAGAGACCCAAGCAAGCCTGACGAGGACAAGAGCAGATGCAACTACGACGCTTACTATATCACCAAGAGAAACGTAGCTGTCGTATGGTATACGACGGGCGCAGTCGAGAGCAACAACGTATTTAAATACAATGGCGGCGTTGCTCCTGCAATAGACGCCAATGTGCAGCAAGTGGGCGTTGATGGTATGACTTCCGTACCTGTATTCAGCACTTTTATCGAGGACGAAAGCGATAGAGAAAAGGCTGCTATCGAATTTAACGTAGGTAGGTATAAGGCTACGGTAGTGGGAGACGATTCCTTTAATATCAACGCCTTCTTAGAAAACTACAATATGACTAATACCGAATTTGGCTACACAATAGTGCCGAAAGAAGTCGAAGTCGCGATAAATAATAAAACCCGTGTTTACGGCAGCGACGATACGAAAGTAGGCGCGCATATAGATAACAACGGCGCGTTCACAGTTACAGGCGTAGATATCGCGGCGATAAGCCACTTTATAGAGTTGTATATCGACGGAGTTGCCGACAAAGAATTTTACGGCGTAGACACGTATGCTTTGAAGGGTAAATGTACGAGTAAGAACTACGACGTGACCTTTACTGACGGTATATTTGAAGTAACGCCGGCAATTATCTCTATAAGCTCAGATAGATATGACGCTAAATACAACGGCAAGGATCTTGTAGTAGACGTAAAAGAAATCTTTAAGCAAAACGGCTCAGTTGCGGTATTCGGAGACATGGATTGGGACGACGCTCAGGTGCTTTATAAGCAGGCGGACGGATCGTACTCAGCTACCAAACCGATAATTAAGGGCGTTACTCCAAGCAACGGCGTGATGATAGATTGCAAGGCAAAACTCGACAATCACAGCGACGTTGAGTTTGCCGTGACCTTCTATGTTGCCAAAGCCGACCTTATCGTAAATTTAGAATCGGGGGGGGCGTCCAGCATATACGGCGACGCATTGCTTGGATCTGACGATTTGTTTGCTAAGACTTCTCCTTCTTTGGATGAAAGTTCTTCGATTACGGGACTTGACCTCAAAGCGTTGATACAGTTGAGAGTTGACGTCAGCGGAAAAGCAACGGCAGGTACGTATAACCTGGCTTACAGCTTTGTAAATGCAGAAGACGCAGAGCTTTATAATATCGAGCTTAACAATGCTCACGTATATGAAGTAACAAAGAGAGAGATCACCATCGAATGGAACTATACCGAGCCGTTTGAGTACGATCAACAACTCCATACCGTCAGCGCAAGCGTTGTCGGAGCTTTGAACGGAGATTCGATAGCGATAGAGTATTCCGGCAATATCGCCAACCAAGCGGGTAAGTATACTGCTACAGTCGACAATATCGACAACGGCAACTACAAACTCGGCGAGACGGGCAGCCTCGTATGGTATATTGCGCCTAAGGGTATCAATGTTAAGTGGACGGCAGGAGATTTCACGTATGACGGCAACGGACATATAGTTGGTACCCCTGTGGTAGTAGATGGTTTACTTGGCTTGGATACGACGGAAATAACCGTCAGCGGCGAGCAGATAAATGCAGGTAAACATATCGCGACCGCAGTTGCCGTCAACGGTAATTACTATGTGATTAACGACGAGTTTGAGTTTGAAATCAAGAAGGCTTCTATCAACGTCACTTGGATAAGCGAGACTTTGACGTACAACGGCACAGCTCAGGCTCCTAAGGCAGAAGTTGACGCAAGCGGCTTGATAGGCGGCGACACGTGCGAAGTAATCGTAGAGGGCGCGCAGGTTAACGCGGGCAGCCACGTTGCAACGGCTACGCTCTCCAACGGCAATTACTACGTTGCCAACAATGTTGAGTATACCTATACGATAGCGCCAAAGACAATTTCGTTTACGTGGTCTGACGATAAGCTGACGTACAACGGAGAAGCTCAGGCTCCTAAGGCAGTTGCGGTCGGCGCTGTCAACGGCGATGAAGTCGAGTTTGTCATAGAGGGTATGAACGTCGACGCAGGCAACGGATACGTTGCAAAGGTAGTCGGAGTAAAAGACAACGGCAACTATGCGGTAGACGAAGCTGCAAAACAAATTACCAAAGACTATTCGATAGCTAAGGGTGTCAACTCCTTTATAGGCAACGTCACTCTTCCGTCGGTAGTCGACAAGATGCCTTGGACAGGCGAAGATAAGCCGGAGGCTACTTGGGGCGAAGTCGTCGTCAAATATTATTCCGACAAAGACTGTACTAAGGAAGTCGTAGATATTGCTAAGGCAGGTGAAGGTAAGTATTGGATAAAGATCACCGTAGCCGGCACTAAGAACTATGACGAGATAAGTCAGGTCTTTGAGATAGAACTCCAAGGCGGACTCAACGTAATACCTGTCGTGGTCGGCGCAATAGCAACTCTTGCATTGCTTGCAGGAGCGCTGGCAGTGGTCATGACAACAAATAAGAAGAAAAAACAACAAGGAGGCGCAGTATGATTTATCCTTTGATAAGCGCGCTAACACTCATCAATAAGCTTGGCATATGTATAGCAATTTTTGCGATATTCATTATCGCAGAGATAATTGCATTGGCTATGCTTGTAAAATGGAAAAAGAATTTTAAGGCTCTCGACGCCCAAAAGGGTGCAGAGAAGGCTGATACTTCTGCCGAAACTCAACAGCAGGAAAAGGCGGAGGACTCTTTGCAGTCGGACGTTAAAGCCGAACAAGAAAACGTAGAGACTTCCGATAATGCCGAGCAACAAGGTGTCGCAGAGGATGACAACTTGACTGACGATGTCGAGAGTATTGACAACGCAGAGATTGCGGCAGAAAACCAAGCCGATGCAGATAATGTGCAAGAGACAGAAACCGTTGAGGCGGCAGAGGCGCAGGACGAGAGAAAGGACGATAAGTGGTCGGCATTTGCGTTTGCTCCGCTCATGACGCTTTCTGCGGCAGCGCAAGTCACGTCCGTGAGATATCTGCTATATGCTTTGATAGGCGTGTCAGTAGTTTTGGGCGCAGTAGTATTGCTCACGGCAGTTGCTTTTGCCAAGTCTTTGAACAAGGCTCCAAAACAAGAAGAGCCACAGCAGGACGAGAAACAAGTAGAAGAGCAGCAAGCCGAGCAGCCTGTCGTTGAAGATACGCAGACAGAAGAAGAACAAGTCGAAGACGTTGCTGTCGAAGACAGCGAAGAAGAGCAACCGCAAGAAGAGGCAGTTGAGCCTGTCGCAGAGGTTGCGGAAGAGGCGGAAGAAACCGTCGTTGAGCCTGTCGCGCTTGAAGAGGAAGAGGTGACCGTCGAGGTTGCCGAAGAGCAAGC
>CAJTVJ010000034.1:0-1894 GCA_910579785.1 uncultured Christensenella sp. | reverse complement strand
CGAGGATTTGATTGAGGAAGAACAAGTTGCCGAGCCTGTCGTTGAAGAACCGATAGTGGAAGAAGCGCCGATAGCGGAAGAAGTAGCTGTCGTTGAGGAGCCAAAGCCGGAGCCGGCTAAACAGCCTGTCAAGAGACAGCCTGTGCCGAGAGAGCAGACAGTTGTCGTGGACAATCAAGCGGTATTGATAAAAGACGACAGATTCTTGTTTAATCCGGAAGAAGACGGTTGGTATTACTTGCTTGAAAAGACGTTTACAGCCAAGTTGATACAGTCAGAGGATATCGTAAAAGATTACTATACAGAACTTAAAAACGAGCTTTTGGCATACAAGAAAGTGCATGCGAGAATGAGTAAGAAGCGCGAGAGCTTCAACTTTGGACGCAACTGCCTTGTACGTATGACGATAAGAGGAAAGACGTTGAGATTGCACTTTGCGCTTGATGCAAAGGATTATGAGGATACCAAGTATAAGGTAGAGGATACTTCCGATATCAAGTCGCTTGCCGATACTCCTCTTATGTATAGGATAAAGAACGAGCGCAGGCTTAGATATGCCAAAGACCTCATTGCCGCAGTAATGGCTAAGTATGGCGTACAAAGACAGCCGATAGATCCGATTTTCTATAACTATGCTGACGATTTGCCTTACGAGACGACTCCGCCGCTTATAGAGAGAGGTCTTATAATCAAGAGGCGCGTAAGAGGCAAAATTCCGGAGGATAAGGGCTTTGACTTCGCCAAGAAGACCTTTAAAGCAAAACTTATTCAGTCTGACGATACCGTCAAGGAATACTATTCGCAAATAAAGAATCACTTGCTTTCATACAGAAAGATACACGACAGAATGAGCAAGGCGCGCGAGAGCTATCGCTTTGGCAGAACTTGCGTGGCGCGTATGTCGATAAGAGGCAAGACGCTCAAACTTTATCTTGCGCTTGACGCTAAGGATTACTTGGAAAGCAAATATACGATTGAGGACGCTTCGTCAGTCAAGTCGGTCGCAGATACGCCGTTGCTTATCAAGATAAAAAATAACCGTCGACTTAAACACGCTTTGGAGCTTATAGACGTCGCTATGGCAAACGTAGGCACGTATAAGAGACTTAATACAGACGAAACCGACTACGTCGCAGACCTGCCGTTTGAGGATACGGAAGAACTGTTTGAGCAAGGACTTATCGTCAACGTTCACGTCAGCGGCAACTCCTTCTTCGGTCAGCGTATGGCGGCGCGTCAAGCCAATAGCGAAGCCGCGGCAGACGAGGACGAAGAATAAGCCTCATTTGCCAATATCATAAAAGATATGCGCAATACAAACTATTATTAAAGAAAAAACACGCTCTTAGACGTATCTGTATAAGAGCGTGTTTAAATAGTAATTTATTTAAATAAGGCAAAAATACTTGCCATTTATTTCTTTTTACGCTAAACTACTAATGTTATCAATATAAGGAAGCGTATCGAAGTGGTCATAACGGGCTTGACTCGAAATCAAGTAACCGAGCAATCGGTTCGAGGGTTCGAATCCCTCCGCTTCCGCCACAGCCAAGAAGTCGCTCTTGGCGAGTAATAGAAAGTGAGATGTTTTGCACCTCACTTTTTCTATCACTCTGCTTTTTGCGACTTCTTTTTGTAGTTACAGTATCGGGGTATCGAAATAGTGACGCTCGGGCAGACCTCGCTATTCCGTCGCTGCGCTCCTTACGAATCCCTCCGCTTCCGCCACAGCCAAGAAGTCGCTCTTGGCGAGTAATAGAAAGTGAGATGTATTGCACCTCACTTTTTCTATCACTCTGCTTTTTGCGACTTCTTTTTTGTTAAAGAAAACCCCCAGATAGTCTGGGGGTTCAAAAAAGGTTTACCGGTGAGTAAAAAATAGCACTCCTTTTGT
>CAJTVJ010000033.1 GCA_910579785.1 uncultured Christensenella sp. | reverse complement strand
AATGCAAGCAGTGACGGCACAAAGATGAAAATCAAAGAGACAGAGCTGCCGGTAGGGGATAAGCAGGCGTATGATACTGCGAAAGATATGGTGGATCTGCGTATCGACCAGATAGAGCGCTATAATGATTTTCTTAAAGAGCAACGCGCTTTAAGAAAATAAATTAGCGGCGAGAGGCAAAATGCGTATATCAGCCGTCTTTTTGCACTAACAGAGCGCGCCCCAATGGGGTGCGCTCTTCGACTAGAACGCCCTCGGGGTCACGTACGGGAAGTACGCTCACCGCTCGGTTGTCGTCGCACGTACAAAAATACAACTAATCTCCGCATTTTATTTAGGCAAAGAAAGTAATAGGATAAATAATCTAATTGGTTACCTCGCCTTAGCACGGACGAAAATCTACCACTCTCCGCGGTCGTGCGAGAGTTGGGATAAAAGGATATTTAATGTCATTTCGACCAAGCGTAGCGCGTGGAGAAATCTCATCAGATTAGAATATAATTAGATTAGACCTCTCCGCGTTGGTCGAGGTGACAGAAAGGACGGCTTGCCGTCCTTTTCCTCTATCGTCGCACGTGCAAAATACAACTAATCTCCGCATTTTATTTAAGCAAACAGTTAATAGGATACAAATAGTCACTTCGACTGAAACGCAGTGAAATGGAGAAGTCTCAACGAGTTGAAAAAGGATGAGATTTCTCCGCTACGGTCGAAATAAATTATGAAGTCTTTATATTTAAAATTGTCAAGAAATTAACAATCTCAAATAAGATAGAGTTATATAATGACGATATTATAAAAATAAATTTTGTGATAACATTTGAATTATATAAATACTTTTAGATGATTTGGCAAAAAGCAATCTTATCGGTGTAGAATGTTAGAGGAATTGAATTATACGCGCGCATATTTTTTATTTATATATGCGAATTTAGAAGAGGGAAAATGAGAAGGCATAGCAAGTTTATCTTAATTTTATTGATTTTGGCAGTGGCGATAGCTGCATTTGCCGCTTGTAAGAACGTAGATAAGGAAGATATGTCGGTGACTTTTGTCAGCGGAGACGAACAGTATGCGACAGCAGGCAATATAGAGCAGGTCAAAAAGATTTTTGAAAATCAACCTGTCAGAGAGGGCTACGTATTTAAAGGCTGGTATCTAGATAAAGGCACTTGGCAGCAGGAAGTTGCGAGCGAAAACGTAGAAAGTATTATTAAGTCGGGCGACAACGTCAGCGTATATGCATATTGGTTGGAGATAGTCAACAGAATTGTGGTATCTTTTCGCAACTACAACGGAGCGATACTCTTGGAGAGGGAATACGAGCGTACGGACGATGAATTGGCAAAGGACATGAGCATACTTGTGCCTGCAAAGAGACCCGACGACGAGATGTATACATATACTTTTAAAGAATGGGATTGCGATACAAGCGATTTGACGGAGACGTATTATCTTGCGACCCCCATTTACGACAGCGAACTCAGAACTTTTGATTTCAATTACTACGTCGATGGCAAATTGGTATATACAGATAAGGTCAAGTATGGACAAGACGCCGATTTGTCGCTGCTTGCAGAGCCGAAAAAACCGTCCACAGATAAATATGATTACGTCTTTAAAGGTTGGGAAGGCAACAGCAAGAATATCACAGCAGATACTGACGTGCACGCTATATTCCAAGAAAATATCAAGAGATTTGACGTCGTGTTCAACTTCGGCGACGGCAAGAGCGTGACGCGCAACGTCGCATACGGCGAAAGCGCGGTTGCGCCGACGGACAGAGAAGTTGCAAGAGAGTCTACGCCTCAATACGATTTTGTATTCGTAGGTTGGGATAATACTTATGACAACATCAAGCAAAATACCGTCGTCAATGCTAAGTACGTGGAGCAGACAAGAAGCTATGAAGTCAAATTCTTTGTCGACGACGAATGTATCAAATCTGTCAGCGTGCCTTACGGTATGTCGGCGCAAGCTCCGACTCAGCCCGTTAAGGTGACCAACGACGGCTTTACATATGAATTTATAGGTTGGGATAAGACTTTTGACAGCATTGTCGAAGATATTAACGTCAATGCGTTGTTTGATAAAAAGGCTCATACTTATACGGTGCAGTATATAAATTGGGACGGCGAAGTGCTTGACGTCCAGAAGGTTGAGGCGTCGCAGCCGTCGGTATACGGAGGAGTTGAGCCTACGCGTGAATCCAACGATAAATTTGAGTATGAATTTGTCGGATGGACAGACGAGGAGAGTTTAAAGAGCGTAAGCAAAGATTTTGCGGTCTATGCGATATATCAAGAGATAGAGAGAACATATACGGTTACTTTCAACTACGGTCACGGACTTAAAAAGCAAGTCGAAGGAATATCTTACGGCACAAATCTAGAAGAGACCGATGAGATACCGTCGGACGTGGCAAAGACGTCTACTGCGCAGTTTGACTTTACGTTTATCGATTGGGATAAGTATCTTGGGTACATATCGAGAGATATGGAAGTCAATGCGATATATAAGGAGACGTTGAGAAAGTATATCGTCACGTTTATCAACAACGGCGCGATCGTCAAGAGTCAAGAAGTCGAGTACGGCAAATGTCCTACGGCTCCTATCGAAAATATATTCAGAAACGACACAGTTCAATGGGACTATTCATTGCTCGGTTGGTCATTGTCCGATATAGATACGCTTGACAGCGCAAGCGACTTTGACGGTGTGGATCCTGATTTGGCGACAGTCGAGGGCGAAGTGACGTATACGGCGATATATTTGAGAACGATACAGAGATATACCGTTAAATTCTTCAACGAAGAGGGCGCAAGCGAGATTTTGGCGGAGATAACGGTAGATTACGGCACCGACGTGATTGCAGACGGGCTTGCTCCTGTGGCGATAAAGTCGTCTTCTCCTAAATTCGATTATTTCTTTGCGCAGTGGAGCAAAGACCTCACAAAGATAGAGGCGAATATCGAAGTATATGCAATCTATGATACGGCAATAAGGTCTTATAAAGTGTCGTTTATGAACGGCGATAGAGTATATGCCGAGTATTTAGTTGAATACGGCTCGGCATCGCCTATACCAGACGTTGACCCGACAAAGAATTCCGACGTGCAGTACGATTATGAGTTTATCAAATGGGACGGAGTACATTCTTACGTCGAAGGCGAGAGTGTTGTAAATGCTCTGTATAGCAATATTTTGAGATATTACAAGGTGTCGTATTTCAATCTTGCGACGTATGAATTTATTTCGACGGTAGAGATGGGATACGGCAGCAAAATCACGACGACCATATCAAGAGACGGTTATGACTTTGACTCTTGGTACAGAGATCCGAATTGCAATACCGTATTCAATATGGAAGAAGATTTTGTCGACGGCACGATGATGTTGTTTGGCAATACCGTAATGAAGGGACTGCAATTCAACGGCAACAACGAGATAGTGGGCTATGACGGCACTCAATCCAACCTGATAATCCCAATAGCCGCCAACGGCAGAAAAGTCAGCATTATCAAGAAAGAAGCGTTTAAAGGCAATACGGTAATAGGCAGTGTATATATCCCCGGCACCATCTCCAAGGTAGAAGATTTTGTATTTTCAGGTCTTAATTTGACGGAGAGCGGCGGAATTTACGTGCAGTCCAAAAAGGGGTTGACAACTCCGTCGGGATGGAATTTGCGTTGGAATTGGGATAGTGCTGTTCCTTCAGGTGAGAGTAACAGACCTGTCACATACGGCGTTGACGGTATCTATACGGTGGGCAGCTTCCAATACGTGCTTATTTCTGACGGCAACTATGCGATAGTAGATAAGATGATAAGCAACAATACTGCGAAGGCTTATATTGAAGACGCATTAGAACACAAGAAGGCATTTTTTACCTCGACGGTTGAGACCGACGATAAGACGGGAATACAGCGCGACGTATATACGATAGGATATGAGACCAATACCTACAATATCACGAGAATTGCGGTATCCGCATTTGAGGGATGCGAAAACGTGTCTAGCGTATTTATTCCAAAGACGATAGAAAAAGTCGGCAACTACGCGTTTAGCGGCGTGACTGCCAAGATCTTCATACAGAGAGAGCAGCCTGCATTGGGCAGCAACATACCAAGCGGCTGGGGTATTTATTGGAATTCCAACCGCAAAGGTCAGGAAGGCGAGAGGACTTTGTATTGGGGCGTTGTCGATATGGACAGAGTGGGCGCGTACAGCTATATCTTTATGTCTGACGGCACAGCTATTGCCGTTGAATACAACGGCAGTACTTCGGTCACAAGCGTAGACGTACCGAGCAACGTCGTATTTAAAGACGTGACGTATACCGTCACTGAACTTGGCGACGAGTTGTTTGCAAATATGATGTTGCTCAATACCGTAACGCTCAACGACGGACTTAAAAAGATTGGCAGCAAGGTGTTCTATATGGACGCAATGCTCTCAAAAGTGACCTTGCCGTCCACTCTTGAAGAGATTGGAGATTACGCCTTCTTAGGCGCGTTGGCGCTTAAAGAGATATATATCCCTGCGTCAGTCAAAACCATCGGTATGTTGGTATTCATAGGCATTGACAATCTGACGATATACTGCGGCGTTGAGAAAGCTCCGATATATATCTTGGGCAGCAGCGGCTACAATCCGCTTTGGGACGTCAAGCTGGGACTTGGCGATATCGGAGATTTGACTGACCTTAAAGGCATTGCAGGCACGCTTGTCAACCCCAACAGACATACCGTACATTACAACGTAGCGGGTCTTTACACGGATACGGCAAGCTCGACGGGCAGACAGACCAACTTCCAATATATACTGTATAACGACGGAACTGCAAAGATCGTATCTTCAAGCAATACGATACTCAACGTAGAGACATATACTTTGCCGGAGACTATAACGTACAACGAAAGAGTTTATACGGTGACGGCAGTCGGCGCCAACGCATTTGCAGGCAACACTGCTATAAAGACGTTGATAATTCCGTCGACAGTCACAAGCGTCGAGGAGAATGCCTTTAAGGGATGCAGTAACTTGACAATAAAGACGACTCACGGCTCTAAGCCAAGCGGATGGAATAACAATTTTAATCCTGACAACCTAAACGTTGAATACGGATACGTAATAAATGCGGCGGAAGTTGAGGAATAAGGGAAGTCTTATTTGCGTTGGTCGAAATGACCCACTATTGCTTACAACTTCACAAGCTTTGAGTATTCTCAATGCTACATATCCTTAGTAATCGCGTCTTTTATTTATAATGTCAATAGAGCAAACTTTCAAATCAAGCATTAAATAAAAAATGATATCCCTTTTGTTATCCGCGCATTTATGTGTTAAGATAATAAGGGGGATAAAATTATGCAAAATCAAATTACAAAACCTACGCTTTTACTTGGCAATGACGGCAACTTAATTCAGCCGGGATATTGCAAAAGCATGCTTTATGAGTACAACAAAGATGCGATAACGGCCAGAAAAAGCCGTATAAAAGAATGGGATTATTACTATATATCAAATGATAATTATGCGCTTTGTCTGACCATTGCCGATATGGGTTACGTCGGAGGATTGAGCATAAGCGTGATGGACTTCGTTAAGCCCGATCAACTTACCAACAGTTCTGTATTTTTCTTTCCTATGGGCAAATTAAATATGCCGAGGACGTCAACGGTCGGCGATTGTCAATGGCAAAACGGCAAAGTAAAAATGAGTTTTGCAAACGACGGCATGACGAGACGGCTTGTCGGCGTATATCCGAATGCCGATAAAAAGGGAATGGATATAAAATGGGATATCGTCATTGACGACGTGCCAAAAGAGAGTATGGTTATTGCCACGCCTTTTGACAAAAAGGGGTATTTCTATCTCAATCAAAAGATAAACTGCATGCGAGCCGAAGGGTGGTTTTCGCTTGGCGAAGAAGTCAAGACATTTGACAAAAAAGATTCGCTTGCCACCCTTGATTGGGGCAGAGGCGTGTGGACGTATGACAACACGTGGTATTGGTCCTCGCTTCATTCGATATTAAAGGACGGAAAGACCTTTGGATGGAATTTGGGATACGGCTTTGGCAATACCCGGGCGGCAAGCGAGGACATGCTGTTTTATGACGGAAGGGCGCATAAAGTCGGCAGAAGCAAGTTTATTATTGCAGGCGAAGAAGACGGCAAACCGAGATTTATGGAAGATTGGAAGATAATCACGGACGACGGTAGGGTAGATTGCGTATTCAAACCCATAATTGACAGGCAGTCGCCTTTGGATTTGAAAGTGATGTGCATGATACCTCATCAGGTATTCGGAAGATTATACGGCAAATGTGTACTTGACGACGGGCAAATTATTCAGCTTGACGGCGAGTTGGGATTTGCCGAAAAAGTTCATAATAAATGGTAAAGAAAAGCGGGCGTCAGCCCGCTCCTTTAATTGATTTTGTTTAAGTCTGTCGCTCTGTAAGACATCTGCAAAGCAAAGTCGGCAAGCGCCTTGCTGGATATCGGGAAGTCGTCGTTTATCCATTCTATCAGCAGTCCTATAATGCCGTTGATACAAAAGAGATAACTGTATTTTGATAGTATTCCGTCGTTGTTTAAAGGAAATTTTTTATATCCTTCCAACACCGTTGAGATGATGCGTTTTTTAAAGCGGTTGTTGTCCAATTTTGCTATAAGTGTCAAAAAAATCGTCTTGTGCATCTTGACGTATTCAAAGGTTTTTTCCAACAACGTTACAAATTCGCTATCGCTTGACGTGGAGTTGATATCGGGTATATAGGGGATTTGCGCGAGTACGTCGTCCTCAATTTCTTTTATCAGTTGGTTGACGTCTTCATAGTGCATATAGAACGTCGAACGATTGATGTCGGCGCATTTGCATATGTCGGTGATAGAAAGCCGCTTGTCAGGATTGGTCTCCAATAATTCTACGTAGGCTTCCTTTATCAATTTTTTTGTCATACGCACTCTGCGTGTTTCCTGCATGATTCATTTACCTCTTTCTTGCAAAAATTTTACACAACACTTTTCCATATTTTGTTGGTTTGCCAACAATGATTATTGGGCATAATAATAAAGATACATATGCAATAATACTGTTTGTTGATTTTTCAACAATATGTCTATATAATATTAGCAGACGTATTTAAAAATGTCAATATATTATGAATTTTTATGCGTATTGGTGAATATAAAATGAAAGATATGTATGATGTAGATAGACTTAAAAGTTTTAGACAGCTAATTGATCTGTCGGCAAAGAAATATTCTTCGCGCGCAGCATTTTTATTGAGAGACGGCGAGGGATACCGAAAGATTACTTATAAAGAATTGAGACAAAGATTCTATAATCTCTGCGGTTATTTCATTTCTCAGGGGCTGAAAGGCAAATATATTGCCGTAGTTGGACACAACTGTTTTCAATGGGCGCTCTCATATCTTGCCGCGGCAAGCGTAGGAATTGTCGTGCCTCTTGACAAGGAGTTGAGCGTAGAGGATATCGACAACTTTATGCAGTATGCCAAAGTTGACGCAGTGTGCGGAGACGAAAAGATAATTTCAGGAATCGCTTTTGAGACAACCAACACCTACAAGTCATATTCTTTTGATATGATAGACAGGGAGTATTCTCTAATTCCTTGCGATTGCGAAAAAGAGATACAGCAAATCGAAATATCCAAAGACGAAATGAACGTCCTCATCTTCACGTCGGGTACGACGGGGAGCGCAAAGGGTGTGTGTCTGTCGCAAAACAATCTTCTTGCCGACATACAATATACGCTTAGTGTGGTCAACATAAAGAAGAGCGACGTCACGCTTTCTATTCTGCCGTTGCATCACACTTATGAGTGTACGCTTAATTGTATACTCATGCTGTCGCGCGGCTCCTGTATCACGTATGCAGACTCCTTGCTTAAAGTCACGAAGAATATCACAGAATATTCGCCGTCGATTTTGGTAGTAGTGCCGGCTCTTTTAAAGATGATTGACAAGAAGATATGTCAGTCTGTCAAAGAGAAGTGTCCTGTTAAATATAAGCATTTGTTTGAAAAGTACACTTTCGCCGAGGCGATAGGCAAGTTGCCTAAGTTGGTAAGATGGGCAATATCGTCAAAGGTGCAGGCGTCGTTGGGCGGCAAAGTACGTCTATTTATCGTCGGCGCGGCAGACCTCGATTCTGCCATAGTTGAGAATTTCGGCGCATTGGGAATGAAAGTATTGCAAGGATATGGACTTACAGAATGCTCGCCGCTTTTGGCAGGCAACAGCGATTTCTATTTCAATGCCAAGTCTACCGGAAGAGCAATACCGGGCGTCAGTCTCAAAATCGATAATCCTAATGACGAGGGCGTGGGCGAGATACTTGCAAAGGGCGACAATATCATGCTTGGATATTTTAAAGACCAAGAGGCGACGGAAAGAGTATTTGAAGGCGGATGGTTTCATACCGGCGATTTGGGGAGAATGGACCCGGACGGCGCGCTGTATATCACAGGCAGAAGCAAGAACGTAATCGTCACCGAGAACGGTAAGAATATCTATCCCGAAGAGCTTGAAGCAAAACTTTACAACTTTCCGGAAGTCGAGGACGCTTTGGTCGTTGCCACGCAGGATAGAGGCAAGACAGAGGTAAAGGCAAAGATTTTCCCAAATCTTGACGCTATAAAAAAACAACTTGGCAGAGTACCGAGTTGGAGTGAAGTAAAAATGCACATTGGACTCATCATAAATGATATAAATGAAAAGATGCCGGGATATAAGCATATCAGCAACTATGAAGTGCTTGAATGCGCATTGGAAAAGACCACGACAAGAAAAATCAAGCGTTTTGGCAACAACGTCAATTAAGGAATAAAAAACGATTATATAAAAGCTCTGCTGACTACATTGTTGTTGACAGCAGGGCATTTTTGTTATGTGACAATGAAGTTTAAAATCTCATCATTTTATATTTTTTAATTCGTTGAGATTTCTCGACTACGCTCGAAATGACATAGCTTATGTATAAGGTGACGATTGCTAAGGATATAAAGCACATTTGGAGAATGAGGAAAGTTTGATAAGTTATACGCAAAAATTGGTCATTTCGACCAAGCGTAGCGCGCGGAGAAATCTCAACAAGTTAGTTCACAAGGATTAGATTCCTCCGCTACGCTATCGCTTCGGTCGAAATGACTTGAAGTTTGATTACCTATAAGCAATATAGTCACCTCGACCGTAGTGGAGAGGTCTAATCCTTATGAATAGAAGATATAATCGTCACCGACGCTCGCCCAAGACGCACCTGCTGGCACGCTATGCCGTCACTTCGCTCCTTACGACTGAAACGCAGTGGAATGGAGAAATCTCAACACGTTATTTCAAAAGGATGAGATCTCTCCACTGCGGTCGAGATGACCACAATGTACTCCCAACACATCAAACTTTGAGCATTCAACCAAAGTCTCATGTACCAAGCAACCATGACAATATATAAGCAATGTCATTTCTACCGAAACGGATAAATCTCATCCATTTATATTTATATTGATAAAATAAAAGACAAGGACGCGCCTTGTCATTTGATATCACAGTTTGACTGCGATAGGTTTATGCGATAGATATTTAAAGAGATATTTATATCCAAGTCCTTTAAGAACGTCGGCAATAAGCTTATACTTTTCGCCTATTCGGCTTTTTAAGTGCGCGTCTGAGCCAAACGTAAGCAATTCGCCTCCCAGCTCTTTATATCTTTTAAGTATCTCTATCGTGGGCAAAAAGTCAAGATCGCCGCCGCGGCTGTTGACTTCCAAAGCCTTGCCCTTGGCAATAATGCTTTGCAAAATATCGTCGATAATATCAGAAAACTCGTCATATCTGAGACTTTTGTCGTCGTATATCGACTTGCGTACGACGTAACCGATATGACCTATGCTATCAAATTCATATGGGCTGTCGACGCTTTGTCTTATGGCTTTGAGATATGCGCCGTATGCCTCGGCTTTTGTGCGCTTTTGGAAGAAAGAGGGAAGATAGCAATCTTCATACTCTACCATATGCACGGAATTTATTGTGACGTCAATATCGTATTTCGCCAGCGTATTTAGGTAGATGTCGTCGGCTTCTTCCATATATCCGCATTCTATGCCTACGCCCACTTGAATTTTGTCCTTAAACTTATCTTTGAGCTGAGATATCTCTTTAAAGTGTCTATCTAAGTCTATCTGAGGTATATAGCTGAATTCGTCAAGCAAAGTCAGCTCGCCGTCGTAATGGTCGGTGAAAGCTATATAATCCAATCCTTTGTCTATTGCGGCAAGTATCATATCTCTTGGGTCTTCTTTGCTGTCATGAGAGTGAAGACAATGCGTGTGTGTATCAAACATATATTTTTCCTTATTTGATTTTGTCCGATATAAACTCTGCGCTCAGTATCTATTGATTTTCTCGGCGTTTTTTATATCATAAATAATTTTATACCTTTTGCAGGTTGCTGTCAAATGGGATATGTTGACAAATTTTGATAAATTGTGATAATATATGATTTAAGAAGATAAATTTTCTATCGGGGGTATTTTATGTCGTCGCATTTGGGCAATAGTTGGGATGAAAAATTAGAATGTGAGTTTTCGCAAGATTACTTCAAAGATATTCGCAAGTTTTTAGCGGAGGAGTACAGCAATTACAAGGTATATCCGCCGTTGAAAGAAATTCTTTCGGCTTTTGAACATACGCCGTATGAAAACGTCAAAGTCGTGATTTTGGGACAAGACCCTTATCACGGATACGGACAGGCTCACGGTATGAGTTTTTCTGTGCGCAAAGGCGTCAAGTGTCCACCGTCTCTTGTCAATATTTATAAGGCTCTTGAATACGACCTTGGCATACCGCAGAGCGATTGCGGAGATCTGACGGGCTGGGCGGACGAAGGCGTGCTGTTGCTCAACACCGTCCTTACAGTCCGAGAGGGCAGACCGCAAAGCCATGCAGGCAAAGGTTGGGAGAGATTTACCGACAGCGTCATCAAAATGATAAGCGACAGTCCTTATCCCACAGTCTTTATGCTGTGGGGCAATCCTGCCAAAGCCAAAGAAAAACTTATCGACACGTCAAAACACCTTGTCTTAAAGAGCGTACACCCAAGTCCGCTTTCGTTCTACAACGGCTTTTTGGAATGCAGACACTTTTCCAAAGCTAATGAATTTTTGCAAAGTCACGGGCGAGAAGCCGTCGATTGGAGCAAAAGAGGAGAGATATCCTGATTTTAAGTCAGATAGAATTAAATTACACATTGTTACCCACGATAAAAATTTAAGTAAGTCATTTCGACCGAAACGTAGTGAAGTGGAGAAATCTCAACGAGTTAAAAATAAAAAAGGATGAGATTTCTCCACTTCGGTCGAAATGACATTAAGTTTGATTTGCTACAAGCAACATTTGGTCACCTCGACCTTAGTGGAGAGGTCTAATCAAGTTGAAAAGTTAAAATGATGAGATTTCTCCGCTTCGGTCGAAATGACATATTTAAATATATATTTTCAATGCACTTTCATTCTATTTTTAAAATCAATTACATCCATTCTAATAAATGTATACTTTTACTGACTTGCTATTTCTTATCACGAAATAGCTTGTTTTTTTATTAAAAGTATATTTCGCGCGCGTTCTATAAGCAATTTTGTCAGGTCAGTAAAAGTATACTTTATTTGGAAATCGCTAGTATTTCCAAAGGATTGTGTTGCACCAAAATCTGTCAATGGGTTGCAATACTTTTAGTATTGTATTAAGCAGAGGCATACAGTATAATTTGCAAAGAAACAAGTTGTTATTATACGCAGAAAAGTCGACGTATAGTGACCAAAAAAGTATACAAAAGAGGTCAAGAGATGAATAAAAGATATATCAAGGGAAGACGTTTGTTGGTGTGTGGAGTGTTATTGCTGTGCGCGGTCGTGTTCTTTTGTGCGATATTTACGTCTGTAAGTCCTGTCAAAGAAATAGCAGCTGCAATAAGCGGCGGAGACGGCAGCGAGACAAATCCCTATATAATGACGAGCGTGGCAGATTGGAAGAGCGTAATCGACAGAGCAAGTTCTGAGACCGACCCCACGTACGTACAACTTGGCGCAGACATAACCGCTTCGGGAAGTTTTGCTATATCGGGCGTAACGAGCGGAGCAGGTAATGCGATAATCAACGGAGCATTGAACGTACCTGCCGGAAAATATATAAACTTAGATTTAAAGAATTTCAAGTTAAACAGAGGTTTGAAAAGCGGCGTGGCATATGGTCACGTCTTTGTGGTATACGGCAATCTTACTATTGACGGCGAGACGTATAAAGTTGCAAGCGACGGCAAACATACCGCAGGAGTTGTAAATAACGGCGGCGGAATTACAGGCGGATACACCAGCGCAGGCGAAGGCGGAGGAGGTTTTTACGTTCCTGTCGGCGGAACTCTGATAATGAACGGCGGCAGTATTTATAATTGCTATTCAAGCGTTAACGCTGACGCGGTAGGAGGCGGAGGCGGAGTGCACGTTCGCGGAAAATTCATTTTGAATAACGGTTATATTCACGACTGCGCTACTTATGCCGGAACGACTGACGGCGGTGCAGTTTCCGTAGGGGCGGCGTCAACTACGGCTACTTCCGGATGCGGTTATTTTGAAATGAACGGAGGCGCACTATTTGATTGCTCGGCATTTAACCAAGGCGGCGCGGTTGACGTTTCAGGACCTGGCGGTGCAAATGGAGCAAAGCCTTCTACAATGGTGATGAACGGTGGTGAGATATATGCCAATACTGCCTCAACAGGTTATGCGCTTTCTGTGGGACCTTGGTTTGGCGGAAAATTTATTATGAACGGCGGTTACATTCATGATCACGTATCATCAGTTGCAGGACTTTTTTCCACTGGTGAAAACAATGGAACTATTGAATTAAACGGCGGAGTTATTTCCGGTAATAAAACTACCGGATTTCTATGTGCAATTTCTTCGAGTTATAACAACGTGTCGATAGGCGGAGGTATACAAATCTTCGGCAATAAAAATCCCGCTGGCACAGTTGAGCAAAATCTTACGCTAGGAAGCGTAAGGATAAATATTACAGGAGATTTAGGCGCCAACGGAAAAATGGCACACGTAGGTGTGACATTCTCTTCCGCAAGCGTATTTACTACGAATTACGGCAAATTCAATCCAAACGTAAGCGCGTCGAATTATTTTTTCAGTGATAATGCCTCTCGTTCGGTTACGAATACTGTAACTTCGCTTGGCGCAACTAATGAGGCAACGTTGTCAGGGACTGCCCAAACAACAAATAAAATTGTATGGAAATACAAATATGAAGGAGATGCAGATTGGAAGAGTGTAACTAATGCCGAAGGCACAGATCAATTTGCCGATTTTGCAAGGAGCACTTATCTTGAAGTCACCAATCCATTGAAGAAAATATACGTATTGCCGTTTGCCTCTGAGACGGCGACGACGCCGCTTGTAGCAAATATGAGCGACTTGGTAAGGACGAGCAGCAAGGGCAACGACAGCTTTACAGAGTGTTCTCCGTCAGTCATAGATTACGAGACGGGATATTTTGGTTTTAGATATGACGGCGGCGGATATCTTAATTCCACCTTTACGTTGAGAATGAACTTAATAGTGACGCTAGTCAACGTCAAAGCGTCTAAGATAGAGTATACGGGTGCATACCAAAACGGCATTTTGTTTAATCCGGACTATTTAGATTATGAGGTGTTATCAGCGCCAATCGACGCGTCGGCAGTAAAGGCAAGCGGGGAGTATCTGCAATTTTTGAGTACGGGTACGTACAGGATAAAGTTTAAAGTCAAGAGTGAGTATATAGATTTGCTTAATGCCGGGCTGTTGGGCTGGGCAAAGACAGAGTGGACGAATGAGCACGACTCTGTTGAGTACATAGAAGTAGAATTCACCATAGCCAAGGGGTCATTGGCATTGCCTGAGGCGGAGAGCAAGGTATACGACGCCAAGGCGTGGACGTTGAGCAACGCTGTGGGCGAGTGGTGCAGCGAGGCGCATTGCAATGAGAACGTAGTCGAGTTGAGGAAGGTGGAGTATAAGAACTTTGCCTCAGGAGCGGCATATGCAGGCATATCCAAGGAGAATATAATCAAGGCAGGGTATTATAGAATAACCTTGGTGGTAAAAGATAAGCACAACTATATGTGGTCGGACACGACGGACGGAGAGAAGAGCTTTGACCTTACGATAAACAAGGCGAAGATATTGATGAACCAACCGAGGGTAGACGAGTACGGCATATTGGCAGACGGGGAGAGGATAACGGCAAAGAGCGGAATACTGCCGACGGACGCAGGAGCGATGAATGCAGACGGGGTATACGGATTGGAGTATATAGCGAAGGGAGACGTAGAGTACGATACGTGGACGAGGAGCGCGCCGGAGAATGCAGGGGAGTATTACGTAAGACCGTATATAGTGAGTCCGGACGATTGCAACTATGAGATAGATTACCAGATAACAAACAACGTAGGCACGTGCTATACGTTGTTTGAGAGGTTGAAGAACACAATAGCGATCCCGTTTTTGTGGAAAGAAGGGGCGAGCATAGACAATAG
The DNA here is from genome assembly GCA_910579785.1 of uncultured Christensenella sp. GTDB lineage: Bacteria > Bacillota > Clostridia > Christensenellales > UBA3700 > RACS-045. The sequence goes on along the minus strand of CAJTVJ010000033.1, from coordinate 2,144 downwards.
TACGTATACGACAAGCACGCCGTATACAGGAGCGAAACAGACGTTCAAGTTGGTGAATACCAAGGCAGACGACGACAGCTATTATTTATCTGAGGGGATAGAGGTAGCGTCGACGGAAGGCGGAATAGCGCAGACAGACGCAAGCACGTTTGAAGCGACCAATATGCAGACGTATAAGGTAGAGGTGAAGTTGGTAGACCCGGCGAATACGAGATGGGCGACAGGAGAGAAGGACAACACGGAGAATCAGACGTTGACGCTAATAATCAACAAGGCGTATCTGCATATAGGGTTGGAGTACAACGGCGAGGTAGAGTTTGTCGACGGGCAGTCGTTTTCGAAGGGCGAGCATGAGACTTTGGTACTGTCGGCAGGAGAGATACTGAGCGGAGTAAGCAGCGGACAGAGCAAAGTAACGTTGGACGTGACGTACAGCAATAGCAATGGCGGAAGCGGAATAATAGCGGACACACAGATGACGATAGACGGCAATTATTTCAAGGCGAATATCGACCTGATGACGTTGCCAGTGGGGACGTATACGTTCAAGGTGAAGATGAGAGAGGGGATAGCCGCCAATGCAAATTATACGTTGGTAAAGGACGTAGACGGAGAGATAATACCGATAGAAGAGTATGAGTTTACGTTCACGATACTGACGGCGGAGATAAGAGTAGAGGAAGCGGTATGGAGCTATACAAATGCTAGGATAGAAGGGGGAGCGTCGCAGGAGATAGCAGACGGAGAGATACCGCAGCTGTATTACAACAGGTATGATTATATCTTTGCGGTGACGAAGTTGTTGGACAGAGAGGGCAACAAGATAGTCAATATAGCAGGATTGGAGTTTAAGAGCGTGACGACGAACATGATCGGAGTAACGGTCAACGAGACGAAAGCGGCAGGAAGATATAGGACAAGTGTGACGATACAGATCAAAGAGGGAGTAGAGGGATACAGATTAGCGGACGATTCAAAGACGAATTTTGTAATAGAGTGGGAGATATTGCCGGTAGAGTTTGACCTCAAAGACTTGACGTTTACGCCGAATGCTACGTTCGATTGGCAGAGTCATAAGATGGAGATAACCAATCCTCAGATAACGGCAGATCCGTCGTATGAGGGAGAATACGTCAACGAAGAGATCTTTGCAGGAGAGTATAAGGCAGGTTTTGTGATCTATACGGACGTGAGTGGCAATTTGATATACTATTGCTCATTGGCGCAGGGAAGCGACGGGAAGTATCACTTAGATAACGGAGCGGTAGTATGGATGGACGACGATGGGAATGCGTACGTAGAGTATGATTGGATGATAGCGAAGGCAGAGATAACGGTAGGCAACGCGGCGACGTATTGGAAAGAGGATATAATAACGGACAAGAACGGAGCGCAGTTCAAGTCGTATCTGCCGAAGGTATATGAAGAGTATATAGACGTATTGGAAGTGAGATACTACACAGACGCGGCGTGCACGAATGAGATAGCAGTAGGAGAAATAGAGGTTGAGTATGAGCTTGACAGATTGAAGACGTATTACGTAAAGGTGACGATAAACGAGTCGTCAGCGGACAATTATAAGCTAATGCCGAGCGACAGCGCTACGAGAGCGTTTACGGTAGGGTCGACGAAGAAGGGGTTGCAAGTGAATTTGAGAGGCAACGGAGAAAAGGTCGGCAAGGTAGAGGGGAGCGACAATGAGTATGCGGCGATATATTCAGAGAAAGGGTATACGTTCAGCGCGTCGGCAAGCGGAATGGCGGCGTCGGGATTTGCGATAAGCTATTATAAGGAGATAGCAGAGGGCGAATGGGAGATAATGAGCGGTAATCCAAAGGAAGTAGGCAGGTATAAGATAGTAGTAAGCTTTGCAAAGGCAAACGCTGTGTATGAGATAAAGAACAGCGAGTACTATTTGACGATATATGATAAAGAAGACCCGGAGTTGCCTGATATACCGGACCAACCTGATCCAGACGAGCCAGGCAGCGGCGATGAACCAAACAGCGGAGATGAGCCAAACAGTGGGGACGAGCCGGGCAGCGGCGACATAAATAGCGGCGACGTAAGCGGCGATATAGGCAGCGGAAACACACCTGGCGGCAACGGCGGAGCATTGGACGAGTTGTTGGCAAAGCTCAAAG
>CAJTVJ010000032.1 GCA_910579785.1 uncultured Christensenella sp. | reverse complement strand
AAGCGCCTGCTCCGAGACTGACCTTGGAAGAAGCATATGCAAAACTCACCAAAGAGCAAAAGAAGTACTTTGACGGACTTAGAGAATATGCAATGAGCAAGGATAGCAAGTGTAAAGAAAAGCTATCTACCTACTTCACAACGATAGGACCGAGCACAACCAATCCGTATATAAAGCTGACGATAAAGAAAGGCATAACGGTAGCATTGTTCAAGATGGAAGACGAGTATTTGAGAGATATCCGCCGCAATGCAAACAGTGACGGAGCAAAAGTCAAGGTCAAGGAGACGGAGATAGCGATACCCGACAAGTTGAGTTATGATACGGCGAAGGATATGGTGGATCTTCGTATCGATCAAATAGAGAGATATAACGACTATCTCAAAGAGCAGAGAGCTTTAAGAAAATAAGCTGCAAAAAAGCGGCCGCGTATAGTGGCGCGCCTTCCGCCCTGACGTCAGGACTCGGGAAGTCGACGTGTACGCAAAGTACACTTGACGACTTCACCTCGCCTTAGCACGGACGAAAATCACACCACTCTCCGCGGTCGTGCGTGAGTTGGTAATAAAATGTTAAGAAAATATAAATAGTCACCTTGACCAACGCGGAGAGGTCTCAACAAGTTGAAATAAACGGATTAGATTTCTCTGATCCGTTGCACTTCGGTCTAAACGACATCAAATTTTTCTTAGATTATCTCCGACGATATTTACGCTGAGAGAATAGCGTTTGTCAGTGAATTTTGATAAAAAAGTTTCGCCGTATCGGGAAATCAAATGAGGCAGGCTGAGCTGTGTGCATATAAATGTCTTTTTGCCGCTTGCCATACGCTTGTCAACGGTGGAAAATAGATATTCCAAAGTTACGTTTTTATAGACAGGCTCTTCGCCGAAATTGTCGATAATCAACATTTCGCATGCGGTGACGTAATCAAACATCTTGGAAAGTGCAGTCGACTTGTGTGTGTGCTTGTCCAAAAAGACGTTGACAAGTTCAAATGCAGAAAGATAAAGTACGCTTACGTTGCTGTTGAGCAGTGCGTTGGCTGTGGCAGTGGCAAGGCACGTCTTGCCCACGCCGCTTGATCCTGCAAGCATAAAGTTTTGCCACTTGCAATCATCGAAATTGTTGCAGACTTTATTTTGCATGATACTGTATAGTTTGCTCATTCCTTTTGCTTGCGCGACGGTTAAGCTAGTAAATTTATTATCGTCAAAAGAGAAACCGTTCAACGGCGCAAGCGCGCAGTGTTCTCTAAGAAGAGCATTATACTCCTTTGCAAGACATTCGCAAGGCTCGCCTGCGACGTAACCTTCGTCCTTGCATATGGGGCATGAGTATTTTGGCATAAAGACAAGTTGATTTTCCTCGGCATAAATCTTGATTTGAATATTCAGTTCTTCAAGTTGAGCTTGAAGCTGAGATATATCTTCGCCTTTATTCTTTGCTTTGACCAACGATATTTCAACCGACTTTCTTGTCTTCAAAAGTTCTTCAAATTTTGGGTGCATGGCAAGCAGAGCCTTGTTTTCTCTTTGGGCGACGTCTTTCGCCAAGGCTCTTTTTGAATCAAAAATCATTTGAAGTTGTTGATTAAAATAACTTAGCACTTTCATTCTATATCGTCAAGGTCGTCAAGCGAATAAAAATATTCTGCAAGCTGTTCTTTGCTGTACGTCGTCTGCGGGGCAGCGGCGGCAATAGGTGTGCTTCCGAGAGTTTTTGCTTCTTCTATCGTATAAACGTTGGAGTTCTTCCACTTTGCAAGCAGATTGTTGAGCGCAGACATTGTCTTGCCTTGACATACGCTTGCGCCGTATTCTATCATTGCTTCGTCAAAGTTCCAAAGCTGAGTCCACACCTTATACATATCTCTGTCGCCGTTGTTGACGTTGCGCGAATAGCCCGTAAGCTCGATTATCTTTTTTATCGCCATATCGCGTTGCATAAGGCTTGCCAAGTGTTCGTTTATCGCGCCTACGTTTACGCAGCCCTCGCTGTAAAATTTGTTGATGCACTTATTCATACCGTCCAAAGAGCGTATCGAACGGTTGAAACAATATTCGGCGACGAGCATTATAGAGTCTTTGTCAAATCCCTTGCCCAGCCAATTCGAGATGTATTTTTCGACGATATAGTCCACGCTCTCATAGTATACGCCGAGAGTCTTGTTGACGGCGTATGCCAGCTGGTATCTTGCCTGCTTTTGCGCGACGTAGTTTTCCATTTCTTTTACGCTCATTGCGTTGTTGCGATAAAACTCGTCAAGCAAATTGTTGAGTTTGGCAAATCCACCCTTGCCTTTGAGCGTGCCTGCTGCAAAAAGTATTGCGTCGAGTTCAAAGCCCCAGCTTCCGCTCCATTTGAGATACATATCCTTATCTTCGATGTCTATCTCGCTCTTTTTGCCCACTGCTTTGCATATCATCCTCAAAGCTTCGCTTGACAGTTCAAGCTGTTTGATCTTTTCGTCTACGTCCGCAAGGGTGCGTACGCCTTCGTCAAGCCAGCTTCTTGCGACGGTAAGGATATAGTTGGGTTTTATTTTTTCGCCTTTGAGATTTACGCAGTATCTTGCGATAGTGATAAGTATCTCGGGCTTTATCTTCGTCTCTTCAATAAAGTCGTAATATACGGTATATTGATTTATGTTGGTAAATGCTACGGAAGGGAAGAGCGCTTCGAGCTGAGTGTTGAAATCGGCATACTTTTCCTTCTTATAATGTTTGGCAAAAGTGCTTTTGATATTTTTGTATTTAATAGAAAACGGGGAATAGCTTGTTATCGTGACAAGTCCCATATCGGCAAGCTCGCCAAATATTTTTTCTGCTTCGCTCTCTTCCATTGACAGAGCGTCGCAAAGGAATTCCATATTGTTTTCTTGCTCCAACGTGCAAAGAGTGAGACCCAAAATATAGACTTTGAGCTGACTTTCGCTGCATTCGGGCAGATAGTTAACGACAAAGCTCTTGTCGAGAAGCACCACGCCGCTTTCGTTGTCCTTTGCCATTGAACAAAAATTCATATAATCTCCTTGAAAAGTTGATGCGAGTATGTTAGAATGTAATTAAATCATAATATAATATAGCATACGTGTCAAAAAACACAAAGACAAATTTGCACGATTTTTTAAAAACACAAAATGTTGTGGATTAAAAGTCAACGTGCACAATTCGAGGGAAAATAATTATGAAATTTGTTGAGATCAACGACGTTAGCAAAACCTATAAGCCCAAGGGGAGAAAAAAATCGCTCCCCGTCACGGCGGTGTCGCACGTTTCGCTTGGCGTGGAAGAGGGAGAGATACTAGGTCTTTTGGGCGCAAACGGGGCAGGCAAGACGACTCTGATAAAGTTGATGCTGGGACTTGCGGCGCCAGATAGCGGCAGCATTATTATCAATGGCTACGACGTATCCAAATCGAGAGAAAAGGCGTTGGCGCAGGTCGGCGCGATAGTTGAGGCGCCTACGCTTTTTAATGATTTTTCCGGCTTTGACAATCTCAAATATTATGCCAAACTGCAAGGCGGAGATATAGGCAAAGAGCGTATAGATTCAATAGTCAAGCTTGTGGGGCTTGGAGATAGAATACACGATACGTTTAAGACGTATTCTTTGGGTATGCGCCAAAGGCTGGGGATAGCTCAGGCGATATTGCACAATCCCAAACTGCTGCTTCTTGACGAGCCTACCAACGGACTTGATCCCGACGGTATAGCGCAAATGCGCGAACTCTTTTTGAATCTCAAAAATCAACTCGGCACGACTATAATCATATCTTCGCATATACTTGGCGAGATACAGCAGACCTGCGACAGAGTCGCTTTTATGGCGCAAGGCGAGATAAAGGCGGTCAAGAGTATGGAAGAGGTCAACTACGGCGTGGATTCAATGCGCAAATTCGCAATAGAATGCAGCGATTTGCAAGGCGCGTCGCAGCTTATAGGCGCGATGGGAATCGAGGCGAAGGTGCAAAACAACGCCGTCGTTGTAATAGTCGATCAAATACAAGTCGGCGAGATAGTCAAGGCGTTGGTGGAAAACAATATTATTGTATATACGGTCAATAAAATCAAAAGATCGCTTGAAGATCTTTATAGGGAGGTGTCAAAATGAACAACAAATTCAACGACCTTCTTTGGTGTGAGTTTTATAAGATAAATCGCAAACATACGATAATAAAGTTGGTCGCCGCCATATTGGTGATTGTGCTTGCATTGACGGTGCTTTCCGCAGTGCTTAAAGAACTTTTGGGCGACGTGGCAGGTTCGCTTGTAGACGGCAACGGCTCTTACGACGAGCGCATAGCCGCGCTTAAAGCCGAGATGCAGGCAGTGCAGGAATTGAGTAATTGGACGGATAAACTGATAATAGGCAATACTATTGGCAGTTATAAGGCAAAGATAGCCGTGCTTGAATTTTTAAAAGCGCACAACTATGCGTTGGGCGGAGTGACGAATTTTTCGCAAAACGACGGGATGATGTTTTTTAAGTTTAATTTCTTCTCATTTACGCAGGCGTGCATGAGCGTGCTTATGAGCGTTGTGATAATATTCCTTATAGTTGCATGCTGCAAGAGCGTCAACGGCGAATATTCCAGCGGAGCAATGAAGATGCAGCTTATGCGTCCGATAAGTAAAAATAAATTCTTTACTGCAAAGTGGCTGAGCGTAGTTGTCATTGCAGAGGCTATGACGCTATTGTCCTTTGCGCTGTCATTTATTCTGGGACTTATACTCCACGGACCTGTTGCCAACAACGTGGCGTTTGTCGCAGGAAACGCGGTGACAGTCGTCTCGCCTATTGCCGCGCTTATAATAGATTTGCTGCTCAATATGATTAAAGTATTCGCATTTACGCAAGCGACGATGTTTTTATGTTTTCTTTGCAATTCTTACGGAAAGGCGATAGTGCTGGCGCTGCTTATGATAGTATTTGATTTCGGCACGTATATCGAATACCTTTTAGCTCTGCCTTACGTGGGATATCTTGCCTTTTTTGCCAATGCAAATTGGGCAAGCGGAATATCTGTCGACGCTCCGATATTCAAGGGTATGACTATTTGGGTAATGATACCTGTGACGATGATATGGTGCGCGTTCTTTATGTGGTTTTCTTATAGGAAATTCAACAAAAAAGAAGTATAGTTGTATTGAGCAAAGTAAATAAACAATGCGCCGCTGTACCAAAATGATATTGTGGCGCGATTTATTTTTTGATGTAGTGAAATTATTCAATCTTCTTTGCAGTCCTCGACGATAAAAATATCATAGTCCAAAGTCTCGACAAAATCGTCTTGACGGAACTTGGTGTTGTGGAAGTTGACAAAGTTCTTGAAATGATGGTCAAGAAGCACGGGATTGGGCACGTCCAATATGTGACAGATATCTCTCAGCCAAAGTTCATAGTTGTCCTTTGAGAGTTTGAGAGGTGATGAATATAGCGTATCTTTTTTTATTTTGTCATCACTGACTAGTCTTGCCCAAATTTTCATATTACTATTTTACAGTATAGGAGTATCGACTGTCAAGTTGTAGTCAAGACGGAGAAGAATAAATTATTTATTGACGGATAAGTTGTAATTTACTTTCTTTTGACAAAAATGTTAGATAAACAAAAGGAAAAACTATTGACAAAGCATGTATCTATTGATTAAAATGGACGAGGGTATCGCCTGCATAGGAGGGAAGATAATGATTTCGGAAGCAGTTATAAAGCGTTTGCCGCGCTATTACAGACATATCAAACATCTTGCCGACAGCGGCGTGACAAGAGTTTCGTCCAACAAAATCGCAAGCGTACTCAATATCACTGCGTCACAGGTGCGGCAGGACCTTTGCAATTTCGGCGGATTCGGTCAGCAGGGCTACGGATATGACGTCATCAAATTGAAGAATGAACTCGCCGCTATTTTGGGACTTGACAAGGAATACGATATGATAATCGTCGGCGCCGGCAATATAGGAAGAGCCTTGGCGGGATATAAGGGATTTAGAGACGACGGATTTTATATCAAGGCGCTATTTGACATAGATCCGCGCTGTTCTTCCATCAACGGTATCAAGGTGTATGAGATGGATTTTTTGGAGGCTTACGTCAAAGAAAACAACGTCGATATCGCGATAATAGCGACGCAGAAAGACGCGGCTAAAAGCGTGGCATACAGTTTGATTTCGTGCGGAGTAAAATCCATATGGAATTTTGCGCCCGTGGAATTTGAGGTGCCTGACGACGTGTCGGTGGAAAATATATCAATGAGCGAAAGCCTGTACGTGTTGAGTTACAGGAGTAAGAATAAAAAACAGTAAATAAGCCGTCAGGCGAGGAGGATATATGGAAAAGAAGTACGTTGTAACAAAAGAGGGATATGACAATCTCAAAGCAAGATTGGAGCATTTGATAAACGTAGACAGAAAAGACGCAAGCGAGAGATTAAGAATTGCCAGAGGTTTTGGAGATTTGTCTGAGAATGCCGAATATGACGCGGCAAAGGACTATCAGGCGCAGGTAGAGGCTGAGATATTGAACGTTCAGGCTCAGCTCGACAATGCCGAGATAATAGAAAACACAGAGGGCAAGCAAAGCAAAGTAATTGTCGGCTGCAAAGTCAAGATATATGACCTCAGTCTCAAAGAAGAGAGCGAATATACCATCGTCGGCACGACGGAGGCCTCGATTTTGGAAGGTAAGATAAGCAACGAGTCGCCTCTTGCAGTCGCGATACTCGACAAGAAAGTCGGAGATAAGGTCAAAGTCAACTCAGGCAGCAGCTCTTACGAAGTAGAGATAAAAGCTATCAACTGATAAAATTATTCAAAAAGTGAAGGCGGCCTTCAAGGTCGCTTTCTTAATTAAGGAAAGAGAAAATGCCAAGACCGCTGTACGACAAAATAGCAGAACGCAACGCTTCTTTGAAGGCGAGATTTTGTATGCCCGGACATTGCGGAGAGAATGATGTTGACGGGCTGTATGCTTCTGCGCAATATGATTGGACGGAAGTTGAGGGACTTGACAATTTGCTGCAAAGCGACGGAGTTATTTTGCAAAGCGAGAGATTGCTTGCTCAAAGTTATGGATATGCGCACGCTTTGATGTTGACGGGCGGTTCTACCTGCGCTATGCAGATAGCCATGCTCTATGCGAAGGAAAGAGGCGGCGCGGTTGTCGCAATAGGCAATATGCACAAGTCTTTTTATTCGGCGGCTAGACTTTTCGGTTTGGATATTTATTGTTTTGCCGACGTCCGACAGGCTGAGGAATGCAAAGAGTTGATTTCTTGCGTTTTTGTCACAAGTCCCGATTATTACGGAGTCGTAACACCGCTTAAAGATATAAAGGAATTTGCAGTGCGCAAAGGAGCCGCGCTTGTGGTTGACGAGGCGCACTCGGCGCATTTTCCGTATTCTCGTCTGTTGCCCGACAACGCGCATAAGTATGCAGATATAGCGTTTGCGAGTATGCACAAAACTCTTCCTGTATACGGCGGCGGAGCGGCGCTGTTCGTCAACGGCGGCGAAGCGTATGAGACGTGTAGAAAGTTGCGCGCGGAGTTGCATACGACATCACCCAATTATTTGGTGATGGCGAGTATCGACTATGCCCAAGATCTCATGAGCAGAAAAGGCGAAGAATTTTATGCCAAAGTAAAATATTTTATTGAAAAGTTTAAAATGCAGAGTGCGGTCGGACGCGTTTTGCCGACAGACGACTTTTCCCGACTTGTGATAAAAATCGACGGCTTTGACTGCGACAGCGTCTCCCGTCAGCTTGCGGCAGGGGGAGTATTTGCAGAGATGGCATACGGAGATAAATTGGTATTTATTGTTACGCCGTTTAATTGCGGCAAATTGGCAGTTTTGGGAGAGGCATTAAAGCACGTGCGTCTTGACAAATTGGGGGAATATCCCGATATAGATTTGCATTTGTCACATAATCGGGAAATAGGTAAGACCGTATTTGTCGACTTTGACAGCGCGCTGGGCGAGACGTCTGCGATGGATATTGGTTTTTATCCTCCTGGCGTGCCGACAATAAAAAAGGGCGACGTACTTGACGCGGCGGCGATAAATTTTATAAAAAAGTATTCAACTAAGTTGTTTGGACTTGCTTGCGGCAAAGTCGGTGTGTTAAAATAGAGAAGAGCAAATGCGGAAGGAGAAGAGATGAAAGGTAAGTTTGTCACTTTTGAAGGGGGCGAGGGAGTCGGTAAGACCACTCAACTGAGACTTGTCAGGCAGTATCTTGAAGAGAAGGGCGTCGACGCAATTTTTTTGAGAGAGCCGGGCGGCAACGACATATCCGAAAAGATAAGGAATATTATTTTGGATATAAGCAATTCCGCAATGACGGGTATGTGCGAGGCGATGCTATACAGCGCGGCGCGCGCTCAGCTTACGGAAGAGGTGATAAAACCGGCTTTGCAGCAGGGCAAACTCGTCGTCTGCGACAGATTTATTGATTCGACTTTTGCATACCAAGGCATTGCAAGGGGATTGGGAGCCGATAAGGTCGACGCGCTCAATCGAATGGCATGCGGCGAAGTTATGCCCGACCTTACGATATTTCTCGATTTGTCTCCGTCGCTTGCGTTTGCCAGAAAGGGCGGCGCGGACAGTGACGACAGGTTGGAACAAGAGGGGTTTGACTTCCACAATAAGGTATACGACGGATATCAGCAAGCGGCAAAGCTCTATCCCGACCGCATAGTCAAGATAGATTGCTCGGGCGACGCCATATCTACTCATAAAAAAATAGTGGACATTCTCAGCAAGAGGGGTGTGGTATAATGTTGAGATATGCCGCACTGCTTAAAGATACCAAGGCTTATTCAAGCTTGGAGAATGATATAAGAGAGGGCAGGCTCAGCCACTGTTATATGGTAATGGGCGAAGACGCGCTTGCCGTGGACAATATGATAGATCTCTTTGCTCAGACGATACTGTGCAAGGATATGGGATGCGGCAAGTGCATAATATGCCAAAAGGTCGAAGACAAAAATCATGAGGACATATTCGAGCCTAAAAATCTCAAAGCCGACGGCATAAGAGAATTTGTAGAAAAGGTGTACGTCAAGAGCGTTGGCGAGATAAAGATAATGATAATACGTCAGATGGACGAAGTCGACCCCAAGGTGCAGAATTTTTTGCTCAAAAGTTTGGAAGAGCCTATTGACGGCGTCGTATTCCTACTTGGCGCGACAAGGCAGATTGCCGTGCTTGACACTATAAAGTCGCGCAGTAAAAAGCTGGCGATCACACCTTTTGCCAAGTCCAAGCTGACGGCGTTTTTTGAAGACAACTACGTCGGCAAGCCCAAGTCGCTTGTCAACGAGGCTGTCGATTGCTGTCTTGGATCGCTGACAAGGTGCGAAGCGCTCATGAACGACGAAGATTTTTTTGGCGATATGAGCGAGATAATATTCGCATTAAAAGAGCTTACGTCGACAAAGGTCAATCTCAAAGTGCAAAGACGTCTTGATATAAAGGACGGCAGATTGGTCAAATATCTTGATATAATGCAACTTATATGCGGGGTATTGCTCAAAAGAAAGCTTGGCGTCGATATCGACGGATTTGACAGAGTCAACGTATTGCTTGACAGTTTCAACGTGGCTACGCTCGTCAATTTCAGTGAGTTGATAAGTCAGGCAAAACAAAAGGTCGAGAGTTATTGCAAGGACGACAACGTACTCGACAACTTATTTATTAAACTTATGGAGGTAAAATACCTATGCCGATGATAGTAGGCGTAAAGTTTGGGTCGACTTGCAAGCAATATTATTTTGACCCGTTGAATATAGATTTTCAAGAGGGCGACGGAGTAATTGTCGAGACGGTGAGAGGTCTTGAATACGGCAAGATTTCCCAAGCCAACACCAACGTTTCCGACGAGGAGATAAAAAACCCTCTCAAACCTGTTGTACGCAAGGCGACTGCCGAGGACGAAGAGAGGGTAAAAGAGAATTTAGAGAAAAAGGCTGGTGCGCTCAAACTGTGCCAGAAGTACGTCGCAAAGCGAGATTTGAAGATGAAGCTCGTCGATGCGGAATACACGTTTGACAGGTCTAAGGTAGTATTTAGTTTTACCGCCGAGGGAAGAGTTGATTTTAGAGAACTTGTCAAAGACTTAGCGAGCAAAATGCACATGCGCATAGAGCTTCGGCAGATATACGAGAGAGACGACATCAAGCTGAGAGGCGCGATGGGTATGTGCGGCAGAGAATGCTGTTGTATATGCCATATGGCGGACTATGAGAAAGCGACCGTTAAAATGGCAAAAAATCAAAATATCTCCCTCAATCCTGCCAAAGTCAGCGGTATGTGCGGCAAGCTGATGTGCTGTCTTAAATATGAGAACGACTTTTACGTAGCGGCAAATAAGCGTATGCCCAAGATAGGATCGATAGTAAAGGTCGACGACGGAACGGGGAGAGTAGACGAAGTCGATTTGTTGAGAGAGAAGATAAAGGTGACAATCGACAGAGACGGCGGCATCGAGCAGAAATATTACAGCATCGGCGAATTTGAAGTGCTGTCAGGGCCTAAGGGCAATGCGCGGCGTAATTATGCGCAGGATGAGGTCGACGAGAGCGAACTTAAAAAGCTTGAAGATTGATTTGACTGTTTGATACGGAGCGGAGACGCTCCGTTTTTTATTACATTTTTATCTAATAATGTCAAGTGCATGACTCACGCGCATATAATACAGCGTGAAAGATTTATTATATTTATCCGATATATGCAAAGTGTCCTATGACGTGCCGTCTCCGTCGACTTTTGGAAGCGGAGGCAAGTTGGCGTGCGTACTATATCCAAAGACGGTGGAAGAGCTAAAAAACGTCGTCAATGCTTTGGAGAGAGAGGATAAAAAATATTTTACTTTGGGATGTTGTTCCAACGTGCTGATATCCGACGTCGGCGTAGAAAGCGCCGTCATATCGACGCGTTTGCTAAAAGGCAAAGAGCTTGACGGAGAAAATATTTATATCTTAGCCGGCGAGAAGATATCCGACGTATGCAATTTTGCAATGGAAAATTCTCTTAGCGGCATAGAGGGGCTTTGTTCCATACCGGGAAGCATAGGCGGCGGAATCGCGATGAACTGCGGAGCATTCGGCAGAGAGATATGCGACGTCGCTAGATACGTAGACGTACTTATTGACGGCATGATATACAGAATAAACGCACAGGATATGGGATTTGGTTACAGGACTTCCAATGCAAAAAATCTCGGCATAGTCGTGGGCGCAGGCTTATCTTTGCAATGCGGCGACAAAAGAGCTGTCGCCATGGATATGAAGGGATATAAGACCGCAAGAAGCCTCTCTCAACCTAAGGGCAAATCGCTTGGCAGCGTATTTAAGAAATCAGGCGGAATTTCCGCAGGATATTATATCGACAAAGCGGGCTTAAAGGGCGTAAAAGTCGGCGGCGCGCAGATATCTTATACGCACGCCAATTTTATTGTCAACGTAGACGGCGCCACTTCAAATGATTTCATAGGGCTTGCCGATTATGCGAGGAAAGCGGTTGACAAGACGTACGGCGTTAAGTTAGAATATGAAGTGGAATTTATTTAAAAAGACGGTGCCGTATCATACTGCATATGGCGCTGCGAGGACAGGCTTTGGAAAACTTTAAGTCGGCATTGACGATTACGGCTGATTATCATTCGCATACAACTTACTCCCACGGTAAGGGGAGTATTGCCGACAATGCCCAAGTCGCAAGCAGTAAGGGGCTTGAATATCTTGCAATTACCGACCATGCCGTCCGTCACCCATTTATAGGCGTGTCGCCGAAGAAATACGATATCATGCGCGAGGATATGCAGAAGGTGCAAGAGAGATTTCCCGACGTACGTCTTTTGCTTGGCATCGAAGCCAACGTATTGGGACAGAACGGAGATATAGACGTCAGCGATGAGGACGCAAAGAGATTGGATATCGTCATTGCAGGCTATCACCTCACGTCTTTTCCTTACAGATTCAGCGACTATTTTAATATCACTTGGAATGCCCTCACGAGGTATGCTTTCAAGTCGACAAAAGGACAGATAGCGCGCAATACAAAGATGTATGTCAACGCTATAAAGAGGCATAAGATAGATATACTCACGCATCCCGGGTTTAGATTGGATATAGACTATAAGGAAGTGGGCAAGGTATGCGCCGATTACGGCACGTACGTTGAGCTTTCTTCCCGTCACCGCACTCCCAACGACGGCAATATTGAGCGGCTTCTTGCGACGGACTGTCTTTTCGTCCTCAATTCAGACGCGCACAGGAGCGAGGACGTAGGCAACTGCGAATTTGCAAAGTCGTTGGTCGAGAAATTTGATATACCAAGGGATAGAATATCGAATATCGACGGCAAAAAACTTGATTTGAGATCGAGACGTTGAGGTGGCGGTATGGATTATACTAAGCAGTTGAAGAGCGATTTGCTCAAATCTTGGGACGACTGTCCGCCGGAGAGAGACGACGCGTATCAAGACGGGGGGAGAGACGTCGGACAGGAGTTAAAAGAATTTTTATTTTTATCCGCTATCACCAAGCTGAGAGGCAGCATAGACGTATACAAAAAGTCTATCACGCTGACATATGAATTCGATTGCAAGGAAGACGCGTTGGATATCGCGGGATACCTCAAAAAGTTTACGGACGGAGACGTCTTTTTTGTGTTTGACGGAGCAAAGGGCGAGGACGCGTTTAAGCTGCAAATAAAGGATAGGTTTGCCAACGACTTGTTGAAGCGTATGTCGCTGAGCCATTTTGACGGCGAAAATTTTGTATGCGACGACGGTATAAAGTATCTAAAATCTACGTTGAAAGACGGTAAATTTTTATGGTATTTTAAAGGCGTCTTGTATTCCGCGGCAAAGTTGCAATTTCCCGACGAATCGTATTCTAATTACTGTCTGCATTTGACCTTTTCAGACGTTGCGTACTGCGAGGCGATAGCCGACGTTTTGAGTAAGCTTGATATATATACTCAATCGTCTCAACGCAAAAGCGCGGTGACGCTGCAATCGCGCAACTGTTCGGACATAGCGGACATACTTGCGCTTGGTGTCGCCGTCGGAAGCGTGCTTGAACTCAACAGCATTATCGCCAAGCGGGAGAGTGACAACGAGTTCAACAGGCAGTGTAATTTTTACGTTGCCAATTATCGCAAGACGGTCGACGTGGCAAAGAAATATATTGAGGCGATAGAGAAATTGGAGCACAGCGGAAAGTTGGAAAAAGCAGACGCTAAACTCAAAGCTATCGCAAAGACGCGAAAGGAAAACAACGACGCAAGCATGCAAGAACTTGCTCAGATATTGGGAATAAGCAAGACGAGTTTGTCGAGGTACTTGGGCAAACTATTAAAAATGGCAGAGGAGGATTGACGATGGAAGAAAAAGAATTGGGCGGAGGTTTGTTGGACAGTATCGACGACATGCTTTCCAACGGTTTGACGGCGGACGTCGGCGGCAGGGACAAGCCTTTGGAGCCAATAAGTCAAGACTCCAAAGAAGCCGACGTAAATGCGGAAGAAAAATCTACTTGCAAAGCGGCAAAGGACGACGACGTCAAAAAGAAATACGACAAGCCGTTTGTGCATCTGCATTTGCACAGCGAGTATTCTCTTTTGGACGGACTTGCGAGGATAACAAAGGGCAAGAAATCGCCGCTGCTCGATGCGTGCGTAGACCTTGGAATGCCGGGTTGCGCATTGACGGATCACGGCAATATGTTTGGCGCATATACGTTCTATAAGGCAGCCAATAAAAGAAATTTGCGACCTATCATAGGCTGCGAATTTTATACCTGCGAGAATATGCTGAATACTGACACTTCCGAGCGTAATCACTTGGTGCTTATCGCCAAAAACAATATTGGATATAAAAATCTTGTCAAGATGGATTCGCTTGCTTATATCGACGGATATTATTACAAGCCGAGAATAGACCTTCAACTATTGCAGCAGCACAGCGAGGGCGTGATATGTCTGTCAGCCTGTCTTTCGGGAAAGATACCGAGATTGCTCTCTTCGGGAGATTACGAGGGCGCGAAAGAGTATGCGCTTAGATTGAAATCTATGTTTGACGAGGGCGACTTTTACATAGAGCTTCAAGACCACGGCTTGCCTGAACAGAGGGCGATACGTGGCGACTTGGTGCGCCTTGCCGATGAGATAGGAGTAAAGCTTGTGGCGACCAACGACGTACACTACGTCAACAGAGAGGACTACATTGCGCAGGACATACTTGTCAGGATAAACACAGGCAAGACTATCAACGACGCCACGGGTATGGAGATGGGCAACGACCAATTTTATCTCAAAAGCTATGAAGAGATGATGGAGATATTCAGTTGGTGTCCGGAGGCTGTGACCAATACTATTGAGGTAATGGAAAAGTGCAACGTCCAAATAGAGAAAGAAGACCTTTATCCGCCTTATAAACCAGACGACGGCTCCAAGCCGGAGGAGTATTTGCGCAAGCTTGCCTATGAGGGATTGGAGCGCAGATATCATACGATAACCGATGAGATAAGAGAGCGCGCCGAGTACGAGTTGGGCGTAATTATCCGCACGGGTTTTGCCGAGTATTATCTGATAGTGTGGGACTTTATCAACTATGCGCGTACGCAAGACATACCCGTCGGACCGGGACGAGGCAGCGGCGTCGGCTCAATAATAGCGTATGCGATAGGCATCACCAATCTCGATCCGCTGAAATACCAGTTGTTCTTCGAGAGATTTCTCAATCCGGAGAGAGTGTCCGCGCCCGACTTTGACATCGACTTTTGTATGGACAGGAGAGGCGAGGTAATAGATTACGTCATACGCAAATACGGCAAGGAAAAGGTATGTCAGATACTTGCGCTTGGCACTATGAAAGCAAAGGGAGCTATCAAGGACGTGGCGAGAGTATACAACGTGCCGTTGGATATAGTCAACTCCACGACCAAGCTCATTCCCAACACTCCCGGCGTAACTCTTGACAAAGTGCTTGGCAGAGACCCGAGCATGAAAGAAGAGGATTTGAAGATACGCAATCCCGAAGTCATAGAGATATACGAAAACAATCCCGAAATGCACAGAGTTATAGACATGGCTCTTAAAATCGAGGGATTGCCGCGCAACTGTTCAAAGCACGCGGCAGGCGTAGTAATTTGCAAAGAAGTCATAAGCGACCACGTGCCGTTGCAACGCAACGGTCCCGATATCACGACGCAGTTTCAAAAAGAAGAGGTCGAAGAGCTGGGAATGCTCAAAATGGACTTCTTGGGACTGACGACGCTCACGGACATTGACAAGGCGTTGAAGTACGTCTATAAAAACCACGGAGTAAAGATAGACTTTGAAGAATTGGGGTACGACGACCCTGAGGTATATAAACTTATTGGCACGGGTGAGACCGAGGCAGTGTTCCAGCTAGAAAGCGCGGGTATGAAGGGATTCCTGAAAAACTACCAGCCTGTCAACTTGGAAGAAGTCATCGCCGGAATATCGCTCTACCGTCCGGGACCTATGAGCTGTATTCCCGATTATCTCAAAGCCAGAGCCAACAAGGACTTGATAAAATACGACGCGCCTCAGTTGGAGAGCATATTGGACGTCACCTTTGGATTTTTCGTATACCAAGAGCAGGTTATGCAGGCGGTGCAGGCGTGCGCAGGCTATACGCTGGGCAGGGCAGACAATTTGCGCCGTGCGATGGGCAAAAAGAAAGTCGACGTAATGAAAGCCGAGAAGACGGTGTTTGTCAACGGTTGCGCCGCTGTCGAAGAAGAGCGCAACGACCAGGGTATAATTATAACCAAGGCTGCGCCTGCCGTTGAGGGATCTATCAACAGAGGCATATCAAAAGAGAGCGCAGAAAAGATTTTCGACGAGATGGCGGACTTTGCAAAGTATGCCTTCAATAAATCACACGCCGCGGCGTACGCTACGTTGACGTATCAGACGGCTTATCTCAAAAGATATTATATGTTGGAGCTTTTTGCCGCCGTAATCAACAACCGTATCACAAAGTCTGACGAAATCGCCAAATATCTGGGGTATGTCAAGAACTATGACAAGAAGATATATCCTCCCAACGTCAATAAGTCGGACGTAATTTTTACCGTTGAGAACGACGACGGATTGCGCTTTGGTCTCGGAGGTATAAAGAACGTAGGAGAGGCTGCCATGCAGGCTCTCGTAGAAGAGAGAGAAAAGAACGGCGAGTATCAGTCGATAAGCGAGATGCTAGACAGATTGCCGGCAGGCACTATCAATAAGAAGATGATGGAATGTCTTATTAAATCAGGCGCAATGGATTGTTTTGGACACACGAGAGCAGCGCTTATGGCAAGCTATGAGAATATTATGCTTGTCAGCATGCACGATAAAAAAATGCAGTCCAACGGTCAAATGAGCTTGTTTGGATTTTTAGAAGAGGACGATACGACAAAAGAGGACGACGTGCCCTATCTCAAAGAGTTTGGCGACAAACAGTTTTTGGCGTTTGAAAAAGAAATGCTCAACGTCTACGTCAGCGGACATCCGCTTGACGAATATCGCGAAGAGATAAAGAAGTTTGACTTTAATATCTCCAAGATTGCAGATTTGCTTGCTATGAATCTCGACGAAGACGAGCTTGACGAGTCGGATATGGAACTTCTTTCGCAGTATGAGAATAAGACCGTGTCTATGGGATGTATGCTGTCAAAGATAGAAAAGAAGACGACAAAAAGCGGAGGCATAATGGCATACGCGACGGTAGAAGATCTGTACGGAGAAATGGAAGGCGTGTTTTTCCCTAAGACGTACGAGCGCAACCGCGCGCTGCTTGTCAACGATAATATCGTATTGATAAGGGCGACTATCAAGCGTAACAACGGCAAGCTCTCTCTCAACGTAATGGATGTTCAGCCATGGCGAAAAGCCGACGGCGGCTCTGACGTGACGATAGAAAAAGAAGCGCCTAAGGCAAGTCTTGCAAAACACAAGGTGTATATAAAGATAGACGACAGACAGATTTTTAGAGAAGTCATGAATATACTTGAAGTATATCCTGGCAACGACACTGTCATTTTTAAAATGTTTGACTCTGCTAAGCCGTTGATGTACGACAAGGGAGTTAATACCAAAGAAAACTTTGTCAATCAAATAAAAGCTATTGTGGGCAGTAATAATATAGTTGTCAAAGATTTGATGTGATAATACGTCGCATTATGCTGTTGCTCTGACCTTGGTGGGGGAATTTCAACGAGTTAGGAATACAAAAGGATGAGACCTCTCCATTTCACTACGTTTCAGTCGAGGTGACCAAATATTGATTATAGCTAATCAAATGAATATAAGTCATTTCGACTAAGCGTAGCGCGTGGAGAAATCTCATCCTTTTATTCAACTTGATTAGACCTCTCCGCGTCGGTCGAGGTGACCACATATTGTATTAGATGCACCAAACTTTGATTACTCTCCCAAAGTTTCATATCCTTAGTAATCGCGACTTTTATATAAGTCAAGTCTTTTCGACCGTAGCTGAGAAATCTCATCCATTTATTTTTCAATTCGATTAGACTTTTTGACTACGCTCGAAGTAACCAAAGTTTAGTGTGCTATAAGCGTAGTTTAGTTTCACCGTAGCTGAGAAATCTCATCCTTAAATAATACAAATTTTAGCTTTTAGTATTTAATGAGAAGATAGATAAGTCCGCAAATTTATTAAGACAAAACTTATTTAAACTATAAACTTTGGAATGCAATGTAAAATTTTCAGTTTTTATATTGACAAATACAAATGGTTGTGCTACCATTAAATCGATAAATAAATATTCTATTTCACAAAAGATAAAGCGGCAAATCAAAACACGGTTCCGATTGAGTTTCCACCAGAAAACAAATAAAATATATAGGAGGAAACAACAATGAACAAAGTAAAAAGTTTTTACAAAATTCAGACAGTCATTATACTTTCTTTGATATTGTGTTTGATAGTCTGTTTCACAGTGGGCGGGACGGCATCTGCCGATACGATCCAGCCGGAGAAAGAATATGGCAATATGGGCATAGATCTCGGCTTGTTTGCATTTGCAAGAAACGGTCTGCAAAAAATGATAATAATGTCAGCATTGGATATAAGCTTTGACGTAGATTATATCCCAACTAGCGATGCTAATTTCGACTATTATATATTGAGACTTGATATATTGGTAGAGCCTGAAAGTTTTGCAACGCTAAAAAGATTTACCATGACGCCGGCTCATGATAGTAATAGTAGCTTCCCCCTCACTAAAATCAATGATAAAAAATTGCCGACAAATACGGATGAAGTTTTTACAACTAACATTAGTGCAATGGAAGGAGCGGATTTTTATTTTGCTGAGAGAGAAATTGCAGCAATTACAGGAGAGGTATGGATAAAGTTTCTTTCTCAAAATCTTACTAATTTTATAGCGGAAGTCCCCGAGAAAAAGGTGGGTGCGCCTGGATTTACAATATTAGGAGAAAGGGATGTGTTTGGCGATTACGACGGTGTTCCCATGGAAATAAGAAGGGCTGATAGGAGTAATAGCGCGTCAAGCAGCGATTTGAAAAATGATAGAGGTATTACTTATGCCGCCTTGTATTACGGTGTTTACCAAGTGCCTAAAAATGTACGCGAGCGTAAAATAGCATTCAGGTTTAATGAATTAGAAATATGGGGACAGGTAGGACAGCCGTCTTTCAAATTGAACAGTGATAAAGATTACGTAACGATAACGGCTACGTGGCAGAATAAATTTGACAATAAGACGATTTCAGCTGAGGTCTCGGATAAGACAGGCGGTCAATATTTGTCGCAATATTTTGTAAAGTCTACTTTGCCAAGAACGACGACAAAAACAGAAACAACTTTCTCATATAGCGACTATTGAGTTTAAGGAGGTCTAGTCTATGTTAAGAGTGTATGAAATAGGAAAGGAATATGATGACAAAATCGCGCTTAACGGCATAGACTTGACCTTTCCCGACAAAGGACTTGTAATAATCAAAGGGGAGA
>CAJTVJ010000031.1 GCA_910579785.1 uncultured Christensenella sp. | reverse complement strand
CGGTGACGATTATATCCCAAGTAATAGAATCTTATATTAAAATACACAATCACTTAGCAAAGCAAAGTGATTGCTAAACAAACAGTCGGGTTCCGCTAATGCCGACCAAACGAAAATGCACGCTTACGCTAACATTTTGTCGGTACTCATTTAACTCGATTAGACCTCTCCGCGACTAGCGAGGTGACTAGATATAAGACTTACAGGCTTGGGAGAGAATCGTCATTGACGCTCGCACGAGGCGCATCTGCTTGCTCGCTATACCGTCGCTTTCGCTCCTTACGACCGAAGCGGAGAAATCTCATCCTTTTTTTAATTTATATGTCAATCTCATTCATTCAATAGACAAAGTCTCTTATTATGTATTATAATATATGCGTAATAATATACACAAGGTATAGAGCGCATATATGATAAAGAAATTTAAATTACCCAACGGCACACAGGATCATTTGCCGTCCGACTGTTTTTCAAGGAGAAACGTAGAGGGCAGGCTTTTGGACTGTTTTCGCTTTTACGGGTATCAAGAGATAGAGTCTCCTATTTTGGAGAGGTATGAACTCTTTGACAGCGGAGTCGGCAAAGTAGAACTTAGCAAGCTCTTTAAGGTGACGGATATCGACGGCGATTTGCTGATACTGCGTCCCGACATCACAATGCCCATATCGAGAATAGTCTGCACCAAACTTCAAGGAGTGCAGAAGCTATGCTATCTCGGCAAGTCGTTCAGCGCGATAGAGAACGAAGGCAAGCTCAGAGAGTTTACGCAGGCAGGCGTTGAGATCATGGGTATGGACGGTATTGACACCGACATAGAGGTGATAATGCTAGCCATCAAGAGCATGCTTGCAGTGGGGCTTGACGACTTTCAGATAGAGATAGGCAACGTAGGATTTTTTAAAGGACTGCTCGACGCTTACGACGTGGAGGAAGAGGATAGGGACATACTTATCAACAGCATAGAATCAAAGAACGGTATCAAGCTTTATTCTCTCAAAAACGTCGACAAAGACATGTTGGATCTGCTTTCGCGCATACCTATGCTTTTTGGCGGCGTGGAGATTCTTGAAGAGGCGAAGGGGATGTGTCTCAACTCGCAGATGAGCGAAGCTGTCAAAAATTTGAAGGGCATATACGACGGCTTGAAGAGCCTTGGGTATGAAAAGTACGTGACTTTTGATATGAGTATCGTCGGTAAAATGAAGTATTATTCCGGCATGGTAATGCGCGGTATAATCAAGAATTTGGGCAGACCTATCTTGTCGGGCGGCAGGTATGACGGACTGTGCGACGCATTCGGCGACCACACACCCGCGGTCGGCTTTGCGATAGGTATAGGTTATCTTACCACCGCGCTGTCAAATCAGGACAAGCTCGTACATATGCCTGCCGTTGACGTCATCGTGGGATATACGCCGTCCAATATGCGAGAGGCGGAAGAGTTGGTGACTGCATATAGGGCAAAGGGAGTCAATGCGGTATGCTCATTTGCCAACGACATAGAGTCGCTTAAAAAGGTCAAGGCAGCTATGGGCGCATGCAAAGGCGTGTTTGTCACAGAGCGCGGCGAGGAGGAAGTGTGATATGCAAGACAAAGTTACGTTTGCGCTGGCAAAGGGAAGACTTGCGGAAAAAAGCGTCGATATACTTGAAAAGTGCGGCATAGATTGCAGAAATATCTTAGAGCCGTCAAGAAAACTTGTCATGAGCGACAGAAGCGGAAAATACGATTTTATTTTTGTCAAGCCCAGCGACGTGCCGATATACGTCGAGCACGGCGTGGCGGACATCGGCGTGGTCGGCAAGGATACGCTTATGGAAGAGAGCAGAGACGTGTACGAACTCATCGACTTGGGATTTGCCAAGTGCCGCCTTTGCTTAGCAGGATACGGCGACTTTGATCTGTCTGTGCCGAGAAACATATTGAAAGTAGCGACCAAGTACGTCAATATCGCCAAAGACTTTTTTGACGGCAGAGGACAAAACGTCGAGATAATTCCGTTGCACGGGTCGATAGAGCTGGGACCTATCATAGGGCTTAGCGACATCATCCTCGACATAGTGGAAAGCGGCAAGACTTTGCAAGAAAACAATCTGTGCGTGCTTGAAGAGATTGTCAACTGTTCGGCGAGGCTAATAATCAACAAGGTCAGTCTCAAAACCAAAGCCGACGTTATAAAGCCGCTTGTCAAAAACATAGACGAAATAATCAAAGCAGGCGCGGAGTAAAAGCATATGGTAGATATTTTTAGATACGGCAAAGACGATATGAGCAAGGTGTTCAAGCGCACTCAGCTTGACGATAGCGATTATATATCGGCAGTCGACAGCATAGTAAAGGACGTCCGCAACAGAGGCGACGAGGCGGTGTTTGAATACTGCAAGAAGTTTGACAGACAGGATATCGACGCGTCCAATATACTTGTCACCGACGAAGAGATAAAGAGGGCGTATGATAAGATAGATAGCGCGTTGCTTTCAAGCATACGCAAGGCTCGCGAAAACGTATTGCAATACCACTCCCGTCAAAGAGAAAAATTCCACAACGAATTTTTTGCAGCCGGAAGTAATGGAGAAAGTAAACTCGGTTGGATATACAGACCGCTTGCCAGAGTCGGACTTTACGTGCCGGGCGGCAAGGCAAGTTATCCGTCGACGGTGCTCATGACCGCGCTGCCGGCCAAGGCTGCCGGCGTCAAAGAGATAGTCGTCGTCACTCCCAATATATCCAATCCGGCGATATTGGTCGCATGCAAGGAATGCGGTATAGACAAGATATATAAGGTTGGCGGAGCGCAGGCTATCGCCGCTTTGGCTTACGGTACGCAGACTATACCGAGAGTCGATTTGATAGCAGGACCGGGCAACGTATTCGTCACGCTTGCCAAAAAGCAGGTGTTTGGACACGTTGCGATAGATATGATAGCAGGTCCCAGCGAGATACTTGTCATTGCAGACGGCAGCGCGGATGCGAGATTGGTCGCAGCCGACCTTCTTTCGCAGGCAGAGCATGACGAACTTGCCGCAAGCATACTCGTCACCACAAGCGAAGAGCTGGCTTTTGAGGTAGATAGAGAACTTGAAAGGCAGACAGCATTGCTGTCGAGAAGCGAGATAATGACCAAGTCGTTGAAAAGCAACGGGGCAATAATCGTCGTTGAGAATATGTCTGTCGCCGTTGCGGTCGCAGACGCCGTCGCGCCGGAACATTTGGAGATATGCGCGCAAAATGCCGAAGAGATAGCGGCAAAGCTTTCCAACGCAGGAGCTATATTCGTGGGCAACAACTCTCCCGAGCCTCTCGGCGATTACTTTGCAGGTCCGTCTCACGTATTGCCTACAAGCGGAAGCGCAAGATATTCTTCGGTGCTTTCCGTCGATACCTTTATGAAAAAGATAAGTTACATACAATACTCCAAGCAGGATTTGCTTGAAGTAGCCGACGACGTGATTAGATTTGCAGAGTCGGAAGGGCTTACCGCGCATGCCAATGCGGTGAGACTGCGCAAGCAAGAAAAATAAAAGTGGAAAATCGGAGGATATAAATGAGAACATCCAATATACAGCGCAACACCAAAGAGACGCAGATATCACTCTCTCTTGACCTCGACGGCAAGGGCGAATACAGCGTAGACACAGGCGTAGGCTTTTTTGACCATATGTTGGAGCTTTTTGCCTGTCATTCGGGTTTTGATTTTGCCGTCAAATGCCGCGGCGACGTGCGCGTGGACGGACATCATTCCATCGAGGATATAGGCATTGTGCTTGGCAAGGCGATAGCGCAGGCATTGGGCGACAAGGTGGGGATCAAGAGATATTCGCACGTCGTATTGCCTATGGACGAGAGTTTGGCAAGCGTGACTTTGGACGTCAGCGGCAGACCCTTTTTGGTATTCAACGCCGAGGGTATGACGGGCAAGGTGGGAGATTTTGACATTGAGCTTGTCGAGGAATTTTTCCGCGCGATAGCCAACTACGGCGGATTGACGATACATATCAATTTGCTCTACGGCAGCAACTCGCACCATAAGATAGAGGCTATATTCAAGGCGTTTGCAAGAGCGCTCAAAGACGCTACGGCAGTTGTCGGCGACAAATTGCCGTCGTCAAAGGGCGTGTTGGAATGATAGCTATCGTAGATTACGGAATGGGCAATCTGCGCAGTGTGCAAAAGGCGTTTGAGTACTTGGGATACGACGCGGCAATCGTGTCAAATGCCGATGAGCTGCGAAGTGCAAGCCATATCGTATTGCCGGGCGTAGGCGCCTTTAAAGACGCTATGCAGTCTTTGAACGACAGCGGACTTGTCGGAGTGATAAAAGACGAGGTCTCCAAAGGAAAACCTTTTTTGGGGATATGTCTTGGTATGCAGATGCTTTTTGACAAGAGCTTTGAAGACGGCGAGCATATAGGGCTGGGACTTATCAAAGGCGAGGTCGTGAGATTTAATACGTCTCTCAAAGTTCCGCATATAGGCTGGAATGAGGTGGATATAAAAAAGCGCACGGCTTTGTTCGACGGCGTCAGCGACAAAAACTTTTATTTCGTACACAGCTTTCACGCCGCCGGTTGCGACGTAGACGAGGTCGAGACGACGTGTATCTACGACTATGAATTTGTTTCGTCGGTAAATAAAGGCAATATTTGGGGAGTTCAGTTCCATCCCGAAAAGAGCGGAGATACGGGGCTGAAATTGCTTGCCAACTTTGCCAATTTCCGCAAATGACGGGCATTTGACGTATTGCGGCGTATTAAGACGTAAACCGCAAAAATCGGCAAGAAGTTATATTATGTCGTATAATACGATATATTTCGACAAAAAATACAAGATATACGGCGCAGCGCCGTAATATGAGGATAAGAATGATTTTATTTCCTGCTATCGACATACTTGACAACAAGGCGGTGAGACTGCTGTATGGCAAGCGCGAAGACGTGACCGTGTACGGCGCTCCTGTGGATATGGCGTTGAGATGGCAGCAGCTTGGCGCCGAGTATCTGCACGTCGTCGACCTCAACGGGGCTTTTGACGACAGCGCTGTCAACAGACGCGCTCTTATAGAAGTTGTAAAGAATATCGACGTGCCCATGCAGATAGGCGGAGGGATAAAGACTTTTGATAAGGTCAAGTACTATATCGAGGAGGTCGGCGCAAGCAGAGTTATCATAGGCACGGCGTGCGTGACTGACCCTGCGCTTGTCGACAAAGCATGCGCCAAGTACGGCAGCAAGATTGCTTGCGGTATAGACAGCAAAGACGGATTTGTCGCGATAAAAGGCTGGGTGGAAAAGAGCGCGCTGACGCCGCTTGAAGTTGCGCTGAATATGAAGTCGAGAGGCGCGGATACAGTGATATATACCGACGTCAACCGAGACGGCGCGTTGTGCGGAGTCAACTTGGAGGCGACAGCCAAGCTTTCGCAGCAAAGCGGAATGAACATAATCGCCAGCGGCGGTATGGCTACGCTTGACGACGTAAAAGCCGTGAAGAAAGAGGGAATATACGGTGCGATACTAGGCAAGTCGATATATTCGGGCAGTATAGATTTAAAAGAAGCTTTGGCGATCGCCAAAGGATAAGGAAGATATGCTAAACAAGAGGATAGTTCCATGTCTTGACATCAACAAAGGCAGAGTTGTCAAGGGAGTGAATTTTGTCAACTTAATAGATGCGGGAGACCCTGTGGAAGTAGCCAAGGCGTACAACGAAGCCAGGGCTGACGAGATAGTCTTTTTGGATATCACGGCTACGCACGAGGGCAGAGCCACGCTGTATGACGTCATTGCAAGGGCGGCGGAGCAGGTCTTTATTCCGCTGACCGTGGGCGGCGGTATTTCCACGCTTGAACATTTTCGCACCCTTCTCAATTTGGGAGCTGATAAGATTAGCGTCAATTCGTCGGCGGTGAGAAATCCGCAGCTTATCACAGACGCCGCATTGAAGTTCGGCAGGCAGTGCGTAGTAGTCGCAATCGACGCAAAGAAAAACCACAAAGGCGGCTTTGACGTATACCTCAACGGCGGCAGGATAAATACGGGGATGGACGCGATAGAATGGGCGGTCAAAGCCGAGAAAATGGGCGCGGGCGAGATATTGCTGACGTCAATGGACTGCGACGGCACCAAGTCGGGCTATGACCTTGATTTGACTAAGTCGGTATGTCAGGCGGTCAACGTGCCTGTCATAGCCAGCGGCGGAGCGGGAGAGCCGAGCCATTTTGCCGACGTGTTGTCGGACGAAGTCGGCGCTGACGCGGCGTTGGCGGCTTCGCTGTTTCATTTCAAAGAGTTGGAAATATGCGATTTAAAAAATTATCTCAACAAAAGGGGCATTCCCGTCAGGCTTTGAGCAAAGCCGTACGGAGTGCCATGGGAGGACTGAATGGATTTTAAATTTGACGACAAAGGTTTGGTATGCGCCATTGCGCAGGACGTATATACCGGCGAAGTGCTCATGCAGGCATATATGAATAAGGAGGCTATCGACAAGACTATATCCACGGGTATTGCGCATTATTACAGCCGTTCAAGACAGTGTCTTTGGAAAAAGGGCGAGACGTCGGGGCATATCCAAAAGGTTAAGAAGATATTATGCGATTGCGACAGCGACTGCTTGTTGCTTCTGATAGAGCAAGTCGGCGCGGCTTGTCATACGGGCAATAGAAGCTGCTTTTTCACTCAGCTCAAAGAGTTTGAGTTTGTACCCGACTATAAGGTTGTCTTTGAGGACGTCGAGACCATTCGCACCCGTCATAGCAATCCCGTCGAGGGGTCTTATACCAACTATCTCTTTGACAAGGGGGTGGAGAAGATCTGCAAGAAGGTAGGGGAAGAGGCGACTGAGACCGTCATTGCCGCGGTCGCAGGCAAGAAGAACGAGCTTGTCGGAGAGCTTTCTGATTTGCTTTATCATTGCTTGGTGCTTGCGCAGGCGAGCGGCATAACTATTCAAGACGTATTTCAAGAGGTGATGGCGAGAAAGGGGAAGGCTCCCAATCCCAAGTACGGCGAAGATAATATCGCGACAAATACCGATAAGATAAAGGGCGAGAAGTAAAAGGCGGAGATAGTTATACTTTTTGAAATCAGCGGACGGGTGACCGTCCGTTTGTTTATACCGACCAAACGAAAATGTACGCTTGCGCTACATTTTGTCGGTACTTCTTTAATTTGATTAGACCTCTCCGCTACGGTCGAGGTGACCAAATATATAATACCTACAAGCATTGGAGGCAATCGTCATTGACGCTCGCACTAGACGCATCTGCTTGCTCGCTATGCCGTCGCTTAGCTCCTTACGACCGAAGCGTAAGCGTAGCGGAGAAATCTCAACCTTGTGAAATTTTAACTTGATTAGAGCTCTCCGCGTTGGTCGAGGTCTAATCGAATTAAATAAGTACCGAATACCCCCTCGACAACATGCCACGTATCACTCTAAATGACCTCGCTTTATTTATATTTTATAATATCGCGTAAAATAATATAATATTATAATTGCAAACTCGCCGTTGGTATGGTATAATAAATTGCAAAATACTTTTTGTGAGGCGATTATGGAATTTAAGAAAAAAGATTTATTTACCATACCTAACATATTGACGTACATAAGACTTATATGCATACCCGTATTCGTATGGCTTATGATAGAGTACTTTTTGTCAGAGGCGAAGAGCGACGTCTATATGTGGGCTAGCTTCGGCGTATTTTTATTTGCTGAGATAACTGATATATGTGACGGTTATATCGCAAGGCACTTCAATCAGATTTCAGATATCGGCAAGGTGCTTGACCCTATTGCCGACAAGGTGTTGCAGTGCGTGTCGATGTTGATGCTTTGTCTTTGCAAGAACGTACATTGGGCGTTTGCTATAATAATAATCGTCAAAGAAGTATATATGGGCGTTACGTCAAAGTATTGGATGAGGGCCAGCAAGAGACAGGTTGAGCAAAAGTCCAACAAGGTCGGCAAGGCAGGCGCGTTTATCTATTTTGCGGCGATACTTCTTTCATTCTTTACTCACAAGCACGAGGCGATATATTGGGTAGACTTTGCATTGCTCGTCATAGGCAGCGCGATGGCTGTGGTTGCGGCAACCATTTATACCGTGATTTATCAAAAGAAACTCAAAGAAGTCAGAGCCAGCGGCATACTTGACACTCTTGACAGATACGGCAATCCGTTGCCGCAGGTGGAAGAGAAGAGGGATGAAGACGCCGCTGTCGAAGAGAATGCTAAGGATTCAGAGAATCTTTCAAGCGACGAAGACGCCGCAGGCAAAGAGGTGTAGAAAATGCTGCTTTATCAGTTGTTGGCATTTAGTTTTCATTGGGAGAGATTTAAACAGCCTTCTGTGATAATAGGTTTGGTAGTGATGATCGTGGGACTTATATTTAGTTTTACGTCAAAGTCTATCGCAAATGCGATAGGGCAGAAGCGCAAGGCAAAGGGCGAAGATCCCAATACGGACATGCTGTATACCTCGTTGAAATTTGTATCAATGGGAGTAGTGCTGATAGGTATGCTCGTCGCGATCGTGACAATGCAGTGGTAAACGGCTAGATTTGCGATAATATCGCAACGCATTTAGCAATATAAAATAAA
Organism: uncultured Christensenella sp.; assembly: GCA_910579785.1. Classification (GTDB taxonomy): domain Bacteria; phylum Bacillota; class Clostridia; order Christensenellales; family UBA3700; genus RACS-045. Next base: position 10,630 of record CAJTVJ010000031.1, on the reverse strand, counting down.
AAGTAAGAAAAAATCATTAAATATATAAGTTAAATATAATAAGGATGAGTTATTATGGAAATGTCAAAGACGTACGATCCAAAGTCGTTTGAAAACAAACTTTATAAGGAATGGGTAGACAAGGGGTATTTCAAGGCAAAAGCCGACTCCAAGAAGGAACCGTTTACAATCGTCATACCGCCTCCGAATATTACAGGACAGCTTCATATCGGGCACGCGCTCAACGATACTATTCAAGACGTCATTATCAGATTTAAGAGAATGCAGGGATTCAGCACGCTCTGGCTCCCCGGCACCGACCACGCTTCTATCGCGACGGAAGTAAAGATAGTCGAGAAGATGAAAAAGGAAGAGGGCTTGACTAAGCAAGACGTGGGTAGAGACGGCTTTTTGGAGAGAGCTTGGGCATGGAAAGAACAGTACGGCGGTCGCATTGTCGAGCAGCTCAAAAAGCTCGGCGCGTCGTGCGATTGGTCGCGCGAGACCTTTACTATGGACGAGAAGTGTTCTAAGGCGGTGCGCGAAGTCTTTGTCAATCTTTACAACAAAGGTCTGATATATAAGGGCGACAGGATAATAAATTGGTGTCCTTGCTGCAAGACTGCGCTCAGCGACGCAGAAGTAGAATACAGCGAGCAAGATTCTCACCTTTGGCATATTAGATATCCGCTTTCCGACGGCAGCGGCGAAATAATCGTTGCAACGACCCGTCCGGAGACTATGCTTGGAGATACTGCGGTCGCCGTCAATCCCAAGGACGAAAGATACGTCGACATGATAGGCAAGACTCTCACTCTTCCGCTTGTAGGCAAGCAGATACCTATCGTTGCCGACGAGTACGTCGAGAAAGACTTTGGAAGCGGCGCGGTAAAGATAACTCCTGCGCACGACCCCAATGACTTTGAAGTGGGATTGAGACACAACTTGCAAGTCATAAGGATAATGAACGACGACGGCTCTATGAACGACAACGCCGGCGCATACAAAGGACTCGACAGAGTTGAAGCGCGCAAGCGTATTTGCGAAGACTTGCAGGCGCAGGGCTTTATGGTCAAGATAGAGGACTATAAACACAACGTTGGCGAATGCTATCGCTGTCATGCGACGGTCGAGCCAATCGTCAGCAAGCAGTGGTTTGTCAAAATGCAGCCTTTGGCTAAGCCTGCGATAGACGTCGTAAGAAAGAAAAAGATAGAATTTATTCCGTCGAGATTCAGCAAGGTATATTTTAATTGGATGGAAAACATCAAGGATTGGTGCATATCCCGTCAGCTTTGGTGGGGACACAGAATACCTGCATATTACTGCGGCGACTGCGGCGAACTTGTCGTTGACAAGAATGCCGTAGAGGTATGTCCTAAGTGCGGCGGCAAGCATATGAGACAGGACGAAGACGTGCTTGACACATGGTTTTCCAGCGCGCTGTGGCCATTCTCGACTCTTGGCTATCCCGACAATACGGAAGACCTTAAATATTTCTATCCCAACAGTCTGCTTGTTACGGCATACGACATTATCTTTTTCTGGGTCGCAAGAATGATTTTCTCCGGCTTGGAGCATATGGGAGATATACCTTTCCCGGAGGTGCTTATACACGGCATAGTTCGCGACAGTCAAGGCAGAAAGATGAGCAAGTCGCTTGGCAACGGCATCGATCCGCTTGAAATTATAGAAAATTACGGCGCGGACAGTTTAAGATTTTCGCTTGTTCAGGGTTTGGCTCCCGGCAATGACACGAGATATACCGACCAAAAGACGGAATTTTCGCGCAACTTTATGAATAAGCTGTGGAATGCGTCTAGGTTTGTACTTCTCAATCTCAAAGGCGTAAAGGCAAAGGAGATAGGCACTTTCAGACTTACCAATGCCGACAAGTGGATACTCTCCCGTCTCAACAATGCGATAAAGGAAATCACCGCCAATCTTGAAAAGTATGAACTCGGCAATGCGGCGGCAAAGCTTTATGACTTTGTATGGACGGAGTTTTGCGATTGGTACATAGAGCTTGCCAAGGTCTCTCTCTACGGCGATAGCGAGGACAAGAAGCAAAACACTCTTTCGGTGCTTGTATACGTGTTGGAAAACATACTCAAACTAATGCACCCGTTTGTGCCGTTTATCACAGAAGAGATATACAAAAATTTGCCGACGACCAAGAAGAGTATTGTCATATCTGATTGGCCGAGCGTCATCAAGAAGTTCAACTATACCAAGGAGAGCGCAAAATTCTCCAAGGCAATGGAAGCTGTCAAAGCCATCCGCAATATGAAGGCGGAAAAGGGCGTTGCTCCGTCCAAAAAGATAAAGGCTTACTTTATCGCAAGCGCGGTAGATCCCAAGGATATCGGGTACGTCAACAAGCTTGCCGGCGTAGAAAACGCAGAGTTTTTGGATGATAAGAGCGGCATTACGGACAAGATAGTATCGTTGTTCGGCGATTTCGGCGAAATAGCCGTACCGCTTGGCGATTTGGTGGATATGCAAAAGGAGATTGCAAGGTTGACGGAAGAACTCAAATTCACCCAAAGCGAGATTGCAAGAAGCGAGAAGATGCTGTCCAACCAAGGCTTTGTAGCCAAGGCTCCCAAGGCTCTTATCGACAAAGAAAAAGAGAAATTGCAAAACAATATGCAAAAGGCGCAAAAGCTTTCGGCGGAAATTGACAATCTCAAAAACAGCTGAGAATTGACGCGCCGTCGCTGCGATATGCCTCGGCTTTGTCACAAAAGCTGTAATTAGACTGTAATATATAATATTGATATATTATACGCACGTGCGCATAATAAAAGAGAAAAGATGAAATATATATTTTTTGATTTTGACGGAACAATAAGCGACACTTACGAGGGATGCGCCTGCATACTCAAAAAGACGTTTGACAAATACGGCGTGGATATGGACGAGAGCGAGTACCGCAAGTTTATCGGACCGCCGCTGTCTGAGACCTTTATAAAATATATCGGCAAGGACATAGCTTACGAGGCAGTCGCATATTTCCGTCAGCTGTATGTCGGCGAAAAGGCAATATATATGAGCAAGCTCTATGACGGAGTGTCGGATATGCTGAGAGAGTGTCACCAAATGGATGGTATTATGACAGCCGTCGCCACTTGCAAAAAACATGAAGAGGCAGTGCACCTGCTGGGGCATTTCGGCGTGGAAGGCAGCATCGACTACGTGTCTGGGCTTGTATACGGCGAGCGTGAGACAAAGGCGGAAGTGCTGCGATATGCGCTTGACGAGTTGAAAATTTCTCCCAAAGACTGCGTGATGGTAGGCGATACGATATACGACGTCGAGGGCGCGCAGGAACTCGGCATCGACTGCATACTTTGTCTTTGGGGCTTTGGAGACTACGCAGCGATATCCAACGACAACGTTATATTCAGGGCAAAGACGCCTTATGACGTCGTTAATTACGTCAAAGAGAACTTTGCAGACAACTAAATTATAAGAAAGCAGGCAAAAACCAAAAAGGAGAGCATATGAACAGTTATTCAAAGATGACTTTTGGATATATCAGACACAACTTTTTGCGGAGCATGGGCATAATGTTTATACCTATGCTGCTGCTTGGCTTGCTTTTGCATCCGATGAGCATATTGGAAATAATCGTCAGCATAGGCAGAAAGCAAGAGACCTACGGATCGTTTATCGAGATATTCAAAAAGATAAACGGATACACGGGCGCAGGGCGTTTTGTCGGGATAATATTGATAATGATTATTTCAATAGGCTTTTTGTCGGTCATGTCGGGCTTTACTAGGCAGAAGATGCGTTACGGCTTGGACAATCGAGGCAGGTGGACTATCATCGGCTCGCACCTCAACGACAACTTTATTCCCGTACTCAAATATCTCTTGTTGTTGTTTTTCTCGCTTGAAGTCGTTGCCGTTTTGCTTTCGACCTTTCTATATACGACTATAAAGTTATTCAAAAACGCCCTGCCGATGTGTCTTATATTGGCTATGCTTTCGTTGTTGTTTGAATTGTTGTTTTTGTCTATGTCACTATTGACGATCCCCAATATGACGATGAAAGGGTTTGGGCTTTTCAAGGCATTTGGACATTCGGTATATTCTTTGAGCGCGAAGATTTTCAAGGTCTTTTTCAGCATAGTATGGGTGATGATTTTGATGGCTTTGCCAATGATATTCTTTGTAATATTCCCATTCAAAGGCTCGTCGGTTTTATTGTCGGTCTTTGCAATTTTGTTTTATTGGGTGCTTGCTTCATATATTGGAGTTTTGGTATACGCAGTCTATTTTGACGTAGAAGAATTGGAGAGGGAGGACCTTAAATTATGATAACAAAGGATTCGTTCAGTATTACAATATCCAAATTTTCGTTGGTCTATCAAGTCGTACTTGTGCTTTTGATAGCCGCGCTTATTTTCGGTATAATAGGCTATGCCATACTCGCGCCCACTTTGAGCGGATATGTCAAAGACCTAAAAGAATTGAATATAAGCGGAGTGTTAAAAGATTATCTCAAATCTCTTTTCAGCGGCGATACGATACAGCAAGAGGGAATGAATGAATACTATCAACAGCTGGTCTCCACGATAAAGCAAATCGGCGTCGTCACCAAAGACCACGTCGGCTCGATATGGGGCGGAATTATAGCTATAATAGTATTGGTCTTGCTTTTCAGCATATTCTATTATATGTGCCTATATACCGTCACTGACACGCTGCACGCGTTTATGTCGTCGGACAGTGAATACGGCTTTTTATCCAACTTTATCGCCAATTTCTCAAAGGCGTTCAAGTTTTCTTTGGCGTATGTCGGCATGTCGATAGGTTGCTTAATAATTGTATTCGGCGTTGGATTGGGGCTTGGATTTATGCTGGGGGCTATCAATAATTGGCTTGGAGTAGTTGCGGCATACTTCTCGATAATATTGCTGTTGGCGATACAGAGAGCGTTGTTTGCAGGTTGGATGCCTTCATACGTTGTCTCCGATTTGACGATAAAAGAGAGTTTTGTTGCCAATTTCAAGATGGCAAGCAAGAATTTTGCAGACGTATTGGGCGTATACTTTGCACTATATCTTATGATATTGATTTTCGGAATGATAATCAGTGTGCTTACGTTGGGATTCGGCATCATAATGGTATGGGGAGTCAGCGCAGTTTTGACGCAGGCATTCGACATGGTATTTTACTATCACTATAAAGGCAAGAAGTATTATCGCGATTCTCAACATGTCGTCGACCCGACAAAGAAATATAAGGACGCCGTTTTGGATAGTCCAATCGAATAAATCAGATAACATTATAAGTTACAAGTGCACCCGAAAGGGTGCATTTTAAAATGATGAGACCTCTCCGCTTCGGTCGAGGTGACCAAATATAAGTTGTAGTATAACAAAAATATGGGCATTCTCCCAAAGTCTCATATCCTGCGTAACTGTCACCAATATATAAGCAATGTCATTTCGACCGAAGCGGAGAAATCTCAACTTTGTAAATATTCAACTCGATTAGACTTCTCGACTATGCTCGAAGTGACCATATAATGCCTTATGGTTAACCGAACTTAAAGTCATTTCGACCGTAGCGGAGAAATCTCATCATATTAAATCTAGTCACTTCGACCGAAGTGAAACGCAGCGGAGAGGTCTCATCCTTCTGAAAATATAATAACTTCTCATACACTTTCATTCTATTTTTAAAGTCAATTACAGCCATTCTAAAAAATGTATACTTTTACTGACCGCCTCATTCTTTATCGCGAAATGGGGCATTTTCACAAATAAAGTATATTTCGCGCGCGCATTATAAGCAATATTGACAGGTCAGTAAAAGTATACTTTTTTTGTAATCGTTGACAAAAAAAGAAATGAGGTCCTAGTGAATATTCTAAAGAAAAATAAAAAATATATAATAACAACGCTTAGCATAGCGTTGATATTCAGCATATTGTTTGTCACGCTTTTTTTAGGGGTGAGCGAGAATAGAAAAGCCAATGCCGTAACAAATTTCAACAATACGACGGAAATTGGCGATTTGACTTTGTCAAATTATGAAAACAGAACTGACGGAAAAGTTTTTGACGGCAATCAGTTGAAAAAACTTTATGATGCGCTTCTCGGCGCAAGTGGGGCAACGTTGCAAGACGTCAAGGACGCTTTGAACGAATCTTCGACGGGCATGCTGAATAGTTCTGTTTTTAGGACAAAAAATCCCGAGAAGAAGGACGTTGTGGTCACGATTGGTGGTATGAGATGGATAGCTTCATTACTCTCGTCCAACAATAGCAATCAGCCTATTTTGACCTTGTGGCTTGCCAATTCCGATGAAATCCCGGCAGAAAAATCGACGTATAGAACTTCTCAATGGGCAACGCACGCAATAGATACTAAGGGTACATATCCTGCAATTTTATATTCAACAACAAAGTTAAGAATACAAGGACTGAATATAGGTGGAAAATATGCCACAAGCCCAACTGCTTTGGGAAGCGAGATAGCGCAAAATAAAGATCATGCGTTTGCTAAATTTACTATGCCCAACAGTACGGTTGCGGGTAAAGAGGTCAGCGGAAGCTTTTATGATTTTATAGAGATTCCTGAAAACGTAAAATGGCAAGAGTTGGAACAGTTTAAAAATTATGGCGGAGCATGTAATTATGAAAATGACTCATATTCAAGTACGATATTTAACTATGCAACGGGCGGTGGGTATAGAACGTCATGGTTAAATGACTGTACTAATTATGGAGATTGGAAAAGCGATAAGATTTGGATACCTAGTATAGCGGAGATGGGTTATACGGGTGCTGGCGCAGGGAAAGGAATTTGGGCGCCGTCTACTGAGATGTATAATAACAGCGCCGACTATTGGCTTAGATCGCCGTCCGTATCGTCAGGTCGTTGGAATTATTGTCATAATCAGAACGGAAGCGGAGTAGATTCCGACAATGCGTTGGCAATACGCCCAGCTTTTCACCTCAATTTGGAACTTGCAGAGGCGTCGTCATATTATACTATCACTGAGCCGAGTAGCGTTACGGATATAATCTACGACGGCACAGACAGGGATTTAACAAGCCAGACTTGGTACAAGGGATACTATAATGACAGTCAAGTTATGCAGGTAGAGTATCTCAATGAAGACGGAAGTCAAAAGGTTACTCCGCGCAACGTAGGTAAGTATAAGGCGAAGTTTACGTTGCTGAATACGACAAAATACGGTTGGAGCAATGACAACGGCAGTAATGAGAGGATAGTGGACTTTGAGATAAAGCCCAAAGAGGTGGATTTCACGTGGGGTGTCAACGCCGACGGCATAGCAATTATTACGGGATATGAGAGCGGAGATTTATGCGGCTCAGATACTCTCAACTTTTCAGTACATTACAAATCCACTGACACGGGCGGCACGCACGATTCTACCGACCTGCCTAAGAAGGTGGGGCATTATCGGGCGACGGCGTTGGTAGACAATACAAATTATGCGCCGTTGTCGTCAAAGAAGACTACGACGTTTGAGTTGTTGACGCGTAATATCAAATTACCTACGTTTACGCCGTCGACTTGGTATACGTACAACGGCGTAAGGGAGTATAGATATCAGATATTGTTTGACGTCGCCGACGTAAAGGTGAGCGTACCGACGAGGTTTGCAGATAAGATAACGCTGAGCGGCGACAGGATAGTCGTCAAGCAAGCGGGCGAGTACGCCTTGGCGATAGAGTTGACAGATCCGGACAATTCGCAGTGGTCGGGAGATGGGATATTGACGGGCGACAACAAGCCGAGAGAAGTGACGTTTTGCGTCAACAAGGCGGCGATGGAGTTGGAGATAGCTGCGACAGACGGCAAGATAAATTTTGATTACGGCGAGGACGGAAGCATATCTGTTGAGTCGATAGACAGCAAGATATACGTGACGGACGATTTTGAAGATCAGCTCAATTTGGAGATATATGCGGTGGGAAGCACCTCAGAGAAGACGTTGCTGCACAGCGGCATAGAGCTTATAGAAGACGGCATAGTCTATCCCGACTTGAAGATAAGCGAGATATTTACGCCGGGAGTGTACGATTTGCTTATAGAGCTGACGGGAGAGAGCAAGGACAACTATACGCTAATATACAACGAGGTAAAACTCAACGTAGAGATACCGTCAGAGGACGGCAAGGTTATATGGAGGCTGATGGCTGACGGAAGATACACCAACAATTCGTTGAGGGTGGAAATCGGAGCCAACTCGCAGCCGGCTAGATATGAGAAGAGCAAGATAACATACGACGGAAGAGAGTATTCGTTTGAGGTGAGAGAGACCAACGAGTATAAGGTAGACAAGACGTATAGCGGAGCAGGATTTGTCAACGGTTATAAGGACGATAGGTATACCAATGCAGGCAAATACAGCACGCAGGTAGCTATAATACTGACAGGCACAGGCGAGACTCAGGTGTATACGATAGAATGGGAGATAAGCAAGGTGCTGTACGACTTGTCAAACGTTAAGTGGCAGGGCGACGGCAAGTTGCCGTACGAGCCGAGCGGAGTAAAAGAAGAGATAGACGAGACGACGTTGCCGAAGGGGTTGGTAGTCAAGGGCTACGGACAGGGAATGACGGGCTACAACGTTGGAGACAGCGGCAGAGAGAGCGTGGAGTTTGACTTTGACCCAAGCGATCCCAAGTATGCGCTCAACTATATGCTGCCGGATAAGAACAACAAGGACTCGTATATCTTTACGCCGAGCGGCAGCGACAGCGATTTCAAATGGGAGATAGATTGGGAGGTCATAGCGCATATCATCAACGTGAGATGGGCGCCGCAGAAGGTAGACGATCCCAAGGGCAGTTATATCCGACAGATACTCAACGACCCTACGGGCAAGTATGCCAACGTGGTAGGATACGAGTATTATGAGACTGATATGCAGGGTAATATAAAGGACCCCAATTCGCCGTTGACAAGCATAAGCGTAATAGAGAAAGAAGTAAGATATTACAAGACAAAACTTATATTCAAGGCAGGTATAACGGCAGGCAACTATGAGTTTGACAAGAGCGGCGACGGGTTGTACTCCAACGTATTCCAAGTGGGCAGAAAGGAAGACGCCGTCAACGTGAGTGTAGAAGAAGGCAAGGATAAGCTGACGTACAACGGCAAAGAGCAAGGTATAAGTTTGAGCGTGCAGTCGTCAAGCGGAGCATTTGGATTAGATAAACTCAAAATAGAGTATTTTAGGGACGGCGAGATAACGGCAATGACGGGACTGCCTAAGAACGTAGGCAAGTATCTTGCAAAGATAAGCATAAAGGAAGGAGTCGAGGGCTTTTATCTAGACGGAGCCAACGTCGAAGAGGGATATGCGATAATAGAGTTTGAGATAACACCGATGAAGATAGACGAGGATAATTGGACGACGAAGTTCAATCCTCCGTCGTTAAAGGTGGACAAAGACCAGCTAAACGGAATAGGGTATGAATATAAGGACGCGGAAGGCAATATATTGAAGTTCAGCGACTTAAAGGGCGGCAATACGTATCAAGTGCGCGCAGTGATAAAGGACAAGACGAACTATGTGTTTGAGGACGGAAGTACTGAGACAGAGTGGCGGGAGTTTACGATAGCAGAGGGCGAGACTATATACGACCCGACCGACCCCGACAGTCCGTCAAATGATCCGGACGGCACAGGCAGCGGAGACGTATCTGGGGACGTGGGCGACAAAGACGGCAACGGAGGCGGCGCGCTCGACGAGTTGTTGGAGAAGCTAAAAGAGATACCGCTGTGGCAAGTCATAGTCAGCGCTGTGAGCGCAATGTTGACGTTGATATTTTTAGCAAAGACTATCGGATATGAGAATAGACGAAAGAAAGCAAAAAAGACTGTCAATGAGAAATATGCTACTTTCTTTGCTGCAACAAGCGGATTTTTGGGATTGCAGGACGGAGCATGGACTGCGATAGCGTGCGTACTCATGGGCTTGGCAGTTGTGAGCTTGGTAATTATGATTATTGCCAAGAGTAAATGTGTCAAAGCCGAAGAAGAACTTGTAGCAAGTAAAGACGAGTATAATAAGATGATGTTTATGCGTATGATGAATGGTCAAGGGGCAAACGGCGCCCAAGGCGCGTATATGGGGGCTCAATCTATCGGTGTGGAAGAAATGCGAGGACTTATAAATGAGACTGTCACAGCATTGCTTCCCGGTATGCAGCAGATGCTTCCTCAGCAGGCGTCGGATAATAGTGAGTTTATGCAGAGAATACTTGAAAAAGAAGAAAAGAATGACGAAACTATAAAGACGCTTATGGAACAAAATCAAATACTTATGCAGCAGCTTGCAGATAAGTCGAATGAAAAAGTTGTTGAGAAAGAAGTAGTCGCAAGTAATGCCAACGACGAGCTAATCAAGAGTATGATAGAAGAGCAGAAGGCAATGCGAGAAATGATAAAACAACTTGCAGATAAACCTCAACAAGTCGTAGCAGCTCAACCGCAAGTAATAGAGAAGATAGTAGAGAAGCCCGTTGAAAAGGTAATAGAGAAGGAAGTGCGAGTTGAGGTACCTGTCGAGACAGTAGTTGAGAAGGTAGTAGAAAAGCCTATTGTCATTTCGACCGAAGCCGTAGGCGAAGCGGAGAAATCTAAACAAGTTAA
>CAJTVJ010000030.1 GCA_910579785.1 uncultured Christensenella sp. | reverse complement strand
CGATTTCGTGCAGCTAGTAACAAAGGGCTACGCCCGAAACTGAAAAACCACCAGCTGAGCTGGTGGATATTTATTATTGTCTTCCTAATAATAAATCTAATGAATAATCAAAATAAGTAGCAAGTATAATCAAATTATCTATTGACGGTAGGCGTCTTCCATTACACCAATCATTAATTCTTGAATTAGCGATTTTAGTATGTTTGTTAAGCTGATATCTAGTCAAGTTTTTATCTTTAAGTAGTTTAGTAAATGTTTTATCAAAGGGAGGAGTGTGCGAAAATTTTAAATCATTTGTCTCTTCAAGACCAAGTAAATAATCAATCGAACATTCAAAGTAATCTGCAATTTTAATTATATTAGCGAGACGTGGTAAATACTCTTTTCTTAGATACTTATAACATTCTGATAGGTTCAAATTTAGTTTTATTGAAAAGGTTTTTATGTTTAAAGAATTTTCAATTAAAAGGTCATTTAGATTTTCGGCAAAATTCGACAAAATATCCATAAATTTGATACTCCTATTTAAATAATTATCCACCACATATGACAAAAATAGTTGACTTTGTAAGTTGTGGGAGGTATAATAATTAAACTAATAGAAGGAGGTCAAAGATATGAAAAAAAATTCAAATGCGTCACCAAGTGCATGCGACGATGTTCATAAATCAAATATCGTCGCGCAAGAGCTGCTTTTTGATTTAAAAGTTTTGCTAAAAGAGTATTACGTAGGTAAGTTTACAGAAGACGGACAATCTCTAAAATTGAGTTTTTACAATGGTCAAAATTTTAAACTGCAAATTGAAGAATTAAATTAAAGTAAGAATTTCAAAAGAAGAATGTCCGTCGATTTTCGACGGACTTATTTATAGATTATGCTTTTTATAATACGATTTCATTTATATTTATTTGACTTGTATCCGTAATTTGGGTTTTGTCAATTTCAAAGAGATATAGGCAATTTGCTACGGCAGAAATTGGGAGATTATTGCCAAGATCAGGCGTAGCTAACGTGACGTTTATTGCATTTCCTTCAATATCGAATTTATCTAACTTATAAAATCTATTGTCACCTCTATTTCTCATTATAAATATAAGAGACTTTTGTTGAAAAAATTCGCTGTCGTATTTATCTAACAGTTGAATTATTTGTTTATTGCGTTCGTTGTACATCTCATTAAACATCTTTATAAATTCTTCGTCGTTTAATAATTCGTCCGAAACGTCGGGATAGACGTCTTTTATGGACAGTTTTTTTTTTCAAAGAAAGGAGAAGTCTCTTCATTGCAAAAGGTATTCAAAAATTCTTTTGAACTTATTATATAGTTGCCTATCGCATCCTTTTTAATGTTGAGATTGTTAAATTCATGTATTTTGGTCGTTACTTTTTGATCAAGTTCGCCTTTACTTTCAATAACGGTTATTTTATTTGTTTTCTCTGATACGGTTTTACTTATTTCAAATAGATAAGAATTAGTACTGATTTTATAAAGGCTATTGCCGTTGGCAGAGACAAGATTTATTGATATAGTATCGTTTTGGATATTTAAAGAATCAAACGAATAATTGTCGTATGTCTCTTTAAATCTAAGTATAATCAATAGCGAGCGTTTTTCAAAAAAATTGTCGTCGTATTTCCGTAAATTCCTAGTTAAAGAGTCGTTTATCTCAGGATTATAGTTTTCATTGAAAATCTGCAATTTCTTCTCATTGCAAAAATTTTTAAGCTCTTCAAACGAAGTGATTTTTGCTTCAATATTAAGTTTGGTTTCGTCGTCAAAATAATCTGTGATATGCGGATTATTATTTTGTGTATAATAATCTCTTCCTACAAATTTATAAGGCTCGACGATACCGTCTATCGGAGGTGGGATAATTTTATTGTCGTCCCCATCGTCTTTTGGCTTGCAGGCTGATAGCGCGAAGATGACAATAAATATGTTTATCAACAAAATCACAGCTAAAAATAGTTTAAGTTTTTTCATAATTTCCCCCTTCGTAAATATTTATTGGTTATATACATTATACCATACGGTTAAGTGTATTTCAATAGCATTTTTAAAATTCTCAAATTATTTATTTTTGTGAGGAAGTGATAAATTTTAAGATATTAAATTGTTTTATCTTGAATATAGTTTGCAAAAGTGTTAAAATATAAATATGGATGAGATTAAAATCAAAGTCAATGCCAAAATCAATTTATCTTTGGACATTACAGGCGTGAGAGAAGACGGATATCACACGTTGGATATGCTTATGTCTTCGATAGATATATACGACGTGATCGCGGCAAAAAGCAGCAAAAGCAGCGCAGTGACTATGGACGGCAAGTCGGCGCCGCGCGACAACACGGCGACAAAGACGCTTCAACTTTTGGGCGAGAGATACGGCATTGCGATGCAAGTCGATATCGTCAAGGGCATACCTTTTTCGGCAGGTATGGGCGGCTCGTCTGCCGATGCCAGCGGAGTGCTGTTTTGCGCAAGCAAACTTTACGGCATACCGCTTGAAGAGCTTATGCCGATTGCTCTCAAAGTCGGTTGCGACGTGCCGTATATGTGCTACGGCGGCGGCGCAAGGGTCAGCGGCGTCGGAGAAGTCGTGGCGCCTGTTGAAATACCGCAGACGTCGCTTGTTGTCGTGCAGACAATGGCAGGCGCTTCTACCAAGGAGATATACAAGAAGTATGACGAAGTTGGCGGCGACAAAGAGGGAAAGTATTTCAACGTACTAGAAAAAAGCGCGATTATGCTCACTCCCGATATTGCCAAGGCAAAGAGAGATTTATTGCGCTTTACAGACACCGTCTTTATGACGGGCAGCGGCAGCGCATACGTGGGGATATTTGACGACGGCGAGAGCGCGGAGAAATGCGCAGAGATATTAAGAAATGATAATATCTTTGCAAAAGCCGCGCATACTCAAAGCGTAGGTATCGAAATAATTTAATAGTTATATGGTTATTGACAAATTTATTACGCAGATATATAATATACATAGTTGTTTTATAGATTTGATAATCTAGAAGGAGATAAAAATGAATAAATATAAAGGCACCCAGACAGAGAAAAATCTTCAAGCTGCATTTGCAGGAGAGTCGCAGGCAAGAAACAAATATACGTATTTTGCTTCCGTAGCAAAGAAAGAGGGATATGAGCAGATATCCGCTATCTTTTTAAAGACTGCCGACAACGAAAAAGAGCATGCCAAGATGTGGCTCAAAGAATTGAAGGGGATAGGCAACACAAAAGAAAATCTTCAAGAAGCGGCAGGCGGCGAAAATTACGAGTGGACGGATATGTATGAAGATTTTGCAAAGACGGCAGAGAAAGAGGGCTTTGCTGAGCTGGCGGCAAAATTCCGCGCAGTAGGCGAGATTGAGAAGCATCATGAGGAGAGATATCGCGCTCTTCTTAAAAACGTCGAGACTGCAAAGGTCTTTGAAAAGAGTGAAGTCAAGGTGTGGGAATGCCGCAACTGCGGTCATATTACGGTCGGCACGGCTGCTCCCGAAGTTTGTCCGGTATGCGACCATCCGCAAAGCTATTTTGAAATTAGCGCACAGAATTATTGATAATTTAAAATAAAAAATAAGATGCGGATATCCGCATCTTATTTTTTATATACAGCTTGTAATGAAAATGCGATATAAGCTAGTGCGATTTAGATAATATACCTCTGTAACTTTCAAAATTACAAAAAAAGTATGCTTTATTTAAAAGCAATAATACTTCTATATTTTCACCTTTTTTATATACGTTGATTATACATTATTCATATATATTTTGCAAGTGTTTATTATAGTAAAAGTATACCTTTTTTGTAAATAATATCATATAGATAAGGAGTGAAGCAAAATGAAAAAATCAATCAAAGTATTAGTAGTAACGGCAATCTTATGTTGCATACTCGCAGTATGTCTGACTGCTTGCAATGACCCTGATAAGAATAACGGCACGGGCAGTAATGGCAGTGGAAATGAAGTCAATAACAGCGGTAATGCCATCAATGAAATTGAAGAGTTTAGGTCAATTATGACAAATGTGCTTGATAAATTCAATACAAAAGAAGAGGCTCAGCTTTTGAGTAAGATGTCAACTGCAAAGGTATTTGAATACGCGAGCGAACGTGAAATTTATAAATTTATGGAAAGCGCAGAAAAAGAAGTTTACGAAGAAGATGAGATATTAGATATGGTCGCATTGAGTAATTTTATCGCAATGTTTTCTTATGGCGAGGTTTTAAGCCAAGTCAGCGGAACCGATAAGATTTACGACATACCTATGAAAGTTGATATGGGAGAAGATATATTCCCCCATACGGGATATGTTATCGTTAAATCCAAAGGCACGCATAGAATTGCATATCTTTATGCCAGCAGCGAGAGATATGGAGAAATTGTATATATGTATGATATAGACTACATAAGCGCTGAAAACTTTTCTGCAAGAATGCTACTGTTGACTATGGACACGATAGAAATCAAAAACGAGAGGAGCGAATCTATATCATATTATATATACGGAGATACCGACAATAGAGCTATTTTTATGAAAGGAGAGTGGAGTGAAGAAGCTTCGTATGGTGCAATGGCATATAGAGATATTGCCAGCGGAATCTCTTATATTACTTCTTCCGAAAAATCAGTTGATAGTTGTTTTGCAAAGATAAAATCACACTATGAAGGAATAGATATGGAACTTTTACGTACGTTGAAAGACAACGTTAAATACGATATCGCCTATGAGCAGTATAATAAAGTGGCAGATGAGTTGCTTGAAAAATACGACGTACAAATGCACTTAAACTAATATTGTTAAATTTAAACACAATGGAGTTATAGCGTTTATTCTTCATTATAATAATATCCTAAAAGGCGGCTGCTCAATGCAACCGTCTTTTGTGTTGATATTGCAATATAAAGAATGTCGGTTTTGCTTTACTTATTACTGCTTAGTCAAACGGACACCTATGACAGTTGCATGCGCAGCAGTTGCAATTATTGTACTCCTCGTGACAGCACGTAATGCAATACGGCATGCAAGGACAGCCGCAAAAATTTGGAGCAGTGAAAGGACAGTGGCAGTTGCACCTTGGACGGTGTATATATATCTGCGACGTCGGCTCCTGTCTTATCAAAGTTACGACGGCGTTGCTATAAGTGATTATCGGCATTGCGCCTGAAAAATCTGTGACGTTGGCAGTATTGGTTATCATCTGCATATCAATTCACCTCCACGTCAAATTCTACTACCGCGCTTGCGCCGGCTGCTAAATCAGGTAAGTCAAAGCCTGCTTGCGGATCATATGTGGGTTGCGCGACTCCGTTGACTTTTACGCTGCCTGCGACAAAGGTCGTTCCGGTAGGTATCGGGTCTTTGAATACCAAGTCGGTCTTTGTCGGATCGTTTGGATTGGTCACCGTCGTGGTGTAATGCAATTTGTCGCCCTGCACGGCATAGTTTTTGTCAACGCTTTTGTCGTTGATAAACTTTCTTTCGATTATAAGCACGCTTGCAGGATTTGACTCAGAAAAACCTGTTGCAGGATATTGAGCAAACGGGAAGAATTCATAGTCGACTCTTGCGACGTTGATTACAGGATTGTTGACAGGCAAGAAGTTGGTGACAACTTTAAATTACACCGTTGAACTTGCTCCTGCGTCAATGCTCGGTATTATGACAGGCAGAGTTCCAGCATATGCAACGCCGTCGATCGTTATAGAGCCGTCTACAAGCGTCGTTTCCGGCGGCAGGAATGTCGAAAGTCTGAGCTGTCGCAGGGTCAGGAAGGACAGAGAACTGACCTAGCGGTGTTGTGAATGTGATACTGCTGTTTAAAAGATTTGAAATGTTGTTGGTTGAAGAACGGTATAAGCCGCCCCATACGAGTTCCGCGCGCAAGATTGTCGAGTCGGCTGGCAGATTGAGGTTGGCAAAAGAGCCGTTGGACGCATAGTCCAGCGTTGTGCCTCCTGCTGGGAAATTTCCAACTTGCAAATTGGTGTTGAGGCTAGTAAAGCTCCGATAGAGCCTTCGGTGCCGGGTTGATTTTAGTCGGCGGCTTTGCTCAGTCCCAAAGTGTTGCCGCAAAAGACTATACCGCCTTTCTTTACGTCTGAATATCTTTGAATAAAGGGCATAATTTTCTCTTTTTGATGTATTGCATACCGACTCGCACTGTGTGCAAGAGGTTATGTGGAAATCAAAAGTCAAGCTATGTCCGTTACATACTATGCAATATGCGACAAAGCTGTGTAATATTTTTTTGATATTATTTTCCATATTTAAAAAAACGTATATACTTCTTTTGCGATAAATCTAACAAGTGACAAATAAAAAAAGATAAAGTTAATTTAAATACATATAGCGCTGTTTTGAAATTAAGCGGCGCATAAGCCTTTCATTGAGTTGACATACGCGTTGCGGCGTAGTATTATATAGCTAATTAGAAGGACAGTTCGATTGCGCCATCCTGTCGTTAAACAAAACCAGGGCATCCTAATTGGGAAAGTCTTTTTAGGTGCAGTCGTTTTGTCCGGCTGTATTTTTTTGCAAAAGGAGAGATATGTATTATTTAAAAACTTCGGCTTGTTTTGACAGCGCACACTTTCTTTACGGATACAACGGCAAGTGCGCAAATATCCACGGACATCATTGGGTTGTGGAAGTAAAAATAAGCGGTGACAAATTGCAGGGGAGCGGCGAAAAGCGCGGTATGCTTCTTGATTTCGGCGATTTTAAACAGGCAGTAAAAAAGCTTGCGGAAAGCTTTGACCATACGCTTATTTGCGAAAAAAACACCCTTAAACCTGCGACCGTCGCTGCGCTTAAAGAAGAAGGTTTTTCATTGGTAGAGACGGATTTCAGACCCACTGCCGAGAACTTTGCTGCGCACATATACGCCAATCTTTGCAACAAGGGCATACCTGTTTCCTGTGTTGCCGTTTACGAGTCGCCTGAAAACTGCGCGATGTACGGTGAGTGATATGTCTGATTTTAAAGTTGCAGAAAAGTTTATAAGCATAAACGGTGAAGGCCCGCGCGCAGGCGAGCTTGCAGTATTTCTGCGGTTTTGCGGCTGCAATCTTAATTGCAGCTACTGCGACACGCGTTGGGCAAATGCCGCCGACGTAAAATGCGGGCTTGCTTCTGCGGAAGAGCTTGTTGAATATGTGAAAAATGCGGGTGTAAAAAACGTTACTCTGACTGGCGGAGAACCGCTTTTGCAGGCGGATATTGCACAGCTTATAGAGCTGCTGGGAGCGTCGGGCGCAGAAGTCGAAATAGAAACCAACGGGAGCATTCCGTTAAAAGCTATCGTTTCACTTTCGCCCCGTCCCATCGTTACTGCCGACTATAAACTTCCTTCAAGCGGAATGGAAAAATATATGTTGACCGAAAACTTTTCTTGTCTTACGTCACAGGACTCGGTCAAGTTTGTGGTCGGAGATATGCGCGATTTGGCGCGTGCGGAAGAGATCATCAACGAGTACGGACTTGCAGACAGATGCCGCGTTTATTTCAGTCCCGTGTTTGGGAAAATTAAGCCCGAAGAAATAGTAGAGTTTATGAAAGAACATCATCTTAACGGCGTGCGATTGCAATTACAGTTGCATAAAGTTATCTGGAAGCCCGATATGCGCGGAGTATAGGAGAAAGTATGAATATTAAAGAAGTAGAAAAACGTGCCCGTGGGCTATTGGCAGACATAGGCAGAGAATGCGACAGAGCCGAGGAAATTTTGCTTTCGGTGTTATCGACATTGGAGGGCAGACTATGAAAGCACTCGTATTGTTAAGCGGCGGCGTGGACAGCGCAACCTGTCTTGGTTTAGCGGTTGATAAATACGGCGCGAAAGAGGTTTTTGCTCTTTCCGTTTATTACGGTCAGACCCACAGTAAAGAACTTGACGCAGCGCAAAAAGTCGCCGACTTTTACGGCGTTGTTTTAAATCGGCTTGACCTTTCGGTCATCTTCAAAGGTTCGGACTGTTCGCTATTGGCAGAGTCGCCCAATGATATACCTCTGCAAAGTTATGCCGAACAGCTTTCCGTAACGGGCGGCAGACCCGTTTCAACCTACGTTCCGTTCAGGAACGGACTTTTTCTTTCGGCGGCGGCAAGCGTGGCGCTGTCGCACGGGTGCGAAGTGATATATTACGGCGCGCATGGAGACGACGCGGCCGGCAACGCCTATCCCGATTGCAGCGAAAAGTTCAATTCCGCTATGGGCGAAGCCATTTATACGGGCAGCGGCGGTCAGCTTAAAATTTTTGCGCCTTTTATAAACTTAAACAAATCTCAGGTTGTAAAAAGGGGGCTTAAACTCGGCGTCCCATACAAATATACTTGGAGCTGTTATTCTGGCGGCGGAAAACCTTGCGGTGTATGCGCTACCTGCCGTGACCGCGCCGCCGCATTTAAAGCCAACGGAATAGAAGACCCTGCAATAAAAGGAGAATAATATGTCAAGAGAAAAACACAGCGAGAGCCTTACCCTGCTCGGCAACAACAATACAAAATATCCGCAGACTTACGATCCGACAGTTTTGGAAACGTTTGCAAACAAACATCCCGAAAGAGACTATTTTGTAAAGTTTAACTGTCCAGAATTCACAAGCCTTTGCCCAATTACGGGGCAACCCGATTTTGCCACGCTCTACATTTCTTACGTACCGCGCGAAAAGATGGTTGAAAGCAAGTCTTTAAAGCTATATCTATTTGGGTTTAGAAATCGCGGCGATTTCCATGAAGACTGCGTGAACGTTATTATGAACGATCTTATTGCTCTTATGGACCCTGCATACATCGAAGTATGGGGCAAATTTCTGCCACGCGGCGGAATTTCCATAGATCCTTATTGTAACTACGGCAAAAAGGGGACTAAGTGGGAAGAGGTAGCTTGGGACAGACTTTCAAGCCACGATATGTATCCCGAAAAAATTAACAACAGATAACAAAAAGACCTGCAATCGCAGGTCTTTCTTAAACTGGTGCCGAAGGCGGGACTTGAACCCGCACGATGTCGCCATCACCGGATTTTGAGTCCGGCGCGTCTGCCAATTCCACCACTTCGGCATTTGGTCAGTATGCGAATGCAAAACGTAACTTTATAAGCAGTTTTGACATTTGCTTTATTATATTAGCACACAATTTTGGCATTTGCAATCAAAAATATAAAAAAAATAATAAGAAATATTGAAAAATTATAGATTTATCCAAAAGAATATAGTACAATGGAATAAAATAAGGGGAGATTATGAAGGCAGTATGAATATATGGCATGACATTAGCAAAGACAGGATACAGTGCGACGACTTTATATCTTGTATCGAAATACCTAAGGGGTGCAAGAATAAGTATGAAGTCGACAAGCAGACGGGTATGCTGATATTGGACAGGATACTTTATACCGCGACGCACTATCCGGCAAACTATGGTTTTATACCGCGTACCTATGCCGACGACGGAGACCCGTTGGACGTGCTTGTCATATGCAGCGAGGAGATTGCGCCGCTTGCACTTGTAAGATGTTATCCTATAGGACAGATAGCAATGATAGACGAGGGCAGAGAGGACATAAAGATATTGGCGGTGCCGTATAAGGACCCGAATTGGAACGGATACCGGGACGTTGGCGAGTTGCCGCAACATATAATTGAAGAGATGAGACACTTCTTTGGGGTATACAAACAACTTGAAGGCAAGAAGATGGAGGTGCTTGAACTCTCCGGCCGCGAAGTCGCTGTGGAATCCATAAAGAAAGCCATAGACCTATACAACGAGGTGTTTTTAAAAGACTGAATTTAACCGTGCTTTGCACAAGGTGCTGCACGTAAATATACTTACTTACAAAAGATAAAATTAAATGAAGAGAATAATCAACTTTCGTATAGCTCCGCTAATTTTGCTGAGTGTTATTTTTGCTATATGCACAATCACGTTTTGTTCAAATATTTTGATAATATTAGCTGTATTGGTTGCATTGACAATTCTCCTCTGCGCGATTTTTATAAAGAAGTTTAAAAAGGCGAGAGCCAAACTTGTCACGTGTATCTTAGTATTTTTTATCTTTTTGGGATTGACTTCTTTGGCATACGTCGACATACAAAGCAAAGAGATATATAATCAAAATTCTATCATAGAGGGCGAGATAGATATGACGACGCCTTGCGATGAAAAGGGCGAGATAACGTATCAATCGGACAAAAACATTTACGTAAATATTTATTTAGAAAACGTCACGGTGGACGGGAGAAAGATAAAAGGCAAGGCAAAAGCCACGTTTATCCGCAGTGCGCTCGTTGATACTTATGCAATAGGCGATAGAATTAAATTTAAGGGCGACATAGCTCCTCTTAATTTTGTCGTAACCGACAATTACAGCATGAGCAATTACCGCAAAGGGATATATCACAATATTCTTTGCAATGCTACTCCCCAAGACGACGACTTTTTTCTTATCAAGATATCCGAAGGCGCAGGCTTGGGCGACAGGATAAAGCTCAGAATCAAAAGCATTATTTATTCAAACACAAGAAGCGATACGGCAGGTTTTCTTTTTGCGATGACGTTTGGCGACAAGAGCGGGCTTGATGAAAACATAAAGTCGGGCTTTTCATACACAGGCACTGCGCACGTGTTTGCGGTATCGGGGTTGCACGTTGGTATGTTGGCAGGCGCGTTGCTTTGGCTTTTGAGAAAGACAAAACTCACCAACCGAATTGCAAAGATAGCTATACTGTCGACTTTTTTATTGATATTTTGCGCACTGTGCGACTTTTCGCCCTCGACGGTGCGGGCAAGCATTATGACTTTGACGGCAGCGTTGGCAAAATCTATCGGATTGAGAAACGACGGACTTTCGAGTATGTCGATGTCGGCAATAGCAATACTGCTTTTCAAGCCGCTGTATTTATTTGAAATGGGATTTTTGATGAGCTTTATCGCGGTTGTCGGAATACTCATGCTCGGCAAGCCGATATCAAAAGTTTTAAAGCGATTGCCGAAGAAACTCAATGCTTTGCTATCTACGTCGCTTGCCGTAAATTTTGCGCTTCTACCCATAATGATGTATTATTTTCAAGGCGAAACGCTTTTGTTTATCATTGCCAACCTTTTATTACTGCCTATACTAGGCATATGTTTTCCGATATATTTTATCGTAGTATTTATCGCGGCGATTCTGCCTTTTATGGGATGGAGCATTACTTTGACGGCGGCGCCGTTTACCGTACTGATAAAACTGATAGAAGGAATAAGCAAACTTCCCACGTTTGTCGTAAGTTTTAGCTCGGGAGCGGCAATAATAATATTCGGAATAGTCGCAACGGTAGCTTTGTCGCAGTACGTGTTTGCCGATAAGAAATTAAAGAGGATAGCCGCAAGCATTATGTGTATTGCATTGGTTTTGACAACGTCGTCGACTTTGCGTCTGTGGGGCAGCGGCAACGCATACGTACATTGTTTTACCGACGATTACGGCTGTCAGTACTTGCTTGTCGACAATGCCTTTGGGGGCAATTATCTTATAATCAACGATGAAGTCGGCATTGACGCCGAAAACGCAGTCGTGCAAGAGATGGTCAAGCACAAGTTTGCCAAGTTGGACGGTATAGTCATTGTAGGAGACGTCGACGTCGGCGAGGTTGACAGATTAAAACTCGTCGCGGCGTGTCCGTACGTCTATGCCTTTGAGAGCAGTCAAGTCGCAGACGGTGCGGTGATAATGGGAGATCATATCGTCGAGAGCGGTCTTGTCATATCTTATCTCAGTCGCGGCTGTCTCGACATTACGCTTGGCGAGAGGACGGTAAGAGTGCTGGCGCGCGACTATTATGCCATTGACGAAGAATACGACGTGTTGGTCACTTATTCTCCGACAGCCGGCTCAACCGACGGCAAATATATCGTGTGCGAATACGGTTATACAAATTCTCTTGAAAATTATGTGTCGGGGGCGTTTACATTTAAGATAAATAATGATAGAATAAAAGTCGATAGATTTTGGAGGTATTGATGCAGGCGCTTCAACTCAAACAGACTTTTAAGACGAACGTGGCAGATATATATGCCCTCAGCGGCGACGACGAGGGAATGATATTGTTTGCGCTCGAAAAGTTCTATGCGCTGATACCGTCCGATATGAGAGATTATTGCGTGCAGAAATTCGAGGGCAACGACGTATCGCAAAACGACGTGATTGCCGCGCTGTCATACGTGTCGATGTTCGGCGACAGAAGGCTTGTGATAGTTGAGGATTACAGCAAAAAATTATCTCTTCAAGAGAGCGAAGCTTGGCTTGATTATGCCGACAATATCGTAGAGGGCAACATATTGGTGCTTGTCAACTGTCCCACGATAAAGAGCGCGCTGAGTCAATACGTCGTCGAAGTCGACTGCAACAAAATGGGGCTTTTGGATTACGTCAACTATATTCAGACGCTTTTCAATTACTATAAGATAAAATACGACAAATCAGCATTGTCTGCGATCGTCAACCGTTGCAATAAAGATTTCGGCAAGATCAACAACGAACTCAATAAGATAATGCTCTACGTCGGCAATGATATCGTCGTCGACGCAGGCGTGATAGAGGACATAGTTGCGACCGATACAGAGACGCAGGTCTTTGAATTTATCTATGCGATACAGGACGGCGATTACGACAAGGCAATGGGAATAATGGACGTATTGTTGAAAAGAGGTGACAAGCCGTCTGCGATACTTGCGACTTTGACTTTGACCTTTAAGAGAATGTTTGCGATCATGACGAGCGACGGCGGAGAAGATTTTTTGTGCGAAAGTCTCGGCATGAAGAAGAATGCGCTGTTTATGGCGAAAAAGAAGATAGACGCGACAAAGCGCAAGGTGAGCGGTTTTTTGGGCAAACTCAAAGACGCGCTCTATTATCTATACCAACTAGAATTCGATTTCAAGAGCGGCAGGATAACGCAGGACAACGCTCTTGATTTGGCAATAATACATTTAATGGGAAAGACTTATGCAAAATAACGTTACGCCTATGTTTGTGCGGCCGCGCACACCGAAGCTAAAAAACGATTGGATGACTATCGTCCTTAAAGTATTGCTGGCGGCAGGAATATTTTTCTCGATGCTTTATTTCGGCAAGCGCAATTTCAATTCGCTGTTTATGACTATGATAGATTCGTCGTATTCTAGTTTTATGGGAGTGTCGCTATTCACTTATCTCTCGACTATGACGCCGACGGCGCTGATTATGATAAAGATAACTTTTCCTATAATCGCCACGGTGATATTATTTCTATTATACATTGTCTTTGCAAAGTTTTTTGCTTCTTTGGTATTCCGTCAATATATGATAATAGGCGTCCAGTTTGACATACGCAGATTTAGGGTATGTCTTGATTCAAGCTTTATAATAATGACGGTGCTGCTGGGTGTCGGCGAGATAATTTTTGCGCAGCTTCCGCTTGCATACAATTTCGGCAACATATTCGTGCCTCCTATCGTCGCGCTGCTTTCAATGTCGGTATTCTTTTTTGCCTTTTCAAGAGGATTGGAAAAAAGGTTTTATCCGATACTTATTCATATAATGATAATACCGACCATAATGTTGGTACTTTTTGCGTGAGGTGGGCTATGAGAAATAAGACGTTCGGCAAGCGCAGAATATTCACGGCACTGTCAATTATGACGCTGCTTGTTTTGATATTGACGGCTTTCGTCGGTTGCAGCGCCAAAAATGTAGACGTAAAAAAAGTGGACGGCATTGACGCGGCTCTCGGCGACAAGGCTTTTGGGTATATGCAGACGCTTTTAACTCAATATGCCGACAGAACTTTGGGCGGCGGCAACGACTTTGAGTTTGCAAAATATTTATCCAAAACCATGTCGGATTGGGGATATACAAGCGAGTTTTCGCACGGCGATATCTTGGGGCTTCAAGGCTTTAAGACGACGTTCAGCAGATACGTCAATTACGCCAACGAAGAGTTGAGCGACGTGTGGGCATACAACGTGATATTTACAAAACATACTTCTCAGCAAAGCAAGGGCGAGATAATGCTCACCTGCCAATACGACAATTTGTATCAAGAACAAGCCGATATGAGCGGCAAGCCGTGGGGCGCGGACGGCAGTTATGAGAGCGGCGGAGCGCTTGCCGTTATGCTTACGCTTGCCGAGCAGCTCAAAGACGTTGATTTGGGATATGACGTGACCTTTGCATTCTTTACGGGCGGCAGTTATTGTTGGAGAGGCGCTTTGCAGTACGCCTCGCAACTCGATAGAGAAAAGCTTGACAGCATTGCGATAGTGCTCAACTATTCTATGCTTTGCGGCGACAATCTATATATCTACGAGGGAGAGACAAAGACGACTTACGGCAGTTTTTTAAATGCGTGCGCCGACGGAGCGACTACGAAAGTGCCGAATGACAGGAATATCGGTCAATTTATCTTAGAGCAAGATTCCGTTTATAATTACGTCAATATCGGCATGTTGTCCAATCAACATTACTTTATGAACAGATATGTGCCTACCGCCAACTTTCTGTCGCTTAATTGGGAAAGTAACGCAAATCCGTTGTTTACCGAAATGAGCGGCAAGCCCAACGTATATCATACGCCTGACGACACGTTTGAGAATATGTTGGCGCGCAAGGGCGAAGAGGGAATAAAAGCTCAGCTTTTCGACGTGATAAAGACGTCGTTGACTGCGCTCAGCAGCGAGAATATAGACAGCTTTGCAAGCGCTCTTGAAAAGGCGGAGAGCGAGTTTCCCAATGCCACGGCGCAAAATGCAAAAAGCGCGTCGCTTGTCAACGTCGTATTCAAAGCCGTGCTAATCGCATTGCTGATTGGCGTGTCGTATTTGATAAAGTCGTACGTATTCAAGAATTCCGATAAGATTATGCCTCAAAAACAAGAGCAGTCTGAAAATATAGAAGAGCCCTTTGGCGATAATTTGTATGACACAGAAGTTTTTGGCGAAAATGATGGGGATAATGAGGATAAAGAGAAAGAAAATACACCGTTTAACGATCCTTTTGAATAATATTTTGAATATTTATTGTAAAAATATATCAAAAATGCTTTATTTTTTTAAAAATTCATTATATTATAATAAAGGAAGTCACGACTTCGTTTTAGTGTATATCTAAGAGAAAACGAAAGAGGAGGAATATATGCTAAGCAGTTTGATTGCAGCTAATTCGGCAACGCCGCCCAGCCTTTGGGTGATAATAGACATAATCGTCACCTTGGCAGTGGCAATTATAATGTTCGTATTTTTTGCAAAACGTAACAGCTACCGTATGGCTGTCGTCGTTGCTATATATTCCGTCGTCTATCTTGCTCTTTTGATTTTGAATATTTATTATCAGCAGGCGGCGATTGCTATTGACGTATTGAGATATTTCAATATATTCTGGATAGTCGCAATCGTTGAGGTATACAGGTCTGACATCAAGATTTTTATGAGCAGACTTGCAAGACGTCAAAAGACAAAATACACTTATGCCACCACCGACGAACAGCTTTTGATATCCGCGACAGAGATAGTCAAGGCATGTCAGAATATGGCAAAGAGCGACGTGGGCGCATTGATAATCATCGCGCCGACAGAAGTGCCTGCTCACATACTTGACACGGGTACTACTTTGGACGCGACAATATCCAGCGGACTTTTGGAAAGTATATTCAATACCAAAGCTCCTTTGCATGACGGCGCGGTCGTTGTGCTGGGCGACAGGATAATCTCCGCAGGTTGTTTCTTGCCTCTGTCGCAGGAAGTTACGCTTGCCAAAGACCTTGGCACACGTCACAGAGCGGCGATAGGTATCACGGAAGAAAGCGACGTGTTTGCCATCGTTGTCAGCGAAGAGAGCGGAATAATCAGCGTTGTTCAAGGCGGCACGATAAAGAGATATATGACCCCTGAAAAACTTCTTGAAGAGATAAAGGTCATATACAGAATTAGTTCGCAGTCGGTGAGAAAACACGATAAGAGAGCTCATAAGAAGAACTGATATTACGCGTTTGACGTCGTAAAGAATACGGCAAGATAAAATATATTGCTTGAAATTTAATTAAATAAATGTTCAGGTATGAAGTCGAGGTATCTATATAGACGTTGAAGTATGTTAAAAAGCCAAACTAATTATTAGTCTGGCATTTTTATTGCAAAAGGACTATTATATAATTGATATATAAATAATATATACGGAGAGAGATAATGAAGAGCAGCGTAAAAGTACCTAAGATATTATTGCCAAACGGCAATATAGATATGAGTAAATGGAGCGTGATAGCCTGCGATCAATTCACGTCGCAGCCCGACTATTGGAATCGCGTCGCGCAGGTCGTAGGAGACAGCCCGTCGACGTTGAAGATAATTTATCCTGAGGTCTATCTCGAAATGGGAGACAAGCAGGATAGGATAAAGAGTATCAACGACAATATGCAAAAGTATTTAAATGGAGGCGTATTTGAAGAGTTTGAGGGATTTATACTTGTCGAAAGAACTGCGCCGGACGGACAAAAGCGACTTGGACTTGTTATAGCCGTAGACCTTGAAGACTATGAATACACTCCCGAAAACAACGCTCTTATCAAAGCGACGGAGAGGACGGTCGTAGAGCGCCTTCCTGCAAGGATAGAAGTCCGCAAGGGCGCGTGCTTGGAGAGTCCGCATATCATGATGCTTATGGACGATCGCAAGAGCAAAATAATCGAGAATTTGCACAAGAATGCTGACAAATTCCAACTTGCTTACGACTTTACTCTCAATATGGGAGGCGGCAGCATAAAGGGATATAAGATAAGCGGCGAGATATGCAATGAGATAATAACTGCGATTGACGGACTTTTATCTAAGCAAGAACTCATTGAGAAATACGGCAGCGCAAAGCCGATTCTCTTTGCCGTAGGCGACGGCAATCATTCACTTGCGACTGCTAAGGAGTGTTGGAATAATATAAAGAGTCAGCTCAATGATTGCGAAAGAGAAAACCATCCTGCCAGATACGCGCTTTGCGAGCTTGTCAACTTGCATGACGAGTCTTTGCAATTTCAACCTATTCACAGGGCGGTGTTCAACGTCGGCGAGGAGTTTTTGCAATATATGCAGACCAATCTTGCAAAATTGGGCGGAACAAATCGGGTCAAAGTAGCATACAATGGCAGAGAATATTTGTGGCAAGTATCTGACAACGCCAGCGACGCGATAGCCGACATCCAGCATTATATGGATGAATACGGCAAGACTTGTAAGGCGATGGTGATAGACTATATCCATGGCGACGAGCATCTGCTCAACGTTGCCAAAGAAAACAACGCCGTCGCAGTCTTTATGCCGTGTTTGGAAAAGAGCGGACTCTTTGATTACGTCGTCAGACGCGGAGTGTTGCCTCGCAAATCCTTTTCTATGGGACATGCCGAGGATAAGAGATATTATTTGGAGTGTCGCAGTCTTCTTTGATTTTGTGCGAGTATTTGCTTGCCAAATGTCAATACTCAATGTAAAATAATGTGTAGTTAATATAAGGTAAATATAAAGAGGTACGTTATGTCAATAAAGGTCGTAAAATTCGGCGGTACGTCAATGGCGGACGCCAAGTCGATAAGACAGGTCGCTGAGATAATAAAACAAGACAAAGAGCGCAGGTACGTAGTCGTCTCTGCGCCGGGTAAGAGATTTTCGCAAGACCACAAGGTCACGGATATGCTCTACGCTTGCTATCACGATATGCAGATAAACGGCGAATGCAAAGCGACTTTTGATAAGATAAGAGAGAGATTTAAGGGCATTGTCAAAGACTTGGGGCTTGGTTTGGATATAGATTCATATCTTGACAAAGTCGAGAAAGAAATGCTTAAATACAACTCCGCAGAGTTTTGCGCTTCAAGAGGAGAATACCTTTCTGCGGTGATTACTGCTGAGGTGCTCGGTTATGAATTTATCGACGCCAAAGACGTGATGATTTTTGATGCCAACGGCGACTTTGATTCAGAGAGCACCAATGAGAAGGTTAAAAGCGTGTTGGAGAATGTCGAGAGGGCAGTCGTTCCGGGATTTTACGGCGGCGACAGCGAGGGTATCGTTCATACGTTTAGCAGAGGCGGCTCGGACGTGTCGGGAGCAGTTATTGCAAGAGCGGTAGGCGCAAGCCTGTATGAAAATTGGACTGACGTCAACGGTTTTATGTCGGCTGACCCGCGTATCGTCGACAATCCAAAACCTATTGAGACCTTGTCATATAAAGAGCTCAGAGAGCTTGCATATATGGGAGCCAACGTGCTTCACCCCGAATCTATCTTTCCTGTGAGAGTCAGCAAGATACCTATCAACATCCGCAATACTTTCTGTCCTACGGCAGACGGCACCATGATAGTTGCAGAGCTTGACGAAAAAGAACTTTCAAAGAGAGTTATCACAGGTATCGCAGGCAAGAAAGGATACAGTATAATATATATTGAAAAGTCAATGATGAACAGCGAACTTGGCTTTGTGCGCAAAGTCCTCGCTGTGCTTGAATATTACAATATATCTATCGAGCATTTGCCCACAGGCATAGATACCATGAGTATCGTCATTCCGGACAATGAACTCGCAGGTAAAGAAGACGTCGTCATAGAGAGAATTAAGAAAGTCGTCGATCCTGACCATATCGAAATAAAGAGCGGTATCTCGTTGATAGCCACCGTCGGTCACGGTATGTCGTATAAGCCCGGCAGCGCTTCGACTTTGGTAGGCGCGCTTGCAAAGGAAAAGATAAATATCCGCATGATTGACCAAGGTTCAAGCGAAATGAATATCATAGTGGGCATTGCGACCAGCGACTACGAAAGAGCTATAAAAGCAATATATGCCGCTTTCCAAAAATAATCGCAAAATAAAATCTAATGTTTAAAAAATGCACTCTTTCGGGTGCATTTTTTATATTGCATAAAGTCAAGCAATTTTTGGTCGAGGTGACCACATATATACCTACAAGTCTTGGAGAGAATCGTCATTGACGCTCGCCCAAGACGCATCTGCTGGCTCGCTATGCCGTCGCTTACGCTCCTTACGACTGTAACGCAGTGAAATGGAGAAATCTCAATCGCTTATTCAAATTGATTAGACCTCTCCGCTGCGGTCGAGGTGACCACGTTTTGCTTATAGATAATCAAACTTTAAGTCATTTCGACCGAAACGAAGTGAAGCGGAGAAATCTCATCCTTTAAAAAAACTAAGGACGGTAACACCGTCCTTTTTGTCACCTCGACCGTAGTGGAGAGGTCTCATCCTTTTAATCTAACTCGATGAGATATCTCGACTACGCTCGTAAGGAGCGCAGCGACGGCATAGCGAGCAAGCAGATGCGTCTTGGGCGAGCGTCTATGACGATTTCATTCCAAACTTGTAAGTATATATCTAGTCATTTCGACCGAAACGAAGTGCAGTGGAGAAATCTCAACCTATTAAAAATATTTATTTCTCATACATTTTCATTCTATTTTTAAAGTCAATAACACCCATTCTAAGAAAAGTATACATTTACTGACTGCCGTTTTCTTATCGCGAAACGGCGTATTTTTTTAATAAGAG
>CAJTVJ010000029.1 GCA_910579785.1 uncultured Christensenella sp. | reverse complement strand
AGCGACCGCGTATAGCGGCGCGCCTAGGTCGTCGTCACAACCTAAAAAGGCGCAATTACTTTCTGTGAAAGATAATTGCTTAACGTACGGTTGGACTCCGCCCTTACCGACCAAGCGAAAATGCACGCTACGCTACATTTTGTCGGTACTATGCGAAAGGATAAATAATAATAAACAGCACCTCACCTTAGCACGGACGAAAATCACACCATTCTCCGCGGTCGTGCGAGAGTGGATAATAGGATAAGAATAATAAAAATAGTCACCTCGACCGAAGCGGAGAGGTCTCAACGAGTTGAAAAATAAAAGGATGAGATTTCTCCACGCGCTACGCTTGGTCGAAATGACCGGATATATTGCTTGCTAGCATATCAAAAAAATACATCTCTCCCATAAGAGAGGTGACAATAAAGGACGGCTTGCCGTCCTTCTCTTTTGTCATCGCACGCACAATTTAAATTATCTATGTTTTGATTTGCCGTCGATATAGTCGATAGATACTTTCCATACGGACGTTATGGCGAGGCTACGTTTGATTGCCTCGTCGAAATGCGACATATTATTAGGAGTATGCCGCAAAGATATAGCTCTCAACGCGCATATTTTCTCGTCGTCGTTAGTTACTTCTTCCGCTTTGCCGAATATAATTGCGCTTTCGTATAGGGTAGAAAATTCGTCGTCAAGTCGCTTGGTATCTCCTACGCAGGATATACATACGTTGGGATTAAATTTAAGGCAATCTATTTTTTTGCCTGATTTGGCGCAATGAAAATATAAGAAATTCTCCATTCTTGCGATACTCAGCGGAACGCAATACGGATATCCGTCGGGAGCTGTCATAGCAAGCGTAGCCCATTCGCATTTGTCTGCAATATTTATTGCCCATTCTTTTGGCATCTGTCTGTCTTTTCTTCTCATAGTCGCTCCTTTAACCGAATATTTCGATTTTTGATATCAATCTAAGCTTTTCACTGTCGATAAGGTCTTTGCCGTATGCGTCGATAAAGCGTTGGGTATATTTGTCGGTATGCAAATTGTAATATAAGGTATATATTCCCCAAAAGATGTCGACGTGTTTGTCGCCCACTCCGCTGCAATCAAGGTCGATAAAGCCGCTGAACTTCCAATTATCAAGTATTATGTTTGGCAGACAGTAGTCGCCGTGCAGAAGCGTATCGTTTTGCAAAATATCGCTTTGGACAGTTATTTCTTGCCATACGTCGTTAGGGTCTTTATATCCGATATCGTCAAGCATATCCCTGTCACAAATTCCTGCCAGATAATTTTTTTCGGCAGTATAAAGAAAATTTGACGTATGGTCTTTAATAGGGCAGTCGGCAAAGTCTCTGCCGTGTAACTCGCGAAGTAGCTGCGCCATAGTGTCGCAAAGCCGTTTGGGATCGGATAGGTATTTGCCGTCAATGCAATCGCTGCCTTTTATTTTTTGTGTGACAAGCCAATCTTTGTCGCCGTCTATATATTCCAATACTTTGGGCGCAATTCTCTTGGAGTGGAAATATCTTGTCATTTCTGCTTCTCTTCGCAAAGTGCCTTTTGCGGAAGATTTAATAAAGTATCCCTTGTCGCTGAAAAGCACGCTTGCTTGTTTGGAAGAGCTGCTGTCATAGATATTTGCATCTTGCAGATATTTTCTAATTGGTAGGGGATAGTCTTGCAGATTTATTTTTATCGGTGTAAGTTTCATAATAAAATTATAATATATTATTGATAGATGTGTCAATGACCTGGGCGTTCACCACGACTTTAAAATACGCAATCACTTAGCAAAGCAAAGTGATTGCTAAGCTGGCAGTCGGGTTCCGCTAATGCCGTCCAAACGAAAATGCACGCTTACGCTACATTTTGTCGGTACTTATTTAATTTGATAAGAGGTTGAGATTTCTCCGCTTCAATTCGTTTCGGTCGTAAGGAGCGAAGCGACGGCATAGCGAGCAAGCAGCTGCGTCTCGTGCGAGCGTCAATGACGATTATATCTCAAACTTGTAATTATATAGTCACTTCGAGCGCAGTCGAGAAGTCTCATCCGCTTTTTCCAACTTGTTGAGACCTCTCCGCGTCTAGCGAGGTGACTTAATACTTTTTAAACTCTATACTTTATAAGGTAAAAATATCACAAATTTTTATTTGCGGTCCTTTGCCATCTCTTTGAAAGGAAGAAAATTATTGAAATCATTGCGCCGACGACCCAGCCGATAGGCCAGCTCCACCATATTGATACGTATGACAGATCA
Source organism: uncultured Christensenella sp. (assembly GCA_910579785.1). Lineage (GTDB taxonomy): Bacteria > Bacillota > Clostridia > Christensenellales > UBA3700 > RACS-045. The sequence goes on along the minus strand of CAJTVJ010000029.1, from coordinate 17,830 downwards.
AAGCATTTGACGAATATAAAACTCAATCCCACTCTTATGATAAGGTCGGTCATTGTGCTTGTCGTAAAGCCTGCCATATCTCCTGCGCCTCTTATAAATCCGTCGAATATTATTTTGATACATACCACAACGTAGAAGGGGGCGAGTACGTATAGGAATTGCGAGCCGATGTCTATTATCTCTTTGTTGCTGTGGTTGATAAATACGCCTACAAGTTGTTTAGCAAAGATAAGATATATCGCAGTTGAAAGCAGCGCTATTGCAATCACGCTGATAAGTCCGCCTTTAAGTCCTTCTTTGGCCCTATCAATCCGCTTAGCGCCGACGTTTTGAGACGTGAAAGTCGCCATCGCATTTGATATTGTCAGGAATATTGATATTATTATATAGTTGATTTTAAATGCCGAGCCATAAGCGGCGACAAGATTGGCATTGCCGAAAGAGTTGACAAGTCCTTGTACAAAGAGCTGTCCTATCGAGACGGTGGAGTTTTGCAGAATGCTCGGCAGCGACATCAGCATTATCAGCTTCCAAGTCGCAAAGGAAAACAAGTTGTTTTCTAAGCATTTATTTTTTGTTGAAGCTGTTGCCGCGTTGATATCGTCGACTTTGAAATCGCAGGTTGTCGAGTCTGCCTCTTTAATATCACTCTCGCACGTCGCGACGTCATTGCCGTCTTTTGTTAAAGAGGCTGATAAGTCGTCAACGTCGCTTTGTCTTTTAAGTTTGGATACGTTGACGAGAAGTATTATAAGAGATATGACGCTTGCTATGCCTTGGGCAAGAAACGTACCCCAGGCGAGACCCTTGACGCCCATATCAAAATATTTGACGAATATTATATCGACGGCTACGTTAAATAGTGTGGAGAATATCAGCAGAAAGAGCGGAGTCTTGGAATTTCCGAGCGCTTGGAATGACGAACTTACGACGTTGTATAGGAATAAAAAGCTCAGTCCGTAAATATAGATATTGAGATAGTCTACGCTTTGGGAGAACACACTTTCGCCCAGGTCCTTAGAATTCATAAGCGAGAGCAACGGCTTGCAAGTAAAGATACCCAGCACGGTGAAAATAATTGCAAAGAGAATTATATTGAAAAGCGCGGTCGAGTTGGCTGTCTTGGTGCGCTTATAATCTTTTGCTCCGAATATTCTCGATATGACGACACCGCCGCCAATTCCAAAGCCGTTGCCGACAGCGATGAATACGACCGTCACGGGGTACGCCGCGTTTACCGCAGCCAAGGCGATACCGTCGTCGTTGATAAAGTTGCCTGCAATAAGGGAATCCGCGATATTGTAGAACTGTTGAAACAGTACCGAAACTATCATTGGAAGGGCAAAGGAAAATAGTACTTTGAGAGGTTTTCCCACCGACATATCTTTTGCAGCCATAAAAAACGCCTCCTCTTTAAAAATATTTGTCAAAGTCGTCGGCGTATATTATCGTATATAGTATGCGCCGTACTTTAATTCGGCAATTATCTTATACTCCTAATTTGAAAAAATAGCAAGTGAAAAAATTAAAAAAATTAAATTTTTCACAAAATCAGTATTGTATATTGAATTTATTTATGGTATAATTTGGATAAGTATGAAAAAGGAGAGCGAAAGTTGGATAAAAAGATACCGGTTTACCTCTTTCACGAGGGAACAAATTATGAGGCATACAAGTTTATGTCGCCGCATCAGAGCACGAGGGACGGCAAGGAAGGCTGGGTGTTCAGGGTGTGGGCGCCTCACGCAAAGTCGGTAAGCATAGTTGGAGATTTCAACGATTGGGACAGAGACATACATCCGATGAGCAAAATCAGCGACGGGATATGGGAAGGCTTTGTCGCAGGGCTTAAAATTTTTGACATATATAAATTCAGCATTGAGACCAAAGAGGGCAAACTCAGGCTCAAAGCCGATCCGTACGCAAGACACAGCGAGACTTCTCCTGCCAACGCGTCCAAACTCTATACTTCGACTTTTAAGTGGACGGACAAGAATTGGATAGCGGAGAGAGAAAAATTCGACGCATTCCATTCTCCTATAAACATATACGAATTGCACGTGGGCAGTTGGCGCAGATACGCAGACGGCAACATTTTGAATTACAGAGACTTGGCGGACGAGCTTGTCGCATACGTCAAACAGATGGGATACACCCATATTGAAATATTGCCGATAAGCGAATATCCTTACGAGGGCAGTTGGGGATATCAGGTGAGCGGTATGTTTGCGCCCACTTCGAGATACGGCACTCCCGACGACTTTAAATATTTTATCAATAAATGTCACAAAAATAAGATAGGCGTCATATTGGATTGGGTGTGCGCGCATTTCCCAAAAGACGCGTTTGGTCTTTATGAATTTGACGGCGAGCCGTGCTATGAATATTCCGACCCGCTCAAACAAGAGCATAAGGAATGGGGTACGCGTGTGTTTGATTACGGCAGAAGAGAGGTGCATTCTTTCTTGATATCGTCGGCAGATTTTTGGGTCAGCGAATACCACGTCGACGGAATAAGAGTGGACGCGGTCGCTTCTATGCTATATCTGGATTACGGCAGACAAAACGGAGAATGGCGCCCCAACGTCAGCGGCGGCAACTATAATTTGGAAGCAATAGACTTTTTGCAAAAGCTCAATTCGCATATGCTGTCAAAATACAAGGGCTTGTTGATGATTGCGGAAGAATCGACTGCATTCCCCAACGTGACAAAGCCTCCGCAGGACAACGGCTTGGGATTTAATTTCAAGTGGAATATGGGCTGGATGAACGATATGCTGTCATACGTGTCGCTCGATCCGTTTTTCAGAAAAGACAATCACAACAAAGTTACTTTTTCAATTACTTACGCATATAGCGAAAATTACGTCTTGCCTCTCTCCCACGACGAGGTTGTGCACGGCAAGTATTCTCTACTCAACAGAATGCCGGGCGCATATATGGACAAATTCAACTCGCTCAAAGCTTTTTTTGGCTTTACGATGGCGCACCCCGGCAAGAAGCTGCTTTTTATGGGCGGAGAGTTTGGACAGTTTATAGAGTGGGATTATAAAAAACAGCTTGATTGGTTTTTGCTCGACTATGATTCGCACCGCACGCTGCACGAATTTGTCAAAGACCTCAACGCGTACTATTTAGCAAACAAAGAGATGTATTATCTCGACACGACTTACGACGGTTTTAAATGGATATGCGTAGACGACAATACGCAAAACATCGTATCTTTTATAAGAAGCGACGGAGAGGGCAATTATACGATAGCCGTAGTCAACTTCTCGCCTGTAAAGAGAGAGGGGTATTGCATGGGCGTGCCTGAAAAGAGGTCATATAAAGTCGCGCTCAACAGTGACGATAAGAAATACGGAGGAGAGAGCGACAAGTTGGCGTTCAGCGCTAAAAAGGGTGAGATGCACGGATATCCTTATCATATCGAGATGACGATACCGGGCAACAGTGTGATGTATATTTCGCCTGCAAGAAAACTCAAAAAACAAGACAAATAATTCAACACAGGTATTGAATATAATGATTATATAATATCTTAACGTATATTAAGGAGGAAAAATGTATAGCAACAAAAAAAAATGCGTAGCCATGTTGTTGGCTGGCGGACAAGGTACGAGACTTTATTCATTGACCAGAGACCTGGCAAAGCCTGCGGTATCTTTCGGCGGAAAATACAGGATAATCGACTTTCCGCTATCAAACTGTATCAACTCAAATATCGACACGATAGGCGTGTTGACTCAATATAAACCCTTTGATCTCAATCAGTATATCGGCAACGGTCAGCCTTGGGACCTCGACAGACTCAACGGCGGAGTTTTCGTTTTGCCGCCGTATATGAAAGGCGAGACGTCGGATTGGTATAAAGGTACTGCAAACGCCATTTATCAAAATATAGAATTTATCGACAAATTTTCACCCGAGTACGTGCTTGTGCTTTCGGGCGACCATATCTATAAGATGGATTATTCGCAGATGCTTGCATACCACAAAGAAAAGGGCGCGGACTGCACTATCGCAGTCATCAACGTGTCGTTGGAAGAGGCGTCGCGATTTGGAATAATGAATACCAATCCCGACAATTCCGTATATGAATTTGCAGAGAAACCAAAGCATCCGAAGAGCACCAACGCGTCTATGGGTATATACATATTTAATTGGTCAAAACTTCGCAAATACCTCATCGAGGACGAAGAGGACAAGTCGTCGCAAAACGATTTCGGCAAGAATATCATACCGAAGATGTTGGGCGACGGACAAAAGCTCTTTGCATACAATTTCTCAGGATATTGGAAAGACGTGGGCACTATTTCCTCGCTGTGGGAGGCGAATATGGACGTGCTCGATCCTTCAAGCGGAATAAACCTTGACGACAGCGCATGGAAAATCTATGCGAGAAATACGGCGGAGCCGCCGCACTACGTCGGCAAAAATGCGCTTATCGTAAATTCTCTTATTACAGAGGGCTGCAATATAAACGGCAAAGTCGTCAACAGCGTGCTCTCAACCGGCGTGGAGATATGCGAAGGCGCGGTCGTTGAAGATTCCAACATAATGCCCGGCGCAAAGATATGCAAAGGCGCTGTGGTAAGACACTCCATAGTCGGCAATAATGCCGTCGTAGGGGAAAATGCAGTGGTCGGCGACACTCAAAAAGAGATGGTCGACGGTCAATGGCAGATAACCGTGGTCGGGCCTAATGCAAATGTCAAAGCCAACCAAGTCGTGCCTGTCAAGGCAATGGTAGATTAAGGAGGAGCGTCGAAATGAATAATGCTATGAGTATAATTTTTGCAAGCGACAACGAGTCAAAACTCAATGAGTTGACCTTGCACCGTACAACGGCGTCGTTGCCATTTGGCGGCAGATATAGATGTATTGACTTTGCGCTGTCCAACTTAGTCAACAGCTCGGTGACGACGATAGGTATAATCACCAGAAGCAATTACTCCTCCTTGATGGATCACATCAGAATGGGCAGAGATTGGGATCTCAACAGAAAGAACAGCGGTATCGCGGTATTTCCTCCCTATGCGTCCAACACGTCGACCAACGTCTTTAAGGGCAAGATAGAGGCTCTATACGGCATACTTGATTATATCGAAAATTCAGACGACGAGTACGTCATTGTTACCAACAGCAATATTATCGCCAGCATAGATTTTGACGAGGTGTATGAAGCGCACCTTGCGAGCAAGGCTGACATAACAATGTTGACATATACTTCTCAACCCACGACTTCTAGGAGAGTGCTTGTCGAGAGCGATCTAAGCGGCAGAGTGAGAGGTATGAAGATTACTCGCAACGCAAGCGACCAGGTCAGCGAAGTGGGGCTTTCGTGCTATCTATTCAACAGAAAGCAGCTCATTCAGCTTGTCACAGACAGCTATGAGCGAGGCAAGATGGACTTTGAGAGAGACATACTCCAAGCCAATATAGATAGCCTCAATATACACGCATACAAAGTAGCCGGACACGCGGCTCTTGTCGACGACGTCAAGTCATACTATAAAGAGAGCATGGCTATTCTGGACGGCGATATCCGCGACAGCTTGTTTTACAGCGTCGGCAAAGTATTCACCAAGGTCAAAGACAGCGTGCCTACAAGATATTGCGAGGGCGCAAAGGTCGTCAATTCGCTCATTGCCGACGGATGTAAGATCAACGGCACGGTTGAAAATTCCATTCTATTCCGCGGAGTCGTCGTAGAAGAAGGGGCGGAGATACGCAATTCTATAGTAATGGAAGGCGGACGTATAATGAAGATGTCGAGACTTAACTTTGCAATCACCGATAAGGACGTCACGGTGACGGAAGATAAGACTTTGAGCGGAAGCGAGGCATATCCCGTCGTAGTCGTAAAGAATAAAACGGTTTAACATAAGGCAACCAATAGGCATTCGGCATTTATACCGATATGCTGAAAGCAATGGCTGACCGCTTGATTTGTCGGAAAGCATTTGTCAATAATATCTATATAAAAGGAGGGTATGTATATGCCAACTCAAAGCAAGACGAAAAAGACTTCGGGCTCAAAGACCGAGGTGAAAAGCACCAAGATAGATTTCGGGAAGAAGATATTGTTTGCCGCATCAGAGGCGGTGCCCTTTATTAAGACAGGCGGACTTGCCGACGTGGCGGGAGCTTTGCCAAAGGCGTACGTTGACGCGGGCGTGGATTGCAGAGTAATACTGCCTCTATATATGGATATAAAACAAGAGCTTAAAGACAAGCTCCAATACTTGGGCAATTTATACGTCAACTTATCTTGGCGGTTTCAGTATTGCGGACTTTTCAAGGCTGAGATAGACGGCGTAATCTATTATTTGATAGACAACGAATATTATTTTAAAAGAAGCGGACTGTACGGATACTTTGACGACGGAGAGAGATTTGCATTCTTTTCAAAGGCGATACTCGATTGCATAAAGCTTATGGAGGGATTCGTACCCGATATTATCCACGCCAACGATTGGCAGAGCGCGCTTGTGCCCGTATTCCTCGACGTATTTTACAGAAACGACGACTTATACAAAAATATCAAGACGGTGTTTACGATACACAATATCGAATTTCAGGGCAGATACAGCGGCTTTATATCGGGCGACGTACTAGGACTTCCCGATTGGGCGAGGGAGTACGTCGAGATGAGCGGCGACGTCAACTATATGAAAGGCGGTATCGAGAGAGCCAACAAGGTGACTACTGTGTCGCAGACGTATTCGCACGAGATACTCAATTCATATTTCGGCTACGGAATGAACGAGATTCTTGTCAACCGTCAGTTCAAACTTACGGGTATTATCAACGGCATAGACGTCAAGTCCAACGACCCCAAGACCGACGGGTTTGCATACGTCAACTATGACCTTGCAAGCTTTGACAAAAAGGTGGAAAATAAGCTTGCTTTCCAAAAAGATTTGGGACTTCCTGTCGACGCCAATATACCAATGATAGGTATGGTAGGCAGACTTACTCACCAGAAGGGCTTGGATCTGCTTTCGCCTATTATAACAAGAATACTTGACATGGGCGTTCAGCTTGTCGTGCTTGGCACGGGCGATTACAAATATGAAGAGATGCTTCGCGGAGTGCAGAACAGATATCCCAACAACTTGCGCGCGCTTGTGACTTTCTCTGCGGAACTTGCAAGTAAGATATACTGCGCGACTGACATGTTTTTGATGCCGTCCAAGTTCGAGCCGTGCGGACTTTCGCAAATGATAGCGATGAGATACGGCAGTTTGCCTATCGTAAGGGAGACGGGCGGGCTTAAAGATACCGTCATACCGTACGACTATACCACAGGCAAAGGTACGGGATTTACCTTCTATTCATACAACGCTTACGATCTTCTCAACGCGGTGGAGAGAGCCGTCGGAATGTACAGAGATTACAAAGAAGATTGGCAAAAGATTGTTGACAACGCTATGACGCAGGATTTTAGTTGGAAAAATATAGCTCTAAGATATATTGATTTATACAAAGAGTTGTAAATATCAAAAAAATACAGGTGAAAATTTATAAATTATTGATTTTTTATAAAAAATCTTCATTTTGTATAGTAAAATGTAGCAAAAAAATAAAATATATGATATAATTTAGCGTGCAAAAAAAGTCCGACCTCACAATTTCGACCGAGTTCGGACAGTTTTTGCGAAGAAATCGACTTTATTTTTGGAGAAAGTGATGGAAAATCAAGTAAAAGAACTCAAAAAGATAGTTTCGCTCAAATGCCAGACTTATTTTGGCACGACGATTGAGAATGCAAGCAAAAATCAAATTTACAGAGCGATCTGCATGACGGTGAGAGACATACTCACAGATAAGAGATTGGACTTCAAGAGAAAGAGATTGGAGCAAGGCGCCAAGCAGGTATATTACATGTCAATGGAATTTCTGCTGGGACGTTCGCTCAAAAATCATCTTTACAATCTCAAAATGACAGACGCGTTTGATGCGTTGTGCAAAGACCTCGGATATTCTATCGACGATATGTATGCGATAGAGCCTGACGCAGGTCTCGGCAACGGCGGCTTGGGACGTCTTGCGGCGGCATATATGGAGTCGCTTACAAATCTCAACTATGTCGCAAGCGGATTTTCTATAAGATACGATTACGGTATTTTCAGACAAAAGATAGAGGACGGCTGGCAAGTGGAGCTTCCCGACGAGTGGTTGGAAAACGGCTCGGTATGGCTCTCGCCAAGAATGGAAGACACGTTTGAAGTCAAGTTCGGCGGTTACGTTGACGAGACGTGGGACAACGGCAGACTTTATATCGAACAAAAAGATTGTTACACAGTTCAGGCAATACCTTACGATATGAACATAAGCGGTTATGACGTGCCGGCGGTCAACAAGTTGAGACTTTGGTCGGCAAAGGCTCCCGTAGATTTTGATATGAAACTTTTTGCCGAGGGCGAATACGTCAAGTCTTTGGAACAAAAGGCGTTGGCGGAGAGTATATGCAAAGTGCTTTATCCTGCCGATCACCATCAAGAGGGCAAGATGTTGAGACTCAAACAACAGTATTTCTTTGTCTCAGCGTCAATACAGTCTATACTCAAAATGCACCTCAAAGATTACAAGACGTTGGACACCCTGCCTGATAAAGTCGCTATACATATCAACGACACGCACCCGACGCTTTGCATCCCCGAGCTTATGAGACTGCTTCTCGACGAGTACGGATATACTTGGGATAAGGCTTGGAATATCGTAAAACGTACGGTATCTTACACCAATCACACCGTCATGGCGGAGGCGCTTGAAAAGTGGCCGGAGGGCTTGTTCAGACAGCTTTTGCCGAGAGTATATCAGATAGTGTGTGAGATAAACCACAGATTTACCGACGAGCTCTGGGCTTTCTATCCAAACGATTACGGCAAAGTTGATTACAATTCTATATTGGCAGGCGGTCAAGTCAAGATGGCAAATCTCTGTCTTGCGGCTTCGCATACCGTCAACGGCGTATCGGCGTTGCACTCGCAGATACTTAAAGACGAGGTATTCAGAGATTATCACAAGATGCACCCCAAGAAGTTCACCAACGTGACCAACGGTATCACTTACAGAAGATGGCTGTGTCAATCCAATCCGCTGCTCAGCGATTATATTGAGAAGTTGATAGGCGACGGCTTTAAGAGCGACGCTGACAAACTCAAAGATCTGTCAAAGTACTCTGGTGACAAGGCTGTGCTTGACAAAGTGCTTGATATCAAAAAACAAAACAAGATACGTCTTGCAAAGTATATCAAAGACAACAACGGCATCGACGTAGATCCCAATTCTATATTCGACGTACAAGTCAAGAGATTGCACGAATATAAGAGACAGCTTCTCAATGCGCTGCATATACTTGACCTATATTATAGATTAAAAGCCAATCCGGATCTCGATATACATCCAAGGACGTTTATATTCGGAGCAAAGGCTGCGCCAAGTTACTATATGGCAAAGCAGATCATCCGTCTTATTCATTCACTTGGCAATCTTATCAACGACGATCCCGACATAAAGGGCAAGATAAAAGTCGTATATATCGAGAATTACAGAGTTACGCTTGCAGAGATGATAATGCCGGCGTCAGACGTGTCTGAGCAGATATCCATCGCAGGAAAAGAAGCGAGCGGCACGGGCAACATGAAGTTTATGATCAACGGCGCGGTGACTATCGGCACGATGGACGGCGCAAATATAGAGATATACGAGAACGTAGGCAAGGAGAATATCTTTATATTCGGTATGTTGGCAAGCGAGATAAACGAACTCAACGCAAGAGGCTACAATCCGAGAGAGTATTACAACAACAATCCTAGGATAAGAGCCGTCATAGACGGGCTTAGAGGCGGTATCGCAGGAGTCAATTACGGCGAGATAGCGGACGCTTTGATTTCCAGCGACGGCTATAAAGTGCTTGCCGACTTCCAATCTTACTGCGACTGTCAGGATAGACTTGATAAGGCATACAAGGATAAATACGCTTGGGCGAAGATGTCTCTGCTCAATACGGCAAACGCAGGCTTCTTCTCATCAGATCGAAGCGTCAAGGAATACGCCGACAGAATATGGAAGATGTCGCCTGTAAACTATGCGCAAAAGGTATCGCCTAAGGCTGAAAAAGCCGCGACGGAAAAGACTGCGGAGAAAAAACCTAAGGCTAAGACGACCAAGGCGGCAGACAAGAAATAACAGTAATATCAGATAGCCTTATTCCTCACAGAGTAAGGCTATAAATGTAATACTTGCAAGTTTGTTTGTGAATGAATTTGCGGTTTTGAATTATCTATTCGGTAAGGTGAAAAGTGAAAGAGTTGATATATTTTGACAGCAGAAATCCCCATTGCAAAAGTCCGTTTGGCAGCGTAGAGCAAGACAGGGAAATGACTTTTAAAATATTTGTCAAAGACGGCGTGTACGTCAGCGACGTCGAATTGCATATTTACGAGGACGGCGCGGATATACCGTACGTCTTCCGTATGTCTTTTAACTGCAAGAGGGGAGACGAGAGCGAATATATTGTCAAAGTCAATATCAACAAAGTCGGACTGTATTGGTATAGATTCCTTTTTAAGACTGAGAATGGAGAGTATCAATATCGCAGAGAGGGCGACGACTTTCAATTCACGGTCTATGACAAGAGATACGTCACGCCCGATTGGATAAAGGGAGGCGTGATATATCATATCTTCGTCGACAGATTCTGCAAAGGTCAGGATAAGAGTGCGGTATTCAACAAAAACGGTGTCTTGAAGCAGTGGGGCGAAGAAGTCACCATTGTCGACAGCGACGGAGTATTCAGAGCCAATGACTTTTACGGCGGCAACTTTCAGGGAATAATAGACAAATTGCCTTATCTCAAAAAGCTGGGCGTGACGCTTTTATATCTTTCTCCGATATTCAAATCTTCATCCAATCACAGATATGATACAGGCGATTACGAAATGATAGACGAATTGCTTGGCGACGAGCAAAGCTTTGCCTTGCTCATCAAGAAAGCAAGCGAAATGGGTATATATATTATGCTTGACGGCGTGTTTAATCATACCGGCGCGGACAGTAAATATTTCAACAAATTTGGCTCTTATCCCACTTTGGGCGCTTATCAGTCAAAGCAAAGTCAATATTACGATTGGTATGACTTTTATAATTTCCCCGACGAATATCACTGTTGGTGGGGCATAACCGTGACGCCTACCGTCAGTCAAAGAGCCAAGTCGTTTAGAGATATGATAAGCGGCGAGGGCGGTATAATCGACAAATGGACAAAGCTTGGAGTCAAAGGGTGGAGACTTGACGTAGTCGACGAATTGAGAGAAGACTTTGTCGTTGACATTAGAGAGGCTGTAAAGCGCAACGGCGAGGATAATTTGCTGATAGGCGAGGTATGGGAAGACGCTTCCAACAAAGTTGCTTACAGCTATCGCAGACATTATTTTCAAGGCAAAGAGCTTGACGGCGTGATGAATTATCCGTTTAAAGAGGCTGTCTTATCATTCGTGATGGGCGGCAGCGCGGTCGGCTTTGAAAATACCGTTATGAATATCGTCGAGAATTATCCCAAGCAGTCCTTGGACGTGACAATGAATTTGATAGACTCCCACGACACGGCAAGAGCGTTGAGCGTACTCAGCGGCGTGGATATGAGCGGTACGGACAAGGCGTATAGAAGAGACTTTGTATTGAGCAAAGAGGGCTATGATTTTGCCAAGAGACGTCTTGTCATGGCGTCCGCATTGCAGTTTATTCTTCCCGGCGTTCCGTCTATTTATTACGGCGACGAACAAGGTATGGAAGGATATGAAGATCCGCTTTGCAGACGTACCTTGGATTGGGATAATATTGACAAAGACTTGTTGTCGCATTATACCAAGCTTGGCGATATTCGCAAGAATTATAAGGCGCAAGTCTGCGGCGATACCTATTTTGAAAGACAGGGAGATTTGCTTATACTCTGCCGCAAAGGCAAAAAGGGTATTCTCAAAGCAGTCGCAAACAATACTATCAATTCCCAAACTTTCTATTATCCAAATGCTAAAAAAGAGCTTTTGTCAGGAGAAAAGACGTCTGGCGAATGCTTTGACATATCAGGCGGAGAAATTAAAATTTTCTTCGGCAATTAAGAATAAATCTAATAAAAAGTATATTATCAATTTTCACATATCACGATGATAGATTTCTCCACTAATCTATCGCTTCGGTCGAGATGACTGAATTTAATTGCAATATGCCAAAATTCGCTCATTCTTCCAATACCTCATATCCTAAGTTATTGTGACTTATATACAGAATTATGTCACCTCGACCGAAGCGATAGCGCAGCAGAGAGGTCTCAACGAGTTGAATAAGTACCGACAAAATGTAGCGCAAGCGTGCATTTTCGTTTGGTCGGTAAGGGCGGAACCCGACTGTATGCTTAGCAATCACTTTGTTTTGCTAAGTGATTGCATATTTTAAAGTCGCGGTGAACGCCCAAGTCACTTCGACCGAAACGTAGTGAAGCGGAGAAGTCTCAACCTATTAAAAAATATAATTGTTTCCCATACATTTTCATTCTAATTTTAAAGTCATTTACACCCATTCCAAGAAAAGTATACATTTACTGACTGCCGTTTTTTTGTTGCGAAACGGCGTGTTTTTTTATAAAGAGTATATTTCGCGCGCGAGTTACATTCAACTTTGCAAGGTCAGTAAATGTATACTTTTCTTGGAATAATTACATATTTCAAGGCGACCTTAAAGATGCAATATACGTACGCAAAGTATAAGAAAATATGTCCAAAAGCTAGATTTTCGACATATAAAATTCTATATAATACTTGTAATGTGGCAAAAACTGTAAGGGAGATACAATACTTTTAGTATTTTGTAAAGGATAAGCGTAAAGTATCATTTGCATGAAAAATGGTCGCGTAGAATGTCGGAGACAATCGACATATAACTACCAAAAGTATACTAATGAGGTTTGAAAATGAGCATAATGCGTACCGGAAGAAAGTTGTTGTCATTTACCGTCGGCATAATGATAATATTTGTATTGATCAGTTGTTTTGTCGTAGGCTTAAATAAAAAAGATAGCACAGATGCGGCAGTAATAAGTAATAAGGTAACGTTGAGCGGAGATTTGTTGCTTGACGATTACAAGACGAGAAGCGACGGCATAGTATTTAACGGTGATATCCTTAAAGAGCTTTATCAAAGGCTGACGAATATGGGCAATGCAACGTATGACAACGTATTATCTGCCGCGAAGACTACAAAGGCAGGTACGTCGAAGGGAAAAATACACAGCGGTTTGGATTCGGGAGATATACGCGGCAAAAATAATAACAGAAATTTAGTTGTTAAATTGGGCGGAAAGAATTGGTCTGTTGCATGTTTGACGACGAACGACAGCCCCGATCCCGATCCGATTTTGACTCTTTGGCTGACAGAAAGTATTTACGAAAGCGCATACAATTTGTGGTCTGAAGATAATTATTCTTATACGTATATAAGCAATATGTATTCGTCTAGTTACATCAGAGCCAGATTGCTCAACGGAGTATCGTCAAGCGGCGGAAGCGTCAAATACGTGGCAAGTAAAGGGGCCAGCTCTTTAACGACTTATACCAAAGATTCGTCATATCCATTCAGCATTTATACCGTTAATCCTAACTCTTCGACAGACAGAAGTAACGGAGGCATTACGGATTTTATCGAAAAGCCTAAAAATATTCCTTATCAAAAGACGCAAAGTCTTGCACAGTTGAGTATCAACAGGTGGAATAATGCTCCTAATGAAGCATTGACGGTTAGCGCTAGCGGATATTGGGCAAATACGAATGCTTACAACGTGCAAAACAAAACGGGTTATTTTGATTGGGGCGAGGATTATCTATGGTTGCCGAGTTGGACGGAGGCAGGTTGGTCTGTGCCGAGCGGTCAGACTTATTCCGCGTTTTCGGGTTTATGGAACACCGACGCTCAGATCAGAGGCGGCAACAAAGCTATTTGGGAAAGAACGGGTACGACGGGAGATGCCTATATGGCAACGTTTCTTAACGAAGACGGTTCGGGATATTGGGCTGACGTCGGATTTAGCGGAGGTGGCATGAGACCCGCGCTGCATTTAAATTTACGTAAGGCGATGCATGCATCTCAGACGTCTTTAACCACCCCCACCGACGTCACGTCGATATACGACGGCGATCAGCAAGATTATTTTGACGCAAGCGGAGCAAGCGGTTGGTATAATTCTTCATTATTTTCGAGCGCCGACGTAAAAGTGGAGTATTCGCCTATGAGCGACAGTACGCTCATTACTGCAAAACCCGTAAGCCGCGGAACGTATAAGGTGAAGCTGACTATTCAAAGCAAAAACTATATATGGGCAAACGGCAGCAAGGAAAAGGAAATTAATTTTACGATCAGCCCCAAATCGCTTACGGTTGATTTCAATACAAACGTAAAGCCTCCGACTGCAACGCCAACAAACTTATGTCCTGCGGACAACGGAGTCGCCGACAGCTTATTGCGTATAAAATATACGTCGTCGGGATTGCCCGATTCTTATGATTATCCGACGAAATTAGGCTCTTATACCGCTGTCGTAGAGTTGAATCCTTCGATCGGCGCAAGCTCAAACTATACTTTATCAACCACGTATTCAAAGACTATCGTAATATCCGCCAACGAGATAAAAATACCTGTGTTTGTCGACGACGCTCTGGAATATAACGGAAGTCAGCGCGCATATGAACTTGATTATGACAGAGACAATATTACGATCGAGATAGCGGAAGAATTTAAAGATTCTAATCTTTTTGATTTTGACGGGGACTACGTTTACGTTACGCAGGCGGGAGAATATAAAGACGCGCTTACGGTCAAATTGAAAAACGCATATGATCCGACCAGCGGCAATGGTTCAAACGTCTGGGAAGGCACGTCAGGAGATACTACGGATAAATTTATATCTTTTTCTTTAAAGAAAAAGCGATTGAAAGTCAGTACGACGCAAAACGTCATAAATGCTGTTAAGGGTGATTCTCCGACAATAAGTCTGCTTACGCCCGATAAGCCAATAAGCAAAGATATCCCTCTGAAAGCAGACGTGATTGGACAGAGAGGCTCTACAACTCCAAGAAAGATAGGAGAGCTGATATATTCGTCCGCAAGTTCAAATGCTCAAAGCGTGACTTTGGATTTGCAGTTATTAATTGCAACGGGAGACTATGTGCTGAGTTTTAATTGCGGCAATACAAATTACGATATAGTATTTACTGATACGATTACGTTGCGTTTGTCGGATAAGACCGATACTCCGCAAGTAATATGGTGGTTATATAAAAATGGAAATATAACCAACGATACGGACGGTATGGAGCTGGACGGCGTGCAAACAGAACTGCAATATTCGGGCAAAATAGAATATGAAAAAAACACCGATTATATATTTAAAGCTTCGGTGGCTAGCGAATTGCACAGCGTGGATAATGGGTATGGTATAGACGTCGGATTCGTAGACGGCATGAAGACAACGGATAGTGACGGCAACGTTGTTACGGAAATAAAAAATGCAGGAGAATATACGACGCAAGTCGCAATAAAGAAAGACGGAGAAACTACGTCAAAGATTTATTCGATCAAGTGGAGCATAGAAAAAGCGAAGTTCGATTTATCCAACGTCAAATGGAAAGGCGACGGCAAAGTGGAATATACGGGAGACGTTGTGGAGATGGTGTTGGAGAACGTGCCGCAAGAGTTAAAAGCGGGATATACCAACAACTGCAATACGACTGTGGGCAATCAAGGCATTGCGAGAGTGACGTTTACGTTGGAAGGAGAGAACGCCGTCAACTATGTATTGCCGGAGCAAGGAAAGGAAGATACGTATAGCGGCGGATTCGAGTGGGAAAAGGCATGGGAGATTGTGCAAGCGGTAATAGGCATAGGAAGCAACGGAGATTGGAGCACGTTCAGTCATACGGACAACGAAGGGAACGTATACGACGTGCCTAAGCTTAAAGACAAAAGAGCGGAAGGTGTGGTAGAGTATGAATATTACGAGACGGACAGCAGCGGTAAAGTCTTGGAAAATGCCGAGCCGAAAGCGTTGGAAGATATTGAGTATTCCGCGACGCATAGGAAGTATTATAAGGCAATGCCGAAATTGACGGATAGAGACAACTATACGTTTGGAGAGGTAGAGGAAGACAAGCTTTATTCGCCGATGTTTACAGTCGGCGGCGGTGTTAATTCTGTAAGCGTAAGTTTGGCAAGCAATAAGATAGAGTACAACGGCAAACCTAGAAACGTTAAACTTGTCATAAACGGAAGCGGAGCAACGCTAAACGACTTTGAGTTGAGCTATTATAAAGGCAGCGTGACGGTAGATAGCGAAGGGAATATAGTCGGAGAGAAGTTGGACGGCGCGCCTGTGGATAAGGGAATATATACGGTAGTGGTCACGTCAAAGAAGACTACGATTGAATTGAGCGGTAAGACTCAATTTGAATTTGAGATAATAGCAGCTACGATAGCAAAGGAGTGGAACAAAAATATTAAGCCGTACGTACTCAACTTGAAGTACGGGCAGATAGACGGAATAGAATACGAGATAAGAGATAAGAATAGCGGAGAGATAGTTGCGTACGACGAGTTGAGCGCAGGCAACACGTATGAGATAAGAGCGAAGATAAAAGAGGAGCAGAGAGGGAACTATTCGTTCAAAGACGGCACGTACGAGACAGCGTGGGAAGAGTTTGAGTTGAGGGGTGAAGATATAGCAAATATGCAAGACCCTAACGACCCGAATAATACGCATTATCCGCAGGAAGAAGAGGATAATGACCCTGATAATAACAATCCAAGCGGAGAAATCAATAGCGGAAACACTCCCGGCGAAGATAATGACGTAGACTTAGGAGCGATAGGTAAGTTTATAAAGAGCTATTGGAGAGAGATAGCCAGCGGAATAAGCATAGTATTGATAATAATATTCTTATCCAAGACGGCAAGCAACGAGAGCAAGCGGAAGAGAGCGCAGAGGACGGTCAACGAGAAATACAAGACGTATTATGCGACAAGCGTAGGATTGTTTGGCTTGGCGACGACGTATTGGACGGTGATAGCGAGCGTATTGATGGGCTTAGCAGTATTAAGCTTGGTGATAATGATAATCTCACAGGCAAGGAAGAATAAAGCTGAGAGAGAATTGGAGACAAGCCACGACGCATATGAGCAGAACAAGCAAGACGAGATGAAAGCGATGTTAATGCGAATGATGGGCGGAAATAACGGCGGACAGGGCGGCTACGCACAGCAAGGACTAGGAGCGGAAGAGATGCGAGGGCTGATAAGCGAGACCGTGACGGCAATGCTCCCCGGCATGCAGCAGATGTTGCCGCAGCAGGCGTCTGTCAGCGACGAAATACTCAAACAACTTGCCGACGAAATGAAGAATAATAGAGAAGACATACGCCGCAATGAAGAGGCTATGCGAGAGATTATGCAAAAACTTGCCGATCGGCCAGCTAAGCAAATAAAAGAAAAAGAGGTCGTAGCAAGTATTGCCACTGACGCGACTGTCAAGGAACTTATCGAACATAATAAGAAGAACGATGAGCGTATAGAGCAAATGATGCGCAATCAAGAAGCCTTGATTGCAAAACTTCTAGAAAGAGAGCAGGTTGTTCAACCGCAGATAATCGAGAAGATAGTAGAGAAACCTGTCGAGAAAATAGTCGAAAAAGAAGTGCGCGTAGAAGTGCCTGTCGAAAAGATAGTCGAAGTGCCTGTCGAGACAGTAGTTGAGAAGGTAGTGGAAAAGCCTATTAGA
>CAJTVJ010000028.1 GCA_910579785.1 uncultured Christensenella sp. | reverse complement strand
ACGGCAGAGAAGTGTGCTCATATTCAGACGATGGGGTTGACGGCAATGAATTCCTGACAGGTCTGTCTCCAAAAGAAGAATATTGATATTCTTGCGGCTCTTGATAATGAGATATCTCTTGCTGAGATTGAAACTCGTTATTTTGAGCGTCTTCGACTACATCTGTATCATCGACGTCTTCTGACAAATCCTCTTCATCTTGATTGCTTAAAATTGCGTCGTCATTGGAATCGGCATTTTCTATTGACTCATCATCACTGTCTTGAATCTGTACGCCAACTGAGGTATTTAAGTCAGTATCGCTAATATCGGCAGAGTGCGATTCTTCTACAAGCTCTTCTATATCTTCTTCAACTATTTCTTCATGGCTATCTTCCGATATCACTTCGATATTTTCTATTTCCGAAAAGACCTCTGTCAAATTGAAATCCTGAGTCGGATCTTGACTGTCGTACAAAAATTCTTCATACAAATCGCTGAAATCAAATTCCGTCAAATCAAAATCAAGGGGAGCTTCGCTTTCCTCTTCAACCTTTTCTATTTGAACTTCCTCGACGTTATCACTTAAATCCATCTCAGTTAAATCAAAAGACGGCTGATATTCCTCTGAACAAGATTCGGAAGTATCATTTTGAATTTCAACTGTTTGATTGTTTGCAACTACAAAAGACTGTTCAGTCTCGGTTGCGTTTGTAGCAGTATCTGTGATATTATCTCTTTCTATCGATTTTAATTGATCAGGGGAAAGGTAAACAACTTCGGCGTCCTGAGGAGCTTCGCCATTCTTGACGTAAACGTATTTGACTAGTACTTCTTTTTCTTTGTCTTGCTCTTTATCGTCCTTTTCACCTCTGACTCTTCTGGTCAACGGGCGAAATTCTGCCGGGTCAAATGGTTTGCTTTCGTTTTGTGGGTCAAATTTATTATCCGAAATAAGATTTGACATCAAGAAATTGCAAAATTCCCAATATGATTTGTCGTTGTTTAAATGGTCTTTTCCGATTTCCGTCAAACCGTAATAAACTCTCTTTGCACCGTTGGAAATATCGCCGTCATAAGAATGAACGTATCCGTTTTTTTCAAGACGCTTCAAACTGCTGTACAGAGTAGCTTGTTTAAGAGAATACATTCCTTGACTGCGCTCTTGAATGGCGCTTAAAATTTCAAGTCCGTATTTATCACTGTCAGATAGGGCAGAGAGGACAATCATATCGGCTTGTCCGCGAACAAAGTCAACGTTTGCATTGAAATTGTCTTTATCCATTCTGCATCCTCCAAAATACTATCTATAAGCATTTTACTATATATTTTTTAAAAAATCAACAAAATAAT
Source organism: uncultured Christensenella sp. (assembly GCA_910579785.1). Classification (GTDB taxonomy): domain Bacteria; phylum Bacillota; class Clostridia; order Christensenellales; family UBA3700; genus RACS-045. Next base: position 20,874 of record CAJTVJ010000028.1, on the reverse strand, counting down.
TTTATTATTTATTTTAAAATATAAATATTTTAACGCACTAACATAATATTACGACATTATGCGGCAAAATTTTCCCATCAGAGAAGAGCTTTGAAATTTGAATTCAAAAAGAGAAAGGGCACTAAAACCATTTAAAAACGCATCTATGAATAGGATTATAAATTAAAACGACCATAGTGATATAATTATTTGTAATAGCAAAACGATTTTAATATATTGTGGCTTTATCAGTGACAGTTTACTTTAAACATAATTATCAAACATTTGATAATCGAAATAATAATATAATCAATATTGCTTAATTTATATCAACATAAAAGGCTTTTGAGCGCATTTATAAGAGTAGTGCGCCTATACTAAACTATTCGCAAAACGATAGCTTTGCGAATAGTTTGACTATGTATAGCATTTATAGTTCTCATATTATTACAAATTAACTAAATTTATAAAATAATATGCAAAAAATAAGGAAAAACTGATATGTGAATATCTTTATATTTATTTAACGCAATTATATTAAACTTAAAATAAAAAAATGTATTCAATTTATCAAATAATCGTAAATGAAATTTGCGATAAAATGATCCTATAAGCTATCAAATAAAGAAATATTTGCATGATTAAAATCAAATGTATATCTTATTTTAATTTCAAAGCAATATTCCCTATGGGAAAAAATAAGTTCTGATATCAATATAAAGTATATAACAAATATATGTTCGTGTTTTAGCGAAAAATTATTGAAAATATATATTTAATATGATATAATATAAATATGGCAAACAATAGTTACTTTGATGAACGTAATTTTGAAAATAACGTCAAGCTTAGGCAACTTCTTAAAGAATTGCCCACTATTTGCAACGACTTTTTCTTAGGTATAGAGCCACGTACGTCAATTCTTACACGACTTGCATACGCACAGGATTTGAAGATATTTTTTAGATATCTTAATACGGAATGTGCAGAATTTGTCGATATCAAAGATATTAGATTATTTGGATATGAACATTTAAAACTTGTTGATACTTTCCATATTGAAATGTTTTTGAATTATTTGACTGCTTTTGACGTTGACGGCATTAAGTACAGCAATAGCGAAAAAACAAAAGCAAGAAAGTTGGCAACGGTAAAATCTTTCTTTAAATACAATTATAATAAAGACAGAATACCGTCCGATCCTGCGTCTAAGGTATTGAGCTTAAAATTGCATGATAAAGCTATAATTAGGCTCGAAACTGACGAAGTAAGTACCCTGCTTACAAACGTTGAGGACGGCAAAGGGCTATCTACTCGTCAAAAATCAATACAAAGCAAGACAAAAAAGCGCGATTTAGCGATACTTACGTTATTTTTAGGCACAGGAATAAGAATAAGCGAGCTGGTAGGAATTGATATAAACGATATAGATATGGAGGTAAACGGCTTTAAAATTACCCGAAAAGGCGGAAATCAGACTATTCTTTATTTTTCGGACGAGGTAAAAGCTGCATTGGAAGAATATTTGGACGAGCGAGCTAAAAATCCGCTGCTTGATAATGAACCTGCTCTCTTCGTATCATTGCAGAATAAAAGAATTACAGTGCGCGCTGTGCAGAACTTAGTTAAGAAATATGCGCATATAACGACGCCTTTAAAGCATATTACGCCGCATAAACTTAGAAGTACATATGGTACAACGTTGTACAAAGAGACGAATGACATTTACGTTGTTGCGGAAGTTTTAGGACACAAGGACATAAACACTACGCGAAAACACTATGCAGCTATAAGCGAAGATATAAAGCGCGCCGCATCAAAAGTTGTTGTTTTGAGAAATAAAGACGACAACCCCTCGACTTAATTATATAATTGGACTGAAATATGATAAAATTAAGAAAATATCAATCAAAAGATGCAAGTCATATCATAAATTGGATTGACAATGAAATGACATTTTATCAATGGAGCGCTGACAGGTATGGAAAGTATCCCATAAATGCCAACGATATCAACGATTTTTATTATAATTCTCATATTGAACATGCATTTACCGCTACGGATGAGAAAGATAGAGTTATGGGACACTTTATCCTCCGCTATCCGGATGAAAAAGATAAGACTACATTGAGAATAGGATTTGTAATAATAGACAATTCTTTGCGAGGTCAAGGGCTTGGAAAACGTATGATATGCGAAGCAATAAAGTATTCTTTTGATATATTAAAGGCTGAAAAATTAACAATAGGAGTATTTGAAAACAATGCAGCTGCACTTAGGTGTTATAAATCATGCGGATTTGATGAAATTGAAGACGTTTGCAAATATAAATGTAAAGGCGAGATATGGAACTGCATAGAAATGCAAATAACGTCAGAAAAATATAAACAAATATTCAAATTTTAATTAAATTTACTTGCAATTTGTGAACATTTGTGCTAAGATTTACTTGCAAATGATAAAAATTAAGGAATGACATATGGCAAATACTGCAACTATTGAAAAAGTTAAGGGAAAAAGCGCGGAAAAAGCAAAAGGAAAAACAATAGAAAAGACTGCTGAAAAATGTACGAAAACACTGAATTTTATAAAATCTTTCGTAGATAAGAACGGTTATCCGCCTACCGTAAGAGAAATTTGCAATATAGTCGGCTTTAAATCGACTGCATCTGCTAAATATTATCTTGACAAATTGGAAGAGCAAGGACTGATTCGCAAAGGAGACAACAAAAATCGCGCAATAGAAGTTGTCGATAAAACCGCGCCGTTTTCTCCTTCTGTGCAAATATCAAACGATAATTTAAATGACAATACAGTTAATCTTATTTCCGGCGAAGAAATGTTTGCTAATTTGGTGACCGTACCTATGCTTGGCAACGTCGCAGCGGGCTCTCCTCTTTATGCCGACGTCGAAAACGACATGTCATATACCATTCCAAGCGACTATTTTAATTGCAGAGGTCAGTTGTTTCTCCTAAACGTAAAGGGCGAAAGTATGAAAAATATCGGCATACTTAACGGCGATATGGTGCTTGTGAGACAGCAAAACGTTGCTAAAGACGGAGACGTGATAGTTGCTCAAATTGATAATAATGAAGTGACGTTAAAACGATATTATAATTGCGGTACATATATTAGGCTTAAACCTGAAAACGACGATTTAGACGATATTATTGTTACAAAAGATCAAGAATTTAGAATATTAGGCATTGCCACAGGTCTTATGAGAAATAAAATTTGGTAAACATAATATATTAAATGATTAAGGAAAGCTAAAATGCTTTCCTTTTTAAATAATATTTTGTTTATGATTATTGACTTAACATACAATGTTCAGAAAAATTATTTATTAAACAACAACTTTTCAACGCAATACATACAGGCAATTTTGACGTGTTCATAAGTCAAACCGCCTTGAACGTATGCAATATACGGCTCTTTTATTGGACTGTCAGCCGACAGTTCTATCGACGCTCCTGCAACAAAAGTACCGGCAGCCATTATAACTTGGTGTTCATATCCAGGCATATCCCAAGGATAAGGCACTACGTTGCTGTCGATTGGCGAAGCTTCTTGAATTGCGCGACAGAAATCAATGAGCTGTGCTTGCGTGTTGAATTTTATTGAACGTATTATGTCCCCGCACTTTCCGCCGGGTAAAGGCATTGTCTCAAATCCCAAGTCATGAAAAACTTGACCAATCAACATTGAGCCTTTTATTGCCTGTGCAACGGTATGAGGAGCAATAAATATGCCTTGATAGAAGTCTTTATACCCATACGCATATGAGCCGACTTCCAAGCCAATCGACGGCGCGGTCAATCGTCCTGCCACCATATCAATGAATTTGCTTTTTCCGCAAATATAACCGCCGGTCGGAGCTATGCCGCCGCCCGGATTTTTTATCAATGAGCCAACTATTAAATCAGCGCCAACTTGCGTCGGCTCTATTTTTTCAATAAATTCTCCATAGCAATTATCTACCATTATACATATGTCGGCTTTGCATGCTCTTATTTCTTTTATTACAACTTTTATGTCATCAACGGTAAGCGCATTTCTCCATTCATAACCGCGCGATCTGCCAATAAAAATCAATTTGGTGTTTTCATTTATCTTTTTAAGAGTGTTTTCGACGTCAATTTTTCCGTTTTTTAGTTCAACTTGTTGATATTTTACGCCAAAATCGCGCAATGAGCCGTTTCCGTCTCCGAGAATTACTTCTTTGAGCGTATCATACGGACTGCCTGTAATAGAAATCATTTCGTCGTTAGGGCGTAAAACTCCATAAAGAGCTAAGGATAAAGCATGCGTACCGCTGACTATCAACGGCGAAACTATCGCAGATTCTCCTCCGAATATCTGTGCAAACAATCTGCACAAAGTATCCCTTCCTATATCGTCATATCCATAACCGTTGGTTTGCGAAAAATGTCTAAGCCCCACGTTATTTTCTCTAAACGCATCTAAAACTTTCATTTGATTATACGTTGCAATATCGTCCACGTACTCAAATGCGTGAGCAAGTTTGCTTTGTGCGTTCTCTATTATTTGTTTAGTTTGCTCTGTAAAATTCATTATAATCTCCTATTTACTCATTTAAAAACATACGTACCGAATTGACGATTTCTTCAACCTCTTTTGGGCTCAACCATTTTGCAAATTTATATCTTTTAAGCCAAGTAATTTGTCTTTTTGCGTAATTACGTGTGTTTTTCTTTATTATTTCAACGGTATCGTCGATCGATATTGTTCCGTTGAAATAATTTTCAAACTCTTTATAGCCTATGGCCTGCATGCTTTGCTTAGAAAAATCTATTCCCATGGTATTTAATTTTGAAATTTCGTCAAGCAATCCGTCTTGCATCATCTTGTCAACTCTATAATTTATATTACAATACAATTCTTCTCTGTCTATGTCGAGCGCGACCATAAGACAATCGTATTTCATTGGCTTGACGTCTTCTTTCATTTCAGACTTGCAGTTGCCGGTAACTTGATAGATTTCCAAAGCTCTCAAAACTCTTTTTGTATTGTTTGGGTGTATTTTCTCTGCGTCTTTGGGATCGATTGCAGCCAATTTTGCATGCATGTATTCGGCTCCGTTCTCTTCCAATTCTCTTTGAAGTTCAAGCCTGATAGAATTATTTTTATTACTTCCAAAGGTCAGCGGATATAATATACTGTCGATATACAAACCGCTGCCACCTACGATAAAAGGCACTTTTCCTATTGATATGACGTCTTTTATTGCAATTTCCGCAGCTTTTGCATATTCGCCTACGCTGTAATCCTTCAATGGATCTGCGACGCTTATCATATGATGAGGTATACCTTGCATTTCTTCCGGCGTTATTTTAGCTGTGCCTATATCCATATATTTATATACCTGCATACTGTCGCAAGATATAATTTCGCCATTAAATTTTCTTGCCAAATCAACACCTATGCGACTTTTTCCGCTTGCAGTAGGACCTGCAATAACAACTATCTTGTTCATACGATCCTCTTAAAGAGCTTGTCGAAATCGCGTCTTGTGTAAGTTAAAACGGCAGGTCTGCCATGAGGACATTGCAACGGAACCCCGTCTTTCATACTGCAAAGCAGAGACTTGATTTGATTGTTATCCAATACCGCGCCTGCTTTGATTGCAGATTTGCATGCTTTTTGCGCTAGCTTATCTCTTATCAAATCGGCATTTTTCATTGAAAATGCACTTCTCTCTGAAAATAAATTGTCAAAAAATACAGCTAGGTTTATTTCATTGAGCAGGTGAGGTACGCTGTTGATTTTAAAACTCAAACCGCCAAATTCCTCAATATCAAAGCCTAATTCTTTTAAATTGTCTTTTATCGACAATATATAGTCATATTGAATATTACTGCATTCCAAAATAAAAGGAATCAACATATATTGCACATTTACGCTGTTGTCATTTACTTCTTTAAGTAATTTATCATATATCAATCGTTCATGACATGCATGCTGATCTATAAAATATACCATACCGTCGCTCTCTACTACCAAATACGTGTTGAAAATTTGTCCAACTACCTTAAAAGGATTTTCAAGCTGTTCATCTATCATATTTAATATGCTTGATTGCTCCGGTTGGACTTTTGATATTATCGATTTTCCGACAGTGTATTCTTTATTCTTTTCAGCGCCAACTTGCACCTTACTTCGAGGCGGCAAGATTCCAATATCAGCAACTGCGCTGGCAGTTTTGGGCTTTGGAAAATCTTCATTATACTTCATTTCGGCGACAACTTGTTTTTGTTTCTCCATCAAGTCGCGATACTTCTTATCGTCTATTATATCTTCGTCAAATAAGCCTTCGCTTGGCGTAGCGTTAACTTGATTTTTTGCGTTGTCAACTTTGTTTTCCGATATTGTTTTGATTTCAGGAATATTGGCAGATTTTAGTATGTTATCTTCACTTTCTTTTATAGATTGAGTTAATTGAGAACTATTTGCAAGATTTTTTCCAAAAATTAAACTTTGCTCTTGACTTACAAGCGTTGCAAGCACAGCCTTGTATACACATGAAAAAATCTTATGATTATCTGAAAATCTTACGTCTGTCTTTGTTGGATGTACGTTGACGTCCACCTCGTCAAACGGCATAACTATGTTGAGAATAAATACGGGAAAAGTCCTCGTCATCAATCTATTTCCGTAAGCTTGCGACACAGCCGTGGACACGGTCGAGTTGACCACCACTCTGCCGTTGATAATGACCGTCTGATAGTTCCTATTGTGCTTTGCGGCATTTGCATTGCAAATATATCCGTATAGTCTGTAATCTCCATAAGTCAAATCAAAAGGTAAAAGATTGTTGGCAATTTCATTTCCGTACACTGCATAAACGGCTTCTTCTAAACCTCCGTTGGTTTGAAAGACAACCTTTCCGTCCGCAGTATATTTAAATTTGATATCGGGATTTGCCAATGCAAGCTGAGTCATTATCGCTGACACCAATGCCTCTTCCTGTTTTGGCTTTTTCAAAAATTTCTTACGCACTGGCGTGTTGAAAAAAAGATTTTCCACCGCAATAGAAGTGCTTTGAGAAATGGCTCTTTTCCCTTCTTCTACGACTTTTCCTGCCGAAAGCGTAATGTAATTTCCTACTTCGTCGTCCTTTGTCTTCGACGTCATAGTCACTTGCGCCACTGCCGCAACGGACGCCAATGCCTCGCCTCTGAATCCTAAGGTGGCTATATTATCCAAATCCTCTGCCTTAGCCAATTTTGACGTTGCGTGCGGAAGAAAAGCAAGCCGCATATTATCTTTATCTATTCCGCAGCCGTTATCCGTGATTATTATAGACGATATTCCGCCCTCTTTTATATCAACGCTTATACTCGTTGCACCGGCGTCAATGCTATTCTCCACCAATTCTTTTACCACAGACGAAGGTCTTTCTACGACTTCTCCTGCGGATATCAAGTTGAATATGCTTGAATCTAATACGTTTATTTTTGCCATATTAACCTCTCTTAGCTATCTCGACAAGCATTTCTAGCTTAGCAAGCGCTTGCATTGGCGTCAGATTTTCTATATCTATATTTGACAATTCGTTTTTAAGTTCGTTGTCCTTACTAATATCAAAGAGATTATTTTCTTCAAAATCTTTCTTCTGAGTTGTCAAAGGATTACTCTCCAAGAGTTTAGAAATCTCCTTGGCTCTCTTAATAACAGCTTGCGGTATGCCGGCATACCTTGCAACCTCGATACCAAAACTCTTATTGGTGCCGCCTTTGGTGATTTTGTGCAGGAATACCACTCCTTTTTCCATTTCGCTTGCCAAAACTTTATAATTTTTTACGCCTTCCAACGCATTCTCCATTTCCGTCAATTCGTGATAGTGCGTAGAAAATAAAGTCTTACATCTTATCCTATTGTTTACGTCCTCCATTACGGCGCGCGCAATAGACATTCCGTCAAATGTAGAAGTTCCCCTGCCTATTTCGTCCAATATCAATAGGCTTCTAAACGTCGCATTCTGCAATATCGTTGCTACTTCGACCATTTCTACCATAAAAGTGCTTTGACCGTACGCCAAATCGTCGCTTGCGCCGATACGCGTAAATATTCTATCTGTAATAGAAATCGTCGCGCTTTGAGCAGGAACAAAACTGCCGACGTGCGCCATAAGAGTTATCAAAGCCACCTGTCGCATATAGGTACTTTTACCGCTCATATTAGGACCGGTAATTATCATAGTACGGTTTTGACAGCAATCCAACTGCGTGTCGTTGGGCACAAATTCATTGTTTTTCAACAACGCTTCTACGACCGGATGACGACCGTTTTTGATATCAATACCTTCGATTTTATCATTTATAGTAGGTTTTACATAGTTATTCGATATGGCGACCGTCGCAAGAGAAAGCAAGCTGTCGCAATATGCAATACTCCTGGACGTAGACTGTAATTGAGGTATGACCTTGATGAGGTCAAGTTTCAATTCCTCAAAAATTCTCGCTTCAATTTCCAATGCCTTGTCTTTTGAACCGACCAATTTATCCTCAATCTCTTTGAGCTCCTGAGTGATAAAGCGCTCTCCCGTCGTCAAAGTCTGTTTTCGTTGATATCTATACGGCACTTTATCGACGTTTGTCTTGCTGACCTCTATATAATATCCAAAGACTTTGTTGTAACCGACTTTCAAATTCTTAATGCCTGTGCTCTCTTTTTCCTGACTTTCAAGTTCTGCAAGCCATTGTTTGCCCATGCTCTCCGCATTTCTCAACTCGTCAAGCTCTTTGTCATATCCGTCGCGGATATATCCACCGTCTTTGATTGTAAGCGGCGGATTATCGGAAATCGCCCGTGCAAGCTTGTCCGCAATGTCTTCAAGCAAAAATATGTTGTCATAAATCTTATTCAAAAGCGGAGTCTTGGCATATCCCAAAATCTCTTTAACCTGCGGCAAATTGCTCAGCGACGCACCCAAAGCAAGCAAGTCTCTCGGCATTGGAGAGCCGAAAGCGATTTTAGACGTCAATCTTTCAACGTCTCTTATATTGCCAAGCGCTTCAAAGAGATTGCTGCGCATTTTTGTATTTTCAACAAACTCTTCCACACTGTCCAATCGAGAGTTGATCATACCGCTGTCTCTAAGCGGCTGTTCAAGCCAACGTCTTAAACATCTCGCGCCCATATTAGTTCTGGTCCTGTCAAGCACCCACAACAACGTAGCTTTTTTTGAGCTGTCTCTGGTATTTTCGCATATTTCCAAATTTCTGCGGCAATTATTGTCCATAATTAAGTATTTATTATTCTTGACATAACTTATAGACGAAATATGCGCGAGAGTACGTTTTTGAGTCTCGTTGACATAATTGATAAGCGCGCCTGCCGCTCTTATAGCAAACTTTTTATCGTCGATCTCAAATTTCGCCAACGTCGTAATGCCGAATTGCTTTAAAAGCATCGCATAAGCGCTGTTGTATTCAAAAGCCCAATCGTAATATTTTTGGAATTTAGGCAGTCTGCCTATTCTTATCGAAGACAAGTCTTTGGAGCATTCATAGGCATACTCGTTGCAAATTATTTCTGTCGGCGAAAAGGTCGACAAAGTGTCCTCTATCGATGAAAATTCGCCGTAATCGCTCTGAATAGTATTAAATTCTCCCGTCGATACGTCTATCCATGCCATCGCGTAGCTCTTTTCGTTGGCAAATATACAAGCGAGATAGTTATTCTTTTTATCATCCAATATGTTGTCTTCAATGACTGTACCCGGCGTAACTACGCGCACGACGTCTCTTTCGACAAGCTTGCCTTGCTCAGGTTGGGTGAGTTGCTCGCAAATAGCCACTTTATATCCTTTTTGGACTAATTTTGCAATATATCCCTCCGCCGCATGATAAGGCACTCCGCACATCGGAGCTCTCTCTTCAAGTCCGCAATTCCTACCTGTGAGCGTCAAATCGAGTTCTTTGCTGGCTATTTTTGCATCGTCAAAAAACATCTCGTAAAAATCGCCCAATCTAAAAAATACCAATGCGTCTTTATAATTTTCTTTCAACGACAAATAATATTTCATCATCTCCGAAAGCGCCATATCATTCCTCCACCAGACTTCCAAATAAAGAAGCCGACTGTGATTTATCTATCTTAACGTTGACAAATTGACCTATAAGCTGCTCGTCACCCTTAAAAGTCACAAGCCTTCCGCTGTCCGTCCTTCCGCACACGTATCCGACTCTTTTTGGAGCTTTGTCTTCGCAAAGGACTTCATAGACGTTGCCTTCATACTCTTTTGACAGCATTTTTGTGATTTTATTTTGCTCTGCAATAAGTCGCGTTATCCTATCTTTTGACACCTCGGGAGGTACTTGCGGCATTAAAGCGGCTTTTGTACCCTTTCTTATAGAATAAACAAAAGTGAATGCGCTGGAATATTTAACTCTTCTTACAATATCGAGAGTATCTTGAAAGTCCGCTTCCTCTTCATACGGAAATCCTACCATCAAGTCCGTTGTTATTCCGCAATTAGGAATTTTTTCCTTAATAGCCTCTACGGTATCCAAGTAATATTCTCTTGTATAATGCCTATTCATAAGATTTAATATCTTATTAGACCCTGACTGTATGGGCAAATGTATGTTATTGCAAATACTTTTGCTATTTGCTATTATATCAATGACGTCTCTATTGAGATCTTTTGGATGAGAAGTCATAAATCTTACTCTATGTTTGCCGTCTATTTTAGATATCTCTTCCAATAATTTAGCAAAGTTGCTACCGTCGTTTAAGTCATGTCCGTATGAATTTACGTTTTGCCCCAACAACGTTATCTCTTTATATCCCTCGTCAATCAATCTCCTAAACTCGTCCAACACGTTGACCATTTTGCGACTGCGCTCACGTCCTCTGACGTAAGGCACAATACAGTAAGTGCAAAAATTATTACAGCCATACATGATATTCAACCAGGCATTACAACCGCTCGTGCGGTATTTTTTCTCGCCTTCCAGCACCTGCGGATTTTCATTTTGATCTATAAGCACGCTCTTTTTGCCGGTGTTTTTCAACTTATTTATCGCATTTTCAAGTTCGGCAAGGTTATTTGTGCCCAAAACTATATCAACGTACGGATATTTTTGCCGCAAGTTCAGTCCTGCTCCGTCCTGTTGCGTCATACATCCCACAACCGCTAAAATCATATTCGGATTAGCCTTTTTTAAATGTTTAAAAGCGCCGATATTGCCCAAGGCTCTCTTTTCCGCATTGTCTCTTATACAGCAAGTATTGAATACTATGACGTCAGCTTGATTTTCGTCATCGCATTCGACATACCCCATCGCTCTCAACGTGCCGGCGATTTTTTCCGATTCATGGATGTTCATTTGGCATCCATATGTAATAATTTTGTATTTTTGCATACAACAATTATAACGAAAAACCCAAAAAAAGACAAGTGATAATATTATAATGAAAAAAAATAATAGAAATATGGCAAAAAAAGTATTTAAGTCAATGGCTGCGGTCTCAATGATAATGATGATCATATCTCTTCTGGCATTGAGCATATTTTTCGGTATGCTATATTTTGGCGGAGAAAATCCCGATATGTCAAAACTTAAAAGCACGCAAAGCTCTCTCACCGTTTTAGATAACGACAATAATATAATAAACAATGTAAAAACCGATAAATACGTCGATTATGAGCAAATTCCACAGCTTTTATCCGATGCGTTTGTTGCAGTTGAGGATAAGAGATTTTACACTCATCACGGAATTGACTACGTAAGAATAGCCGGAGCTATGCTAAATAATCTCAAAGGCAATCGCACCCAAGGCGCGTCAACTATCACCCAACAGCTTGTAAAAAACACCTATTATTCCAACGAACAGACTTTTTCACGCAAATTTAAAGAGATGCAGGGAGCAATAAAACTTGAAAAAGCATTATCTAAGGACGAAATAATGGAATATTATTTGAATATGCTCTATTTCGGCAGCGGCGAATACGGAGTTAAAAATGCCTCATTAAGATTTTTCGACAAGTCGCTTGACGAGCTCAACGCGTTGGAATGCGCTATGCTTGCCGGCATTGTCAAGAGCCCTACTAAATATAATCCCATCAATAATTATGACAATTCTATTGCTCGCGCTAAGATAGTTTTGAGACTAATGTTTGAGCAAAACAAAATAAGCGAAAATATATACAATGATTATAAAAATGCGGATATTATTATCAAAAATAACATAATTGAGAACAATACAGCAAATTTATATCTACAAAATACAATTTATGAATTATGCAAAATACTCAACTGCGATGAAAAACAATTAAATCAAAGAGCTTTGAGAGTTGAAACTTTCTTTGACAGCAACACGCAAAAACTACTCTCCTCTTCTATAATCAACGACAGTTACTATACTGACAGCAAGACGCAAAGCGTTGGTATCGTATGCGACAATAGCAGTCGCGGTATAAAAGCAATCGCTTCACGAAACAGCGTAAATATATATGAGCTCAAAAGACAAGTCGGATCAACGATAAAACCTTTGGCATGCTTTGCGCCTGCGCTTGACCAAGGTTTGATAAGTCCGTATACGAAGATTTTAGACGAGCCGACTACTTTTGGGGACTATGCGCCGAAGAACTATAAAGACAGATATTACGGCTGGACCAACGTCAGCGATTGCGTTGCCAAATCTCTAAATATTCCATCGGTTAAGATTTTGCAACAACTAAGTCCGCAGACTTCAAGAAATTATTTACAAAAGATGAATATTATCACGCAAGAGAGCGACAACAATCTTGCATTGTCGTTGGGCGGAACGACGTACGGCATTCCTCTTATAGATTTGCTTGGAGGATATACGACGTTGGCAAATTACGGACTATACAATGCCCCGACTTTTGTCAAAAGAATATTGGACGATACAGGAAAAGTTCTCTATGACAGCAACAACCGCGTGCCTACTCGCGTCTTTGACGAGCAAAGTTCATACTTGATGACAAATATCCTTATTGATACTGCTAAAAACGGTACAGCAAAAAAGCTGTCTGACGTGAATTTTCAAATTGCATGCAAGACAGGCACCGTGTCAATGGAAAATAAAGACAACAACAGCGATATCTTCTCAGTCGGATATACTGCAAACGATTCTTTCTTGTTCTGGCAAGGCGGTTGTCTTCCCAGCTCGCAGACAGGCGGAGGCGCAACTACACTGCAAATGAAAAATTTCTTGTCAAATTACTATAATAATACACCGCAAGACTTTTATCAGCCGGAAGGAATTGTCAGCGCAAATATAGATAGATACGCATACGAGCATACAAACGAGATACTTCTTGCCAGCAACAATGCTCCGCAAAGCAGCATTATCAACTGCGTCTTTTCGCAAAAATGTATGCCGACAGACAGGGATACGACGTATGACAGAATGACTATCGATGACATTACATTTAAGCAAAATTCGTCAAATGTGTCGATACAATTCACTTATAACCCTAAACTTGGCTATAAAATATACAAAAGAGACTTCTTTAAAGGCGAATCTTTGATATACGACAACAAAAATAATTTAGGCTTTGCTGATATAAATATTGACGTAGACAGCTTTTTGGGCAGCACGATTACCGTTGTTCCGTACTATATCGACGACAACAATTTGGAAATCATAGGCACGCCCAGCAAATATCGAGCTTCGTCTACAATATCCTTTCGTTGAGAAAAGAAAATAGCATCTCAAGATGCTATTTTCAACACAATGATTTACATAATATATATTTTATAATTCGCATTTGATATCTAATATCTCAACCGTATTTATCGCCTCTTCTATCATTTTATCCAACGATTTTATCCTTGCCTGCTCTTTTATTGCAATCTGCAAATCGGGTTTAATCACAGGATTTTTAGGCAAAAATACAGTACAGCAATCTTCATACGGCAGTTGCGATATAGCATAAGTATCAATTTTTTCCGCCGTATCCATTATTTCGTATTTATCCATACCTATCAGAGGTCTAAACACAGGCAAAGTTTTTACCGCGTCATTTGTGACGGTGATACTTCTTGTGGTTTGACTTGCAACTTGCGCCAAGCTTTCTCCTGTGATCAAAGCTCCGCATTTATTTTCAATAGCAAGTTTTTCTGCTATTTCGACCATAATTCTTCTCATTATCGTAATCATATAATCTTCTCGGCAATATTCATGTATCGCCTGCTGTATGTCGGTAAATTTGACTACAAACAGCTTAATATCTCCGCAATATTTGGTCAATTTCCCTGCCAAGTCAATTACTTTTTGCTGCGCCATTTCACTCGTATGCGGATAGCTGTGATAGTGAACTCCGTATATCTGCATACCTCTTCTTGCCATCCTATACCCGGCGACAGGAGAATCAAAGCCGCCACTCAAAAGCAACATCCCTCGACCCGCAGTACCGACAGGCATACCTTGCGCGCAGTCAATTTTATCCGAAAAGATATAAGAATATCCATTTTCGCGTATATCCACGTTGATTTCCTTTTGAGGATAATACAAATCGACAGATAATTGAGAATTTTGCGATAATATGTAGCCACCCAGCATTGCGGAAATCTGCATACTGTTCTTATCCAAGCTCTTATCTGCCCTCTTTGTGCTTACCCTAAAAGTGCCTTTTTCGGGAGCAAACTGCAAAATCGCCTCTTTAAGAGCGTCATAACTTGTCTTGATTTTCAAAGCGACCGACAAGGAATGCAATCCGAATACCTTGGTCACGCGATCAATTATCTCCTCTTGAAGGCACTCTTCGTAATCCTCTATATAATATCTATTTTGGGTACGTATGAAAGTATAATTGACACCCGTCAAAGACTTTTTGATATTCTCAATCAACTTTTTTTCAAAAAGATTTCTATTTTTTCCCTTTAAAAATATTTCGCCGTATCTCAGTAATATTACTTTTTTACTCTCCATATTCACCTCAATTTTAATCTAGATAAGATGCAATCGTCTTTTGACGTAGATTTATTTTGATATTTAATCAACTCTTGCAGGCTTTCAGCCAAAGCATTGATAAAGACATCTACTTCTTCTTTTGTATTCTTTTCATTAAAGCTCACTCTCAGCATGCCTTGCGCGTAACTATTGCTTATCCCCAACGCCTGGGGTATTCTTTTTGTCGACTTTTGAGAATTACAAGCCGATCCCGTGCCGATAATTACGCCTTTATCTTCAAGACAATGCACCAACACCTCGCCTCTCGCGCTGTTTAATGCAAATGAAAATATGTAGGGCGAAGAATTTTCCATATCAGTGTTGATTTTGATATTGTCAAATTTATCTTGCAGCTGCTCTTTTAGATATGCCCTTACCTCTTGCACCTTGTTGAAATTTCCCTTTATATCTTTAAAGTTTCGTTCGACAACGTCTGCAAAAGCCATAATGCCCGATAAATTTTCCGTCGCAGATCTTACGCCGCCCTCTTGACCGCCGCCAAAAACAAAAGTTTTGAGAAAAAGTCCGCTTCTGCAATAAAGCGCTCCAACGCCTTTTGGCGCATGAACTTTATGCGCGCTGACAGAATATAGGTCCACCCCCAAAGCTTTGACGTTGACGTCTATCTTGCCATATGCCTGAACTCCGTCAGAATGAAAAATTGCCCTAGGAGACTTTTCTTTTATTATCTTTGAAATTGCCGCCAAGTCATTGAGCGCGCCCGTCTCATTGCAAACGTGCATTATCGACACCAATACGACTTTTTCGTCAAGCAAGTCCTTTAACTTATTCAAATCAGTGCGCCCGTATGAGTCGCAAGCGACAAATTCGACGTCATATCCTCTCACTTTTAATTCCAAAGCCGTATTATAGACAGCACTGTGTTCGCTTGCACCAACGATCACTCTGCCCGTCTTTGCCCTGAGAGAACAAAGCATTGCGATATTGTCCGCTTCGCTGCCGGAAGACGTAAAAATAATCTCTTGACTGCCGGCGCCTAATGACTTTGAAATAATTCCGCGCGCCTTTTTGAGCGCATTTCCATTCTCCATAGCCTTTCGATATAAAGCGGACGGATTATAAAAACATTCTAAGTTATATTGTCTTATGACGTCCATACACTCTTCGTCAAGTTGAGTTGTCGCCGCATTGTCAAGATAAATCACAATTCACCTCTATCAACGAATACATATAATCGTCGATTTTTGTCAAATACTTTCTTCCATTCAATTCTATCATATAAAGACTGTCTGCGCAAGTTTTAGAGCAAAGCCTCTGATATTTTTCATTATAAACGTCACGGTCACACTCTTTGCTTTCTGATTTATGTCTTTTTTTATCAAGACGCATATCATATTCAATACTTATGTCGTGTCTCTTTATTTTAAGCGCGCTTGCGGCTCCGTCATACAACACCTTTGCTTTTATTGGATATTTTTTTATAATCTTTAAATTTCCGCAGTCATATATAAAACTTATTTGATACGTGATAAAGCCGCTGACTGTCTTTATGGTAATTGATATTAGTATCAAAATAAAATATAAAACCAAGTCGTTATACCTTTTGGCAGTAAAACAAGTGACTATGCCAACTATCGTTATTAAATCAAGCAACATACTTGCCGCAAGTAAAATCAATCTCACTATGTGCAAATCGTCGTTTGAATATTTAAAGATGTATTTTTCATCTATTTTCGCCACTGATATCCTCTATTTGTCTGCTTATGTATATATATAATGAATTATTTCAACGTGGCAATAGTCACGCCGGTTTCGCCCTCACCATACTTTCCCAGCCTAAACTCTGCTATTATAGGCGAAGAACTTAGATATTCATGCACTGCTTTTCGCAATATGCCCGTACCTTTGCCGTGAACTATCCTCACTTCATTGCAATTATGCAATACCGCTTCGCTTAGATAGGCGTCGAGATTAAACAAAGCCTCGTCTACTCGCTGACCGATCAAATCCAACTCAAAGCTAAACGCTTTGTTAGAAAACTCCTTTACGACAGTGACCTTAGCGTCCTGCTTTTCTCTATTATCGACTATCTTTTGGCACGCCGAAAGCTTGATATTTGTCGTCAAAATACCTATTTTAACTTGACACTCGCCTTTCTTTTCATTGATACTCAATACCTCGCCGTCATTGTTAAGACTGCTGATAAAAACCCTGTCGCCGACTTGTATTTTTCCTTTTTCGGGTATGATTTTTTTCACAGGTTTTTGCTCTTCCACCGTCATATCCGCAAGCTTTTTTCTCAATTTTCTTGCTTCAAATAGCGCAGACTCATCGCCCTTACGTACGCATTCTTTGATATTTTCAATCAATTCGTCAGCCTCTTCAAGGTAATCGTACAACAACTCTTTTGCGCCTTTTTTAAGCTTCTCTTCCAATTTTCTCTTCTGCTCATTCACTTCTTCCAACGCAATTTCTGCCATATGTGTCGATTCTAAGGTCTTTTCATAATTTTGCTTGGCTTTGTCCTCATATTCTTTGGCAAGTCGTCTTGACCGCTCTGCGCCTTTTATAACGTTGTCAAAGGCAATCTTTTCCTTGCTCAATCTTCCGCGCGCAGACTGAATTATATGTTTTTTAAGTCCAAGCGCAGACGCTATCTCCAATGCGTTTGACGAACTGCTTTGCCCCATTATCAATTTGTACGTCGGCGCAAACGTAAGCGGATCAAAATCCATACCTGCGCTGACCACTCCGTCAGTTACAAGAGAATATTCCTTTAATTCACTGTAATGCGTACTTGTAACAGTCTTGCAGCCTTTATTTTTAAAGTATTCTATAAGACTTATTGCCAAGGCACTGCCCTCAGTCGGGTCTGTCCCTCCGCCCAATTCGTCAAGCAATAAAAGACAATTAGGCGTGACGTGATCGCAAATGTAAATCAAATTCGTCATATGAGAAGAAAAAGTCGACAAACTTTGCTCAATATTTTGCTCGTCGCCAATGTCGCAGAAAATATTGTCAAACACAGCCAGCTTGCTATCTGCCGAACATGGCGGGAATATGCCCGAAGCCGCCATCAATGACAGTATTCCCACTAGTTTAAGACACACGGTCTTCCCACCTGTGTTAGGACCCGTTATCATAAGAGTGTTGTAGCCGTTGCCTATGCTTATCGACACGGGCACGACTTTTTGCTTATCTATCAACGGGTGCCTGCCTAAGATAATATCGACGTATCCGTCTTTATTCAGCTGCACGTAATTACCTCTTATCTCCTGCGCATACCTCGCCTTTGCAAATATACTGTCAAGATATGCCAATCTCTCGTAGGTATCTCGAAGATTTTCGCAACAGCTATTTATTTTTTGCGAAAAATACTGTAATATTCTTTCTATTTCGTTACTTTCTTCCGCACAAAGCCCCCTTAATTGATTGTTCATCTCAACCACAGCCATAGGCTCAATATATACGGTAGATCCGGAAGAAGATTGATCGTGCACAAGTCCGCTAACCTGCTTTACGTATTCGCTTTTGACAGGTATGACATATCTATTGTTGCGCATAGTTATCAAAGAATCCTGCAAGTAACTGCTGTAACTTGCCGAAGTTACGTACGAATTTAGCTTTTGCCTGATTTTTTCATTGCAAGCTTTGATGCTCTGTCGTATTGATTTCAATGCGGAAGAGGCATTGTCGCTCACCTCATTATCACTCAAAATACTCGAATAAATATTACTCTCTAACTCATTGTCATAAAAAAACAAGTTGGCAATATCCTTTATATCTTGAATACTATCGGAATTTATTTTATCTATCGTAGAAAATGCTAATCTGGCAGTGCGCAGAAGTCTTCCTACCCTGATAATATCTCCGCAAGACAGCGTCATATGGCGCTGTGCGCTATCCAAAATGCTCTCCATCTCATCAAGCGAAAAAGACGGAGAGGCAAGATGTTCATACAGTATCTCTATTGCCTGTCCTGTTAAATTCAATAAATGCTCCGCTTCTTCAAGCTGTATGCTAGGTTTTATGGACAAAACGGTGTTTTTTGCTAATTGAGATGAAGTATAATTAGCCACTTGCAACAAAATCTTGTCATATTCCAACACCTTTAAACTTTTTCTATTTATAAACTTAGCCATAATTATTACTTTACACCTCTAAACAAATGCCCATAAGTTGAATTTTCTTGACTTCTTCCTTGTTTTTTTGCAAAATCGTCTATTATCTCACCCACACTTTGTCCCTTTACGCCGCACAGATTGATATAAAATTCACCCGAAAACTTCTTAATTTTGTTTCTTATATCAATAATTTGCTGATTATAGACGATAAATTGACAATAATTCAACTTTATTCTCTCGATTAAATAGCTTCCTCTCTTATCGTAATAATAGAAATCGCCGTCATATTTGCAAGTTGAACAATCACATCCGCTATTGACCTGCACAGGACAATGTAATAAAGTCATTATTGGAAGCCTGCCGTATGCGTAGGTAATTCCGCCGCATAATTCCATATTGTTGAGCTCAACGGAATTTATATAAAGGTCAAGTCCCATTACTTTGGCATATCCACTGTTGTAGACGTTGAGACCTATACCGCCCATTAGGATCTTATTATATTTTTTTGCGAGATAAATTCCGTATATGTTGTCTGCTGCGATTCCGTCAAAGATATCACCATGTTGCACAATAAAATCTTCTATATTGTCATAATCTTTGCCTCTTGCAATTCTTGGCAATTTTAGATAAATACATTCTGTATACTTCTTAATTAAATGCAATTTTGTAAGTATCTCTGCAATATTTATATCATCTTGCTGAAAATTTAGTATAAGAGCGAACTTATTTTTGACATTTATTATATAGTCAATATTATCAAAATCTGCCTCTATATACAACACGTCTTTGTCAATAGATTTTTGGTTTTTATAACAACTTACAGAACTATCTGCATACTCCACTCTCTGCTTATCAATATCATATCTCTTTAAAATCTCGGACTGTAATTTTTCTATTACACTGCGCCTTAAAGCATTCAAAGAAGATACCGCAATAAACAGACAGTCGTCCATATCGATACTTAAATTTGCAGCGAAGACGCTGTCGCCTAATTTCAGCAGTTGCTTAGTTACGCTTTGTCGGTCTGCGCATTGCGAAATTCCCTTTTGAGAGATATCCCCCGTTGCCTCTACATCAATATCGCCGCACCTAGCTGTAAGACGCATATTTTTGCCCAACTTTGCCTCAAAGTCAAATGATATGGACAATTTGGGTGACAAATTACTATACGATTGCACTTGATTAGAATCCAACGTCAAATGGACTGTGCTTCCTGTCGGATAGCTATCTTTTGTTTTCACTTGATAATTCTTGCCGACTTTTGCAATTTCTTCAACAGCAAAACCTCCGAGTTCTTGACCATTGTATAAAATTTTTACTCCGTCGCCCTTTTTAAGCTCTCTTTGCAGAGATAAATTAAGCATATTTTTCTTCGAGGATATGACACTGCCCACCTGCAAGCCGATATTTCCATTGAGCTTGTCATATATTATATCTTTTGTACCATGATAATTGTAACCTAGCGTGAAATTTCCTCTATTGTATGCAGCTTTTAACGCATCGTAATCTATTTTATCTTTTTTGTGAAAAACTACGTTATCCACGGCGCGGCGATATTGAGCCACAGCCTCGCCGACATAGTGAGGTTGTTTTAATCTGCCTTCGATTTTTAAGCTGTCAACTCCTAACTCCGCCAATTCCTGCACTTTATCTATCAAACATTGATCTTTCGGCGACAGCAAGTAGGCGTTTTTATCTGAAATACTCGATTTATATTTCAATCTGCACGGCTGATTGCAACGTCCTCTGTTGCCGCTGTCGCCACTCATCATACTTGACATAAGGCAGCTGCCTGAAAAACATACGCAAAGCGCTCCGTGAACAAAATGCTCAATCTCTAAATTGGTGTTTTCTT
>CAJTVJ010000027.1 GCA_910579785.1 uncultured Christensenella sp. | reverse complement strand
CTTTTATTTTCCTGATATCGCTGCTCAAAGTTTCTCTCGCAAGCACAACCCTTGTAAAGCCAAGTTCTTCAAGCACTTTTGCCCCGGCTAAATTATGCACGCCAATTTGAGTGCTTCCGTGCAACGGCACGTCATATCTTTTGAGAATATCGAGACAACCCAAATCAGTCACGATAAACGCATCAACGTTGGCTTTTGCCGCGATATCGACATATTGCGCAAAAATTTCTCTTTCGCTCTCTTTTATATTGGTGTTGAAAGTTATATAGACTTTGACGTTGAATAAATGACAGTAATCAACCCACTGAGCTATATTGTCTTTATTAAAGTTGTCGGCTTTGATTCTCGCATTGAACAAGTCAAGCCCAAGATACACTGCATCTGCGCCCGAATAGATAGCCGCTTTAAGCGATCCAATACTGCCGATAGGAGCCAAAACTTCCAACATAATCTTATTATATCATAATTATTTGATAATTTGTAGCGTTTTTTACTCAAATATACAACATAACGGCTTTGCAATAAAAAATGCGCTCCGCTTTTACCGTAGTTCCCATAGGGAATTTTACCACAGGAACAGAATGTAAGTATAGCGCACTATACCTTGCAAGAAAGGTGAGTGCGTTTTTACTTTACCTTTTGATTTTGTCGTTGTATAATAATAGAGCGATAAACGGTAATTTCGCGGAGAGTAGATAAAATGAAACAAAATATCATAATCGTTTTGATTTGCTTAATTGTGTGCGTAACAATAGGATTGACGGGATGCGGAAATGAATTTGCAAAACAAGAATATAATGATGCCGAAAAAATTGCGCAAATCGAAGATCGTTATGCAAAAGACAATTCGTTTTCTAACCACATAGACGGCGGATACACTCTTACGGTTTCAAAATTCAACGGACGGCAAACTCTATGGAATAAAACTCTCGAAAAGAGTGCAGAGATAGAAATACAACTTGATTTGAGTATTTCAAGCGGTAGCGCGAAAATCGTATATATCGATTGCAATAATAACGTAACCGTTTTAATAGAATGCTCGCAAAACGATTCCAATGAGCAAACGGCGACAAAAACCGTTTCTTTAACAAGCGGATTAAACCGATTGAAGATTGTCGGATACGATTGCAAAGACATAGACTTGAAAATATTATTTGACGAGCCACATATCGATAGCAACAAATAAATTACAATTTATCATCAATTATAAAAAGCGAAGAATTTAAAAATTCTTCGCTTTTTATATCCCTACGGGAAGTACGCTTTGGCAGAACGCATTTTATCTACTTCGTTAAATTATCTCAATACCGCGTTATGCTCACTCGACAGCTTGCTCAAAATACGGTTTATCTTCGCATTTACCTCTTCGTCCGTCAAAGTCCTTTCCGCAAGTCTGAATACGAGCGAGATAGCTACGCTCTTTTTATTTTCGCCCAATACTTCTTTGTTGCGATATATGTCGAATATCTTAGCGTCTACAAGAAGATTTCCGCCGCCTTTTCTAACGCAAGCAAGCAAATCGCCAGCCAAAACGCTCTCGTCGACAACTACGGCAATATCTCTCTCTATTGGAGGATAATTGGATATTGCAACAAACTCATAGCTGCAATCGTCAAGCTTATTCAACATATCGACGTTGAGTTCTGCAATATACATTCTCTCCGACACGTCAAAACTCTTTGCAACTTCGGGATGTACCTCGCCAAGATAACCAATCAAATTCTTGCCGACGTATATATCCGCGCTTCTGCCTTTATGCAAGTATGATATGTCGGCTCTCTTAAATTCGCCGTTGAGACCGAACTTTTTGAGAATTACCTCTACAATACCTTTCATAGTAAAGAAGTCTTCGCCCTCGCCGTATCTTCCCAAGGCAAGAGTATTTACTTCGCTTGGCAACTGAGACATATCGCTTGTTTGCGGAAGATATACGTTGGCGATTTCAAATAATTTAGCCTTTTTATTACTCTTCAAGCAGTTGCTGGCAAGCGTCGAAATCATGCTGTATGCCAACGTCGTACGCATTACCGACAGGTCTTCGCCAAGAGGTTTGAGAAGTTTAACGCAATTACGCCTAGCATCGTCTTGACTAAGCTTCAATATATCAAAACTCTTAGGCGTAGTAAACGAATAGGTCAAAATTTCGCTCATACCGTGATATACGCAGATGTCTTTTAATACGTCGATATTTTTTTCTTGGCGGTTTTTGCCGCCCAAAGTTTGATTGCCGCCTTTGAGCAAAGTAGATTTTACCTTGTCATAGCCATATAGGCGTATCACCTCTTCCGCCAAGTCGTTGGCATTTTCGATGTCGTCTCTAAATGCAGGACAAACGCAAGTAAGCTTGCCGTCTTTGTCTATTTCGCTCTGTATTTGCAGACTGTTGAGAATATTTAATACTGTATCCTTAGGCACCTCGATACCCAAAATACCGTTTATCTCCTCAACGCTTGTCTCAACTTTATTTCTTGTCAAGTCTTGGGAAAGCTTGTCTATCAAGCCGTCGGCAATCTTGCCGAAACCGTACTTATATATCAAAGAAAGCGCGCGCATTATGCCAAGTCTCTGAGAATCAAAGTCAATGCCTCTTTCATACCTAAAAGACGAATCTGAATGCAAGTTGAGCTTTCTCGACGTCCTGCGAATGTTGTCTCTCAAAAATTTTGCAGACTCAAATATGATAGTATTTGTTTTGTCATTGATACCGCTGTTGAGTCCGCCCATCACACCGCCGATAGCGCATGGCTTTTTGACGTCGCAAATCACAAGCATAGTGTCGTCAAGAACGTATTCTTTCTCATTGAGAGCGACTATCTTCTCGCCGTTTTTTGCTCTTCTCGGTATAATTTTTCCGCCCTCGATATAGTTTTTATCAAATGCGTGCATAGGCTGTCCTATCTCGATAAGCACGTAGTTGGTAATGTCAACGATATTGTTGATAGGTCTCAAACCGACAGATTTCAACCTTTTTTGTATAATTTCCGGACTGTCTTGAATTTTTATGTCACTCACAGCTGCCGCCATATATCTTGGACACAACTCTTTATCTTCAACGTCTACGTCTATAATATCGCTTACCTTTACGCTCTTGTCTGTCTCAAACGAAACGTCAGGCATTTTAAGAGTTTTGTTGAGCACGGTTGCGACTTCTCTCGCTATGCCAAGCACACTGTTGCAGTCTGATCTGTTGGCAGTTACGCCAATGTCAAGCACGACGTCGTCGTTGCCTAGCACTACGTTCATATCGGTACCAAGCGGATATTTCTCGCCGTTCATTATCAAAATACCGTGCACGCTCGCGCCTACGTATTCAGACTCTGTGAGTTTAAGTTCTTCGCCTGAGCAAAGCATACCGTTGGACGGCACGCCCCTTAGCTTGCCTTTCTTGATCTCCTGTCCCGTAGGAAGCAACGAATTGTCCATTGCGACGGGCACTAAATCGCCCTTCGATACGTTTTGCGCGCCCGTAACTATCTGCACAAGCTCTTTTCCGCCCACATCGATTTGACATATCTGCAACTTATCGGCATCGGGATGTTTTTCAAGCTCAACTATCTTTCCAAGCACGACGTTTTTCATATTAGCGCCTGCGTCTATTATCTCTTCGACTTCAAATCCTGCGCCCACCAATTTGTCGGCAAGGGTCTCAACGTCGACGTCTATATCAACAAAATCTTTTAACCAACTTAAAGATACTTTCATACTTACCTCCTATTTGAACTCCTTCAAAAATCTTACGTCATTCTCAAACAATATTCTCATATCGGGGATGCCGTATTTTATCATAGCCGTTCTTTCAATGCCCATACCGAAAGCCAATCCCTTATATTTTTTACTGTCGATACCGCAATTCTCCAATACCTTGGGATTTACTACGCCTGCGCCGAGTATCTCTATCCAGCCCGTGCCCTTGCATATTCTGCACCCCTTGCCGTGACATACCGAACAAGTTACGTCTACCTCAACGCTCGGCTCGGTGAACGGGAAGAACGACGGTCTGAACCGCACTTTGGTGTTCTTATCAAAGAGTCTTTGAGCAAAAGTTTCCAAAAGTCCTTTGAGGTCGCAAAGAGTTACGTTTTCGTCGACGACAAGTCCTTCCACCTGTTGGAACATAGGCGAATGAGTCGCGTCGTCGTCAGGTCTGTATACCTTTCCCGGACAAACTATTCTGATAGGCGGCTGAGTCTTTATCATAGTCCTTGCCTGCATAGACGAAGTATGCGTACGCAAAAGTACGTCGTCAGTGATATAGAACGTATCTTGCATATCTCTTGCAGGATGATCGGGAGGAATGTTGAGCATTTGAAAGCAAAATTTATCAAACTCTATCTCAGGTCCTTCTCCAAGCGTAAATCCCAACGACGTGAAAATTTCTACTATTTCATTGGTGACCAAAGTGCAAGGGTGCAAGCTGCCTCGCTCCTCAGCCTTGCCGTCAAGAGTGATATCGACGCTCTCTTCAAGCATCTTTGCATCAATTTCTGCCTGTTCAAGCTGCTTGGTCTTGTCCTCCGTGATTTGAGTTATCACGTCTCTTGCCTCGTTGACGTACTTTCCTACAAGAGGTCTCTCCTCAGGCGGAAGATCTTTCATACCCCTCAAAAGCTGAGTCAACTCTCCGCTCTTGCCAAGATATTTGACCTTGACGCTGTTGATGAGAGCTAAGGTATGGCTTTGCTTTACGGCTTGTTTTGCCTGTTCGATAAGTTGCGCAATTTTTTCTTTCATAACTACCTCACTTTTAATATAAAAAATACGCCCCTGCAATCAGGGCGCATATCACGCTGTACCACCTAAATTTGTCTGCAATAAATTTATGCAAACCTCATTGAGTTATAACGTAACAAACGGTCTTGCCTACATACTTTCAACAAGACAGCTCCAAGGCGAATTCTCCCACAACTTGCGATTACCCTTTCAGCCCATAGAGGTAAACTCTCTGTCGTACGTCGTATTGGGATACGTTCCTTTTCAACGCTTTTATGTTATTCTATCATTAAATTACGGTAAAATCAAGCGTTTTTTCTTCAAAATATTGACAACGTGTAAAAACACTATAATTACAATATAAGCGAACTTCCAAATCCGTTTTCAAAATAAAACTGAGGCACCTTTCCGACAATGAGATTTTGATATACGACCATCGAATTTTGCACTTTGACGTTTTCAACGTGCAGCGGCAGCATAACGCTTATGTCTGCAAAAAGGTCGATATACATGCATAGAAGCGTTTGATTGATACCTTTGCTCTCAAAGGTGGTGCGAAAATTGCATTGGATGTTTCCCACGTTTTCAAGATTTAACACGTATTTGCCGCCGTAATTTGCAATCAACAAACTGCCGAACACGCTAGTGTACGGCACTTGTACGTCTTCGCTCTCGCAAAGCTTGTTGACTTCCGTTTGGGTGATAGCCGCAACGTCGCGCATTAGCGCGTTTATCACGACCATATCGCTGCTTATCAATGAGACGTCGCCGTTTTTGTCGTATCTTATTTCATAAAAATTGTCTTTATCCAAAAACATTTCGCCTTTAAGCGCTTCGGTAGTTGAATAATTGAATATATCGACAACTCTTGTCGTAATAAGCGCGTTGGAGTATTTTTCGACGTATCTTATCAAATTGCCTCTGACGTATAAAAAAGCCGATATGACCATCGCCAGAATGACCATACAAGCAAAAACCATTTTGATACGCCTACGTCTGCATCTACGCATACAACATTATATGCAGCAAATGCCAAACTCTTTACATCCTTGCGGAATAAGGGTAATTTGAGCTTGGCATATTAGATACTAATCATTGCTATGATAAGTAATCACTAGCAAAATCAACGTATGACGTAATTTTCTATTTAGTAATATACAGCTGTCAGACTTTTTTTGAATGCGACTTAAATATCAATGCAAATATGAAGCCAAAGAAAATTGCCGCCGTCAGTCCGGCTGCCATATTTCTAAATCCATAAGTCAGCGCTTCAAAAAGTCCTATTTTAGCCCCCTCTTTCGCGCCTTTTACGATTGTGCTTCCAAAGCCCGTGATAGGTATTGTGATGCCTGCGCCTGCAAAATTCTCGATATATTTAAACACTCCGACAAGCTCTAAAAATACCCCGACAAGCAAAAACAAAACAAGTATTCTTGCCGACGTCATCTTCGTCTTGTTTATCAAAATCTGCGCTATCATACAGACAAGTCCGCCGATAGCAAATGCCTTAACGTATCCCAAAAAGATATCCATATCAATCCTCCATCTCGATTATTACAGCGTGCGCTATACCGGGAATGCTTTCTCCCTGCAACGCAGAATCCTTTGACAGCATTGCTCCCGTCGGTACAAACAAAATTTTTTTCAGCGACCCTTCAATGAGTTTTTTATATAAATATGCCGTAAATACCAACGAACAGCAACCTGCTCCCGATCCGCCTTGACCGGCTTTTTGCTCTTCGCAGTATACCATACTTCCGCAATCGTTGAGATTGTCAAGCACGTACCCTTCTTTCTTGCACAGGTAATGCAACGTCTCTCTGCCAAAACGCCCCAAGTCGCCTGTAATTATCATATCGTAATAATCGGGCGACCTGCCTGTGTCTCTAAAATGCGTGACTATCGTATTAGCCGCAGCAGGAGCCATTGCGCCGCCCATATTATTGGGGTCGGTCAATCCGAAATCAAGCACTCTGCCGATAGTATATCCCTTGACCTGAGGATATTTGCCTGGCTTTTTGGAAAGCAATACCGCACCGCTGCCCGTGACCGTCCATTGCGATTCAGGCGTTGGCTGGGTGCCTAATTCCAATGGGAACCTATACTGCCGCTCCGCCGTCGCATAGTGGGAACTTGTGCAACACACCACTTTGTCAAAGTCTCCGCTCACCAACGTCGAGGCAAGAGCCAAAGCCTCGCCGAAAGTCGCGCAGGCATTATACAACCCCATAAACGGTGTATGGAAATCGCGCGCCGAAAAGGACGTGGGCACGATTTGATTCAGCAGATCTCCGCCCATTATAGCTCCGCAGTCCAACGGCGATACGTTGACCTTTGCCAAGCATTCTCCTATCACAAATCTCTGCATCTCGATCTCCGCCATCTCGTGAGATTTGCATTTCCATTCGTCGTCTTGCATAACGCAATCAAAATACTGTCTGAAATTTCCCTTTGCTTCGTATGGTCCTGCCAAGGAATATGCAGATTGGATATATACTTTATTATCTAATAAATACGTTTGTTTGCCCTGTCTCATACTAATTCCTCGATATATCAGTTAAATAGACCGACTATCCAATAGATGAGTCCCGATACCACCGACGAAACCGTACCGGCGACAATTATAGGACCTGCGACGACAAACATCTTTGCCATCATACCAAGCACAATGCCCTCTTTGTTGAATTCCATTGCGGGCGACGCGACTGAATTGGCAAAGCCCGTGATAGGCACGATAGAGCCTCCGCCTGCCTTTGCGCCAAGTTTGTCATATACTCCCACGCCGGTCAGAAATGCTCCCAGAAATATCATAGTCATGCTGACAAGCGCAGCAATCTTTGACTTTTCCCAATCAGGGAGAACTAAGGCAAATATATCCCCAAAGCCCTGACCTATGCAGCAAATTACGCCTCCTACCAAGAATGCCCACACCAAAGTCATCACGTGCGCGCTCTTTTGCGCATTGGCATGCACGTATTCAATGTATTGTTTATCTTCCATTCTTCACCTCTTTATTTTCCACCACGTCTATATCGCCTGGATTTTTAAATCTAATTTCTTTGTCTTCTACGTTGTCTTTAAAAAGCGGACTTTTCATAAAAAAATCACCCCCAATTAGATATTGTCCATTGACGGGTGAATTATACTCTTATATTTATTTTGATTTTTACGGCTCTTTATGACAAACAAATCATGCAAGCGCTTGTTTGAGCTGACTTATTACTTTGCTCTCTATTCTTGAAATTTGCACCTGTGAGACGCCAAGCATCTGCGCTATTTCGCTTTGAGTCTTATCTCTGTAATAACGCAAGATGATCACTTTCTTTTCTCTGTCGGGCAGAGAGTCTATACACTCTTTGAGCAATATCTTGTTTATCATATCTTCGCTGGTTTCATTGGACGCCAATTTGTCCATAACGCATTGGCTGTTGTCGTCCTCATGTTTTTCAAATATGGATATCGGATATTTGTTGCTGTCCATTGCAAAGACGACTTCTTGCTCTTCTATGTCAAAGTGCTTTGCGATGTCCTTTACAGTGGGCTTTAAGTTGTTGGCATAACAATCGGCGACATACGACTGTATCTTGCTGCAAAGGCTCTTCATGGCTCTCGACACCTTGATAGATCCGTCGTCTCTGATAAATCTCTTTATCTCTCCGGCAATCATTGGCACCGCATAGGTAGAAAATTTGACGTTGAATGACAAATCAAAGTTGTTTATCGCCTTGACAAGCCCCAATGCGCCCAACTGCAACAAGTCGTCATATTCGACCTGCTTATTTCTATATCGCCTGGCAATGCTCTTTATCAACGGCATATTTTCGCTGATAAGCGTAGATTTTGCGCCGTCGTCTCCCAACTTGGCTTTGCCCAATAGCTCTACTGTTGTTTGGTAATCAAGCATATCATTCCTTCTTAAACTCTTTTTGCATTATCACTCTTGTTCCTTCGTCCTTTTGTGATATGATATCCACTTTGTCCATAAAAGTCTTGATAAGCGTAAATCCCATTCCGCTTCTCTCCTGATCGGGTTTGGTCGTAAAGAAGGGCTGTATCGCCTTGTCTACGTCGTCTATACCGCAGCCCTTGTCCTCTATAATTATTTCTGCTTTTTGACCTTCTAAACGTACGGATATGTCGATATATTTATCTTCCTCTCCGCTGTAAGCGTGGACGATACAGTTGGTCACAGCCTCAGACACTGCCGTCTTAATATCGTTTATCTCTTCCAAAGTAGGATTAAGCTCTAAACAAAATGCCGAAATACAACTTCTTGCAAAGCTTTCGTTGCCGATTTTTGACAACAATTTTAGTTTAAATTCATTCATAAATACCTCACTGTTAACTTATTTTCTTCATTATTGTATATATTCCCGCGGTAGACAGTATGAAATCAACGTGCCCCCTTGCATTGCTGATATATATTGGCACGTTGCGTTGTTTGAGCTGTTTATATCTGCCAAGCAACATTCCAATGCCCGTGCTGTCCATAAACGACAAGCCAGAAAAATCAAAGACAAAACGCGAAAAATCGTTGACGGCAATAAAACCGTCTATCTTTTCACGCACTTCTCTTACGCATCCCTCATCAAGTTCGCCGTCTAATTTTGCGACGGCGCAATCTGAACTGTTTGTTATTTGCAATCGCATATTACTTTACCTCCGTATTCTCAATACGGCAATTTTAACATACGCTCATAATAAAAAAATCAAAGACTTTGTCGGTCTTTGACTTTTATTGTAAAACTATTTTATCAAAATTCGAGACTTATATATAATTAATTACTTCTTCTCTTCATCTTCTTTTTTCTCCGCCAGATAATCGTCGATAGTTTTTTTATCTGCTTTCTTTTTTGCATTAAAAATTCCCAGCCCTATATTTGTCCCTACTATTATGACAGCGATAATAACAAATATTATCCCTTCAATCAGATTTTTTGACCTACCGTATTTATCAGTCAATATCATTACTCCAAATACTCCGCATATAATTGCGCCGATATTTATTACTAAAGCTAAAATCTTCAAAAATATCTTTGACCTTTTGCTGATATTCTTATCGGGCAAAAGATTTTCCAATAAATCAAAGTATACTTCACAAAAGAAATCCAAAAATATTTCAATAATTACGTCCAATTACTTTTCCTCCTTGCAAAGAACCCCGTATGCAACGACGTTGGGCGGGATCGACTTTGTTACGACGCTACCCGTCTGATGACAGCGTTATCTCCTATTGTAACACCCTTGAAAAAGACAGTTCAACGGTACGTTAATTCTGTCGTTCATAGTTTCTCCATTATCACACTTTGCTTATAAATCTTTATTTATATCTTGCTACCTAAGCTAATACTATCGGCGTAAACTTTACTCTTCCAATACCAATGCCTTCTTTGGACAAAAATTAGAACACTTTCCGCATTTGATACACCTGTTGTGATCTATCACCGGCGCATTAAATCCTTTTTGCGACAACGCTCCGACAGGACATATTCTCACAGCAGGACACGCATGATTTTGCGGACAGTTGTCTATTTTGATATTAAGTATTTTTGCCATATTAAACCTCCAAACTTATACTTTAAATATAGTATTTTTATTTGCAAATATGTTAACAAATCGACATAACTCCGTTGACTGTTTTGCTATAACTTCCACATATTATCATCGTTAAATAATTTAGGCTATTTGCTCAATACGGCACTTTTGACACAGCGGATAAGTCTTGATAAACTCCTCGGTCGCGCTCTTCATCTGCTCAAAACTTGTGCTGTAAAAGTAAAGCGCTGTCTCTTTATCGCCTCTCCAATGACTGAAAAATGCAAGTTCATCCCCTATAAGGTCCGATATTTCGTCTACAACGTAATTGACGTCGCAAGTCTCATATACTGAATTGTCAAGTTCTGTGCCGTTGAGATATATCGCCATTCCCTCAAAGTCGCCAAGCTCATACTTCTCTTCGCCGTCTGCAAACGTAAGAACACTTCCGACAGGCGCAGGCAATTTTTGCATCAACTGTATTATAATATCTTTTTTGTCGATATAGTAGTTGATATTTATATTGCAATTTATGGGTCCGCCTTCTTCTGCATATAATGTTTCGCCTCCGTCAACAACGCCCAACCTTCCTTTTTTAAAAAATTTTGACAGCTGTTTTTCATAAAACTCATATCTCTCCTCAGGTTGCAGCCTTGCGTTGACAGTCAAAGTAGCCATTGCGGTAGCCTTTGGTTTTTTATTAAAGATTCCCATATAATCAAACTCCTTCTTATTTAGAATCAACTATAATATATCAAACGTCCGCGTCAAAAAATTCCACTTGTCCTGTGTCAGTGTGATATAATGCGCAAATGACTTTTACGTCATACTCTTCTTTTGCAAGCAATCTTCTCAACTCGTTTGCACTTGCGTTTAAGTTAAGTCGACATGCTGCGCACTCGTCTTTTTCGTCATTTATCGCAAGATTTATTTTCTGTGCATTAGCTTTGATATATCCTTTGGCTCCGCCTCGAATCGTTGCTCTTATTGCTCCGCAATACGTATGTCCCATCACCACTACTAGCGGCGTGGCTAGACTTGATACGGCATATTCAACACTGCCGACAACAACGTCATCCATTACGTTTCCTGCCGTGCGAATAACAAATAATTCTCCGATCCCGACAGAAAATATACATTCGGGAGTTACTCGGAAATCTGAGCAAGATATCACTGTTGCATAAGGTTTTTGCCCGTTGAGGCACGTGCTCTGCCTTGTCTCAATAGAAATATTTCCCTCGCTCTTTTCTGCATTGAGATATTTCTTATTCCCCTCTTTCAATCTCAACAAAGACTTCTCCCAACAACTTATCAAGGTGTGCGACATTATCAATATACTCTCCTTAAATGTCTTATTATAATTCAAATATATTAGTAAGTTTTATATCATTATACTATATAAAATCACAATTATCAAGCCTAATTAGTTTAAAATAGATAAACCGAAAAACGTACAGCAAATCAAATTAGTTGTTTTATCCATATTTCTAACAGCAGAGCCTTATTACTTAAATATAAAAAAGAATGGACTCAAATTTGTCCAT
Organism: uncultured Christensenella sp.; assembly: GCA_910579785.1. Lineage (GTDB taxonomy): Bacteria > Bacillota > Clostridia > Christensenellales > UBA3700 > RACS-045. Next base: position 10,904 of record CAJTVJ010000027.1, on the reverse strand, counting down.
CCTTTTTTGTTAACATAATCGCATATTAAATAAACGTGAATTCAACGCGTCTGCAATTAAGACCGAATTCCTTACCCTTAAAGCCGAAATAATCATATTTTTCAAGCAGACTTCTCGAAGCCGTTATGCTTACTAAGCTGTTGCATCCTTCAAAATACGGATTACATACGTAAGTTACGCTTTCGGCAATGACCACGCTTTTAAGCTTTTGACAGTTCTTAAAAGCATTGTTGAAAATCTCTGTCACACCGTTGGGAATTACTATGCTTTCGAGCTTGTTACAGCCCTCAAAGGCGTTGTTATCTATTCGCACAACACTGCCGTCATCAGGTATAATGCTGTTGTTGCTGCCGCGTATCAATATTTTTTTCTCAGTATCTATAAGACAGTTGCCAAAGCTGTGATATTTGGGATTGCCCTGTTCGACTGTGATTTTTTCAAGACTTGCGCATCCTCCAAACACATAGCTGAGCTTGACAACGTCCTTTGGTATAAAGATTTCCTTAATACTTTCACAACGATCAAAAGCATATGATCCTATCGCTGTTGTAGATTTTGGAATATTTACAAATTCAAGCGATCTGCAATCTTGGAAGGCATAGCTCCCTATTGAAGTTATACAATCCGGCAGATTTATTGACTTTAATTGAGCGCAATGCGCAAATGCCATTTCTCCAATAGTATCACAAATAGAATTTTCGGCAAAATTCACCTTAACAATTTTTGGCGCGCTGTCGGAATGCGACGAACAGAAGAGATATGAAGGAATCTTTTGCACGTTGGCGCCGATATTCATGATAATACCGTCAGCTTTTTTGCCAGCATTATAAAACATAATGCTGCTCACCCACAAATCTCCGCAATTATCGGCATTAAAATTTATCTCTGTCAATGCGTTGCATTCATAAAACGCTTCGCTGTTGATGGTGGTAACGGCTCTCGGTATCGTCAAACTTTCAAGCGAGGTGCAGTATCTAAACGCTGTCGGTCCAATCGTCTTTAAAGTCTGCGGCAAAGTCATACCTTTTAATCTATTACAATTTTTAAAGGCTCCGGAGCCTATTGACTTTACTCCCTCCGGTATTTCTATATATTCTATCTCAGTGTTTGCAAATGCGTTTGCTCCTATTGCGGTGACGCTGCCGTCCGCAGGAATAATACTGTCTTTAAATCCATAAATTACGCTCTTCTTTTTGACGTCAATAAGACAGTTGCCCTTGCTGCAAAAAACCTTATTTTTACTGTCAACATTTACGCTTTTTAGATTTGAACATCTTTCTATTGCCTTATTTGCGATGGTCGTCAACGTAGACGGCAAAGTTATCCTTTCAAGATTTTTCTTAGCATAAAAAGCTTTGGCTGCGATCTTGGTGACGCCTTCTGGAATTACTGCGTCCTTAGATTTGCCCTTATACTTTATAAGCACGTTGTCAGCAATCTCAAAGCCGACGTCGCCCGTCTTTTTAGGCGCAGCAACCTTTACTTTGCATCCTTTAAATACGTTGCTGCCCATAAATTCTATGCTTTGCGGCATGTTCACCGAGCCAAGCGCTTCGTCAAATTCAAAAGCTCCGTTGCCAATATATTTTATTGTGTCAGGAATTTCCACGCTTGTAAGCGATTGACAGTAAGAAAACGCATACTCGCCTATATTCTCGACTCCGTCGAATTTTACTTCCTTCAACTTCTCACAACCGTAAAAGGCATTTTTGCCTATTGTCTTCAACGTATTGGACAACGTCACGCTTTTAAGTGCATCGCATTCGCTAAAAGCCCACTCGCCGATTTCCACAGCTCCTTCTATCACTACGCTTTGCAACTTTTTGCAATGTCTAAAAGCCATCTTGCCCATATTCTTTACGTTTGAGCCAATGACGACGCTCTTTATACCGCTGTAATAAAACGCCTCGGTGCCTATTTTCGTTAAACTGCTTGGCAAAACCAAATCGACGTTCATTTTTTGATTATAAGAAAAAGCGCCGTCCCCGATAGTCTGAATGTTGGCACCCATCTTCACGTCTTTAAGATTGTAACAACGCACAAAAGCATTTTTCTCAATAGTCTTTACCGTATCGGCAATCACTACGCTCTCCAATGCATAGTTAAACTCAAACGCGCTCTTGCAAATTTTTGTTATTCCGTTTGGTATGACTACTTCATGAATACCCTTTGAATGCACGTTATTTCTCGGATGGATACTGTCATTGGAAAAAGAATTTTCTCCCAATACTGTGACGCTTCCGTCAGCTGGAATGACGCTGTTTTTGCAACCGCGCAACAATATCTTTTTCTTCGTCTCAATCAAGCAGTTGCCGTCGCTGTGATATACGGGATTATTTTTATCCACCGTGATCTCTTCAAGATCGCCGCAATTAGTAAAAGCTCCTGCGCCTATTGACGTTACGGTATCGGGAATTACGATTTTTTTCAGGCTATGGCAGTTATAAAACGCGTCTTTTCCTATGACCTCAACGCCGCGAGGAATGACTATTTCCTGCAATTTTTCACAACATGAAAAAGCTCCGTCTCCTATTCTTTTTACACTCGACGGTATGTCAACGTACTTAACGCCGCAATAACATACTTCAAAAGCTCTGTTACCTATGGCAATCACGCCCTCGGGAATATAAACATTTCCGTCAAATCCGCTCAATTCCCTAAATAAGACAACAACGTTATTTATTATTTCCATATTATAATTATATTGCGCCATATCTACCTCGCTTTTAATTAGTTATAATTTAATTATAATATATCAAAAAGTATTTTTCAAGTGTCCTGTCAATTTTATCAATAAATATCTTCTTTTATAAAAATACGAGCGTAAAAGTCTCGTATTTTATGATATTAACAATTTTGTTTTGCTATATCTGTGTATATTTTTACAAAGCTTGTCTTTGCGTCAGTATAGGCATCTCTGTTGTATTCATATTCTTCCCACAGCTTTAACTTCAAATTTTCATACTCTTTTGCAACTTGATGATGAGCAATCAAATAATCTTTAAAATATACTTCACCTATATCCCCTTTTAATCTGATGTGGATATGAAATACTTTTTCTGCAAAACCGTCTTCCGTATATCCCTTGGTCAACGATATTCTACTGTCTTTTTCGGACATAATTATATAATTATGCTCTTTAAGAATACTTGCCGATTTCACCATCTCTTCATAAGAATCAACGACTTTATTATGTTTGATATATACAACGTGTATATCGTTGTTGACAGCCCAATCAACAGCGTCATTAATATTGCATATTATTTCTTTATAGTTTTTTGTAATGTCGTTTTGAATGTCGATTACGACCAAAGCCTTCTCTTGCATAGTATTTTATCTCGATTTATTTTTGATATTATTTATTTACAAATATATTATAGCATAAAGCGGTTACAATTTCAACCTTATGTCAAAATCAATATAAAGCGACGTACTAGCGAAGAGATTCAAAAAATATACTTACAATATTTCAAAACCAATCTGATAAAAAACAAATATGCCATGCACCTTTTAAAGTCAATAACTTAGAGATGCACAGCATACCTTTGTGTTGTTTTATATCTTAGATATTAAATATCGTTAGCCCTCGTAGCGGTCAAGGTTGGCGCGGATTGCTTCAATAAGGCGCTTCTCTGCTGCAACTTTTGCATCTCTTGCAACTTTGGTGCAAACAAACGTACCGTATAGTTTTGAGAGATCGTCTACGAGATTTTTAAGGTGAACAGTATCAAGTATGTTCGTCGATCCGCAAAGCTCTTCTTCCGTAAAAGCCGGCGCTGCACTTACTGTCGGCGCCGCCGTCGTTGTAGGTGTTGTTGGATTTGTGGTGTTCTTTTCCATAAAAAATATCTCCTATATATTATATTTTTGTCTCGTTTTGCACAAAACTGCCGCGGTTAGCCTTATGCAACGTAGCCCCCTGCTTAGGAGCGAGACACTCTACTTGACGTAATTACAGCTGATTAATACTAAGCAACCGTTACGTTAAATATAATACGTAAGAGACAACTTAAAAATGCTAAAATTCTTTGAAAAAGTCAAAATAACTATTGACTAAGCAGCCATTTATCACTAAAAACTGATTAAAATAATCTTAGTCAATATTGTAATTATCTAATAAATTCAAAATGCTTTGTGGAATGATATCTTTACAATCAATTTCGTATTTAATTACTTTAAAATTAACATGTATAGATTTTTTTGTTGAAACATAATAACCTTTATTAAACTTACCGTTAGTAAAAGCCATAGTTCCATACTTCAAAGGAGCCCCGCCACCTAACGCAGCGTCAAGCCAATTATCTTTATTTGTTTGCTCTGTCAAATATATTTCTTGATTTTCATGTATTTAATAATCATAGCATAATAAAACTGTTCGTTCGTCATAAGACTTCAAATTGGGGCCTTTTCATAACTACGCACTCAAATGCTTACTTAAAATAGTGTGCCGTAATTATCGTATAACTATAAGCATTCACAGTAATTTTTACGTCTTCTATCTCACAATACCAATTTTTGCCCTGTCTGTAAATATTACACGAATTATTGGAAATCTTCTGCCTGCAATACTCAACGACGTCGTTTGTTTCAAGTTTAAGATTTCTCTTTATTCTTTCAACCCCCATTTCGGTAGTGTGGACTAATTCTATATTATTTAGCAAAACTTTCTTATCTTCCATTCGCAAATCATTTACCATATTACTCTGTTTATCGTTAGATTTTCTTATATATATTATATAACAAAAAGACATCATTTTCAACTATAACAACGCAAAATATATCGTATTTGCTTAGCAGAATAATTGACACAAGTTCTGACACAAATTTTTAAAGTCTATAAAGCAAATAAGTCTGTATAATTCTCAAAAATGCATGTTTTAAGAAATATACAGACTATTTTTTAATATGGTGGGCAGGGATGGATTCGAACCATCGAAGACAGAGTCGGCAGATTTACAGTCTGCTCCCTTTGGCCACTCGGGAACCTACCCATATTAACTTGTGGAGCTGGTGATCGGAATCGAACCAACAACCTGCTGATTACAAATCAGCTGCTCTGCCTATTGAGCTACACCAGCGCATACCATTTGGTATGGTGCCTCGGGGCGGAATCGAACCACCGACACGGGGATTTTCAGTCCCCTGCTCTACCGACTGAGCTACCGAGGCATAAATTAAGAGATTTTTGAAAATCTCGAAATTTAGAAGTTTATTAAATTTGTTGGCGACTCGGAAGGGACTCGAACCCTCGACCTCTAGCGTGACAGGCTAGCGTTCTAACCAACTGAACTACCGAGCCAATTCCATTTAATACCTATTAAATTGTTGGTGGACCATCAAGGACTCGAACCTTGGACCGACCGGTTATGAGCCGGTTGCTCTAACCAACTGAGCTAATGGTCCACATAATATTTGTTATGTTTTGGTCGGGGTGAAGAGACTTGAACTCCCGGCCCCATGGTCCCAAACCACGTGCGCTACCAAACTGCGCTACACCCCGACGCATTCTTGCGACTACTCAAATATACTATATATAAAAGAATTTGTCAAGGGTTTTTTTATAGTTTTTGACTTTTTTTCGGGGGTGAATTTTTACCCCCGAAAATGTCTATATCAATCTTTGATATCGAGCTTTAAATTCTTGAAAAGATCTGCCATTGTAGCAGTTGCGCTGTTGTCTTCACTCGTCCAAGAGGATACTTCTTCCTCTTCTTTCTTAGCTGCCTTTGCTCTTCTTGGAGCCGCGGTAGCCGCCTGTGCGTCAAACTTCTTGGCGTTCTTCTTTGCTCTCTTCTCTTTTGCCTCTTGATAATCCTCTTCGCTTACCACCGTCTCTTCAACGACTTTTTCTTCCTTAGGTATCAAAGCCTTGATAGAAAGAGTAATTCTGTTGTCTTCAAACTTGATGATTTGAGCAGTAACGCTCTCTCCGACTTTTAGTACGTCAGCAGGATTTTTGGTATAGCTGTGAGAAATCTCCGATACAGGAACAAGACCGTCGATGTTGTCCTCGATAAGCACGAATGCTCCGTATTCCTTAATATCTCTTACTGTGCCTGTAATCACACTGCCTACCGGATATTTTTCAAATGCTATTTCATAAGGCTTCTTTTGAAGTTGTTTATATCCGAGTTTGACCTTGCCGCTTTCTCTGCTTACAAAACGAATTACAAACTCATAAGTCTTGCCTATTTCAAATACGTCGCTTGCCTTTACGTCTCTATTGTAAGACGCGTCGCTGTTATGTACCAAGCAATCAAAACCGTTGACGTTGACGAATGCGCCAAACTCCGCAAATCTCTTAACTTTGCCTTTCACCAATTTGTCTTTTTCAAAGAAAGCCCACATCTCGTCTTCTTTCTGCTGCTTTTCTTCTTCTAAAATTACTTTTTGAGAAGCAATGAAAGATCTCTTGCTCTTCAAGTCGATTTCCTTTTCAGGGTCGTCCTTGTTGGACTTGATAAGACGGAGTCTCAATGGCTTGCCTACATATTTCGGCAAATCCTCTTCTGTGACGTAAGCGATCTTGATTTGAGAAGCCGGAACAAATATGGTATATCCGCCGTAATATCCTTTCAAACCGTTCTTGGTCACTTCCGTCATAGTCATACTGAATTCTTTGGAAGAAAGTTTTTCCACAGCGTCGCTGTTTTCTTTGTTGCGCTTGTCAACAACCTTCTTAGAAAAATATATAAACTCTTTTGGTAGAGATTTATTGCTCTTTTCGATAACGGTAGCATAAAAAACATCTCCTTCCTTATAATTTTCAGGATTGTATTCTACTCCGTCGATTTCTGCGTCGTCCTTACAAACCAAGCCGTCTTTCTTTCCTTTAAAATCAACGAAAATGCCTTCTTCATTGGCAGATATGACCTTACATTCACACACCATACCGGCTTTTACGTTCATTGATTTATCCTTTTTGGAATTCAAAAGCTCGCCAAATTTGTCCTCCTTTGCAGTTTCGGTCTCAATTATTTTGTTTTCTTGAGATTCTTTCATTAGATTTTTTACCTCCTCAATCAACTCAGGTGGAGTTGATGCGCCGGCAACTATGCCGATTTTAATATTTTTTTCCACATTTACCGATTTAGCGTCAGACAATGTTTCTATCAAATAAGTCTGCTGACAGTTCTTATGACAAATGTCATAAAGTTTTCGCGTATTAGAGCTATTTTTGCTGCCAACGACAAGCATAATATCGCTGTCGAGGCTAAGTTCTTCGCACTCTTTCTGTCTACCTAAGGTAGTATAGCATATTGTATTATTTCTATCAAGCATTTTTATAGCGTTTTGTAAATTTTTAATATATTTTTCTGCAAGCTGATGGTCATACGTCGTTTGAACTACCAAGCAATATTCTTTTGAGTTGTCAAAAGCATAATCCTCTTCGCCGTTGTATATTATCGCGCTGTCGTCGCACCACCCGTTGATACCAACGACTTCGGGATGATTAGGATTGCCTATGATAATAATCTGCTTGCCATTGAGATAATTTTCTCTTACAATATCGTGAATTTTCTTGACGAATATGCAGGTGCAGTCGACATACTCGATAGAATTTTTTTCAAGGAAATCATATACGGCTTTTCCCACTCCGTGCGAACGTATTATCACCTTTTTGCCTTTGAGTTCATTCAAATCAAAAAGCGTATCCACCCCTCTTTCTTTGAGCTTTTTTAAGACGACTTCGTTGTGTATGAGTTCTCCGTACACGTAAGCCGGCGCGTCAATATTCATTGCCACGTCGACAGCCTTTTTCACTCCTTGGCAAAATCCGCTATTTTTTGCGACTCTCACCGACATTTGCACACAACTCCATACTTTGATTTTTCTTATATTTTAAATACTTTTTCTTGCTGCCGTGACATTTTTCTACCAATATGTCAAGTTCTGCTCTCAACTCCTGCATCTTCTCAAAGATATAATCGGTAGCTTCTTCCTTGACGTCTCCCACCTTTTGACCGTAGAATTTATCAAGCCAAAACGGCGTGCCGACTATTATCTTATTGCGTTTGAAAATACCCGTCTTCTTATAATAAAGCATAGGCACAATCGGCGACTTTGACTTGATCGCAAACGTCGCAACTCCCGATTTAAAGGGAAGCAGCTCCTTATTTCCCGACTTATTTCTCGTCCCCTCAGGAAAAATCAAGACGGGCTGATTCTTTCCAAGCGCGCCCAAAATGCTTTTGACTGCATTGACGTCAGCCTCTCCTCTTTTGACAGGAATCGCCCCGATAGCAGTAGCAACTTTGCCTACGAATTTATTTTTCATCACTTCGTATTTCATCAAGACCTTTCCGTTTTTGCCAAGCACTTTTGACATAATAACACACGGGTCGAGCGCAGAATAGTGATTGCATATGACGATAGCTTTTGAGTTCTTGGGAAATCTGTCGGCAAAATAAATTCTTGTCGTCCAAACTGCGCCCATTGCCCATCTTACGAAATTGGCAAGTCCTCTATAAAAGATATTGGGTTTGTTTTGTTTAGTACGTTGTTTTATCTGCTTGCTGACGGCTGCATTGACGTCTTTTATCTGAGCAAGGCTCTTCTCTTCATAATTCTCTTGGGGATTTTTTATCTCTACGTTATTTAATATAACGTCGGCGACCTCTTGCAACGTCATATGCGTACTGTCTATCTCAATAGAATCAGCCGTCTTGATAAGAGGCGCAAAGCTTCTGTTCATATCGTTGAAGTCTCTGTCTTTTATATCCTGCAAGACCTGCTCGTAAGGCATTTCCTGCCCTTTCTCAGCCAATTCTTTGCAACGTCTTTTCGCTCTTTCCTCTGCGTCGGCTGTAAGATAAAACTTGTGCTTTGCATCCGGCAAAACATAACTTGTAATATCCCTACCGTCCAGCACAACGTCGGTGTTAGACGCGATATTTCTCTGCATATCCACCAAAAACAATCTTACAGCAGGAATTTTGGACACTTGCGAAGCATATTTTGACATCTCGTGACGCCTGATCTCTTCCGATACGTCGCAGCCGTTGAGACATATCAAATTATCGTCGTCCTTTTTTATATAAGAGATATTTATCTCACTTAAAAGCGGCGCTACATCCTCTTCAATAGAAGGATCCTTGCCCTTATTTACGACATACAGCGCGACTGCCCGATACATAGCGCCGGTATCAAGATATGTGATCCCCAACTTCTTTGCGACTATCTTTGCGATCGTACTCTTTCCTGCGCCACTCGGTCCGTCAATAGCTATATTTATCATAAAATCTCCTAACGATAATATCAGTCTAAACTATTTGCAAAAGATTTGCAATCGTTTGACTCAAATATCTCTCAATCCCATAAATTTTTGCTCATCTGATAAGCGCTGCTAAACGCGATTTGAAGATTAAAACCGCCCGTAAGTGCGTCCACGTCCAACACTTCGCCTATAAAATAAAGATTTTTAACCAATTTACTCATCATACTTTTTGGATCTATCTGCTTGCAATCCACTCCGCCTGACGTGATTATGCCGGCGTTTATATTTTCCAATCCTACGATTGTAAATCTAAGATTTTTTATCGTCTCCGCCAGCCTTTCCCTCTGCATTTTGGTCACAGAATTAGCCGTCTGCTTTTCGTCAAGTCCGCTCTTTGCAAGTATGACTCCCACCAAGGATTTTGGCATAAGCGCAGGCAAAATATTCTTTAACTCGCTGTTAATTTTTTGTGAAAACTCTCTTATAAGTCGATTTTCAAGCACTTCTAACGTAAGAGCAGGCTTTAAGTCTATTGACAGAATGCACTGTCTGTCAAAACCGCCTTTGACGTAATACTTGTTGATCAAAGAGGATAGCGAAAGTATGATAGGTCCGCTGGCTCCGCCGTGGGTAAAAAGCATTTCACCAAACTGAGAGCAAATCGCCTTACCCTGAGAAATTATGCTGGCATTGACGTTCTTTAAGCTAAGCCCTTGCAATCCGTATTGTTCCTTAAAGAGCAACGGGACCAGCGCAGGCTTTGGCGTGACGACGCTGTGTCCGGATTTTTTTGCCCATATATATCCGTCTCCGGTGCTTCCTGTCGCCTGATACGTCACTCCGCCCGTCGCAACGACGACTTTATCTGCCAATATTCCCTCTCCGTCTGAGGTTACTGCTCCGACTGCGACTCCGTCTTTAATAACCAACTCCGCTATACGAGTGTTAAGTCTGACGTCCACGTTGTAAGCTTTTAACTGCCTTTCAAAACATTTTATTATATCGCTCGACTTGTCGGACTGTGGAAATACCCTATTGCCTCTCTCTACTTTGAGTTTTACTCCTCCCTCTTCAAAAAACTCCATAGTATCTTGGGGAGAAAATCCGTGAACTGCGGACATTAAAAATTTAGGATTGGTGACGACGTTGGAAAAGAATACGTCAAAGTCACAATCGTTTGTAACGTTGCATCTACCTTTGCCCGTGATAAAGAGTTTTTTACCAAGCTTCTCATTCTTTTCAAGCAAAACGACGTCAGCACCGCCCTTAGCCGCCATGACCGCGCACATCATTCCGCTTGCTCCGCCGCCAATCACCGCAACTTTCATTTCAAATCCTCATTCTTTAATTCTTGATATGCCAAATAGTCGTTCCAATCGTTTCTGACTGCTGAAATTGTGACGAATCCTCTGTCATACAGCCAAACGTCATCTTCTTGCGAGGTATTTTCGCCGTACGTCGTGCGGCAATGCGCTCTGTATCCAAAGCCCTCTTCATATCTGTAATTTTCCGCAAAACGCTTTACGCCAAGCTTTGCAAACTTTATCCCCGACAGTTTACCGTCTTCCGTCTTAGGCACGTTGATATTAAATACAGTCTGCGCGTCGTCCGGCAAAAGCTGGTAAAGTCTTTTATAAAGTGAAAGTACGACGTCGGAAGAGGTTTCAAAATCCTCTAATTCATACTC
>CAJTVJ010000026.1 GCA_910579785.1 uncultured Christensenella sp. | reverse complement strand
ACGGCATAGCGAGCAAGCAGATGCGCCTCGTGCGAGCGTCAATGACGATTTCCTCATAAGCATGTAAGTAAATATTTAGTCACTTCGAGCGTAGTTGAGAAGTCTCAACAAGTTAAAAATAAAAGGACGGCTTGCCGTCCTTAGCTTTTGCCGTCGCACTTATAAAATATAACCAATCACTATATTTTATTTTTGGTATTGAAATTTGTCGAATAGTATGGTATCATATTTATAATATTGATATATGTCGGTGAATTTATGGAATTTATTTCTTCAAACGTATTAAAGGGAATAGTCGTTGACAAAGGCAGAATAGTCAGCGCATATTTGCAAAACAAGATCACGGGAAATAAAATAAATCAAGGGGCATGCGAGTGCGGCGTTTCTTATTTTGTCAAGACGGGAATATTGACAAAGAAGGCGTATTTTGACAGCTCGCAGATGGAAGTCAAGAATACTTTTGAAGACGGGCTTGAATTGCAGGCGCAACACGGCGGTATGACTTGGAATATCATAGTCAAATACGCCGCAGATAAAAAGTCAGGGGTATTGAGAAAGACGCTGACATTGAAGGTGTCAGATCCCAACGTCAATATAGATTACATACTTCTCGACGGTTTTTCGACTGAGGGCGTAAAATTCTCTTGGAGCATTCCTAAGGTCACCAAAAGGGTATTCATACCTGCATATATCACGACAATGGGACAGACTTATTACGTTGAGGATATGTTTTTCGGCGGCGAATTTCCTGTGGCTGACAACAGAATTGAAGACAAAAATGCTTGCAGCAAGTATTATATCGGCAGAAAGTTTTGCGAGATTGCAAAAGACGGAGTATATACTACTATCCCGTTTGTTATCGGCAGCGGCAGACAGGCGAGTTTTCATGCAATGCGCGCCGACTTTTTTAAGTACGTCGCGACGATAGCCGCTCAACCTGCTAAGTTTAGAGTGCAGTTCAACAGTTGGTATGACAATATGCTTGATATCGACTCTCAAAAAATTAAGAAGTCTTTTACGTCCATTGGCGAGGGCTTTAAGGACGCGGGATACAGAAGTCTTGACTGCTACGTTGTCGACGACGGATGGATAGATTATAAAACGGCAAAGTTCTGGGAGTTTGATAGAGAGAAGTTTCCAAATGAGTTTTATGACGAAAGTAATTTGACAAAGAGTCTCGGCTCGACTTTTGGCGTGTGGTTCGGTCCGCGAGGCGGATATACTATGCAGACACCCAAATATGCAAAACTATTGGAAAGCATAGGCTATCCCAAGTGCGCGCAGTCGCGCGACATATGCGCTTGCAATCCGAGATACATAAAAGATCTATGCGCTAAAATGATTGAGTTTTGCGATAAATACAACGTCAGTTATTACAAGATAGACGGATTTGCTATCACCCCGTGCAAGGCGAAAAACCACGGACATCCAAAGGGCGACAAGACGGGGCTTTATTTCTACACCTTCCTTTGGGAAGAGTGGACGAAGGGCTTTGAGAATATCCGCAAGTCGCATCCCAACGTATTTCTCAACGTCACTTCATACGCACACTGTTCGCCATGGTTTTTGAAATGGTGCGACGCGGTGTGGCTCAACAACTGCGGCGATATGGGATACGTCGGCAAGGGCGACAATATGTCGCAGTGTCTCAATTATCGCGACGGAAAATACCGCGACTTCTTTGAGGTGAGACAACTGCAATTTCCAACGTCCAATATATACAATCACGAACCTTGCTATGCCGAGCGCAACTGCAATCCGCCGATGACAAGCAATCTTCAAACTCCCGGTCCTGCCCATCCCACGGTGGTGTATGATATCGATCAATTTAAGACGTATCTGTATATGTGCATGATGCGCGGCACAGGCTTTGCGGAATTGTATTTTTCTCCGCAGATGTTTGACAGGGAAAGGTATGCGGCGGCTGCCGAAGTGCTGAATTGGGCGGAAGAGAATTTTGATATCTTGCGCAACAGCGTTTTTTTCGGCGCCGCGCCGGAGAGCGGAGGGGTGTACGGATACTATGCTTATGAAGAGGGCAGAGGAATACTTGCAATGCGTAATTCAAGCGGTGAGGAGAAGACGTATTCATTCGATCATGAGGCTTTGAGCTTTGATAAAAGAGTATACGAAATACGGCAGTTTTACCCGATAAGCGGCGAGAGTGCAGAGGTAGAGAGCGAGGGTGAGTATCAAATAAAGCTTAAACCGTATGAGATAAAGCTGTATAATATCAAATGCAAATAGCATAAATTTTAACGATAATTATGCAAGCATACGCTTTATAAATAATATAAAGATCACGTTTGTTGAAGCTTGTCGGATTTGTTGGAATGCACTCGAATTGTATTGCTTAAATAATAGACAGCAAATTGCAACATATGATATAATCTAAACGTATACGGTCTTTTTGACCTAAGGAGGAGCATTATGGAAAAAGAAAAGTCGCCCTCTCAAAAGTCAGGCGGTCTTAAACTCGACTATAAGCGCACGATCCTCGTGGGCTTTGCATTCTTCGGCATCATGTGCTTTTGGGAAGTATATGATTACATAATGCCTCTTATACTCAACAGGCGTTTTGGACTCAGCGCATGGCAATACGGACTTATCATGGGTCTTGACAACTTGCTTGCGATATTCTTGCTGCCGCTCTTTGGCTCTCTTTCGGATAAATCCGTCAAAGCAAGAATGGGAAGACGTACTAAATTTATCTTTTGGGGGTCTATTGCCGCGGCTGTGGCAGTCATTGTGCTTTCGGTATTTGAATTTTTACAGTTTCAAAAAATATTAGCGGCAGGCTATGACAACATCAATGCGTTGATGGCTTCGCATACTCCTCTTAGGGAATTGCTTGAAAGAGCGGACGTCGTAGAATTTTTAAAAGATAAAAACGTCGCGTTGGATTATGCCGCTTTGACGGGTTTGAGTTCTCTCAAAGACTTGACGGCATCTCAGCTCGCCGTTGCCGCTGAGATATCCGCGGTAATAAAAGAAGCCCAAATAGCTATGGGCGCAAGCGTAGCCAAAGACAACGTGTGGATACTTGTGATGTTTATAATCGCGCTGTTGTTATTGTTGGTGTCGATGTCGTCATACCGTTCGCCGGCAGTGTCGCTCATGCCTGACATTACGCCCAAGCCTTTGCGTTCGCAAGCCAACGCGCTCATCACGTTTATGGGCGGAGCAGGCGGACTTGTGGCTATCGTGCTTTACAAGATATTTGCAAACAACGAAGTGCAAAATTATATGTTCCTCTTTATCGCGACTGCGGCGGTATTGCTTTTGATATTGCTCGTATATATGCTCACCGTCAAAGAAAAGAAGTTTGTTGCGCTGAGAGAAGAGGAAGAAGAGAAATATCAAGTCGTCGACGAGGAAGAGAGCGAGGGCACCGACAAATTGCCAAAGGCAAAACTTGTGTCGCTTTTCTTGATACTTATGACGGTATTTTTGTGGTTTATGGGTTACAACGCCGTCAAGTCGCACCTGTCGACTTTTGCGACAGGCACGCTCAATTTCAAGCAGGGGTACGTCGGCACGATCTCCATACTCAACGGCGCAGGCGGCGCGATCGCGCTTCTGCAGGTAGCATTGCTTGCAAATAAGCTGGGCAGAAAGAAGACGATAATCATAGGCGTAATAGTCGCTGCGGTGGCATTCATTCCGTGCTTCTTTATGAAAGCCACGACGCCCGGCGTGCAATACCTCTTTCCGTTGTGTTTCTTGCTTGCAGGGTTCGGTATGGTGTGCGTCAACGTCAATACGCTGCCTATGGTCACCGAGCTGTCGAGAGGAAGTACGGTCGGCAAATATACGGGATATTATTATGCGTTTTCAATGTCAGCGCAGGCTGTCACACCAGCGCTTGCAGGCATATTTATGGATATGAACCAAAGCGCGGTATTTATATACGCGTCCATATTCATAGGTCTTGCGCTTGTGACGACGATATTTATAAAGCACGGAGACAACAAACCGCCTAAGAAGAAAAAGATGTTGGAGTATTTCTCTGACGAAGATTGATTTGAGGAAAGGGTATGGCAAAGAAAAAATCTTCAAAAAAACGTTCAAAAAGTTCTCGCACCATTATCACGGCACTTGTCGTGATTTTGGTCATTATTCTCATTGCCGCATTGATATTTATTTCGGTCAAGGGGCTGTGGAAAGATATAATTGATTTTATATATTCACTCAATACGCCTCCTCATGACGATGACGAAGAGATACCAAGCGGCATTTCGCAAATGCAAGGCGACGTCTTGGAAATGCGCGTGCTTGACATAGGGCAGGGAGATTGCATACTTTTGCTCTTTCCGGACGGTCAAGTGATGGTGATGGACATCGGCAGTGAATTCGGTACGACTTCTCCTTGGAACGTAATAGACGGCGCGCTTAAAGAATTGGAGATAACTACGATTGATTATCTTTTCTTGACGCACACCGATTACGACCACGTGAGGGAGACGAAAAAACTTGCCGACAACTATCAAATAAAGAATTTTTACTTGCCAAGAGCAGATATAGATACCAGCGCGACTTGGAAAAATTCATACAATGCCGCGCTCAACGAGACGTACGTCGAGGACGGAGTTGTCAAGAAAGCCGCTATCAAAGAAAATATCGGCGCATATGAGATAAACGGCGAGAATTGGTCGATGAAGTGTTATTCCTTTGACGAAGAGGATTATCCCAATATCAAAAATAATTCTTCGGCAGAAAATAAAAATGCCGTGTCGCCCACGTGCTTGCTTGAATATTCCGGCAAGACGATAGTTTTGACGGGTGATTCCAATGAAAAATCAGAAAAGTATCTTATGAATAAGGGATATTTTGACGACGTGGACGCCGACGTTCTCAAAGTGGGACACCACGGTTCAAAGTCTTCGACGACTTCTGAATTTCTTAACAAGATTGACTGCGAGTATGCAATCATATCTTGCGGAGCGGGAAATGATTACGGACATCCCACGCCTGAGGTGTTGAATAGGCTTGATACTTATCGCGACCTGGTGCCTGACGACGACTACAACGGGTTTGCAAGCGTATACCGTACCGACGAGGACGGCACTGTCACCGTACAGATAGACGAGAGAGGAATAATAAATCTTATCGCCGACGAAAATCAAGATAAGAATACCACGACGGGTACGCCTATCGAATCTAATAGCGGCGACGTTACGTCAGGCGTAGTCGCGATGATATGCGAAATCTATAAGTTTGACTTTGCCGACGAGATTGCGGCAGTCGCATAATACGGCGTAGATAAGAAAATAAAAACAATACGGCATGCCGGAGCGGTATGCGGAATAATAGAAAAGTAAAGAATTAAATCAAAAGAGGATGATATATGAAATTTGACGTGGAACTTGTGGGAAAAGTGGGGTCTATGGCGCTTGTCAACAAGGCTTGGGGCGACATTGATTACAATGCGATTGCAAGGATAAGCAGAGAACTGAGAGCAGGATATATTTGGGTATCCAGCGGAGCTACCGAAATAGGCAGAATAGATTATATAAGGCGCAACGGCAGGGAGATAGACGGCGATTACAACGAAGTCAAAGTCGACTATGCAGCGCAAGGTCAGACAATACTTATGAATAATTACCGTCAATATATTGACCCTAAATATTCAGTAAGACAGATTCTCGTTGAGCATAGGCATTTCAACGACCCGGCAAAGAAAGAGAATTTGAAGAAACTGCTTTTGAGATGCCCCTCGCAAGGCGCGATACCTATCATAAACTACAACGACCCGCTATCTTCCGAGGAGATAGATAAGGTGGAGTTGCAGGAGTTGGCAAAGAAGAGAAGCGATATCGTGCATTGCATGGACAACGACGAGACGGCGTCGCAGATAGCCTGCCTTGTCAAGTGCAAGACGCTGCTTATTTATACGTCCACGTTGGGCATATATTCCAACCCAAGCGACGAGACGACTTTGATAAAGACAATCACGGGCAAGGACAGCTATGAACTTCTCGAAGCGGTGTGCGACGCGCAAGGCAAATGCAAAGGTTCTTCGAGAGTGGGCGCCAACGGCGCGATAGCAAAGTTGGAATATATCAAAGAACCGTTGAAAAACGGCAGCGAGGTATATATTGCCAATCCGCGTTTCAGCATAAGCGAGGTGTTGAGCGGACAGGCTCCTTGCACCAAGATATTTATAAGTAAATAATGATATATTCATTTCAACCGATATACGACAGCCGCAGCAAGATACTCATACTCGGTAGTATGGCGTCGGTCAAATCATTGGAAAGAGGGTTTTACTATATGCACCCGCGCAACAGATTTTGGGATACTATCTCCAAGGTCGTGGGCAAACCTGCGCCGAAAGAGATAGAGGGCAAAAGGCAGTGGCTACTTGACAACAATATCGCGCTTATGGATATCATTTATTCTTGCAATCGCAAAGGGTCTTTGGACAGCGATATCAAAGACGTCGTACCTAATGACATAATGCAGGTGTTGAATACTGCGGATATCAAAGCGATCTTTTGCAACGGTCGCAAATCGTACGATACTGCCAAAAAGAATTATCCTCAACTTGAATTTAATTATTTGCCGTCGACGTCGCCTGCCAATGCAGGAAGTTGGGACGAGAGCGCGTGGCTTGCGATAAGAGATAAATTGATTTGAAGTTAAATCAAAGGAAGTGAATATGCAAAATATAAAAAGTCACAAAAAACAAATTGTCAAGACGTGTGTATTGATGCTTTTAATAGCGCTTGCGTGCATATTTTTATTGACGTCTTGCAAAAATTATATTGCATATGACGAATCATTTGATTTTGTTGTGGAAGAGGGATGTTCGGATCACTACTACCGTCAGTTGTCAGACGGGCAGCAAAAGATGTATAGGATGATCTATAAAGAGGCGCAAGATATATTCAGCGGTGAAAATAAAAGAAATCTCGGCGTCTATAAATATTCAGATTACGGCATCACCAAGCAAGATGCTCTCACCGTTTGGTATGCGTTTTTTTTCGACGCTCCTAAATTTTTCTTTATGTCAAATCTATATATATACGGCGATAAAAGAATACAGGTGGAGATAGCGGAAGAATTTAGAAAAAAGAGCGTGCGCGAGAAAGTTTGGTCAAAGATCCAAGACAGCGTAGAAGATATAAAAGAGCTTTTGAAGGACGTCGACAACGACGTGTTGAAATTTAAGATAATTTACGATTACATCATTGACAATTCAGATTATAAAGAAGCCGATACCGACGAAGATTTGTTTGACGGATATTCTTGTTCGATTGCCGGAGTTTTGGACGGCGACGCGTCTACCGAAGTGATTTGTCAGGGATATGCAAGGACGCTTTCTTATCTGTGCAATATGTTTGGGATAGAGTGCATATACGTTTCGAGTGAAATAAGATCGCATGCGGTGAACGCCGTTAAAATCGACGGCAGTTGGTATTATGCGGATTCTACTTATGACGACAAATCGGGAGATTATTCCTATTTTCTCAACGGCGACGACGAGACTTGGCAAAAGACTATTATGAAAGGCCGTGACGAAAGCGAAAATTATTTGAGGGACAGTCTGCCGCGGCTTTCTAATAAGGCTTGCACTTTTGAATACGGCGACGTTCTTTACAGGATATTAAGCGCAGGAAAATGCAAGGTTGTTGGGGTGTCAAACCTAGCGAGAAACGTAATAGTGCCCAGTCATATAGGCGATATTGAGGTCGTTGAGATAGATAGCGGTGCGTTTGGAATGAGTAGTACTTTGACCAGCGTAACAATTCGCAGAGGTATAAAAATGTGCAGGGAGTATGCTTTCGGCTCCAATAGTGATGTGGCTATATTTTGCGAAGAAGTTGTCAAACCAACTGATTGGGTTATAAATTTGAATGCCCTTGATAATCCTATGGTGTGGAATTGTATGGAAAGCGGCATTACGGAAGAGGGCATAAAGTGGGGCTTGACAAATGACGGCGTAATGACCGTTGCCGGATATTGCGGACAGTTTGACACGGCGGTGATACCTGAGAGTATCAACGGACGTATAGTGACAGATATATGCAAAAATGCATTTAGAAGAAGTAGTTTAAAAGATATCAGAATACCCAAGAGTGTGACTCATATAGCCGAATATGCATTTTTAGATTGCAGAAATTTATGGATATATTGCGACGTGAGCGAACAACCTGACGGTTGGAGTGAGGATTGGAATTATTCTGGCTGTAAAGTAATATGGGGCAGTAAAGACCACGGAGTTACGCAAGACGGCATAATTTGGGAACAAAGAGAGGACGGCATCACAGTGTCAGGATACGTCGGCTCGGACAGTGATGTCTCAATACCGGAGATGATTGACGGATATGCGGTCGTGGATATCGGCGCGGCGGCATTCAAGGATAATGACAGGTTGATAAGTGTAAAGATACCAAAGAGCATTTTGCGGATAGAGGACAGAGCGTTCGTCAATTGCGAAAGATTGTCGATATATTGCGCTGTTGCAGAAAAGCCGAGTGATTGGGAGGATAATTGGAGTCTGTTTTATCCAGTAATATGGGACTGTATAAAATACGGAATGACCCCAGAAGGCATAAAGTGGGGTATGCAAAGTGACGGCGGCGTAGTATTATCAGGGTATTGCGGCAAGTCTACTGAGGTTGTTATTCCCGACGTCATAGACGGAAATACTATAACAGGTATAAGTGAACACGCATTTTATCAACGCACTGATTTGACAGTATACTGCCAATCGGAAAGATTGCAGTATCAACCGTGGGGTTGGTGTTCCGTAATGTTTAATTGTATTGACAATGGCGTTACGTCAGAGGGCATAAAGTGGGGAGTATCAAAAGACGGTGCTGTCACGCTTACAGGATATGTAGGCAACGCAGATAAATTATCGTTGCCCGAATCAATCAACGGACGTAAAGTGACGGGCGTGAGTAGAAATGCATTCAGATTAAGTAATTTCAATGAAGTTGAATTGCCAGCAAGTATAACAAATATAGAAAATCTTGCGTTTACAGGTCAAGACTTAACGATATTTTGCAAAATAAAAGAAAGCCCCGAAGGCTTTAATACCCAATGGCGTCATGAAAGTGCGCGAGTTGTTTGGGGGTATGACGGAGAAGTTGGAGTAACAGAAAACGGATTGAAGTGGGCGTTGACATACGGCGGAAATATAACGGTAATTAGTTATATCGGCGATAATACGCGTGTTGTTATCCCGTCAGATATTGACGGTCGTATTGTCAATCGCATAGGTAATTTGGCATTTGCAGGTCGTAGTGATTTAAAATATATTGAACTTCCTATAAGTATAAAAAGAATAGACGAAGGAGCATTCAAGAATTGCAGCTCTTTGACTGGTCTTACGATACCGGTATGCGTAGATAAAATGGACAGAGCCTTTGACGGATGTAAAAATTTGACTTTATATTGTGAGGCGGCTAACGAGGGTAGGAATTGGAGCTATGGCTGGAACAGTAGCAGACCGATAATATGGCAGTATAATAATATAACCACCAATGTAGAGTATGATTACGTTGTACACGGCGATAAGGCGTATTTGACAAATTATAAGGGCAGTCAAAGAGAGATAGCAGTGCCGGACAAAATAAATGATATAGCGGTCGTGTCAATAGGAAGAGCCTTTAAAGGCAATAGTAGTATAGTAAGCGTAGATATTCCCGGAAGCGTTGAATATATTGAAAGCTACGTGTTTTATCAATGCTTTAATTTGATGAACATAACCATTCAAAACGGGGTGATTGGTATTGGAGATAATGCTTTTGTCGGATTTGGCAGTATAGCTAGCATAGTGATACCCATTAGCGTGAACTATATCGGAAGCAAAGCAATTTATTCAAGAGTTGTTTATTGCAAGGCAGAAAGCAAACCTGACGGTTGGGATGAGAATTGGTGTTCATCTTCTGACAATGTAATATGGGGATATAAAGAAGGTATCGTGATATAGAAAATAAAAAATGCGGCGCAGCCTATTTCAATCTGCAAAAAAATCACTCTGCGCTAGGTATTTTATTTGACTTATCTGATATTATGATTTAAAATAATAAAAAGTCTAAGGAGAATATTTAAATGGGTAAGATTGCAAAAGAAGGATTGACGTTTGACGACGTGTTGCTTATTCCTCAATATTCGGAGGTTTTGCCGTATCAGGTAGATTTGTCCACAAAGCTTTGTGACAAAATTACTCTCAACATACCGCTGCTCAGCGCGTCTATGGATACAGTCACAGAGTGCGAGCTGGCTATTGCTATGGCAAGAGAGGGCGGTATCGGTATCATTCATAAAAATATGACTATCGAGCAGCAAGCCGAGCAAGTCGATAAAGTCAAGAGGAGCGAAAACGGCGTAATAACAAATCCATTTTCACTTGGTCCCAACAATACTTTGGAAGACGCCAACAATCTTATGCGCAGATTTAAGATAAGCGGCGTACCTGTCACAGTCGACGGCAGATTGGTGGGCATAATCACCAACAGAGATTTGCGATTTGAGACTGACATGACAAAGCTTATCGGCGATTGCATGACCAAAGAAAATCTTGTCACCGCTCCCGTAGGTACGACTTTGGAGCAGGCTCAAAAGATATTGGCAGAGCGCAGAATAGAGAAGCTGCCTCTTGTCGATAAGAAGGGTAATCTTAAAGGACTTATCACAATAAAAGATATAGAGAAGGCTATCAAATATCCTCACAGCGCAAAGGACAGCAGCGGCAGACTTCTTGCCGGCGCGGCAGTGGGCGTGACAGCAGACATAATGGACAGAGTGTCGGCGCTTGTTGATAGCAAGGTCGACCTCGTAGTTATAGATACGGCTCACGGACATTCTAAGGGCGTACTTGATTGCGTGGCAAAGGTCAAGGCTAAGTTCGGCGACTTGCCGATAGTGGCAGGCAACGTAGCGACCGCAGAGGCTGCAAAGGCGTTGTTCGGAAGCGGCGCGGACGTAGTCAAAGTGGGTATCGGTCCAGGTTCTATCTGTACGACTAGAATTATCGCAGGCATCGGCGTACCGCAAGTCACGGCAATTATGGATTGCGCAGAGCAAGCCGATAAACTCGGCAAGAGCATAATCGCCGACGGAGGTATCAAATATTCGGGAGACATTGTCAAGGCTTTGGGCGCAGGCGCAAGCGCGGTAATGCTGGGCAGCTTGTTTGCAGGCACAGAGGAAACTCCGGGCGAAATCGAAATATTCCAAGGCAGATCTTATAAGGTATATAGAGGTATGGGTTCATTGGCGGCTATGGCGGCAGGCAGTAAGGATAGATATTTCCAGACAAATGCTAAAAAGCTTGTTCCGGAAGGCGTCGAGGGAAGAGTGCCTTACAGAGGATCGCTTGCAGACGTGGTGTTCCAACTTATGGGCGGACTTCGCTCAGGTATGGGTTATTGCGGTATGCCTAACGTCGACACTTTGCGCAAAAAAGCTCAATTCGTTAAGATTTCTAATGCGGCGTTGATAGAGAGCCATCCTCACGATATCAATATCACAAAAGAAGCTCCCAACTATTCGACAAAGGGTTGATTTATATTGAATTATAAGGTAAGTTAAATACATAGATAAATAAAGCTAAGGTTAATGCCTTGGCTTTTACTTTTTTTATAATTACAAAATTTTTTATAGTCACCTCACCTTAGCACTGACGAAAAGCTGCCATTATCAGCGGTCGTGCGAGTGGGGGGAAAGGATAGTTTATTAAAGTCATTTCGACCGAAGTGCAACGGAGCGGAGAAATCTTATCCGCTTATCTTTTTCAACTCTTTGGGATTTCTCCGCTACGGTCGAAATGACTTAGCTTTGTTATTAGTTATGTTTGCGGGGTATATGATATGTTGGAAGAATATCCAAAGTTAGACTTATTGAAAGCAAAATTCGGTCATTTCTACTGAAACGTAGTGGAATGGAGAAAACTCATCCTTTTATCAATACTTTATATCTTAACTTTATATCTTATGTAAAAACGACCGCTACTATAAGCAGTGGTCGTTTGCATTTGCAGTGTGAATATATATTTATCAATATTCCATTCTCTTTGCGAGGTATTCCTCTAAGTCTGCGATAGCGATGCGCTCTTGTTGCATACTGTCGCGTTCTCTGACTGTGACGCAGTTGTCTTCTAAGGTGTCAAAATCCACAGTTACGCAATACGGCGTACCGATTTCGTCCTGACGGCGGTATCTCTTGCCGATAGAAGCTGTCTCGTCATAAGTAGCTGAGAATTTCTTGGAGAGATTTCTAAATATTTCTTCGCTTTTTTCACCGAGAGCTTTCTTTTGCAGCGGCAATACTGCAACTTTGTAAGGAGCGATAGCAGGGTGGAAGTGCATTACTACGCGGCTGTCTCCGCCTTCAAGCTCTTCTTCCTCGTATGCGTTGCAAAGCAGCGCAAGCACCATTCTTTCTACGCCGAGAGACGGCTCGATGACGTACGGTACGTATTTTTCATTAGTGATCGGGTCGGTGTAATCGAGATTTTTGCCGCTGACCTTTGAATGCGCGTTGAGGTCAAAGTCAGTTCTGTCGGCTATGCCCCAAAGTTCGCCCCAACCGAATGGAAATTTAAATTCAAAGTCAGTCGTCGCATTAGAATAGTGCGACAGCTCTTCTGGATCATGGTCGCGAAGTTTGAGCCTGTCTTCTTTTATGCCAAGTCCCAAGAGCCAATTTTTGCAGAATTCTTTCCAATAGCCAAACCATTCCAAATCGGTGCCGGGTTTGCAGAAAAATTCAAGTTCCATTTGTTCAAATTCTCTCACACGGAAAATAAAGTTGCCGGGAGTAATCTCATTTCTAAAAGACTTGCCAATTTGACCAATGCCAAAAGGCACTTTCATACGGCTGGTACGTTGTACGTTTTGGAAGTTGACGAAGATACCTTGCGCAGTCTCCGGACGGAGGTATACGGTATTTGTAGAGTCCTCAGTGACGCCTTGGAAGGTCTTAAACATAAGATTGAATTGTCTTACGCCTGTAAAATCGCACTTGCCGCAGTTGGGGCACGGGATTTTGCTGTCGGCGATATATTTTTCCATCTGCTCGTTGGTCCAGCCGGCGATTGTCAAATCAAGTTTCTTGCGAGCGATATAGTCTTCGATAAGGTTGTCGGCTCTGTGACGGGTCTTGCAGCTCTTGCAGTCCATAAGAGGGTCTGAAAATCCGCCTACGTGTCCCGATGCCACCCATACGTTGGGGTTCATGAGTATTGCGCTGTCAAGCCCCACGTTGAGGGTGTTTTCCTGCACAAACTTTTTCCACCAAGCTTTTTTGACGTTGTTTTTGAGTTCTACTCCAAGTGGACCGTAGTCCCAGGTGTTTGCCAAGCCGCCGTATATTTCGCTGCCTGCATAGATAAAGCCTCTGCCTTTGCAAAGCGCAACGAGTTTATCCATAGTCAATTCTGCCATAAATATCTCCTTATTAAATAGGCGACTGCCGATAAGGTACTTTGCCGCCGTAAATTCATTTATTGAGCCGTATCAAAATTCTTAATTTATATAAATAATGATACAACTAATATTTTAATAAATTTATATTATTATGTCAATAAGAATAGTCACACTTTTAATTGAATTTGCTTATTATGAACTAGAAGGAACGAGCAAGTGCGCTTCCGACCTTCAAAAACGATGGAGGAAATTGTAATGACAAACTTTAACGATTGCGGTTGCGCAAACAATCAATGCTATGCCGACGCTAACAACGGCTGCGGCTGCAACTGCTTATGGCTTATCATCTTGCTTATGTGCTGCGGATGCTGCGGCGGTAATTCATGCGGCATGAGCAAGGGTGCAGGCTGTGATTGCAGCTGTATCATACCGGTTATCGTAGCTCTTTGCTGCTGCTGTAAATAAGGTATAGTACTTAATTGTTACAGAACTACATATGAAAAAAGAGGAGGGAAGCGTTGCTTCCCTTTCTTATATTATTTATATATGTCGCATTTTGAGTAATGGGGAGAGAGGGAGAGTTAACTTGATTAGATTTTTTTACCCCTATTAGACTTCTCGGCAACGCTCGATATGACCACGCATATACTTACAAGCTTTGGAGAAAATCGTCGTTTAAAACGCATATGTTGCACATAAAATTATTGACATTGCACATAATTATCAATATAATATAAGTAGAAAACATATATAGAGGTGATTATTATGGCTAATATCAACGTCACTATACGTATGGAAGAACAACTAAAAAAGCAAGCTGACGAATTGTTTGCAGACTTTGGTTTGACTCTCAGCAGCGCAATCACTATGTTTGCAAAACAAGCTGTCAGAGAACAGCGTATTCCATTTGAAATAACACGAAAAGATACGACTTATGCTTCAAATATTGCCCTCAACGAGGTGTCAGAGAAGCTGATAGAGCAGAATATTGAGGCATATAAGGAACTTGCAAAATGATATGGCTTACGAAAGAGCAAGTTATCTCATTGCATACAAAACTTATAGAGAAGACGGGCGGAACTGACGGCATAAGAGATGACGGCTTGCTTGACGCTGCATTGCATGCGCCATTTCATACTTTTGAAACCAACGAACTTTATAGATCATTGTGCGATAAGGCGGCAAGGCTTGCGTATGGTCTAACTCAAAATCATCCTTTTGTAGATGGGAACAAACGCATTGGCGCACATGCTTTGTTGGTAGTGCTGACTTTGAACGGGGTAATCATGAGATATAATCAACAAGAGCTTGTCGATTTGTTTTTGGGTATTGCGTCGGGAAAAGTAGATTTTGAAGAATTAAAAAAGTGGGTAGTTGAACACGTTGTTAAAGGGTAACATTTAATTCTATATTGTTTATTGTCTAGTAAATTAAAACAAATAGAGTTGCCATACTATATATCAATAGTTACATATTACTTTTTCAATTCGTTGAGATTTCTCCACTACGGTCGAAATGACATTGCTTGCGCAAAGTTGGCGCTTGTAGGGGGTATGGAATTTTTAGCTTCCTCAAAAAGCTACATATCCTCAGTAATTGTGTCTTTGATATAATTAAAGTCATTTCGACCGCAGCGGAGAAATCTAATCCTTTTAATTTGATGAGACTTCTTGACTACGCTCGAAGTGACCATATATGGTTTGTAAATAATCAAACTTTAAGTAAATTCGACCAAGCGTAGTGCGTGGAGAAACCTCAACCATTTAAATAAATAAGAAAAAGGGAAGCGTTTGCTTCCCTTTTTGTGTTGACCTGCGATATTATTCGCTGAGTTTTTTGTATCCTGCATATCTCTCTTTTGCTTCTTTTTCGTTGATAGCAAAGAGTTTTTCTGCGACTTGCGGTTTTGCTTTTGCAAGTTGAGCATATCTGTTTTCGCCGAGAAGGAATTCTTTGTAATCTGCGGTTGCTTCCTTGCTGTCAAGTGTAAACGGATTTTTGCCTTGCTCTGCAAGCGCCGGGTTGAATCTATACAACTGCCAATATCCTGCGTCGACGGCTCTCTTTTCTTCGAGCTGTGAGTTGGACATATTGATACCGTGGTTGATACAAGGAGCATAGCAGATGATAAGCGACGGACCGTCGTATGCCTCAGCCTCTTTCAAAGCTTTGACGTATTGATTTTTGTCTGCGCCCATTGCGACTTGCGCAACGTAAACGTAGCCGTAGCTCATAGCCATCTTGCCAAGGTCTTTCTTCTTTGTCACTTTACCGCCGGCGGCAAACTTAGCTACTGCGCCTGTCGGGGAAGACTTGGAGGCTTGACCGCCCGTGTTGGAGTATACCTCGGTGTCGAGTACGACGACGTTGATGTTTTGACCCATTGCAAGTACGTGGTCGAGACCGCCGTAGCCGATATCGTAAGCCCAGCCGTCGCCGCCGAATGCCCATACCGACTTCTTGACGAGACAATCCGTATTCTTAGCTATGTTGTCAAGCAAAGCTTTCTTTGCGCCGTCCTTTTCTTTTGCGGCAGCGTCTGCTATGACAGCCTTGATAGCGTCGCATGCGCTCTTGTTGGCAATGGCGTCGTTATACGTCTCCATCCAAGCGTTGAACTTGCCTGCGAGGTCGTCGCTTACGCCGAGAGCCATCACGGCTTCCATATCTTCCATGAGTTTTATTCTGCGTTGATTGGTAGCAGTGAGCATACCGAAACCAAACTCTGCGTTGTCCTCAAACAAGCTGTTTGCCCAAGCCGGACCTTCGCCCTTCTTGTTTTTGCTGTAAGGGCAGGTAGGAGCGGAGCCGCCGTATATTGAAGAACATCCCGTAGCGTTGGCTACTATCATTCTGTCGCCGTAAAGCTGGGTGATGACTTTGAGGTACGGAGTTTCGCCGCAACCTGCGCACGCGCCCGAGAATTCAAAGAGCGAGCGGTTGAATTGGCTTCCTATCAAAGTATCTCTTGCGATCGGCACGTCGCTGTCTGGAAGTGCGTCTGCATAATTCCAATTTTCTGCCTCGCCGTTTGCAAGTACGTCTGCAAGCGGAGTCATTACCAAAGCTTTCTCCTTTGCGGGGCATATGTTTGCGCAGTTGCCGCAACCGGAACAGTCAAGCGGAGATATTTGTATTCTGAAATTGTATTCCTTTGCCTTTGGATTTTTCATAGGCACGGTGTCAAAAGCCTTAGGAGCGTCTTTGAGTACGTCGGATTTTTGAGCTACCGGAAGGATACAAGCGTGCGGACAGACGAATGCGCATTGATTACATTGCAAGCAGTTTTCCTTTATCCATACAGGCACTTTGACTGCGATGCCTCTTTTTTCAAACTTTGTCGTGCCGGTTGGTACGGCTCCGTCTGCGTGGTCGACAAACGCCGATACAGGCAGCTTATCGCCTTCTTGCGCGAGTACGGGAGCAATTATCTTGTTGAAGTACGTATCGTCGGTGACTGCCTTAACGACTGCGCCTTCCGTCGTGGTCGCCCAAGAATCAGGGTAGTTGACTTCAACAATATTTGCGATAGCGTTGTCTATTGCCGCAAAGTTCATGTCGACGACCTTTTGACCTTTCTTGGAGAATGACTTGACGACAAATTCTTTCATATGCTTTTCTGCGTCTGCATATGGAATGACGCCTGCAAGTTTAAAGAAGCAAGCCTGCATCGTCGTGGAAATACGGTTGCCGAGTCCTATCTCGCTGACAACTTTGATAGCGTCGATATTATAGAACTTGATATGTTTTTTAGCAATCATATTCTTCATGCTTGCAGGAAGTTTTGCATCCATTTCCTCGACTGTCCAAGGCGAGTTGAGAAGGAAAGTTCCGCCGTCTTTCAAGTCGGATATCATATCGTATTTGAGCACGTATGACGGATTGTGGCAAGCGACAAAGTCAGCTTGGTCGATGAGGTAAGAACTTCTTATCGGAGTGTCGCCGAATCTGAGGTGGGATACCGTGATGCCGCCTGACTTTTTGGAGTCGTATGCAAAGTAAGCCTGAGCATACTTTTCTGTGTAATCGCCTATTATCTTGATTGAGTTTTTGTTGCTGCCGACGGTACCGTCAGAGCCGAGACCGAAGAATTTGCAGGATATCGCGCCCTTAGCAGCCGCGTCTATCTTTTCTTTTACGTCGATAGAAGTGCCCGTCACGTCGTCAACGATGCCGACGGTGAAGTGATTTTTCGCAGCCTTGCTATCCATATTATTATATATAGCGTTGACCATAGAAGGAGTAAATTCCTTGCTGCCGAGTCCGTATCTGCCGCCTGTGACCTTGATGTCGCTTCTGCCGCACTCGCTGAGAGCTGCGACCACGTCGAGATACAAAGGCTCGCCGGCGCTGCCGCTTTCTTTTACTCTGTCAAGCACAGCGATTCTCTTTACGCTTGCAGGTATTGCGTCTGCAAACATTTTTGCAGCAAACGGACGGAAAAGTCTGACTTTGAGCACGCCGTACTTGCCGCCCTTAGCGTTGAGATAATCTACCGTCTCGCTGACGGCTTCCGCGCCGCTGCCCATTATCACAATAATAGACTCCGCGTCCTTTGCGCCGTAATATTGATACGGCTTATACTCTCTGCCTGTGATAGCCTTGACGTCAGCCATAGCTTCTTCGACTATTTGAGGCACTGCATTGTAATAGCTGTTGCAAGCCTCGCGGTTTTGGAAATAGATATCGGGATTTTGAGCCGTACCCTTTTGAACGGGGTGCTCAGGGTTGAGCGAACGCTTGCGGAATTCGTCGATATAAGGCATATACTTTTTGTCGACTGTGTCTTTGATATCAACGTAGTCGATGACTTCTATCTTGGACACTTCGTGAGAAGTTCTGAATCCGTCGAAGAAGTGCATAAAAGGCACTTTTGCTTTGAGCGTGGACAGGTGAGCGACAAGCGCAAGGTCCATTACTTCCTGTACGGAGTTGGAACAGAGCATTGCAAATCCCGTCTGACGGCATGCCATTACGTCGGAGTGGTCTCCGAAGATGTTGAGCGCGTGGTATGCCAAAGCTCTCGCGCTGACGTGGAATACGCAAGGCGTGAGTTCGCCTGCGATCTTATACATATTTGGGATCATAAGGAGAAGTCCTTGGCTTGCCGTAAAAGTGGTGGTCAATGCGCCTGCCATAAGCGAGCCGTGAACAGCGCCTGCCGCGCCTGCCTCTGATTGCATTTCTGCAAGGCGTAGAACTTGTCCGAAGATATTTTTTCTTCCGGCAGTAGCCCATTCGTCGCAGTTTTCTGCCATAGGCGAAGATGGGGTGATCGGATAAATAGCGGCAACTTCACTCATCGCATACGCGACATGAGCTGCGGCGGTATTTCCGTCGATTGTCATTTTCTTACTCATTTCAAATTTTACCTCCGTTAGGAATGTTTATTTAACTATGTAATTATAATACTTCTATAATATATAAGTCAATACATTTGCCTAATTTTGGTAAAAAAAGCTCTTAAAAAAAGTAGCTTTACTTGCTCGGAAATCTGTCGCTATATGTTTGTAATATTTAAAAAATTGTGATATAATAAACAAAATATTCTCAATTAAAAGGAGAAATATGGCTGTCGTACTTGAAAATGTGACATACTCCTATAATCTCGACGAGATGCACCGCATTGACGCTGTCAAAAATCTTTCTTTGCGTATCAAAGAAGGGACTTTCGTTGCGCTTGTCGGTCACAACGGCAGCGGAAAAAGCACCTTTGCAAAGCTTCTCAACGGACTTTTACTGCCTACGTCGGGCGAAGTAAAGATATTCGGCAACTCCACGCTTGACGGCAATAAGATATACGAGATAAGAAAAGACGTGGGCATGGTTTTTCAAAATCCCGACAATCAAATGATAGCTTCTATCGTCGAGGATGACGTTGCGTTTGGACCGGAAAATCTTGGAGTTGAGAGAGAAGAGATAAAGGAAAGAGTCGAGTGGGCGCTGTCCAAGGTGGGCATGCTCGAATACAGAAAACATACTCCTTTCAAAATGAGCGGCGGACAAAAGCAGAGACTTGCCATCGCAGGCGTGCTTGCGATAAAGCCAAAGGTCTTGGTGCTTGACGAATCTACGGCGATGCTTGATCCGCAGGGAAGAAGCGAGGTGCTTAAAGTCGCGCATGAACTCAACAGGGAAGACGGCATCACGGTCATCCATATCACGCACTTTATGGAAGAAGCGCTTGACGCGGACAGGCTTATCGTGATGAACGACGGACAGATTGCTTTCGACGGCAAACCGAGGGAGGTCTTTAAGCATTACGAGAAGCTCAAAGAGATAAAGCTTGCAGTGCCGTGGGAAACGCAGATGGCTATATCTCTAAAAAAAGTCGGCCTGGATATGGGAAGCGGAATAGTAAACGAAGAGGAGCTTGTGGAAAAGTTATGCCAATTACTATAAGACACCTTTCGTTTACGTACAGCGCAGGCACTCCTTATGAAAAAAAAGCGTTGGAAAATATAAATCTTCAAATCAACGAGGGCGATTTTCTCGGAATAATCGGACATACGGGAAGCGGAAAATCTACCTTTATTCAGCACATCAACGGACTTATCAAGCCGCAGGCGGGCGAGATAGAGATATTTGATTTGAAGCTTACCCCAGAGAAGCGTCCTAAGGTCAACTTAAAGGCATTGAGAAGCAGCGTGGGTATGGTCTTTCAATATCCTGAATATCAGCTTTTTGCCGATACGGTGGCAAAAGACGTCGCTTTTGGACCTAAGAATTTGGGACTGCCGAGCGAAGAGGTTGAGAAGAGAGTTAAGCAGGCTATTGAGATGGTGGGACTTGATTACGAAGCCGTTAAGGACAGGGCGCCTTTCGAGCTTTCAGGCGGTCAAAAGCGCAGGGTCGCGATAGCAGGCATCATAGCCATGCAACCCAAGATGCTGATACTCGACGAGCCGACGGCAGGTCTAGACCCGTTTGGAAAAGAGCAGATACTCAATCTTATAAAATATCTCAAAACGCATTGTTCGCCGACGATAGTCGTCATATCCCATGACATCGACGAGATCACGCGTTTTGCCAACAGGATAGTCGTGTTCAACGATTCGCACATAGTATATGACGAACCAATGCAACAGCTTTTTAAGCATTCGAGGCAGTTGCAGAAGATGGGACTCGACATACCGCGCGCGGTCAAAGTCGTCAACTCCCTCAGGGCGAGAGGCGTTGATTTGGGCGAAGACATAGTCACGGCTGAGGATCTTATCAAGGCAGTCGTCGCAAGATACAACGAGGTGCATTCGACGTCGCTTGACGAAAATGCAGGAGTATTCGATATGTATGACTTTTCTCAAAAGTGGCTCACCACTGAGGAGAGACAAATGCTGGAAGAAGAATCTTCAAGCGAGGAAGCGCCTATTGATAAGTCTATCAAATCAAGTGAAGTAAGCGAGGATAGTAAAAAATGAGAGACATATCTTTTGGACAGTACTATCCCGTAAAATCATATGTTCACAATATTGACGCGAGAATAAAGATATTGATTACTTTGCTATATATGGTGTCTGTATTTTTCATCACGTCGTATACTGCTTTTGCAGGTGTGTTCTTATTTTTGACGATAGTAATCGCCGTATCTCACGTGCCTTACAGAACGGTGCTGAGGAGTATTAAAGGACTGCTGTTTTTGCTGATCTTTACGGCAATAATCAATATATTCTTTACCTCGTCGGGCAATCCGCTTTTGCAAATAAAGATAGGCAAGCTGATGATAAATATCACCGACCAAGGCATAAATTTTGCTGTCAAAATGGCGTTGAGATTTTCTTTGTTGGTGTTGGGGTCTTCTATACTTACATTTACTACCACGCCGACAGAACTTACAGACGCGCTTGAAGTATTGCTTAAACCTTTGACTTACATAAAGATACCTGTGCACGATTTGGCTATAATCATGTCCATCGCGCTTAGATTTATCCCCGGACTTATGGAAGAGACCGACAAGATAATGATGGCGCAAAAGGCAAGAGGAGCCAATTTGGACAGCGGCAATTTCTTTAAGAAGATAAAGGCGATGCTGCCTGTGTTGATACCGCTGTTTGTCAGCGCGTTCAGAAGGGCGGACGAACTTGCCGACGCTTTGGACGCCCGTTGTTACAACGCTTCCAACAAGCGTACTAAGATGAAAGTTTTTAAGCTCAAATCTACTGATTTGATTGCGTTTTTTGTATTTGTAGCAATAGTAGTATTGATATTTCTTGACAAATATTTGGTCGGGGCGTTTGTGCCGTCTCCCGATCTTGGCAGTTTTGAAGTTCAAGGACTTGACATATTCATTTACAATCTTTTACTTAAAATCAAGGTTTTGATAGTATGACGAGATATAGATTGACGGTATGCTATGACGGCGGAGAATATTATGGATTTCAAAGACAAAACAATTTGCCCACCGTTCAGCAAAAACTCGAAGAGGCGCTCTCCACACGGTTTCAAAAGCAAATAGTCGTTCATCCCAGCGGCAGAACTGACGCAGGCGTGCATGCCATCGCGCAGGTTGTGCATTTTGACGTAGACAGCGAGATAAAGACGTCAAGTTTCGGTTACAGTCTCAACACGCTTTTGCCAAAGGATATCGCTATCACTTCTTGCGAAAAGGTGAGCGAAGACTTCCATGCGCAGTTTGACGCAAAGCGCAAGACGTATCTATATAAAATATGTCTGTGCAAAATTCATTCGCCTCTCAAACGCAGATATTTCCATATATGCTTTTATGACTTGGATATTTCCAAAATGCAGCAGGCATGTAAGTATTTTGAGGGCGAACACGACTTCCGCGCTTTTATGCTCGCCAATGAAGAGAAAGAAAATACCGTGCGCACTATCTATTCGCTGCAAGTAACGCAAAATGACGACGAAGTTTATATTCGAGTGACTGGCAGCGGCTTTTTGCATAATATGGTGCGTATCATTGCAGGTACGCTCGTAGACGTTGGCAGAGGAAGGATAGCCGCAGAGGATATACCAAAACTTATCAAATCAAAAAAGCACGTCGGCACAGGCAAGACTTTGGATCCCCAAGGGCTTTATCTTTTGAACGTAGAATATTAAAATTTATTTCCAACTATTTAATAGATATATTATAATAAAATTTTAATAAAGGAACAAAGCTTTTTTCCCAATGCTTCATATCCTAAGTAATTTTCAACAATATATAATATATGTCACTTCGACCGAAGCGCAGTGAAGTGGAGAAGTCTCAACATATTGAGAAAATAAACGGATTAGATTTCTCCATTCCACTACGTTACAGTAGAAATGACTTAAAGTTTGATTTGCCACAAGCAACATTTGGTCACCTCGACCGCAGCGGAGAGGTCTCAACCTTTTTAACTTGTTGAGATTTCTCCACGTTGGTTGAAATGACCACATAATTGCTATACTACAATCCATATCTAGTCACTTCGAGCGTAGTCGAGAAGTCTAATCAAATTAAAAATAATAATACAATAATCATACACTTTCATTCTATTTTTAAAGTCAATTACACCCATTCTAAGAAAAGTATACATTTACTGACTGCCATTTTTTTGTTGCGAAATGGCATATTTTTTTAATAAGAGTATATTTCGCGCGCGAGTTATATTCAACTTTGCAAGGTCAGTTTAAGTATACTTTTCT
>CAJTVJ010000025.1 GCA_910579785.1 uncultured Christensenella sp. | reverse complement strand
GAACATATCAGACAGCACAAGATGATGGTCGCAATAGAAAATACCAAGACGGCAGACAAAGGAGGCCAGGATGCAGGACGAAATTCAAATTGACAATATTTCAACTTCTTCCGATTGTCATTTAATAGACGGTCGGCAAGATATATCGCCCCAAGACGCGGCAGCGGCTGAGGGAAGCGACATACTAAAAGAGGCGAAGTGCGCCGACGGTGAGGCTTGTGAGGACAGCGAGGGGGAGATGAACAAAGACACTCCCATTGATGAGAATATGCCGGTATATGAGCAAGTCGGTTGGAAAGACAAGGTGCAGAGGTTTTTGCGCGACTATCCGATAGCCAAGAACTTCGCCGAGCAGATAGGCAGGGAAATTGCAAACGACAAGGGGCTTTCGCTTGACGCGAGCTGTCTTGAAAAGGCGCTTGCCATCACCCTTGCCAAGGAGTACGTTGCTCCCGATAAGCTTGTCGAGGACGAGGATTTTTTGCAGAAATACATACTTTGCAACGAATCAATAAAGGACAGGATAATCGACGGATACTTTGAGAGCTTACAGCAGAATCTTCCGCCGAGATCCATTTCGTCAAGAGGGCAGATGACGATAACCCCGCCTAGCAAACCAAAGAGCATAGCGGAGGCGGGGAGCGTGATAAGAGCTATGCTCAACAACAGGAGGATATAATGGTAACACTTGAAACAGCAGAAAAGGCGCTTAAAAGCGTGTATTTGAACGTAGTTGCGGATCAACTCAACGTGGGAGTCAATCCGCTTTTGGCAAAGATAGAACAGACGAGCGGCGACGTGTGGGGCAAGGAGATAATCAAGCTTGTGCCTTACGGTCTCAACGGCGGTGTCGGTGCAGGCGAAGAGACGGGAGCATTGCCTACGCCTGCGGCAAACAACTATGACAGATTTAAGTTGGAACTCAAAAACCTGTACGGCACGATAGAGCTTTCCGACAAGGCTATAAGAGCGTCGCAGTCCAACACAGGCGCGTTTGTCAACCTTCTCAATGCTGAGATGGAGGGCTTGCTCAAAGCTTCTAAGTTCAATCTCGGAAGAATGCTTTACGGCGACGGCAGCGGCACTCTCGCGATATGCGAAGAGCAAGACGCGGCAAGCAACGTGCTGCATCTCGATTCCGTACGCAACGTAATGGAAGGTATGATGGTCGACGTACACTCGGCGGCAAGCGGAGCGATATACTCCGATTTAAAGAGCGTGAGAATACTCAGCGTTGACAGAATAAACAATACAATCACTCTCAGCGCCAATCCGACAAGTAAGATATCGGCAGGCGACAAGGTAACGGTGCAAGGGTCTAAGGACAACGAGTTGACGGGTCTCGGCGCGATATTTTCGGATAAGGACCTCTACGGGCTTTCGAGAAACGGCAGAAGCTGGCTTTGTCCAAAGCAGTATTCTAACGTAGGCGCGATTTCCACTGCCAAGATACAGGGCGCGATAGACTATATCGACGAGGTCGCAGGCTCTCAAATCGACTTTATAGTATGTTCTTATGACGTACGCAGAGCATATCTTGACTATCTTGCTCTTACGAGAACAAATATCGATTATATGAATCTTGACGGCGGTTTTAAGGCGTTGTCTTACAACGGCATACCGCTCATTGCCGACAGATTTGTAGAATCGGGCAGCATGTATTTGCTCAACAGCAAGGACTTCAAACTCCACCAGCTTTGCGATTGGAGATGGTTGGAGGGCGACAACGGCAAGGTCATCAAGCAAAAAGCCGGCAGCGCGACTTACGGCGCAACGCTCGTCAAGTATGCGGACCTTCTGTGCGACAAACCGATAGGACAGGCAAAGCTCAGCGGTATCACGGTAGCGTGAGGAAAGGGAAGAGAGAATAGTGAAGAGTGAAGAGGGGAAAGGACTAAACGAGTTGAGTCTATATAATAACCTCGACGGAAGCGGAGAGGTCTAGTCGAGTTAAAAAAGGATGAGATTTCTCCGCTCCGTTGCACTACGGTCGAAATGACATGGCTTACGTAATTGGTTAAGATTACTAAGGATATGAAACATTGTATGAATTACTATATTTAGGTGATCGTAAGAAAATGTAGTCATTTCGACCGAAACAAAGTGAAGCGGAGAGGTCTAATCGAATTGCATAAGCATCGACATAGCGTAGCGCAAGCTCGCGTTTTCGTTTGCTCACTCAACACTTTCACTATTACAAAACAACAAATAAATAAAAAAGGAAGGCATATGGAAAAGTTGGCGGAAATAAGACAAGATCTTTTTGACATATCGGCGCGGATAAAGAGCATAGACGAAAATTACAAAATCTATTTCAATAGGGGAACCCGTCGGTATGAACTGCATGATTCAACAAGAGTTCCCTCTTATCAAGCGACGTTTCCGTATGCGAGACTTGACAAAAGGGCATTGGACTTTGCGCGGCGATCCGCCGTAAAAAATTCAAAGCGTATACTTGAAGAGATAGACGCGCACAATGACGCGATTGAAAAGAATATGCAAGATAAGCTGTTGAAAAAGGCGCTTAGTCAATGCCTTTAAAGGAGGATGTATGCAATTAAAAGAAGCGATACAAATTTGTCTGACGTACCTTGGCGACGAGGACGCGGGGATAAATTCGCAGACGGCTCAACACCCCAAGTTGAAGCTGCTTGTCAAATGCGCCAACCTTGTGATAAAGGAGATAGCAGGCGAGTATCTGCCCCTTATCGAGGAAGAGGTCGTCGGCGTAAAAGACGGCAGATTCAGTTTTGAGAGCATGTTGCACAAGGTGTGCGAGATACGCGCCGTAGTCGACGAGCAAAGCGGCTTGGCAAGCGATTTTTATCACTCTCCCACGCACTGCGTTTTGACAAATAAGGACGTGCAAAGGGCAAGAGTGAAATATAGCTACATACCGCTTGACATAGACATCGAAGAAGAATGTCCGCTGCCGCCTCTTGTCAGCGCCAAGACTTTGGCGCTTGGCATATGCGCGGAATACAGCATGATTTCAGGCATGTACGAGCAGTCTGTGATGTACTCCGACAGATTTAAAGAAGATATGCGGACTGCGACAAGAAAAAAAGGCGAGATAAAAATAAAGCCGAGAAGGTGGTATTGACATGTTTTACGACAAAAAATATTCGCTCGTCAAGCCTGAGCGAAAGAAGATATTGCTGTCTAATTTCAAGGGGTATGACGAGACCAAGGTGTCGCGCGATTTGCCGTGCGATTACGTAGACGAGGTATACAACTTTGCATTCAAAAACAACTGTCTTGTCAGTCCCTACGGCGTCAGCGTAATGAAAAGTCAGGGTATGGAGATACCAAATTTGCCGCCGATAGACGGCGAGGCAAGACTGTTTACGACAAGCATAGCAGACGGGGGAAAGCTCAAAACAAAACTCGTCGTCTCGCATTTAGGCGGTATAGAGTTCTACGTAGACGGCGACGTTCAGTGGAGCCATATCGACTGCGGCGAAAGATTTGACGCGGGAGTCAATTATTTGTATGAGGGCGAAGATATGCTTTTGCTCTCTGGCGGCGGAGGGCTCAAAGCTTTGACGTCGGAGGGACTGCGCAGCGTTAAGGACGGCGTCGACGTATTGGATATGTGCGTGCATTACGAGAGAATATACGCCGTAGTCAAGGGAGAGCGCAACAGTTTGTGGTTTAGCGACGACTTCGACCCGTTTAATTGGAACGTGTCGCTTGAAGAGGGCGGTTACATAGATTTCGACGGCTCGCTTGGCAACGTCAACGCGGTGAAGAGCTTTGACAACTATCTATACGTATTTTGCGATTTTGGGATATACAGACTGACTGCGTATGCCGATCAGACTCAGTTTTCTATGAAAAAAGTCTATGTATCGGGAGGGCGCATAATTTCCAAGTCCATCACGTGTTGCGGAGAATACGTCGCGTTTGCGGGCGAGGACGGGATATATCTCTTTGACGGATACGACGTGTCTCGATACTCCGTCAAGACCAACGATCTGCTGCAAGACGGATTTGACGACGTGTCGGCGTGCTACGCCCATCACAAATACATTATTTCATTCACCAACAGACGCGGCGGCGACTTCGGTATGTTCACCACGCAGCAGCGCAACAACACAATGCTTATCTTCGACTTGACTGACAAGTCTGTCAATCTTATGCGCGGAGTATCGCTGTATGACTTAAAAGCGCTGGGTACGTCGCAAAGCGGCAGGATAATAGGACTTTCCGACGACGCGTCTTCGCCTGTGGAACTTGATTCAAGCGGACTTTATCTCTCATCTCCGTATCAAAAATATTGGAAGAGCGGAATTATAGATTTCCGCCGACCCTCGCAAATCAAAGTGATAAGAAACGTTGAATACAGCATAGACGGACAGATTACGCTCGGCATATTGGCAAACGGAGAGAGGCGAGAATTTATATTGTCGCCGAGAGAAAACTTTCAAAGTATATACGTCAAGGCGGATAAGTTTGTATTTTACATACGCGCAGACAACGCCAAAGAAAACGTACGTCCGCTTACGCTTGAAGTGGACTTCCTCAAATAGGAGAATTTATGAAAGACAAAAAGATGGAGATTATGCTTGACGATTTAAGCGAGGCTTTGCAGAGGCATATCGCGACGTCTGAGCTATGCAAAAATTTTGTCATGAGCTGCGAAGACGGCGTTGCGTATCTTGAAGTTGAAGTGCAGTCGCAGGGCGGTGAGATAGAAGTCGAGACAGTGCTTGCGCAGTCGCAGAGCGAAGCTATGACTTGCGAAATTTTCTTGGACGGCAATTCCGTATCGACTTCCAATTCGCCGATTGATATCGTCAATCTGCCTCTGCCCAAAGGCAAACGTACGATACAGGTGTGCGCAGGCGCAAATATCGTCGCCGGCAAGGTGCGCATATCAGGCATAATTTCAAAAATAAACAACTCAACATTATCATCGAAAAAAGGAGAAAAGAATGTCGTGGAATGATTTTACAAAAAAGGTCAAAGAGTTTTTCACCGGCAAAAAGCAAGCCGATAAGGTGGATACTTCCGAGTATGCAGAGGACGAAAAGAAGCTCAACGAAGAGCTGGGAAAACTCAAAGAAGAATTTGAAGCAAACGATTACGACGTGGGAGGCGGCTATGAAGATATCAGCGATTTGCTGCCCGAAGAACAGACCTTTGAATTTCTTAAATATGAGGGCGACGACGCCGATACGATAAAGAATAAGACAAAAGAGGAGTTTGATAAGTTGCTTGGAGATGAAAAGCAAAAAGTCAACGACTCTTATAAGACGAAAGTCGACGGAGTTCAAAGCAAGATAGACGGAGCTCAGATGCAATTCGACAATGATAAAAAGGCAATCGACAGCGAGTATGACGATTTTCAAAAGGCTATCGAAAAGGAACTTGTCAAAAAGGGGCTGTACAGATCTTCTATTACAAGCGGCAGTAAGCAAGCCAATGAGAATATGAGACAAAGGCAAATTGAGTCACTTATGGGCGATCTGCAAGTGGGCGTCGACGCGCTCAACGCCGAAATTGCAAAACTCAAAGGCGAAGAAAACGTAGCCCTGCAAGAGCTAGATCTGTCTTATGCGCAGAAGCTGCAAAATCAAATCGACAGCTTGCTGGAAAAGCGAAAGAGCGAGATCGAAAAGATAGATAAATACAACAACACGCTGAGAGAAAAGCAAAGCAAGTATATTGCCGACAGAGCGCAGGCAATCGAAGATCAGCTTGTCAAGAGAAAGAAAGA
The DNA here is from genome assembly GCA_910579785.1 of uncultured Christensenella sp. Classification (GTDB taxonomy): domain Bacteria; phylum Bacillota; class Clostridia; order Christensenellales; family UBA3700; genus RACS-045. Next base: position 19,189 of record CAJTVJ010000025.1, on the reverse strand, counting down.
CGAGTTGGAAATTAAGGCTATGGAAAACAAGTACGGATATTCCGGCAAGAAGTTGGAGAGCTATCAAAAGCGCTATAATCTTGCATATGAGTATTATTCGGCTCTGCCGAAAGACGCGGCTTTGCAGATGCTCGAAGAGAATAAAGAATTGCAGGATTATCTTGGAAATTACTTTGGAAAGTTGCTTTCGAGCATTGCCAAAAAGTGAGGCGGCTATGTGGGATAACATATTAGAACTCGCGATAAGCGACGGACTTTGGGCATTGCTTTTTTGTGTGCTTTTGATATACCAGCTCAAAGACAGCAAGGTCAGGGAAGTCAAATATCAAGATACCATATCCTCGCTTGCAAAGGATCTCGAATATATGAAGGAGCTAGACGAAAGCATCGAGGGTATGGAGCGTAATTTCAAGGACTATACTGAGGAATTGATAAGCAAGCTTTGCGAAGAAAAAGCCGGCGAAACTCCCAATGACGACGCCTCGCAACTTGCAAAGGAGTGTGTATGATCAACAAATTAAAGAGCTATGAATTTTGGGTGTCGGTCGTCGGAGTGCTGACCGTCGTATTGCAAGGTATATCGACAAAACTAGATATACCTTATATAAGTCAAACTATGATGACGCTGCTCGGCGCCCTAGCCTTGGGCGGCATACTAAAAAGAAGCAGCAAGCCCGAGACAAACGACGATAATTCAGGCGAAGAAACAGACGGTAAAGAAAATAGAGAAGAATAACTGTATGTCTATAAGGCGGTCTTTGTATTTTAGTACGATACAAATATTATGTCATTTCGACCGAAGCGTAAGCGTAGCGGAGAAATCTCATCGAATTAAAAGAGGATTAGACCTCTCCGCGTTGGGCGTAAGGAGCGAAGCGACGGAATAGCGAGCCAGCGGTAGCGTCTTGGGCGAGCGTCGGTGACGATTATTTCCCAAGTATGGAGGCTTATATTAAAATACACAATCACTTTACAAAGCAAAGTGATTGCTAAACATACAGTCGGGTTCCGCCCCTACCGACCAAACGAAAATGCACGCTTACGCTACATTTTGTCGGTACTCATTTAACTTGATTAGACTTCTCGACTACGCTCGAAGTGACCAAATATTTACTTACATGCTTATGAGGAAATCGTCATTGACGCTCGCACGAGGCGCATCTGCTTGCTCGCTATGCCGTCGCTGCGCTCCCTACGACCGTAGTGGAGAAATCTCAACATTGTGAACATAAGATATAATCGTCATTGACGCTCGCCCAAGACGCACCTGCTGGCTCGCTATGCCGTCGCTGCGCTCCTTACGACCGTAGTGGAGAAATCTCAACAATTTAAATAAAAAGATTAGTAGATATCTCGACTGCGCTCGATATGACTGCATAAGGATTACCTATAAACAATACGTCAACTAAGTCCGAATGCACGGCAGCCCAAAGATTGGCGCGCTCCGCGCGTTGCGGCATATGCGCCTATACATAGGCGACGGACGATTAAAAAACACAAACCCACGCGAAAAGCGTGGGTATATTTATTTGCTATTCTGATTTTTTATTTGATAAGTTACTGTCTATGATTTGTCTTGCCGTCACTTATTTTCGCTTACGTCAGTCGTGGTAATTTCGTCGGAAGTTTGAGATATTTCTTCGCTTTCGGCGGCTTCTTCCACTGCGTTTGCGGTGTCGGTGTTGACGTTGTCATTTGCATTTGTAAATGTTGCAGTCGTATCGCTGACGATTGCAGATGTGTCTTGCAGAGATGCGTTGACAGAAGAAGTGTCAATGTCAGCAGACACTTGGTCGTTTGATAAATCGTGCAAGTTGCTGTCGCCCTCTCTTACGTTGGCTTTGACTTTGACGGGGGAGACGTAAGACTTCATGCTTGTAAATACGTTGCGGAAGTGGTCGGCGACTCTCTCTAAGTTGCTGACGATTGAGAGGAATATACCTCCGCTTTCCGACGAGCATTCGCTGTTGTGCAATCTTACGATATGATTTCTTGCAAGGTCTTCGTTGTAGGTGTCGACAAGGTCTTCGTATCCGTCGACTTCGTCTATGAGCGCAAGGCTCTTTTCCTCAAAGGCTGTCAGCACGTTTTCATACAGCTTGTCGACTGCGCCTTTCATCATTTTGATTTCTTCTATCGCGGTAGGGGAGAAGGTCAACTTATAGTCGACGAGTTCGTGCGCGGATTCGCAAATATTTTCTGCATAGTCGCCCACTCTCTCTATGTCGCTTATCGCGTGATAGAAAGACGCGATTTCTTTTTCTTCTTTATACGATATATCTTTTGCAGATATCTTTACCGCGTATTTGGTCAGCTTCTTGTTGAGAAAGTCAATTTTCTTTTCTCTTGCGGCAAAGTCCTCTTCCTTATCAAAGTTAAGTTCGGTGATACACTCTATCGCTATGTCGAGGTTTTGTTTTGACAGCTGCGCCATCGCAACGACCTCTTTTCTCAGCATCATAAGAGCGATGGAAGGGCTTTTGAGTATTCTTTCGTCAATAAAGGCAAATTTATAGTCTTTGTCTTGACTCTCTTCCGCGTCTGGGATCTTCTTATCTCTAATTATGATGGTTGCCAATTTGGTCAATCCGCCTGTAAACGGCAAGAGCATCAAAGTCGCGAGTACGTTGAATATCGTATGGAACATTGCTATCTGCGTGCTCACCAGCGGGAATGCCTTAGAAAGCCAATAGTGCATTGCCAGTTTTTCGCTTATAAGCGGCGCGACAAAGATAAATATCAAGAAGATCAAAGTGCCGAATACGTTGAAGAGCAAGTGTATGACGGACGCTCTCTTTGCGTTGGTATTTGCGCCGATGGAGGCGAGCATTGCAGTTACGCAAGTGCCTATGTTGATACCCAAAGTCACGAATATCGCGCTTTGCAGAGACATCAGCGACACGCCGTCGGCAGTGACCGAACACAGTGTGATAAGTATCGAAGTAGTCGCCGACGAGGATTGAATAAGCGCAGTGAATACAAGACCTATCAGCATAAGCAAGAAAGGATTGGTGACAGAGGAGAGCAGGTCGATTACCTTTTGGCTCTGACTGAAATCCTTCATTGAATTTGACATAAATATCATGCCGACAAATATAAGACCAACGCCGCTTATCAACATACCCGATTTGGCTATCTTATCTTTGCTCGACATTGCCATAAATGCGCCCACGCAGGCAAATGCCGTCAAAAAAGGAGTTATCGGCAGACTTTGAAGCGCGGTTATCTGCGCGGTGATAGTCGTACCAATGTTGGCTCCCATGATAATGCTCGTCGCCTGTTTGAGCGTCATCATTCCGGCATTGACAAAGCCCACGACCATGACGGTAGTAGCAGATGACGACTGTATGACTGCGGTTATACCGGCGCCTGTCGCAATACCCATAAATTTATTGTTGCTGACTTTGTTAAAAAGAGGTTTAAGGCGATTTCCGGCAATGTTTTGCAGATTGTCGCCCATCATTTTGAGTCCAACGAGGAATGTGCCTAAGCCACCCAATAAAAGTAATATAGATTCAAACATATCGACATTATTATAGCACACGACTTTGATTTATGCACGCATATTGCTTTGCAAAATCTTAGATATATTTTAAAGGCTGCTGATTTCATAAGAAATTTCTCTATTTTTCTTTTTATTATATGCCGTTTTGTCCATAAAAAATTACTCAAAAAGTACAATTTTTTTATATTTTTTACTTTTTGAGGATAAAAGATTTCATTTATGTCAATAATTTCAGTCATATAAATATTTTTTTAGGCGTAGCATACCGTCGGCAAAAATATTCTAAAATGCAGAAGCATATATGCTTTAAATTTTATACGATTTTACAGGCGCGGAATAAGGTCTTTAAAAGTCGCTAATGCGTTAATCTTTGTGATTATAATTGAAATTTTTTGCGGGATAATGTATAATATCAATATGAGGTATTTATGGACAGACTTATTTTATTGGATTCCAACTCTTTGATAAACAGAGCTTACTACGCTTTGCCGAATCTTTCGACGCATTCGGGACAGTTTACGGGAGCGATATTCGGATATATGAATATGCTTATGAAGATAGTGTCGACTTACGACCCAACGCATATAATCGCGACTTTTGACAGAAAGGCGCCGACTTTCAGAAAGTCGATGTACGACGGATACAAGGCTACGCGAAAGCCGATGCCAACGGAGCTTGCGTCGCAGCTTGCTCCCCTCAAAGAAATACTTGCGGCAATGAACATACCCATTTTGGAGATGGACGGATATGAGGCTGACGACATAATAGGCACGCTTGCCAAAAGATTTGCGGTAGAGACGTATATCGTCACGGGAGATAAGGATTCGCTTCAACTTATAGACGATACGACGACGGTGCTTCTAACTAAAAAGGGAATTACGGAGATCGCGTTTTACGACGAAAAGATGCTTGCAGGCGAAGGTCTTGCGCCGTCGCAGATAATAGACCTCAAATCATTGATGGGCGACGCTTCCGACAACATACCGGGAGTAGCCGGCGTGGGAGAAAAGACCGCCAGGGATTTGCTTGCCAAATACGGCACTTTGGACGGGGTGTATGCGCATATAGACGAGATAAAGGGCAAGTTGCAGGAAAAACTTGTCAACAGCAAGGATATGGCGTATCTGTCATACGACCTTGCGACGATCAACGTGCATTCGCCGGTTGAGTTTGACGACCTTGACAAGGCGAAGTTCAAGCCTGTCTTTTCGGAGGAAGTCAAGAGACTTCTCAAAGCTTTGGAACTCACTAAGATAGCCGACAGAATGACCTTTGACGGCGAAGATAGCGAGAGCGCGGCGCGGCAAGCCGAGGTATTTCTTCCGCAAGTCAAGGATATAGATTCGCTGGACGGTCTCGGCGAAGTGATATCGCATATCATCATCAAGGGAAAATTTGCATTTTCCTTATCGAGGCGTATCACTGTCGCGACGGACGAGGAGTGTTTTAATATTGTCATTGCCGACAATCTTTTCGGCGAGGGAATAAATTACAGCGAGTTTATCGACGCAATGAAGGGAGTCTTTGAGAGCGCCGACATAATCAAAGTGTGTTACGACCTCAAAAACAATATGCACGTGCTTTCCAATGACGGAGTTGATATCGTCGGCGCGCAAAGCGACGTCTTGCTTAAAGCATATCTCGTAGACGCCAATCGCAATTACAAGAGTGAGCAAGAGCTTTTTAATGCCTACAACCTGCCCGAAGGAGAGGAAGCCGCGCTTATATATTATATTGATAACATTATTGATAAGGAACTTGAAGAAAAAAATCTTGTCAAGTTGTATCAAGACGTCGAGTTGCCGCTTGTCGGGGTGCTTTTTGATATGGAGAATCAAGGTTTTAGCGTCGACGTAGACGTACTCAATGACCTTAATAAAAAGTTTTCGGCAGAACTCGACGGACTGCTGAGCGAAATCATGGAGTTGGCAGGCAAGCCGTTCAACGTCAATTCTACACAGCAGTTGGCGAGCGTGCTTTTTGAGGATCTCGGCTTAAAGACGGGCAAAAAGACCAAGAGAGGATATTCGACCAACGTCGACGTGCTCAACTCTATAAAAAATCAACATCCAATAGTGCCGTTGATACTTCGTCAAAGAGAGCTTGCAAAACTCAAATCGACCTATCTTGACGGTATGCTGCCTCTTATCGACAGCAAAAAGAAGATACACACGATATTTAAACAGACTGTGACTTCGACAGGCAGGCTTTCGTCGACAGAGCCCAATTTGCAAAACATACCTATAAGAAAGAGCGACGGCAAACTTATACGCAAGATGTTTGTCGCAAGCGAGGGCAACGTGTTGGTGTGCGCCGATTATTCGCAGATAGAGCTGAGGCTTATGGCTCAATTCAGCGGCGATAAGACTATGATAGACGCGTTCAACAACAATATCGACATACACCGCACGACGGCAAGCAAGGTATTCGGCGTGCCTATCGAGATGGTCACCGACGAGATGAGACGGCAGTCAAAGGCTGTCAACTTCGGTATTATTTACGGCATAAGCGACTTTGGACTGTCCGAAGATTTGGGCGTGCCCGTATATATGGCAAGAGATTTTATCGCAGGGTATTTCGCGACGTATCCCAAGGTCAAAGAGTATATGGACAAATGCGTAGAAATTGCCAAAGAACAAGGCTACGTCACGACATATCTGAACAGACGGCGCGACATACCGGAACTCAAAGCTACCAACTATAATGTCAGAAGCTTCGGCGAGAGAGTAGCTATGAATATGCCGTTGCAAGGCAGCGCAAGCGATATAATCAAAGTGGCGATGCTCAAAGTCCACAAAGCACTCAAAGAGGGCGGATTCAAGGCTAAGCTTATAATGCAAGTGCACGACGAGCTTATCATAGACTGTCCTGTCGACGAAGAGGAGAGAGTGCATAGACTTTTGGTGGAGAATATGCAGAATATCACTCCCGACTTTGACGTCAAACTTATTGCCGACTGTTCAAGCGGCAAGAGTTGGTTGGAGGCAAAATAATGGGAATGATTGCGATAATCGGCGGCATAGGCAGCGGTAAGAGCAGCGTTTTGCAGCATATCTCTGACCTTGGCAAGAGGACTTGCGATTGCGACGAAATTTATAGGCAGATCAGCAAGGAGCAAGAGTTTATCGACCTTGTCGGTAAGACCTTTGGCGTTGTCGAAGACGGAGAGATAAATAAAAAGGCTCTCGGCGAAATAATTTTCAACGACGGCGAGCAGCTTAAAAAGCTCAATGGCATCGCGCACCCCTTGGTATTTGGCAGACTTGAAGAAATATTTCGCGGCGGCGAGGGGGATATGTACGTTGAGGTGTCGGCTTTTGATAAGAGTATGGTCGATAAATTCGACGCGATAATCTACGTTAAGACGCAAAAGCAAAATCAAATTCAGCGAGTAAAACTCCGCAACGGTTGGGAAGAAGATTACATAACTTCGGTGATAGCTAAGCAGATGTCGGCGCAAGAAATGGAAAGCGTCGCGGATTTTGTCATCGTCAATGACGGCGATATTCAACATTTGTTGGAGCAAGTCGAGTGGATAATCGGTTGGATGTAGTAAATATTATTTGTACAACAATATGTGGTCACCTCGACCGAAGCGCAACGTAGTGGAGAGATTCAATCCATTTTATTCAACTCGATTAGACCTCTCCGCTTTGGTCGAGGTAACTAGATATTTACTTACAAGCTTGGGAGGGAATCGTCATAGACGCTCGCCCAAAACGCACCTGCTGGCTCGCTATGCCGTCGCTTACGCTCCTTACGAGCGCAGTCGAGATATCTAATCGAATTTAATAAGTATTAAACAAATATGGACAAAATAGTTATTTCTCAATTTCAAAAGTCAAAATAGCACAAAAAAACTCCGCATATTGCGGAGTTGAAATTTTTAGTATTTATAATCAAAAAATCACGTTGCCTAAATATTTATCGTGCGGAACTATAAGACATTTGTCAATAGATTTCCAAAAACTCTCATATAGATTTTTCTGTGCGGCTCCGTAGTTTTCTTTACTGTCGAATTCCCAATAGAGCATATACTTTACGCACTTCACTATGCGTGTGATTTCAAGCGGGGGAAGTCCGTCTTTTATCTGCTGCATATCGATGCGGTGATCTCTTTTGATAAGCTTGATTGTAATAAGTCCCTTTTGTTTTTCTAAAAGATTCTTTGCCTCAGCCATCAAGCTTTCAAATTCTTGCACCTTTTGCGGAGCTACTTGATAAATACATATCTCTGAAAACGACATATTATTTCCCTTGACGTCAAATTATTTGCGCGACCAAGTCCTTCATTGAATATTTGCCTGCCTTCTTGCCTGCAAGGAAGAGACCTGCGCGAATAGCGCCCTGCGCAAATACTGCTCTTGACTGAGCTTCGTGTTTGATAGTAAGCACTTCGTCTTTGCCGATAAAGAGTACGTCGTGCTTTCCGACGATAGTTCCGCCTCTTACTGCGTGTATGCCTATTTCTTTGTCGGTGCGTTTGCAGTTTTTGCCGTGTCTGCCGTAGTTGTATTCTTTTGCATTGTCAAACTCTTCGTTTATCGCGCTTGCGATAGACAGGGCAGTACCCGACGGCGCGTCCACCTTTTGGTTGTGATGCTGTTCTACTATCTCCACTTCAAAGGCGTTGCCGAGAAAACTTGCGGCTTTGCGGCAAAGCTCTATCATAAGATTTACTCCCAGCGACATATTGCTTGATTGGAATACCGCTATGCTTTTGCTTGCCTCGTCTATCTTTGCCTGTTGCTCGGCAGAGTAGCCCGTAGTGGCAAGCATGATACCTGTTTTGTTTTTCAAGGCGTATTGTAAGATTTCGTCCAACGCGTCGGGACGGGAAAAGTCTATTATCACGTCTGCTTTGACGTCTATATCGCCGCCGCATTTAAATACGGGTACGTCGAATTTTGACGGGTCGGCAAATTTATCCACGCCGCCTACGCATACCGCGTCTTGGAAAGAGGGGAGACTGTCAAGTATGTTTCCGCCCATTTTTCCGCCTATACCCCAAATCAAAATTTTTGTCATGATATCACCTTTATTGTTAAATTATATTTAATCTGCGCATTTCTTCTTTGAGAAGGCTTGCGTTTGCCTCGCTTATCGGAGTGAGGGGGAGCCTAAGCTCATTGCGGCACAGTCCCAATAGCGAACATGCGTATTTGATAGGTATTGGATTTACTTCGCAGAAGAACAAGTCGTTGAGTTTTGCATACTTGTCGAGAAGAGCTTGGGCTTCGTCAAACTTCTTTTCGCCTGCAAGAGCCATGACCTTTGTATATTCGCTCGGCAAAGCGTTGCTTGCTACGGAAATCAAAGTCGTGCCGCCAAGTCTGGCTATATCCACGGCAAGTTTGTCGTCTCCGCTCATAAGTTGAAGTTGAGTGCCTTTTATCTCTTCTGCGGTCTTGGCAATTTGCTCCAAGTTGCCGCAGGCTTCTTTGATACCCACGATCGTCGGTATGTCGCGCGCCAATTTTCCAGCCGTCTGGGGAAGTATGTTGACGCCCGTTCTGCCGGGTACGTTGTAGATTATCATAGGCAAATCGCACTTGTCGGCGATCGCCTCATAATGAAGTCTGAGTCCGTCCTGCGTACACTTGTTGTAGTATGGGGTCACGACCAATATGCCGTCTGCGCCCTCGCTCTTAGCGGCGATGGAATTTTCCACGGCGGTGCGGGTGCAGTTGCTTCCCGTACCGAATATCACGGGCACGCGCGAGCGGACTTTCTTGATAGCAAAGTCGCGCAGCGTCTTTTTTTCTTCGCCCGTCATAGTCGCAGGCTCGCCGGTAGTGCCTATAAAGACGAGTCCGTTGATACCGCCTTCGATTTGGCTTTCTATAAGTTTTTCAAAGCTTACGTAATCTACTCCCGTCTTGTCAAAAGGGGTGATTATCGCTGTAAATGTACCTTCAAACATATAAGTCCTTTTTTTCGGTATGACGCCGTTATGCGACATACCGCCTGATATTTTTGATTTTATGGGTATGCCGAGAAGAGCGGCATACCGCATTTCTTTATATTATATTTTGTTGTGCTCTATCATATACTCCGCGATCTGCACAGCGTTGCTTGCCGCGCCCTTGCGGATATTGTCAGATACTACCCAGAGGTTGCAGCCGCTTTCTACTGTGTCGTCAAGACGGATACGTCCTACGTAAACTTCGTCGTGTCCTGTCGCGTCGATAGGCATAGGGTATTTGCTGTTTGCCAAGTCGTCGACAATTATGACACCTTTTTGACCTCTAAGAGCCTCGACGATACCTTCTTTGGTGCAAGGCTTGTTGAATTCAAGGTTGATAGACTCGCTGTGAGAATTGAGTACGGGGACTCTTACCGTAGTAGCCGTGACTTTGATAGAGTCGTCGCCAAGTATCTTCTTGGTCTCTTTCATCATCTTTTCCTCTTCTTTGGTGTATCCGTTGTCTAAGAATACGTCTATGTGGGGAATGCAGTTGTTGGCTATCTGATACGGGAATTTCTTTGTCTGGTACTCTTGGTTGTTGACAAAGGCTTTAAGACCTTCGAGAAGGTCGTTGTATCCTGCCACGCCTGCGCCGCTGACAGCTTGATAAGTGCTGTATACGACCCTCTTGATGCCGTACTTATCGTGCAAAGGCTTCAAAGCTACCACTGCCTGTATGGTAGAGCAGTTGGGGTTGGCGATAATTCCGTTGTGCCAATCAATGTCCTGCGGATTTACCTCAGGCACTACGAGCGGAACCGTCGGGTCCATTCTCCATTGGCTTGAATTGTCAATTACGACTGCGCCGCACTTAGCGAATACCGGCGCAAACTTTGCGCTTGTGGAGCCGCCTGCGGAGAAGAGCGCGATGTCGACTTTGTGAGCCTTTACGTTCTCTTCCGTCAACTCTATCACGGTGTGAGGCTTGCCCATAAAATCAATTACTTTGCCTGCGCTCTTTGCAGAAGCAAAGAGATAATAGTTTTCGACCGGCAGTTGCTTTTCCGTCAAAACTTCCAAAAATTTGTTTCCAACCATTCCGGTTGCGCCCACTACGGCTACGTTGTATTTTTTCATATATATCTCCTAAAAAAGTTTTTCTTAGTTTGTTTTTTGTTATTTGATTAGATTTCTCCGCTTCACTGCGTTTTGGTACTGTCACCTAGGATATGTAGCATTGGAGAATACTCGAATTGACCATATCTTTCCTTACAAGTGTGGGAGAGAATCGTCACCGACGCTCGCCCAAGACGCTACCGCTGGCTTCCGTCGCTTCGCTCCTTACGCCCTACGCGGAGAGGTCTAATCCTTTTAATTTGATGAGATTTCTCGACTACGCTCGAAATGACATCACAATTTAAAGGTCGTGGTGAACGCCTAATGCTAAGCATATATAAAAAATGCTTTGCACAGGCAAAGCATTAAATTGACATATACTTGTATAGATACTGTCAGTTTAAGTGCTCCACCTTATCAAAGGTGACAGTCGCAGGGTTGTTCACCGTAGCGACCAACCGTATACCGTAGCAAGATAGATACACGATTTCGGCAAAATATCCTTTCTTGGGTGCGTCTTGTCGCATTGACTCCAATACTTTTATATTCTGCGCCTCTGTAAACTAAGTGTATGTTATCACAGTTTTTTGAAGTTGTAAAGTATTTTTATACAGTTGCTATAAGTTTTTAATTATAAAAGGAGAAGAATTATTGAAATATCAAAATAAATACAAAAAAAGAATACGTCGGGAAAGTACGTTGCGATATTTGATTGCCATTGAATTTAAATTATAAAAATTTGTGATATCTCGATAAATTATATTGAAAATTTCAAATGCTTATGATAATATATAACCGTTGTATATCTTTATATGCGGTCGCTCTTGAATTTAAAAGGTATGCGACTTGATAATAGGCAAATATAGTAGGGGATTTGTGTATTCGGCATATTCAACGCAAAATTCAAACTCAGAGTTTGAACTATATCAACCGTATAGGCGGATGAAAAATGGACGAAAATCAAAAAACCTGCTGTGAAATTAGCGCATTGTTGGACGACGAGTCGCAATGCGATTTGGCAATGCAGTATCTAAGGCGCAGAGGAGCGGCAAAGGACGTTGACAAGGCAATACGGTTGTTGCAAGATTCTGCCGCCAAAGGATATTTCAAAGCGCAGTATTATTTAGCAAAATTTTATATCAAAGGCAATTTCGTAAAGAAAGACGCGGCAAAGGCGTATGAATTTTTGCAAAAATCAGCTTATCAAAATTATCCGCCTGCGATCAACGAGCTGGGATTTTGCTATGCTCACGGATTGGGCGGTATCTGGGATTTTGAAAAATCCATAGAGCTGTTTTTAAAGGCTGCGGAATTGGGCAGCGCCGAGGCGGAAGAGAACTTGGGAATGAGCTATTATCTCGGAAGAGGAGTACGGCAAGATCTCAAAAAAGCTCTTTATTGGTTTAGACGGGCGAAAGCGCACGGAGTCAAAAGAGCGGAAGGATTTGTTGTGATTATAGAGAAAAGGCTGTCTGAGAGGCGCAAAACGCGTGGCAGAAAGCTTTAATTTCATACAAAAAAACACAAATAATTTCAAATAACGATAATTTTCGACAAAATTCCCGAAAGTATTTTAAAATTCGCAAAGAAGTTTTTTGTTGTGCAAATTATGCCTCGTATTATTTGCTTAAAATAAAATTATAGTGTATAATGTAATAAATTAAATTTTCTTATTATGTTATTAGAAAAACGGAGAGTATATGAGTGCAGTAAACAATTTGGCGGCAAAGCTAACGGTCAAAAGAGACCTTTCACCCGAAGGCAGAGTGACCAATTATAAGGGCAGGATAAGGCAGGCTATGATGGCGATTCAGATGAATTTGACCAAGCTTGTGCTTCTCAATCTGCTTATGGTGGTGGCATGCGCGCCGTTGATAGCAATGTATTTCGTCACAAGGTCGCAAGAGCAGGCGGTTGTGGCAGGGCTCAACTTTTCCACGGGCATAGGCGTGGGTTTCGGCGTAGTAGACGACACGCTGATTGCGATAGAGAAGATATACGACATACGTCTTATGGGATACGGCTTGGCAATATTTCCGACGTGTCTGCTTGTCGGACTTTTTGCGTCCGGGCTTTACTACTGTTGCAGAAATATGCTTTGGGGCGCCAAGGTCAAGGTCGTAAGCCACTTTTTTAGAGGCGTAAAGAGAAATTGGTATAAATATATGCTTTCGTTTGCATGGCTTGGAGCGTTGGCGACAGGTTTTGCATGTTCGCTGATCATGGTACTCAAAGAAAATGCGCTCAGCGGCGCAGCCAACGCAGGTTGGTGGGTGCTTATGATAGCATGCGCTGTCATCGCATTTTTGAGCGCGCTCTATATGGCAGTGGGACAGGGAATGTACGTGTGCTATAAGTATACTATGAAAGAATATATCCGTAATACGGCTTGTCTCACGTTGATAATGATAGTGCCGACTGTTTTTGTCACGCTGTTTTTTGCAGGAGTTATGGCATTGAGTTTTGTCAACATACTCGGCATATTCATACTTATCATGATGGTAATGATAGGATTCAGCGCGTACGCGATGTTCAACGTGGCATTTTCGCAGTACGTGACGGACAATATGATAGCTTATCTCTATGAAGAGCAGGAGAAGATAAAGGCGAAAGAAATAGAAAAACTTAACAAACAAAAGAATAAAGAAAAGAAAAAGCAACAACAGACAAAAGCTCCTCAATACGGAAAAAAGAAAAAGAAAAAATGAGCGCATACAGCATTTTGGCAAAATACTACGACAGGCTTATGGGCGACTTTGACTATGACGGATATTACGAATTTGTCAAAGACAAAGCGGTGGGCGAAGGCGTAGACCTTGCCTGCGGATCGGGTGAAATGACACTGCGTCTTGCCGCCGGCGGAGCCAAGATGATAGGTATGGACGTAAGCCAGCCTATGCTGTCCTTGGCGGCGCAGAAGTCAAAGAAGCTCGCATTGGACGTCAAATGGATAAATATGGATATGACGTCGCTCCAACTCAACCATTGCGCGGACTTTATCACCTGCGTATGCGACGGAGTCAACTATATATCCCAAGGCGACTTAGCAGGTTTTTTTGACAGAGTATATGCCAATCTTAAAAGCGGCGGCAGATTTGTCTTTGACATATCCACACGCCATAAGCTGGAAAAGGTGCTGGGCGACAACTTGTTTTGCGAGGACTATGACGATTTGACGTACATATGGTCAAATGAACTTGGCGACGGGTATGTCGATATGGACATAGACTTTTTTGAGAAGGTTGAGGGAAATATATACCAAAGATTAGAAGAATCGCACAGACAGTACGTCCACGATACGGACGTGTTGGAGAGACTTTTGGAGAAATGGCACGTTGAGAAATATGACGGCGAGAGCTACGGCGCTCCCAATGCCAAATCAAAAAGAGTCATCTTTGTTGCAACAAAATAGTGCGATATCTATTATACACGCTTAAAGATAAAATATTTAAATACCTACGACGCAAAAGCACTTATGACGAGAATGCCGATAAACGTATAAAAGAGGAAAAGTAAAGGACATATGATAAAAAGAGCAATTTTATTTGGCGGCAAAGCCATTGTCAGCGTAATGGATACGACTGACACGGTAAACAAGGCTATCGAAATACACGGATTTTCAACGTCCGTTGCGAGAGCGATGGGCAAGGCGTTGACGGTAGCCGCGTTTATGAGCGCAGGTTTTAAGGGGTTGAACAACAAGTTGACTCTCATTATCGACGGCAACGGCAAGGGCGGCAAGATGGTGATATGCGGCGACTGCGGAGCCAAGGTGAGGGGATATATCGAAAATCCCACTGCCTGCGAGGGCGAGGACGTTGACGTCAAGACTATCGTCGGCAGCGACGGCGCGCTCAACGTCATCAAGGACTTTGGACTTAAAGAGCCTTACAACGGTTTGTCACAGCTTGTCAACGGCAATATCGACGAAGACTTTGCCTATTACTTCACAGTGTCGGAACAGTTGCCTTCGGCAGTTGCGCTGGGCGTCAAGATGGATGGAGGCAAGTGCGTCAAAGCGGGCGGTATAATAGTTCAGCCTATGCCGAATTGCAGCGAAGAAGAGATATTTATTTTGCAAGATATAGTAAGCAACTTTACAGACGTTGCAGCCCTTTTGCAAGAAAAGAGCGCGCAGGAGATAATAGATTTTTATTTTGCGCACTTTGAGATATCTCGTTTGCCTGACATAGCCGAAGAATATAAATGCAGTTGTTCTAGGACAAGGATAGAGGAAATGTTGCTCACTTTGGGGCAACAGCAAGCAATAGAGATTGCAAAGTCGCAAGGCGGCATTCAAGTGGGATGCGAGTTTTGCAACAAAAAATACGAATTTAGTATAGAAGACGTACAGAGGATGTTTAAATGATAAAATTTCCAACTACATTAAAAGAATATACGCACGGCAAGATGTGGCACAGCGGAGTTGAAACTTCGATAGCGCAGCGCATTATTGCCGGGTATGACAGGGTCGAGGACGAGGGCGAGCGTAACGACAGAAAGATGTATATCGCCCATTATTTCAGCAAGATAGGCAATTATCCGGCGGCGATAGAGATAGTCAGCCAAATATTGATGGAAGGAGTGTATGTCGATGAGTCGATAGAGCTTTTGCGCCAACTCAGCATATTGGACGAAGACATCGAGAGCTTTCAGCAAGTGCTTCGCATTTCCGGCGAAAACGTCAGCAATATTATGCACAGATGGATATTTGACAGTATGCTGCTCAAACTTCCCAAGTCGCTTGAAAAAGATCATTACGTTACCAAGAACGGTTACGTTGTCTCCGCTCACGGCAGAGATTACTATTACAAAAACGGCAAGATGATTTTCAGCGTAGTCAACAGAGATTACACGGCGTATTTGGAAGAACTTTCCGTGAGGTTTTACCTCAATTCCAACCAATTTGACAAGGCTCTTGCATTGTTGAAAAAGATAAAACTCGAAGGCACGACGCTCGATATGCAGTTGTTGTGTTATAAGTCTTTTGTCGAGGTATACTGCGAATTACACGAGTACGCCAAGGCGTATGAGTATTGCAAGAAGCTGATAGAAAACGACATATATACGCCGTATATCGCAGACGTTTTTTACAGCCTTTATATGGACGGCTCGCCTGATGCAAACGTACTTAAAGAATTTTTTATCAGCCACAAGGGATATTCTCTCAAAGACCTTTGCGATATGCACTCGCTGTCGGGGGAATTGGCGAGCGGCGAAGAGTTTTGGGCAAAGGTGTATGCCAACAATCCGATACGCAAGGAGGATACGTCGGAGTGCGCTTATCTTCTCAGAGGCATGATGTATTTCAACGACGGAGAGTATAAGCTTGCAGAAAGAGAATTTGCGCATATGGCAAGCTCTTGCGGCAATTTCGGCAAGGGCGGATTGCTTTTGCAATATATGCAATATTATAAAAAGTATCTCAAAAAGCCCACCAAAAGGGGAGAGATGCCCGATAAGATTTATTCTGTAAATCTTGTTTGGATAAGCGAATTTGTCGGCAAAAAGCTTATGAAAAAGCTCAAACAAGTCGCTTCAATGGACGAGTTTATGCAAGACGCGGAAGAGAACGTTTTGGGATTGCAGTCCATGCTCTACGTCTCTGAGACCAAGCTTTCAAGCGTGTTTGAGATAGTGCATAATCTCTATAATACGGGCTGCTTAGCCGTGCGCGATATGATCAACCGCATTGCGGTGAGCAGCGAATATAACTTGTTTGTGCGCTCTATATGTCTTGCAGAATATCTTATGAACTGCGACAAAAAGACGCTGATAGTCATGGGCGGAAAGTTCAAAAATTATGCGCTCAGATATAAAAAGGACGACAAGAAAGACAATCTTGCATACGGCATAGCTATCTTCTGCGCCTTTGCTATGCTGACGGGATTTGACAAGGATGAGATAGAGGTGCAGATAGACCTCTTCGACAAGATATACGAGGTCATCGACATAGATTATTCCGCTATCAATCCTTGCGCTATATTCAGTTTGCTCTTCTCATACGTCAGCGACAGCGACAAGTTGAGCTTTGTCGGCATAATGACCAAAAAGCGCGAGGCTCAGGAGCTGATATACGACATACTCAGCGGCTGGCACACAGACTTTGACACTCAGCTTGATAAGGATCTTGACGAAGACGTATACAACTTTATATTGAAGTGCGGTTATTACGTATAATAAAGCAGAGCGTCTGCAAGTAAATTTTGTCGAAAATTTGCTTTAAATACTAATAAATATATATCGGCGGAATATACTATACCTATGGAGAGTATAGGTGAGTTAAAGAAAATCAAATTGTTTTTGGCGATTTCCGCCGTTGCTACGCTGCTGCTCGGCTTTTTAAATCATTTCATATATGAATGGTCGGGCGGCAACGGTGTGGCAGGACTGCTTTTTGCCACCAACGAAAGTATTTGGGAACATATCAAGCTTGCGCTTTTGCCAATGCTTATTATATTCACAGTCGGGGGATTTTTTCTCGGCAGAAAGGTCAACAACTATGCCAGCGCGGCGTTTTTTGGCATGCTTGTCATGATTTTCTTTATTATAAGCGCCTTTCTTTGTTACACTTTTTTTGCAAGAAGAGCAATTTTGCCCATTGATATCACTATATTTACCGTTGCTATTGCGCTAGGGTATGCGACTGCATATACGATGTTTTTCAAACGTCATATTAAATGGCTGAATATCCTTTCATGCGTGGGCATAGTCGCGCTATACGCAGCCTTCTTTACGTTGACTTACCATGCGCCTAAATTCTTTTTGTTTGAAGAGATGTTTGTGACTTATACGCCCAAATACTAAGATCATATTACAGAGGGGAGAAATATCTTTAATCCCACAAGTATCAGCACAATGCCGCCGACGATCGCAGCTTTGTTTTTGAGCCAACCGCCAAACTTTTTGCCTATCAAATAACATATAAAGGACATTGCAAAGGTGATTATGCCGATAATGCCGAATGAAAGCATAGCTTCGCCCACGCTCTTCTCAATAAAGAGTACGCCCACGCTCAACGCGTCGATAGACGTAGCTAATGCCTGCAAAAATATTTCGCCCATGCCGACGCGCTTTTCTTTGACCTCATTGCCTTTCTTCTTGTCTTTTACCGTCTCGATTATAGATTTAAGTCCAAGCGCGGTCAGCAATACAAGAGCTATAAGCGGTATAAAGTTGAGAAGTAATTTAGAGAAGGCTCCGCCGACAAAATATCCTATCATAGGCATCACGGCTTGGAATACGCCAAAGAGCAGCGTGAAGAATATGGCTTTGAGCCATTTCATATTTTTTTCGCTCATAGCGTTGGTCATCGACACGCACGACGCGTCCATCGCAAGTCCCATCGCCATAAATACCGTCTCTAACATATGCGCTCCTTATATT
This sequence comes from uncultured Christensenella sp., assembly GCA_910579785.1. GTDB lineage: Bacteria > Bacillota > Clostridia > Christensenellales > UBA3700 > RACS-045. The sequence goes on along the minus strand of CAJTVJ010000025.1, from coordinate 1,274 downwards.
GTTATATAAAAAAAGTATAGCCGCTCGCTATACCTTCAACGACTTGACGTATAGCAAAGCTACGACGTAAGTCTCGTTATTTAATTCAAGCCAGATATCGCTATCAGTATGTTGACTTGCCACGCTATTGCGCCAACTACTCCCTTAACATCTATATTCTATATAATGCTTGACAGTTTGTCAAGGTTAATAGGGAATTTGTATGTATTTTTTACTTAAAATTTAAATTTCCGTAATTTCAACGACAAATTTATACATATTGATAAAATTTAAATAAAAAAATATAGTAAAAAACCCTTTACAAATAAATTTTTATTTGATATTATATATAAGCAATTTGCGGAAGCTTAGCTCAGTTGGGAGAGCATCTGCCTTACAAGCAGAGGGTCATAGGTTCGAGCCCTATAGCTTCCACCAAATGCGGGAGTGGCTCAGTGGTAGAGCGTCACCTTGCCAAGGTGAACGTCGCGAGTTCGAATCTCGTCTCCCGCTCCATAATATTGTCACAGGTTTGCTCGCTTGTGCATATAATGTAGACGGAATGGCACCATAGCCAAGTGGTAAGGCAGAGCTCTGCAAAAGCTTCACCCCCAGTTCAAATCTGGGTGGTGCCTCCAAAATAGCTCTTGCTCAGGCAAGAGCATTTTTTATACTTTATGCTGCTGTGGTGGAATAGGCAGACACAAGGGACTTAAAATCCCTCGGGGGAGACTTCGTACCGGTTCAAGTCCGGTCAGCAGCACCAGAGCAAGTATGCTAACGCAGACTTGCGGAGAGTGCAGCAGACGCGGACAGTTCGAAATAGTGACGCTCGCGAAAACGCTCGCTAAGCCGTCGCTTTGCTCCTTACGCCCTACGCGGAGAGGTCTCAACGAGTTGAACAAGTAAGGAAAAGACGTCGATGTGACAACTATATAATATTGATACTTATAAATAAATATATAATAAGAATTATCGGGGTGTAGCGCAGTTTGGTAGCGCGCTTGGTTCGGGACCAAGAGGCCGTGGGTTCGAATCCCGCCACTCCGACCACAGCAAGGACTTGCGATTGGCAAGTGATATAAAAAAGCGAGAGAGTCTCGCTTTTATTATACCACTAAGCTTTTGGGCAAGTCCTTTTTGTTACAATGCGTGGACAGGACAGTTCGAAATAGTGACGCTCGCAAAACGCTCGCTAGACCGTCGCATTGCTCCTTACGAATCCCGCCACTCCGACCACAGCAAGGACTTGCGATTGGCAAGTGATATAAAAAAGCGAGAGAGTCTCGCTTTTA
>CAJTVJ010000024.1 GCA_910579785.1 uncultured Christensenella sp. | reverse complement strand
GGGTAGCGGTAAGAGCGTATGTCTCAATACCATGCTTTGTTCGTTGATATATAAATACTCTCCCGACGAGTTGAGAATTATTTTGGTCGACCCAAAGAGAGTAGAGTTCAGCAAATATCAAGCTCTTCCGCATTTGCTTACGCCTAAGATATACAACACTCCAAAGGAGACTATCGGCGTATTGAAATGGCTTGTTGCGGAGATGGAGAGAAGATACGCGCTGTTTGCAAAGCGTTTTGTAGCAAAGATTTCCAGCTACAACGCAACTCCCGAAGTAATTGAAGCTGACGAAAGAATACCTTATATCGTCGCAATTATAGACGAGGTAGGCGATATCATGGTCAACGATTCTGCAAAAGAATTTGAGACGTACGTCTTGACTTTGGCGCAAAAGGCAAGAGCCTGCGGAATACATTTGATATTGGCGACGCAAAGACCGTCTGTCGACGTCATTACAGGTAATATCAAAGCCAACTTACCTACGAGAATAGCCTTTGCAGTTACGACGGGTACCGACAGCCGTACGATACTTGACAGCATCGGCGCGGAAGATTTGCTTGGCAAGGGCGATATGCTCGTCAAGACGACTAAGTCGAGGTATATGGTGAGGTTGCAAAATCCGTTTATTGACGACGGCGAGATACAAAACATCATGAGAGATATCGTCACGCACAACACGGCGTACTATGATGAGACGATCGAGTCGGAGATAGCCGAGATAACCGAGCCTAAGAAGGAAGAGCCGACAGCAGGCAAGGCAGTCGAAAAGACAAAGGAATTTGATTTCCCTGACGAGCTGTGTCCTGTGGTGTTGAAGAAGATTGTCAATCTTGACAGCGTGTCAATATCATTTATGCAGAGAGCATTCTCGGTGGGATTTTCTCGCGGAGGAAAGATATTCGATTGGCTTACTTCTTGCGGATATATTGAGAAACAAGGCACCAAGTACGTCTGCGTATTGACAGACAGCCAAGTCGACGAGATAATCGAAAACGCAAGATTAGGCTCCGACGGCGAGAGCGACGGAGAGTAGTTTTACAATAGGTAGGGGCGCTTTATGGCGGACGGCTGAATACGGTCAGTCTGCCGTGAGGGCAAGTAGTTTTTAAGGAGAGTACGATGGTTAAAAGTTCTGCGATGACGTTGCCGACAAAGATCACGATAGTAAGACTTGTCATGATACCTTTGATAATATTGTGTTATTGTCTGCAACCTTTATATGAATTTTTGTTTATTATCACAGCCGCGTTGTTTATCATAGCGTCGCTGACGGATTTTCTTGACGGGCACATTGCAAGGAAGTACAACTTGGTGACAGACCTTGGCAAATTGTTGGACCCGATTGCCGACAAGGTATTGGTAGCCGCAGGGCTGTTTATCTTGGTAGACGGTAATTACATACCTGAGATACCGTACATAGCTTTGATATGTTCTGTGATAATAATAGCAAGAGAATTTATGGTGGGCGTGTTGAGACAGCTCGCCGCATTGAAGAACGTAGCTTTGGCAGCTGACAAGCTAGGCAAGGCAAAGACGGCTACGACAATGTTTGGGCTTACGTTTTTACTTTGTTCTCAAAACGATATGACGATTTTCAAGATTTTCAGATATATAGGACTTGGACTTTTTATATTGGCGACGTTCTTTACGGTTTTGTCGGGTATAAACTATATGGTAAAGAATGCCCAACTGATTTTTGGAAGGCAAGATACGCTTGACAAAGAGGACAAGGCTGTGCAAGAGAGCGGCGAGAATGGAGATATGCAGACGCCCGACAGCGCCGACGAATATCAAGGCGGCGGTGGCAAATGAAGATAGGTTTGGTATCGCTTGGGTGCGACAAAAATAGGATCGACAGCGAGAATATGCTGGCATATCTTCAAAAGGACGGCTATGAATTGACGGGCGACCCTCAGCAAGCCGAGATAATAATAGTAAACACTTGCGGTTTTATCGACAGCGCAAAGCAAGAGGCTATCGACACCATCTTGGAGATGAGCGAGTACAAAAAAGATAAGTGCAGATTTCTCGTCGTCACGGGCTGTCTTGCCCAAAGATATATGCAGGATATAGCTGACGAATTTCCCGAAGTCGATATGATTTTGGGTACGGCAAATTATCACAATATGCCGCTGTATATCAAGAATTTGGTCGATGGCAGAGGACAGAGGTGCTACGCTAATGATAAAGACGACAGACACTTTTCATCAGAAAGAGTGCTTACTACGCCTTATCACTATGCCTATTTGAAGATAGCCGAGGGGTGCGACAACAAGTGTACTTACTGCGCGATACCCGGCATAAGAGGCAAGTATACGTCGAGAAGGATAGAAGATATCGTTGAAGAAGCCAAGACTCTTGTGGGCGAATACGGAGTAAAAGAGTTGATAATAGTCGCGCAAGACGTGTCGCGATACGGACTGGATTTATACGGAGAAATCAAACTTATCGAGCTTCTGCAAGAGCTGTCTAAGTTGGACGTCGAGTGGATAAGACTGTTGTATCTATATCCCGAGCTTGTCAGCGAGAGACTTATAGAATATATGGCAGGCAATCCCAAGATATGCAAATATCTCGACATACCTTGTCAGCATATCAGCGACGGCGTGCTCAAACTTATGAATCGACGCGTGAGAAAAGCCGACATAGTCGAATTGATAAATATGATAAGAAAGCACGGCGACTTTACAATACGTTCGACTTTTATAGTAGGTTTTCCGAGAGAGAGTCAGCAAGACTTTGAGGAACTTAAAGAGTTTTTGACTTGGGCAAAGCTTGACAGATGCGGATTTTTTGCCTATTCGATGGAGGACGGTACGCCTGCGTCGAGGCTCGACGGACAGATAGACGAGGACGTCAAACTTGCAAGGCAGGAAGAACTCTATGCTCTGCAAGAAGGCATTATGGCAGAGAAAATGCAAGAGAGAGTCGGCGGCGTTGTCGACGTCATATACGAGGGCATAGATTACGACTTGCAGATGTTTTACGGCAGGACGCAATACGACGCGCCGGAGATAGATACTAAGGTGTATTTTACCGCCTACGTACCGCTTGATATAGGTAAGATATATAAAGTAAAAATCGACGAAATTGACAGTGGCGATTATTTCGGTCACGTCGAATAAAGATAAGGAGGCGAATATGATTGAGACTTGCAAAAATTATTGTGTATTGAAGGCTTTTGATATTGATTCCGATATGGTATCAAAGTGCAAAAAGATTGCCGATTCAGAGGGCGTGAGTTTAGAATTCAAACAGCGCAATCTCGATTGCAAGATAACTCTTGTCAACAAAAGCACCAGCGACATAGTATTTCAGAGAATATTGGACGAGATACTTGAAGTGCTTGACGGCAACGTCTATGCAAATTACGATACCACGTTGGAGCAGTGCGTGATAGAGAATGCAAGAGACAAAGGCGCCAAAATCGCAGTCGCGGAGTCTTTGACGGGCGGAATGATTTGTTCAAGACTTGTCAACGTGTCGGGATCGAGCGCCGTGCTATACGAAGGCTTTGTCACCTACGACGCCGCCTCTAAGGTGAGGAGACTGCACGTCAAATTGGCGACGATCGAAGAGTCGGGAGTCGTCAGCGAAGAGGTCGCAAGAGAAATGGTGCAGGGACTTTTGCAAAACAACGAGATTGATCTTGCCATTGCGACGACAGGTTGCGCAGGACCTTCTAGCGACGAGTATGACACTCCCGTCGGACTGTCCTATATAGGCATAGGAAATAGATACGGTATCGACGTATATGACACGTTTTATTGTGAAGACAGAAACGAAATAAGAAAGTGTGTGACAAATACTGCACTGTATTTGGCGCTTAAAAATATAAAAGAACTTTGATGAGGTAACAGATGGAAAAGGACAAAGATAAGAAATCGGCAGAAAAAGAAAAGTCAGAGCTTGTGGCGGAGGCGATTGCAAAAATCGAAAAGCAATACGGCAAGGGATCTATAATCAGACTTGGCGACAAGGAGATAGAGCCCGTCGACGTGATAAGCACGGGATGTCTGACGTTGGATATGGCTTTGGGCGTAGGCGGTTTGCCAAAGGGCAGGATCGTCGAGATATACGGACCTGAATCGTCGGGTAAGACGACTGTCGCATTGCATGCGGTCGCTTCCTGTCAAAAGGAGGGCGGTATGGCAGCGTTTATCGACGCAGAGCATGCTCTCGACCCTATTTATGCGGAAAAACTAGGGGTCAACGTAAAGGACTTATACGTCAGCCAACCTGACAGCGGAGAGCAGGCTTTGGACATTCTTGACACTATGGTTAGGACTAATGCGATGGATATTATCGTCGTTGACTCGGTTGCGGCATTGACGCCAAAGGCGGAGATAGAGGGCGAAATGGGACAGTCCGTCATAGGTTTGCAGGCAAGACTTATGTCGCAGGCAATGCGTAAGTTGACTGCGGTAATCAACAAGACCAAGACTTGCGTAATATTTATCAATCAGTTGAGAGAGAAAGTCGGCGTTATGTTCGGCAACCCCGAGGTCACTCCCGGCGGTAAGGCGCTGAAATTCTATTCGAGTATAAGAATAGAGGTACGCAAGGGTGACGCTATCAAAGACGGAAGCGATTTTGTAGGCAGCAGAGCCAAGGCAAAGGTCGTGAAGAATAAGGTTGCGCCTCCTTTCAAGACTGCTGAATTTGATATTATCTTCGGCAAGGGCATATCTGCCAACGGCTGTCTTGTGGATATGGGCGTCGCGGTTGACGTACTCAAAAAGAGCGGTTCTTGGATAAGCTACAATGACGAAAAGATCGGTCAAGGCAGAGAAAAGACCATTCAATATCTTGAAGACAATCCGGAAGTTGCGCAAGAGATAAGAGCAAAGATAATGCAAAAGGCTCAGGAAGAATAAGTACATATCGGCGGACGGGGAGACTTGTCCGCTTTGTATTTAATTATAGCAAATAAGATTAAATGAATTGGATATGCGCGCTTACTTTAAGCGAGAGAATTTTGAATAGTTAAACAATCCATTGCAGAAAGCTATAATCAAGCGAAAGAAAAGTTTTTAATGACAAAGGGCGCACAAGGCAAATAAAAGCATAGCATGTCGGCGGCATTGTGTATAATCTATTCTCCATATCCAATATATTGTATATATTTTAATTCTTACTAACTATACATTATAAAATTTAAAAATATTATAATAATATTCAATATAATATTATTGACTTTATATAAGTTTGTGCGGTATAATTTAATTGCATAAATTTTTTATGTTGAAACTTAACAATTTAATATAGGAGGCAAAGATGAAATTCAGTATGAATTGCTTTGATTTTCTCCTTGGGGTTAATGCGAATGTAGGCTGGGCGCTTGGATTGGTATTTACCGCTATCATAGCGATAGGCGGCGGTATCGGCATTGGCGTCTTGATATATAAGTCGTATGCAAAGAAAACTGTCGGTGGCGTCAAAGAAGAGTGCGAGAAGATGAAAAAAGAAGCTCGCGAAGAATCCAAGACGTATCTCAAGGAAGCAAAAAACGAAGCAAAAGAAGAACAGCACAGGCTCCGTAAGGAGCTGGAAAATCAGTCAAGAGAGCAAAAGGCGGAGATAGCCAGAAGCGAACAGAGAGTCGCTCAGAGAGAGGATCAGCTCATCAAAAGAGAGATGGCTATCGACAAAAAGTCGGATGCTATTGACGATAAGAAAAAGCAGTTAGAAAACAAAGAAAGAGAACTTGACGAGATAGAGCAAGAGTTGCAAAACGCTCATACCAAAATGCTTGCAGAACTCGAAAAGGTTGCAAAGCTCACTCAGGACGAAGCAAAGCAGATTCTTATGGACGAGCTTATCGACGAGGCTAAGAGAGACGCCGTTGTCAAAGCTAAGGAAATCGAGCAGAAGGCAAAAGACGAGGCTGACAAGAAGGCAAAGAACATCGTCGGACTTGCTATTCAAAGATGCGCGGCGGATCACGCGTCGGAAATCGCTGTGTCGGTCGTGCAGCTGCCTGGCGAGGATATGAAGGGCAGACTCATAGGCAGAGTGGGAAGAAACATAAGAGCGATAGAGAATTCGACGGGCGTTGATTTGATAATCGACGACACCCCGGACGTAGTTACGGTGTCGGGATTTGATCCTGTGAGAAGGGAGATTGCCAAGTTGACTATCGAAAGATTGGTCAGCGACGGAAGAATACACCCTGCTAAGATAGAAGAGACTGTCGAGAAGGTAAAGAGAGAGATAGAGCAGCAAATGAAAGAGGCAGGCGAAAATGCCGCATTTGAAGCAAATATCCACAGTCTGCATCCTGAGATTATCAAATTACTCGGCAGATTGAAGTACCGTACAAGCTACGGACAGAACGTGCTCAAACACTCGTTGGAAGTGAGCTATTTGGCAGGTATGATGGCGGCTGAGCTAGGCGCGGACGTCAAAGTCGCAAAGAGAGCGGGATTGCTGCACGATATTGGTAAGGCAGTCGACCATGAAGTAGAGGGCACGCACGTAAGTATCGGCGTAGAGATAGCCAAGAAGTTTAAGGAACAACGCAACGTAATACATGCAATAGAAGCTCACCACGGCGACGTAGAGCCGCAGACTTTGGAAGCTATAATCGTACAGGCGGCAGACTCGATTTCGGGCGCAAGGCCTGGTGCGAGAAGAGAATCTCTTGAAAACTATGTCAAGAGACTCGAAAAGCTTGAAGGAGTTGCAAATTCCTTTGACGGCGTAGAACAGTCTTATGCTATTCAGGCAGGCAGAGAGATAAGAGTAATAGTCAAACCGGAGGTAGTCAACGACGAAGCTACCACCTTTATGGCAAAAGAGATCGCTAAGAAAATCGAAGCAGAGCTTGAATATCCGGGACAAATCAAAGTCAACGTCATTCGAGAAGTCAGACAAGTCGAATACGCAAAGTAATCTTTTAAAGGAACGCTTGACGGCGTTCCTTTTTTCTTTTCCTATTTTATATTTATAAGTTTATCAAAAGAGTATTTTGCTGAGCAGCAGGGGCAATATAACTGTAAATACCATGATGCACACCGACGTTGCGGCAAAAGTGATAAGCGAAAATTTTAGTATGCTTTTGAGCGTGGTCGGACATCTGTCGTTGCAGTATAGGTAATTGGTGTTGATATAAGAGACTATCAATACGATTGAAATTACGAATACCGTATAGATCGCAAAATAAAACAGCGCGGCGTTTAGCACGTTGACAAGCAGACTGCATTGCCAGCTTCCCACGATATTTACAGCCAAGCGGTATGCCAAGAAAGTCACGACAAAATACATAATTGCAAACGCGAATTTTTTTCGGTACGTTATCATAGAGCAAAAACAAAGCAGCAAATTATAGAGCAGATACTTCAACGTGACTTTAAAATAGCTATACTCGCCTTGCAATAGCAGATCATAATAATTGGTACGCGAAAGCTGCGCGTCATAGTTGAGGACTATGAAGAGAGATATTCCGAATATCAAAAGATAAAGTCCGAAAAAAGTAATCAAAAACATCTTGTTGTCTTTAAAAAATGTATTTACTCTGGGACCTATTATCCCTTTATTGAACTTAAACGATTTCAAATTTTTTGCCATAATATTGCCTTTTTGAGCTTTATACCAAATTATATTGCCAAAAATCGCAATATATGACAAATTTCACAGAGAAGATATTTTGTTGCAGATGTGCATGATAAGCTGCTTGGCAGTGGGTTTGCCCTTGTCGGAGTCTATTGTGTTGCCAAATTCGGCATACAGCATATCGACGTCGCCGTCGAGCCAAGCTTTGGAAATGCAGTTTTGAATATTTTTGTCAATATTGCTGAGGCTTTTGCCGTATTTTTTTAACAAAGTCTGATATCCGACAAATTTTAGCGGCAGAATTTCCTCTCCGCAGGCATAGAGATTTGCTAGGTCAAATATATATTTAAATCCGCGGCAGTGAGGGCGCAGACCAAGTGAAAGCATATAAGAATATATTTTCTGTTCCATATATCTATAATAATATAAACGCAAAAGATTTTTATGTCTGATATTGTAATTTTGGCATAAAAATTGTTCAATGCAGCACACTAGGAGAAAACAACGTGAGAGGAGATAATATGAACAAGAAGATTTTATTGCCGATCGTATTGCTGGCGTTGTCGCTGCTTGTGATTTTCCCGATGGGTATGAGCGCAGGTGCGTCAAGTCAGACGATGGCAGGACATAGTTTGCAGGCAAGCGGCTTTGGAGAATATTTGAGCGAGTATAATACCGGCGAGGTGTTGTATCAGCACAATGCCGACGCCAAGCACGAGATTGCAAGTATGGTCAAGATCATGACTGCCAACTTGATTTTCGACGCGATAGACGAAGGTAAGTTGTCGTATGATGAGATGATAACGATATCAAAAGAAGCCAGCGCAATGGGCGGAAGTCAGATGTTTTTGGATGCAGGCGCACAGTATAGCGTCAGCGATTTAATAAAAGGCATAATAGTTGTGTCTGCCAACGACGCGTCGTACGCAATGGCGGAAAGATTGAGCGGCAGCGTCGACGCCTTTGTCGCAAAGATGAACGATAAGGCAGCCGAGCTTGGCATGGTCAACACCAAATTTGCCAACTGTACGGGATTGCCGAGCGAAAGCGAGCAGTATTCTACTGCAAAGGACGTCAATATTATGACGAGAAGTCTTATGTCACATCCCAAGTATTTTCAATACGCAAGCATATGGATGGAAGATTACAAGCATCCGTCGGGCAGAATAACGCAGTTTGTCAATACCAACAAACTTCTTAAACAATACAGCGGCTGTATCGGCGGCAAGACGGGATATACCGACAAGGCAGGACATTGTCTGTCTGCGTGCGCAGAGCGCAACGGTATGAAGGTTGTCGCCACGATAGTAGGCGGCAGCGACAGTAAATCGAGATTTAATCAGGTAAGAGCTATGTTTGACTATTCGTTTGCCAACTATGTCAACAAGGTTTATTATAAGCAAGGCGACGTACTTGGCAGCGTCAACGTCAAGAAGTCTCCTATCAAGTCTATCGAAGTTGCTTGCGGAGGAGATATAACCAAGTTTTCGCAAGTAGGCGCAAGCGCGGAGGATTTGCAGATAGTGTTGCCGAGCGAAGTCAAAGCTCCGATAAAGAAAGGCGACGTCATAGGAGTGGCGACGTATATGATAGACGGCAAAGAACACACTGTCGAATTGATAGCTATGCAGGATGCGAGAAAGTCCACTTTCCTTGATATTTTAAAGGGCGTGACGGGCGAGTGGTAATATATTAAGGTATATGCCGACACTGCCGTATTTATAAAAATATTGCGGTGAGAATATAAATATGGACGGGATCTTAAAAAAGAAACCGTCCATTATATCTTTTTTCTATTAAATAAAGTAAAGAAAACCTATACTTTGCTTAAAATCAATGTCAAAATCAAGGTATATCATTGACTATTAGGCTAATATTTATTATAATATATATGTAAAATTATGTGTATCAGCTAAAATCGTGACGTATAAAGCGATTTGTTGTATGCAGTAGGAGCAATAATGATATCTTTGATAATAAATATAGCAAATGATAGCACTATACAGGCGCTGGGATTCGGAATGGCGCTTTTGGTCGTATTTGCGTATTTGATTGCAATGCTTATCGCCATCATAGGTCATGAGTTGGCGCACGGCTACGTTGCTCTTTGGAATGGAGATAAGACTGCTAAGTTTTTGGGAAGACTTTCGCCAAATCCTGTCAAGCATTTTGATTTGGTGGGACTTTTGATGATGCTGTGCGTGGGATTCGGCTGGGCAAAACCTGTGCCTATAGACCCAAGAAACTTTAAGAGTTATAAAAAGTCAATGACGTTTACCGCGCTTGCCGGCGTGACTTTCAATCTCATTGTGGGAATAATAAGCCTGCTGTTTTTGGCTGTGATTATGAAAGTGACGGGCGGAGTCTATGATATAGACAGTCCGTCGACGTATGCTATATTGTTTTTCTATTATCTATTCAGTATGCTTGCAATGTTGAATTTCTCTCTTATGGTGTTCAACTTGCTGCCAATATATCCTTTGGACGGATTTAGGGTTGTTGAGACGCTTGCAAAGCCCAACAACAGATACGTCAATTTTATGTACAAGTACGGCGCGCAAGTCATGCTGATTTTCGTGCTGGTGACTTTTTTCCTTGGCAGATTTATACCTCAACTCGACATACTGTCTTATTTGATTAGATTGGTATGCGTCGGTTTTGACAAATTATTTGCGCTTATGTTTGGAATACCCAGCGGATTCTTTATGAGGTTGTGATAAGATGGAAGATATTTTAGACAGACATCCGACTGACAACGTAGTGCTCAAAATTCAAGATTTTGACGGACCGATAGAGCTTTTGTATGAGCTTCTCGTTAGAGACGGTAGGTATGATATCCGTACTTTTCCGTTGGCTCAAATTACCGATCAATATTTGAAGCATATGGAGCAAGTCGACGAGCTTGATATGGAAGAAGCCAGCGAGTATATCAAAATCGCGGCTAAGCTCTTGGAGATAAAAGCCCGCGCCTGTCTGCCTATTGTCGACGAATTTGACGAGGATGACTTTGTAGACGAGGATCCGGAAGAAGATTTGAGACGTAAGATATTGATGTTCCAAATGTGCAAGCAGCAGGCGGAAAAGCTTAAAGCGAGGGAGACTCTCAACAAGTTTTACAGAAGACCTAAGTTTACCAACGCCGACGCCATAATAGTCGTCAACGACTTTTCTTTTGACAAGCTCATTGAGGCATACGGCAAGATTTTGTTGAGTATGTCGGAAAAAGAGCAGCAAAAAGCCGTGAAGAAGATTCAGAAAGACAGATTTACCGTCGCGGATAAGATAGAATACATATCAAGAGTAATGTTTGAAAAAAAATCGGTAGTATTCAACGACCTATTTGAGGAAGATATTACAAAGAGCGAGGTTATCACGACTTTTCAAGCCTTGTTAGAGCTTATGAAAAAACAAATTGTCAAGGCAATGCAGACAAAGTTTGAGGACGTGATATATATTACGTTGAATGAAGATGTTGATAAAGAAAGTATAAATATGCAAGAATTGAAGAAGACGGAGGAAGCGTATGGATAATTTATTGCAGACTGTCGAGGCAATAATTTTTGCCGCGGGAGTGCCGCTTAAAAGGAGTGAGATACTCAACGGACTTCCCGAAGACGTAAAGAGAAAGGATTTGGATAAGATAATCGACGAGCTTGCCGAGAAATACAGCGGTGATTGCGGAATCGTATTGGAAATATTCAAAGATAAGGTGCAGTTTGCTTCCAATAGCAAATACGGAGAACTTGTCAGCGATATGTTGAGACCGGTGAGAGAAAAAGAACTGTCTAAGATATTGATGGAAGTGCTTTCGCTTATCGCATACCGTCAGCCTATTACGAGGGGCGAAATAGAAGATTCCAGAGGCGCAAGCGCAGACTATGCGTTGAGCGTACTCCTTAAAATCAATATGATAAAGACTTGCGGATTTAAAGACGCGCCGGGTAAGCCTATTTTGTACGGCACGACCGACGATTTTCTTAAAAAGTTTGAGCTGAAAAGCTTGCAGGATTTGCCTGATTACAATGAGATAATGCGCAGACTTGTCGAATACAGCAACTATAATATACAGACTGAGGGACTTTATAGAGAGAGAGTTATCGGCGACAAGTTTGAGGATGAGAATGACGAAGAACTTGACGAGATGATGAGTATGGACGAGATACCTGAGTTCTTGCAAGGTGAAGATTTGCAGAAAGTCAGCGGCAACGGCGACGAGTACGTAGAAAGAGAGGCGGCCAGCGCCGTCGTAGAGGATGACGTAAAAGAGCCTGAGGAAGAGAACGAAGATATCGTGACCTGATACACATATTGATTAAAACGTATTGGATACCGAAAGCAGCGGTATCCTTTTTAATAATATATCTAAATATGCGCATTATAAGCGTATGTGGATATTGATTTTGCTTGCTAGCTTATTTATATGTGCAATTCTGTTGGGCTTGTATTTGATCTACGGGCTTAAAGTTTGCGTCAGATTGGATACGGATAATTTAAGTATCTGTATTAAAGTGCTTGTTTTTAATAAAATCGAGGTGTTTTGTTTTAAATTTTTTGTATGCGACGGGGAATTTTATCAGCAAATTAACAAGAAAGATATAAAAAAGTCCGTACTGTCTAAGAGTGATAGAAAAAATCTTGAAGTCGCGCGTAAAAAGTTTTATAGAATACGGCACTTTAATTATTTGATTTCCACTTTGCCAAAAGTACAACTGAGACAGTTGCATATAAATTATGCTGTGCGTTTTGACGATTTTAAGGACGGGGCAATGTTTGACGGGGCGTTGAAAGCTCTGTCATATACTGCGCTTGGGATAAGCGACAAACTTGTCATTAAAGATTTTGAGTTAAATAATATTACAGGTGAGAGTAATTTTAAAGGCGTATTGTTGAGTTTAAAATTTGGATTTTCTATTTTTACGTTAATGAATTATATGTTGAAAATGCGTATATCAAAAAGAAAATTTACAGTCGAAGCATAAAATATTTTTATAATTTTACGCATAATATCTATGAAATTATTTTTATAAGGAGCAAATTATATGGATAATATGGACAATTCGTTGCAAGATATAATGAACGGCGCGCTAGAAAATCTTAGAGGAATGGTGCAAAGTGAAGATATGGTGTTCAAGCCTATATATCTTGACGAAAATACTATGGCAATACCGCTCACTAAGGTGTCGGTAGGATTTGTCAGCGGCGGTGGAGGCAGTCAGGTCAGCGACGGTCAAGTAGAAAAAAAGAGCAGACCTCAGCCTTATGCCGGCGGCGGAGGCGGCGGTATATCTATGACGCCGATGGGCTTTTTGGTGTTTTATGATTCTCAGCCAACGCTTGTAAAAGTCGACGAAAAAAGCGGCTCAGAAAAGTGGAAAGATTTGATTTCGGCTGCAATAAATTTAGTAAAGGATAAGAAATAATGGGTAGATACTTCTCAATTAAAGATGTTTTTAAAATAATTTCAGTCATCTTAGCAATTATTATGCTGTCCTTTGTGCTATATCAATTTTCAGGCGTGATAGACGTCGCGACAAGCCAATTTGGCGGCAATAATAATTTAAAAGACAGCGGACTTGATGCTATCGCGCGCGGCGATAAGGATTTTGACGTAGACGCGATCAAGAACAGCTATGCCAACAGATCTTCTTCAATGGCTGTCATGGAGACTTCTACGCTTAGGGTATTGGGCGGCGAAAATATAGATATGCGATTGGAGATGGCAAGCACGACAAAGATAATGACGGCGCTTGTCGTATTGGAAAATATGCAGCTTGACAAGAGTATTAAGATCGCAGACGAAGCAGTGGGAGTAGAAGGTTCTTCTATATATTTGAGAAAGAATGAAATATGGACAATTCGGGACTTGCTGTATGGACTTATGTTGAGAAGCGGCAATGACGCTGCAACTGCTCTTGCCATTGCGACGGGCGGCGATATCAACGGATTTGTCGGCATGATGAATGACAAAGCAACAGAGTTGGGGCTTAAAAATACGCATTTTGACAATCCGCACGGATTGCATTCGTCAGAGCATTATACGTCGGCGTATGACTTGGCGGTGATAGCGTCGCATGCAATGCAGAATGAGGAGTTTAAAAATATTGTGGGTTGCAAAATGTATACCGTAGAGGCTAATGAGACGCATCCAACGTACTATTTTGGCAATAAAAATAAGCTTTTGGGGTTATATGACGGCGCCAACGGCGTAAAGACGGGCTATACTAAGGATTCGGGGCGTTGTTTCGTAGGCTCCGCCGAGAAAAACGGTATGCAGTTGGTATGTGTGGTTTTAAATATCTACGACACTTACAATACCTGTGCGGTCAACTTTGACAGAGCGTTTGACAATTACCGTCCGGTGTCTGTCGGAAAGAAGGGCGACGTGCTTGAAAATATCTCTTTGGAAGGACTTAATTGCTCGCTTGCTTTGCAAAACGACTTGACTTTGCCTCTTAAAGAGGGCGAAATCATGGGCTTGAAGTGTTATTTTGATATAGACGGCGATTTAGACGCGCCTTTGGCTGCAAACAGTTTGATAGGCAAAATGGAGTTTTATATGGATAATCGTTTGCTTTTTAGCGCTAACATTGTTAATATAGAAGATATCAACGATATAGGAGCGGTGCGCAAGCTTGCGGCATACAAGGGCGATTGGCGTATAAACGTAGAAAATGGAGAGATTAAACAAGCATTTGGCTTCGACGGGAGCGGCGTCTAGAAGGGGCGCAGATAAGCTCATCGAAGAGGGCAGAGTTAAGGTCAACGGTAAGGTAGTCAAAGAGCTGGGTACGGTTATAAACGAAAAGAAAGACGTCGTCGCAGTTGACGATATCATTGTAAAGGCAGTAAATAATTACGCATATATTCTATTTTATAAGCCAAAGGGTTGTATTACTACTGTGAGCGACGAGAAGGGAAGAAAGACTGTGTACGATTATCTTCAAGACCTCAACATACCGCATTTGATACCCGTAGGCAGACTTGACTACGATACGGAAGGTATGCTGCTAATGACCAACGACGGCGACCTTGCATATAAGCTTACTCACCCAAGCTTTGAAGTGCCGAAGACGTATCTTGTCAAAGTCGAGGGAGAGATGCCAGAGCATAAGCTGGCTCAACTGAGAAAAGGCGTGACGGTTGACGGCGAGAAGACAAAGAGATGCAAGGTAAAGCTTTTGGAATATAAGAACGGCGAATCCAAGATACAGATTACAATTACCGAAGGTAAAAACCGTCAGATACGCAAGATGTTTGACGCTGTGGAAAAGGAAGTCAAATTTTTGAAGAGAATAGCTGTGGGAGAGCTGAGATTGGGCGGACTTGCAAGAGGCGGATACAGATATCTCAATGACGACGAGATATATTATCTCAAAAATATGTGATATGCGATAGAGCATTTAATACGGCGTTTGGCGAGGGCGCCGTATTTATATTTCTGCAATTCTATATGCCGCTCAACGTCAATGAGAAATCTCAAAAGTTAAAATTTATATTATTATAATATTTTATCAAATTTATTGAATTTTTTGCGTCATTTTGCTTGCAAAAAAATCAAATAACAAATATAATATCTATGATTG
This sequence comes from uncultured Christensenella sp., assembly GCA_910579785.1. Taxonomy (GTDB): domain Bacteria; phylum Bacillota; class Clostridia; order Christensenellales; family UBA3700; genus RACS-045. The sequence goes on along the minus strand of CAJTVJ010000024.1, from coordinate 9,908 downwards.
CAAAAAGAATGACCGAATATTGTCAGGTCTATACTATATTTTGTTAATTAAATCATTTATATATACAATATTTTGGAGGTTTATATGGAGAACAATATACTCTCGGCAAGCGTAAAAGCTATCGACAAAGCTACTAAGAATATCAAATCTTTTATCGAAAGCATTGTTGATGCCGAAAGTTTTGTAGAGACAGATGTTTTTCTTACCGGAAAGGGCTTTGACGACGCGAGCGAAGCTTTGGGAGAAGGAGTGGTCACCGGTTATGCTACGTTGAAGGGCAACCCGGTGCATATTTTTGCCCAAAACGCCGACGTGCTCAAAGGAAGTTTGAGCGAGGCTCACGCCAATAAGATAAACAAATGTATGCAAAGAGCTATCAAGGCAGGCACTCCGCTTATTTCTATCATCGACAGCTGCGGCGCGAGAGTAGGCGAGGGCGCGAGCGTTATGGAGGGATATGCACAGCTTATCGCAAGCGGTATAGAGCTTGCCGACGAAGTGCCGCATATCTGTATCGTCAAGGGCGTTGCAGTGGGCATGATGGCGACGTTTGTCGCAGGCGCAGACTTTGTCTTTATGTCAAAGGACGCAGTTATGTCCGTAAATTCGCCGATGTATCTCGTATCCGACGCCAAGTCTTTCCCAGTTGACTACAAGGCTCAACTCGGCTTTAAGGCTTATGAGGGCAACAGCGACGTCGCTCAATTCGTATATAGCGACGCAAAAGATCTTTCTGCACAGCTTGGCAAACTTACGGCAATACTTCTCAGCGACGAGGGCGAATCAAAAGACGACCCCAACCGTGTAAACCCCAATCTTGAAAAGAATATATCCGCAAAGCAGAGAACCGAGCTTGTCTGCGACGCAAAAAGCGTGATCGAATACTGTCCGACGTATGCAAAGGAAGTCGTATGTTCGCTTGCAAAGCTCAACGGCATTTCCGTGGGCGTGATAGCTACCGAAGGCGACTATATCTCTTTGGAAGGACTTGAAAAGGCTACTACGTTTATTGACAAGTTGGACGCTTACAATCTTCCGCTTATCACTCTCGTAGATTCTTTGGGCGTAAATTCCACGTTGCAGCAAGAACTCAGCGGTTTTGCAAAGCGCACCAACGCTTTGATGAAGGCAGTTGCAGTAAGTTCGATACCTAAGATAGGCGTTGCAGTAGGCAATGCTGTCGGTTATGCTTACAGCGCATTGATGAGCAAGTCTATCGGATTTGACTATACTTTGGCTACGTCCAACGCGGTCGTTGCTCCCGTCGGTATGCAGGTAAGCAAGATAATAGCCAACGATCAAATCAAAGCTCTTGGCAAGACGGCAAAGGAGCTTGCTCAAAACGACGGCTTGGACAGAGACGCTTTGGCAAAGGCAATGGCGTACTTTGAGAAAGTCAAGGCTAATATCGCGATCAAAGGCAAGAGCGAGGAAGAGGTATATGCAAAAATGCAGTCGTCTCCTGTCGTTGCCGCAAAAGACGGATATATAGACAATGTGATCGAGGCTACGAATTTAAGACCTTATCTTGCGTCCGCGCTTATGATGGTATTAGGTCTGTAAGGCGGTATCGGTATGGCAAATAAAAAGAAAGTTATAAAAATAGTTATCATATGCCTAGTATTCGCAGCGTTGCTTGCAGGTTTGATAACGCTAATGGTTTTGCCGCAAGATTACGGCACTCCCGATAAGTTGGAAATTGCAAAAAACAATTTCGGAATGAGATTGTGGATAGGCGCGCAGGTCGCAATAATGGGACTTGGCACGGTATTTTTGATGCTTATTTTGCTCATCTTTATGGTCACTATTATGAAGTATATCTTCATTGGAGCAGCTAAGATCAAAGAGAAAAAAGCTGCAAGCGCCGCGCCTATTGTCGAAGAGGTTAAAGCCATAGAAGGGGCGGTAGGCGAAGACGACGAGGAAGTCGTTGCCGTAATAATGGCTGCGCTCAACGCATATTACGAATCGCAAGAGCCGATATATAAGTCGAATCTCAAATTCAAAGTGCGTTCAATAAAAGAAATTAAATGAAAATATAAAGTATTAGGAGAATTATTATGCGTAAATTTAATATCAATGTAAACGGAAAGACGTATGCTGTCGAAGTAGAGGAGACTACCGACGGCGCAATAAGCAGCGTATCCGCACCTGTTCAAATTGCTGCGCCAAAAGCAGCTCCTGCGGCAGCTCCGATAGGCAAGGGCGAGCAAGTCAAGTCGCAAATGCCGGGTCTTGTTAAGAAGCTTTGTTTTGCCAACGGCACTACCGTCAAGGCAGGCGACACTATCATAATACTTGAAGCAATGAAGATGGACACGTCGATATCGGCTCCGGTAGCAGGCGTTATTACCTACGCAACAAGCGAAGGCTCGAATATAGATTCGGGCGCAGTTCTCTGCACGATTGCATAACATAGGAATTTATTGGAGGCAAAATGTTTAACATAGTTACAACGCTGCAATCATTTAATATGGTTGAGTCGCTTGAAAACTTGTGGCGCAGTACGGGATTTATGACGTCGTTGACGCCGATATGGCAAAATCTTATAATGATGGCCATAGCATGCGTACTCATATATCTTGCAGTCGCCAAAGAATTTGAGCCAAACTTATTGCTTGCCATAGGCTTCGGTATGTTTATTATCAATATACCGGGCGCGTATAACATATTGTACGGCACGTACGGTTATACGTTTACCTATATGGTTGACGGCGTGCAAAAAGTTGTTGAAATAGGCGGAGTGGAATTAGACGGTCTTACCTTGACCAAAATTCTCGAAAAAGTACCTGAGATATCACAGTGGATAGACGCCAACGTAGGAAATTTTAACGCTTTGGATATGGTGCATAAGGTAGAAGCGGTAGAAAATGCCGTTCACGCTTTGGCTCCCGATATCACGGGTATAACTGTATCTCACCAAGTAGTTGCAGACCAAGGCTTGTTCTTCTATCTGTACAAGGGCGTTGAATGGGTAATTTATCCGCCGCTTATCTTCTTGGGTATTGGCGCGATGACCGACTTCGGTCCGTTGATTGCCAATCCGAAGTCGTTGATAATGGGCGCTGCCGCTCAGCTCGGTATATTCGTTACCTTTATCATAGCTATCAATATCGGCTTCACGGGCGAGGAGGCTGCCGCAACAGGTATTATCGGCGGTGCGGACGGACCTACCGCTATATACGTAACAGTCAAGTTGGCTGCGCACTTATTGCCGGCAATATCGGTAGCCGCATATTCGTACATGGCGCTTATAAAAGTCATACAGCCGCCTATAATGAAACTCTTGACGACTAAAAAAGAGAGAGGCATTATAATGGAACAGCTACGTCCGGTGTCAAAGACAGAGAAGGTAATATTCCCGATAGCAGTTACGGGCATTGTGGGAATAATCTTGCCTTCGGCAATACCGCTCCTCGGTATGTTGATGCTTGGCAACCTTATGAAAGAGTCGGGGGTTGTGCCTAGACTTACCAACACTGCTAAGAACGAACTTATCAATATCATTACGATATTGCTCGGCGTAATAGTTGGAAGTAAGGCTACTGCGGACGTCTTCTTGAATACAAGCACGCTTTTGATTATCCTTATCGGCGTATTTGCATTCGCATTCGGTACGACAGGCGGTCTAATTATAGGCAAGATCATGAGCAAGCTTTCAAAGGGCAAGATCAATCCGCTTATCGGTTCGGCAGGAGTATCGGCTGTGCCTATGGCTGCGAGAATATCGCATATGGTCGGTCAGGAAGAAAACCCCAACAACTATTTGTTGATGCACGCAATGGGACCTAACGTGGCAGGCGTTATCGGTTCTGCCGTTGCAGCAGGCGTATTGCTTGCAATATTCGGCGCATAAATCTAAAAGAGGTATTTATTATGGTTAAAATTACAGAGACTATTTTGCGTGACGCTCACCAATCGCAAGCGGCTACCCGTATGAGATTGGACGAGATGTTGCCTATGTGTGAAAAACTTGACAACGCAGGTTATTATTCTATCGAGTGCTGGGGCGGAGCTACGTTTGACTCCTGTCTTAGATTCCTCAACGAGGACCCATGGGAGAGATTGAGAGCTTTGAAAAAGGCTATGCCTAAGACCAAGTTGCAGATGCTTTTCAGAGGTCAAAATATCCTTGGATATAAGCATTATGCAGACGACGTGGTCGACGAATTTGTCAAGAAGACGATAGAGAACGGTTGTGATATCTTGCGTATCTTCGACGCGCTCAACGATCCGAGAAATATGGAGCAGGCTATAAAGAGCTGTAAGAAGTACGGCGGAATTTGCGAAGCCACCATATCTTATACGACTTCTCCCGTTCATACCAACGAATATTTTATCAATCTTGCAAAAGAGCTTGAAGATATGGGAGCTGACAACATATGTATCAAGGATATGGCTGGTATTCTGTTGCCATACGTCGCATACGACCTTGTCAAGGGTATGAAAAAAGTCCTCAAACCTACGACTTTGATACATTTGCATACCCACCAGACCGCAGGTACGGGCAATCAGACTTATCTCAAAGCTATCGAGGCAGGCGTCGATATCATCGACTGTGCGCTCAGCGCATTGGGCAACGGTACGTCGCAGCCGGCGACCGAGCCTATGGTTGCGATTTTGAAAGGCACTGAGTATGACACAGGCTTGGACGTTGCGTACCTCAACGAAATATCCAATCATTTTAAGAAAGTGGCTGAGAGATTGAAAGCAGACGGTTGGTTGACTGAGAAGTCTTTGGCTACCGACGTCAACGCGCTTATTTATCAAGTGCCCGGCGGTATGCTTTCCAACCTCGTTGGTCAGCTCAAAAAGGCAAACGCTTTGGATAAGTATGAGCAGGTTTTGGCAGAAGTGCCCAACGTAAGAAAAGATTTGGGCTATCCTCCTCTCGTAACGCCTACCAGCCAGATAGTAGGTACGCAAGCCGTATTCAACGTATTGGCAGGCGAGAGATATAAGATGGTATCCGCCGAGACGAAGGGCGTGTTGAAGGGCGAATACGGCAAGTTGCCGGCTGAGCCTAATGCCGAAGTAGTTAAGCAGGTTTTGGGCGACGCTGAGAGAATTACCGTCAGACCGGCAGACCTCTTGAAGCCTGAGCTTGACAAATACCGCGAAGAAATAAAGGACTATATCGAGCAGGACGAAGACGTATTGTCATACGCGCTCTTCCCACAAGTTGCTCTCAACTTCTTCAAGTACCGTCAAGCCAACAAAAAGCACGTTGATACGGAAGTGGGCGACACCACCAAAGGTATTCAACCTGTTTAATAATAAGTAAAATAAATTTAAGGACTTTTGATTTTTTCAAAGGTCCTTTATTTATTCTCGCAAACAAAGGCTTATCATTTTACTTTTGCAAAAATTTTTGTTAATATAAATAATATGGATATATTATTGGTAAATGACGACGGCATATACAGCCAAGGTATTTTGACGCTTGCAAAAAAGCTGTCGGAAGAAAACAACGTGACGGTGGTGGCTCCGCAAGGACAAATGTCGGGAGTAGGGCATGCTTTTACGCTCTATGAATACGTCAATTTTGTTAAGATGGATATATTAAAAGACGTGCATTGTTATGCGGTCAACGGTACGCCTGCCGATTGCGTCAAGGTAGCCATAAATATTATATTAGACAAAACTCCCGATTTGATAATCAGCGGTATCAATAAAGGCTTTAATTTGGGTACGGATATATTTTATTCCGGCACTGTCAACGCCGCATTGGAGGGGGCTATTCATAATATCAAAGGGTGGTCGTCAGAGCGCCAGCGGCGAGGGAACCGTGGACAGTGCCGGATGCGCCGGCTTCGGACTGCATTTCCACGACCTTCACAGTGGTGCCGAAAATGTTTTTTTGACCGGCGGCGGACCACTGGTCGACCAAGTCTGCCATGGGCGAAGACGGGGTGATGGGGTAAATGCCCGCCACCTCGGTAAACGCGTAGCTGACATATGCAGCGGCGTTGTTACCGTCCATGGACTTGAACTTTCTTGCCATATACTTACCTCCTATAAATCGCTGCCCCAGGCAGCGTGTTTCCAAACACACGAGAACCGGTTCCCCGAATTCCATGCGTTGTCATTATAGCACGATTGATTTCCCATGTAAACCGTAGCTTTGTTATTTTTTGCACAAATTTTTTTCTTTTCTATTGATACCTTTCCTTTTCCAGATTTTTTCGGGAATTTCCCCGAACACCCTTTCCTCTCCCACTGTTTTATGCTACAATAGCTGATAATAATACATACTTCTTTCTTCTTTTGTGATTTTATCGGATTTGGAAAAGTCCCTGCGCCAGCAAGGGCTTGGAGGAGGTTTGCAGCGATGGTTGTAACCGTGTGTTCCTTGGGACTTAACGGCATCAGCGGTTATGAGGTAAGTGCGGAATGTTTTTTGTCTGGCGGGCTGCCTGCGTTTGATATCGTGGGATTGCCTGACGCAGCGGTGCGGGAGGCCCGGGAGCGGGTTCGGGCGGCGGTGAAAAACTGCGGTCTGCGGTTTCCTGTCAGCCGCATCACTGTGAACCTTGCCCCCGCTGGACAGAAAAAAGCGGGGACCATTTACGACCTGCCGATCTTCGTCGGGATTTTAGCGGCAAACGGCGACCTGCCAGTTCCTCCACCAGACGCAGCTTTCCTGGGAGAACTGTCCTTGACCGGTGCGCTGCGGCGCGTTACCGGCGTACTGCCCATGGCCCTGGCGGCAGAAAAAGCGGGCATTAAGCAGCTATTCGTTCCAGAGGAAAACGCTGCCGAGGCTACTTTAGCGGGCGGTTTGACCGTCTACGGCGTACCGGATGTGAAAACACTGACAGCCCATCTACAGGGCGACGCTCTCCTCTCCCCTGCCCCTGTCTGGACGCCGAAACCAGATGAAACGGGCCTTCCAGACCTTCGGGACGTAATGGGCCAGGAGAATGTAAAACGCGCCTTGGAAATTGCTGCCGCAGGCGGGCACAACCTCCTGCTGATCGGCTCTCCCGGCGCAGGCAAATCTATGTTGGCAAAACGTCTGCCCTCTATCCTGCCGGACATGGGCTGCGAAGAGGCATTGGAAGCCTCCGGCGTCTGGTCCGTCGCTGGTTTGACCAACCCGAAACACCCCCTCCTGACCCGCAGGCCCTTCCGCAGCCCCCACCACACCACCTCTGCCTCCGCCCTGGCAGGCGGCGGGCCGAATATGCGCCCAGGCGAGATCTCCCTCTGCCACAACGGCGTGCTGTTTCTGGATGAATTGCCGGAGTTCCATCGGGATGTGTTGGAAACCTTGCGGCAGCCCCTGGAAGACGGCGAAGTCACCGTCGCCAGGGCTGGGGGAACGCTGCGCCTGCCTGCACGGTTTCAGCTGGTGTGTGCCATGAATCCTTGCCGCTGCGGCTGGCGGGGCCATCCTGACCGGCGCTGTACCTGCTCCGACCGGGAAGTCACCCGATATGTGGAAAAAATTTCCGGACCGTTGTTGGACCGGATTGATCTCCACGTCAACGTGCCGTCGGTGGAGTACGAAGCTATGCGCCGCCGGGAAATACCGGAAGATTCTGCGTCTGTCAAGGCGCGGGTGGACGCCGCTCGCGCCTTACAGTCGAAGCGTTTGGCAGGCACCGGGGCACTTTGTAACGCGCAGCTCCCGCCGCCGCTGTTAGGGGTGTACTGCCGTTTGGACGAAGCTGGTGAAACCTTGATGAAAAATGCCTTCCAGCGTATGGGGCTAACCGCCCGATCCCACGACCGGATTCTGCGGGTCGCCCGGACGATTGCTGACCTCGACGGTGTAGAAACCATCGGTGCCGTCCACCTTGCAGAGGCAATCCAATACCGAAACACGGATATTTTGAAGGGATAAAACATGGGACATTTGGTGATTCTCCGCGGGAACTCCGGCAGCGGAAAAACAACGGTCGCCGTGGACCGGGGGGCCTCATAAGGAAGTATTTTATCTTGAAGAAGTGGTGTAGTCGGGAGGCTACGCCGCTTCTTCCTTTGCCTGGGGAGTGGGGAGAATACCAATGAAGTTATAAACAATGTCAATCTGCTGGGTGCGGTGTCCGCTGGATTTGTCCGGGGCGTGTACGTTGATACGCTCTATAAACTCGTTAAGAATGGCCGGGGTAAGCGTGTCAATCTCGCTGTACTTCTTCACCAGGGCGATAAACTGCGCCACGTTCACGGCCTGGGCCTGTTCCTTGTCCAATTCAGCATGGAGGACCTTGGCCTTTTCCGTCAGTGTGCGCTGTTCGTCCTCGTAGGACTTGGACAGCTTGGAAAAACGCTCGTCTGAAAGTTTCCCGCTGATATTGTCCTCATAGATACGTTGAAACAGCACGTCTAAATCCGATATACGCCGCTCGGCCTGGGCCAGCTCCCGCCGCTTCTGCGCTGTCTCCCGCTTTTGGTCGGCCATACTCTTATCCATCACCGCTTGCACAAACTCCGCTTCGTGGGCCTGGACATATTGCACCGTCCGCCGCAGATGTTCCAGCACAATATCAGATAGAACAACCTCCCGGATAAAGTGAGCGGAACAGGTGCCCGTATTGCTCTTGTAGTTGGCACAGCAAAAATGGTTTTGCCTGTCCTCAAAGTTGGCGGCAGTACGATAATGTAGCTTTGCGCCGCAGTCAGCACAGTACACCAGCCCGGAAAACATGCTGTGCTTGCCCGTCTTGGTGGGGCGGCGCTTGTTCTTCCGTAGCTCCTGCACCCGTTCCCAGGTCTCCCGGTCTATGATTGCCGGGTGGGTGTCCGGGAACACCTTCCACTTGTCCGGGGGGTTCTGTACCCGTTTCTTGGACTTGTAAGACTTTTTATAGCCCTTGAAATTCACCGTACAGCCTGTGTACTCCATCCGTTCTAAAATCTTCGCCACCAGCTTGCTATCCCATTCATACGGGTTTTCACGGGGATGACCTACCACAGGGAGGCCCTTTGCCAGCTTGTACGCCGTGGGGGTCAGCACCTGCGCCGCCCGGAGCCGCTTGGCGATCTGCATAGGCCCCAGACCATCCATACACAGGCTGAATATCTCCCGCACCACCTGGGCCGCTTCTTCGTCTATCTCCCAGCCGTATTTATTGCCCTTGTAACCGTAGGGCACTTGTGTACATAGCCGCTGGCCGCTGTTACCCTTGTTGGTGAATACCGCTCGTATCTTCTTTGATGTGTCACGGGGATAGAACTCATTGAACAACTCCCGCACAGCTACCATATCGTCAAGGCCCTTGGCGCTGTCTATACCGTCCGTCACGGCGATATAACGCACCCCGTAATCTTCGGTGAACCGCTCCATCAGAGCGCCCACCACAAGGCGGTTACGGCCCAGCCGGGAATGGTCTTTTACAATGATAGTTTGAACCTGTCCACGCTTCACTAACTCCATAAGTTCAGTGAAGCCGGGACGGTCGAAAGCTGACGTTAGATAACGATACTTTTGAAAACACTGAAAAATAAAGGTTTTTCGAGCGACGGACAAGCAGGGTATTGGTGTTAGTATATAAGTGTGGACAGAAAAAGTTGAACAACCTATACTATCAAGTGAAAGAGCAAAGGAGACGTTCAACATGGCGAAAAACCAAAAATCTTACACTCCGGAATTTAAACAACAGATTGTGGATCTGTATAATGCCGGAGGAACCTCGTATCCACAACTGGAACGTGAATATGGCGTAAATCGGAGTACAATTAGCGGCTGGGTAAAGCAGCTTTCCCCTATCAAGGTATCAGATGGGGAAACGGTATCCCTCAAGGAGTATAAGGCTCTCCAGAAAGAAATCCAGCGCCTTAAGATCGAGAACGAAATATTAAAAAAAGCGACCGCCATATTCGCGAAAGAACAATAGCCGAGATTGTGACTTTTATCCAAGACAACCTAAACCATTACACGGTATCCCAGCTTTGCAGTGCTT
>CAJTVJ010000023.1 GCA_910579785.1 uncultured Christensenella sp. | reverse complement strand
AAAATACAACTAATCTCCGCATTTTATTTAGGCAAAGTATAAATAGGATTAGACTTCTCGACTGCGCTCGAAGTGACTAGATGTTGCTTGCAGTCAATCAAGTTTTGGTCATTTCTCCGCTCCGTTGCACTTCGGTCGAAAAGACCAAAGCTTGGTGGGCAGTGAACAAAATATGGTCGAGGTGACAGAAAGGACGGCATAGCCGTCCTTAGGTTTTATAAAGGATGAGACTTCTCGACTGTGCTCGAAGTGACCAGGTGTTGCTTACAGTCAATCAAGCTTTGGTAACCTCGCTAGACGCGGAGAGGTCTAATCTAATTTTTCTTTGTTGGCAGGTTGTTCTGCTGCGCTGTCGTTTTTGATATGAACGTCGATTTGAGGATATGGAATGGTTATGCCGTTTTCGTCAAAAGATTTTTTGACGGCTTCCATCATATACCAATGCGCTGTCCAGAAGTCATCGGATTTTGTATAGTATCTTGCTAAAATTACGATGGCATTGTCGGCATGTTCTTTGATATTTATCAGCGGAGCAGGGTCTTGCAAAATCAACTGGTTTTTATCCATACATTCTTTTATGAGAGCTTTGGCTTTTTCAAAATCGCAGTCATACGATATAGAAAAAGATATGTCGTTTCGTCTTGTGGGTTTGACGTTGTAGTTGGTGATGACGCTGTTTGCAGCAGTGCCGTTGGGTATCACGACAAGCTTGTTGTCGCTGGTGCGGATATAGGTGTAAAAGAGTTTTATCTCTTCGACAGTTCCGCTTTGACCGTTGCAGTCGATAAAGTCGTCGATTTTATAGGGGCGCATGACTATAATGATAACGCCTCCGGCAAAGTTAGAAAGCGAGCCTTGCAGCGCCAGACCTATTGTCAAACCGACGGAAGCAATAGCTGCGGCAATGCTTGAAGTCTCGATGCCGAGATATGTCAAAACGCAGACAAATCCAAGAAATATCAAAATTCTTTTGAGCCAAGGTATGGATATTTTTCTCAAAGTTTCGTCTGCATTTTTTTGTTTAAGACGCTTGTTGATACGTCTGCAAATAGCTTTGACTATGCCGCAGTATATCAAAAATACGACGATTGCAATTACAATTTTAAGTCCTTCGGTGACAAGCCAATTTCCCACGCTTGTCAGTATTTCCGAAATATTTATTGCGAGTAAAAAGTTCATAAAGACCTCCAAAGTTAGTGTATACTTATAATAACAAAATATTTTGAATCAGGCAAGATAAATCGGCATTATAATAAAATCGAGAAAAGCGTAAATAGTTGTTATATGCGAAATAATAAGCTTATTATGGCGACTTATGCTTGAAAAAATATTATTTTTATGTTACTATATTAAAGATAATGCAAAAAATAGGAGAAAATATGCTTACACTAATACCACAAAGTTCTTTATCCAAGGTGTTTTCAGATCAAGCGCCTACCGCAAAAAGTATAAACAGAGTGAGTTTGCTCAAAAACGAAAGAGCGTCGCTTCAACTTGCATTCATGAGCGACGTAGACTGCAAGGTGAGCGTCGAAGTGCAATGCGGATTTAAGGATATGCTTGAAGTATATCTCGTCGAGGAGTTGTATTCGTCAATGCCGATTGCCAAGGGGCAGGAGGGCTATCTTTTGAGGAAGGACGCAGGCAAGTATCCTGAGCTTTTGAGAGGACTTGAAGGCAGCATATCTGCCGAGAGCGGCAAGTGGTATAGCATTTGGCTGTCGACTGCGCCGTCTCCGACGTTGCCGGCAGGAGAGAATAAAGTCCAAATAAAATTGAGCGCAGGCGAAGAAAGCGCGGGCGCAGAGCTTGTCTTTGACGTCATCGACGCGGCGCTTCCAAAGCAAGAATTGATTTACACAAATTGGTTTCACTGCGACTGCCTTTCGACGTATTATGACGCAGAAGTATTTTCCGACAGATTTTGGGAAATTGTTGAGACTTATCTCAAAACTGCCGTTGATTACGGTATGAATATGGCTCTCACGCCGATTTTCACGCCGCCTCTTGACACCAAAAAGGGCAAAGAGAGACTTACGGTGCAGATTATAGGCGTGAAGATGGAAAACGGAAAATATTCCTTTGACTTTTCCAATCTTGACAGATGGATAGATATGTGCCATAAGGTTGGCATCGAATATTTTGAAATGGCGCATCTCTTTACGCAGTGGGGCGCAAAGAGATGTCCGAAGGTGATTGTCGAAGTTGAGGGCGAAGCCCAAAAAATGTTTGGCTGGAAGACGAGAGCGACGAGCAAAAAGTATAAAGCTTTTCTCAGCGAGCTTGCTCCTAAGCTCAAAGAATATCTTAAAGAAAAGGGCATTGCCGACAAAGTTTATTTCCACGTCAGCGACGAGCCTTTTGCAGGAGTAATAAGGAATTACAGCAAGGCAAGCGCAATCGTCAAGGAGCTTTTCGGCGAATTTACGATAATAGACGCGCTCAGCAATTATAAATTTTTCCAAGACGGGTTAGTTCAGCTTCCCATACCTGCCAACGATCATATCAAACCGTTTATCGGCAACGTCAAAGAGCTGTGGACTTATTATTGCAGCGCGCAGACAAAAGACGTATCCAACAGATTTTTCTCAATGCCGTCGCAGCGCAACAGAGTGCTTGGCTGTCAGCTTTATAAGTATGACGTGAAAGGATTTTTGCATTGGGGATATAATTTTTGGTATAAGAGGCTCTCAGTAGGAGCTGTCGATCCATTTACAGAGACGGACGCAGGCGGTTTTTTCCCGTCAGGCGATTCTTACGTCGTATATCCGGGCAAGGACGAAAAACCGCTTTTGTCATTGAGACTCAAAGTATTTTACGACGCGATACAGGACGTCATGGCTATGAAGCTATTGGAAAGTTATATCGGCAAAGAAGAGGTAGTCAAGATAATAGAGCAAGGCACGTCAAAGCCTATTGAGTTTGACGTCTTTCCAAATAGCGACGAATGGCAGCTTGATATGAGAGAGCGTATCAACGAAGCAATCAGACAGAATATAAAAAAATAAATATATTATTTTATCAATTATAATATAGGTATGCGACGGCATACCGACATAAAAGGAAAAGAGTGATGAAAGACGAGAACGCCAACGGTATGCAGACCAATGACGCTGTCGAGAACGTCGACGTATCGAGCGCAACGGAAAGCTATGCAGAGCAGAACGGAAATACCACAAAGAAAAAGAGAGGAAGCTTTACAGGAAAGATAGGCTTTGTCTTGGCTGCCGCAGGCTCTGCGGTAGGTCTTGGCAATATTTGGAGATTCCCTTATCTCGCGGCTAAATACGGCGGCGGTATATTCTTGCTGACATATATCGTCTTGGCAGTCACGTTTGGCTTTGTACTTATGATTGCGGAGATAGCGTTGGGCAGAAAGACGGGATCGAGCGCTATCAACGCATTTTCAAAACTCAACAAAAAATGGGCGTTTCTCGGCGTGCTTTGCGCGATAATTCCTATTATTATATTGCCTTATTATTCTGTTATCGGCGGTTGGGTAGGCAAGTATTTTACGACGTATATCACAGGTCAAGGCATGGCGGCGGCTAATGAGGGATATTTCAATTCTTTTATATCTTCGCCGTGGCAGCCGCTTGTATTTTTTGCGGTATTTGTCACTATCGCATTCTTAGTAGTGCTCTTTGGGGTGGAAAAAGGCGTTGAGAAGGTAAGCAAAATATTGATGCCCGCGCTTGTCCTGCTCACAATAGGAGTCACTATCTATACTTTGACGATGCCTGGCACTGCCGAGGGTATTAAATATTATCTGCTGCCTGATTTCAAAAAGTTTTCTGTCAAGACCGTGCTTGCTGCGTTGGGACAGCTGTTTTATTCGATGTCGCTTGCTATGGGCATTATGATAACGTACGGTTCATATATGAAGAAGCAGGACAAGATAGAGTCTTCCGTACATCAAATAGAGGTGTTTGACACGGGTATTGCAATTTTGTCAGGACTTATGATAATACCTGCGGCGTATACTTTTTCGGGCGGCAATCCCGAGACGTTGGGGCAGGGACCTGGACTTATGTTTGTGGCTTTGCCGCAAGTATTCGCCACGTTTGGCAAGGTCGGCGGCGGAATTTTGGGTGCGCTGTTCTTTGCATTGGTACTTTTTGCGGCATTGACGTCGGCAATCTCGCTTATGGAGACGGTTGTGTCTATCGTCATTGACAAATTCCATCTATCTCGCAAAAAATCAAGTCTGATAGTCTATGCAGGCACGCTGTTGTTGGGTATTCCTTCGGCTCTCGGTTTCGGCGTGTTGGGCAAGCTGTCAATCAAGGGTATGACCATACTTGATATGTTTGACTTTTTGAGCAATTCTGTGCTTATGCCGATAGCCGCATTGCTGACTTGTATATTTATAGGATATATAATAGGTTGCAGACAGATAACCGAGGAGATAGAACTCAACGGACGTTTTAAATTCAAAAAATTCTTTAACGTAATGATAAAATATATCTGTCCAATATGTATCGTTGCTATCTTAGTGACGTCAATATTGAGCGCGTTTGGAGTGTTTAATATTTGATTTTGTTATATGTTGGCGACCCTCAAATTACATGGTAGTATTATGAGATAAAGCAATTTGAAAAAGTGTGCAAAAATAATTGACATATTGCAAGTTTTAATATAATATTAGGTATGCAATGATTTGCGGTCATGGCGGAATAGGCAGACGCGTACGTTTGAGGGGCGTATGGGAGACCGTCCGGGTTCAAGTCCCGGTGACCGCACCAAAGACGATAAAGGTTGAACCTTTAATTCGTCAATAGCCTTGTCGTTATCGGCAAGGCTTATTTCTTTAATGTCCTTTTCGTTGCCGAAAGTTAGGTATGTAACTATATGGTCGTCGTACACAAACACCTTGTAAACAAGATTATCAATGAGTGTTTTTTGATATTCCTTGTCTGCGGGGTCGCCTTTCAACATTTCCGCGATAAAGTCAATGATTTTCTCTTTCGTGATTTTCTTGCCCCGTTCAAGCTCGATTTGCGCCTTGCTTGCCGACAAGTCTTTTATAAGTATTTCAATCTCTTGCATTTTCTTTTCTATGTTCGCCCGTAGCATATCGTTCCGCGCCAAAATAAAAGCGTTTGTAAGTTGTTCCGCCTCGTCTTGTGCGTGGCGTATGCGCGCCTCTATGCTCCGCAAACTGTCCTCGCCCGTGCGGTGTTCGTAATAGTTTATCGTGTCTTGCGCGGCAAGCTCGGCGTTTTCACGTCTGCTCAAAAAGTCGTAAACGGCGTTCGCAACCGTAAATTCAAGGTTGTTTTTGTTCTCGCTCGATTTGCGGCAACCGCCTTTCCGCTTGCTGTGGCAAACATAATAGTAATGTTTTGCTCCCGTGTGGCTCGTACCGCCGCCCGCCGTCATACTTTCGCCGCAGTAGCCGCAAAACGCTTTCCCCGTTAAAATGTACGGCTCAATCGCCGAATTTGCGCCCGCTAATATTTTGTTCTTTTCAAGCCGCTTTTGCACTGCCGCAAAAGTGGCTTTGTCTATAATGGCGGGGTATGTATTGGTGCAAACCCGCGTTCCGTGCATACAGTCGCCCGTATATTTGCGGTTAGATAACCAGTTTTCAAACGTGCGGTATGTAAACGGCTTACCTCTATAAAGAACGTGCCGTTTATTCAACTCGTCCGCGATTTCCTTTTTCGGCGTTCCGTGCGCGTATTCTGTGAATATGTAGCGGACGATTTCGGCTTGCTCCTCGTCAATGGCAACGCGGTGTATTATGCCCTTATTGCCGCGCTTGTCGGTGTCAATGAGTTTGTACCCGTAAATGAGATGCCCACCGCAATAAGTGCCGTTTTTAACGCTCGTGTCAAGTCCGTCGTGTACGCGCTTTGAAAGGCGTTGCGAATACTTTTCGTCGTTCCACTCCAAAAACATTTCGTAGAACTCGCCGCCCTCGTCGTCGCTGACGGGTTCGGTTGCCGAAACTACCCGTATGCCGTACCGCTTTTTCAACTGCGCTTTATACATTATGCTATCCACACGGTTACGGGCGAAACGGTCAAACTTATATACTATGATTTGCTCGAACGCGCCGCTGTCCGCGTCGGCTATCATTTTCTGAAAGTCGGGGCGGTGGTCGTTCGTTCCAGAACGTGCTTTGTCCTTGTAGGCTTTAACAACGGTGTAGCCCTGACTTTCGGCGTACTCGGTGCAAATGCGAATTTGCCCCTCAATGCTTTGCTCGTTCTGTCCTTGCGACGAATAGCGGGCGTATATAACTGCGTTTTTCATTGTCTGCTCCTTTGCGCGGTCTTGGTCGGACTGCGGCTTAAAAATTTTGTTGTTCGCTTTGGTGCTTACCGTCTTAACCAGCCAAAAATGCCACCGCAGGCAAATTGTCAAGGGTTTGCGCCGTAGGCGACGACGGTTTTATGCCTTACGGGAGATAAATCGTCGCCCTTTACAATTTGTCAAGGCGGCGTATTCCGTCCCCAGACGGTAAGCACAAGCGAATAACAAATCTATGTTTTTACTTGACAAAACTAATCTGATTAGATAAAATATAATTAGAATTAGTTTATAATATACCATAAGGAGCAAACAATGTCAAGAATAGGATTAACCAAAGACATAATTTTGCAATCGGCTATGGAAATAGTTGATAACATAGGTGCAGAAAATTTAACTCTAAAAGTATTGGCAGATAAATTGGGAGTACGTTCACCCTCTCTATATAACCATTTTAACAGTTTATCTGATTTGCTTACTGCGCTTATGCTTTACGGTTGGAAACAACTTGAATATAGAGTAATGCAAGCAGCAATCGGCAAATCAAAAGACGACGCTATTAAATCTATGTGTGCCGCATATTTGAATTTTACATTGGAACATTTAGGGCTGTTCAACATTATGCAATCTTATAACCAGCATATATCGCAAGAAACAATAGCGGCTACAAGCGGCTTAATAGAAACTATACGGCAAGTGTTATCCGCCTATAATTTAAGTGAAAAATACGAAGTTCATACTATACGAGTATTCCGCAGTTTTTTACAAGGTTATGTTTATTTAGTTCAGCACGATAGTTTTGGTAATTCTGTGTCTATAAGAGACAGTTTTAATGTCGGTGTTGGCATACTTCTTAAAGGACTTAAAGAAAATGAAAATATTAAACTTGGGAAATAGAGTTGTAAATCAATATTTGGTCGAATTAAACGACGGATTTTTGTTAATCGACACGGGCTATTCAAACGGATATAAACGTTTTATTAAAAATCTATCTAAACACC
The DNA here is from genome assembly GCA_910579785.1 of uncultured Christensenella sp. Classification (GTDB taxonomy): domain Bacteria; phylum Bacillota; class Clostridia; order Christensenellales; family UBA3700; genus RACS-045. Next base: position 18,175 of record CAJTVJ010000023.1, on the reverse strand, counting down.
GTATTCAAAAGGAACAAATAAAATATGTATTTATTACACACGCCCACGACGACCATATAGGCTTTTTAGCCGAACTGTTAAATAATTTTCCGCACATAACTTTAATAACTAATTTGTTAAGTAAAAATAGGTTTTCAGAGGGGCACAATCGCTTTGTAGGCGGGTGTACTACTCTGCGGGCATACTTGTTTTGTAAATTTATGCGCTTAATGGGGAAAGGCGAACACACCTTTCCGATTGTGAATTTACAAAGTCATAAAACTATTGATTGTGAAAATATTGATAATTTACGCACTTACGGAATAAACGCCGAAATAGTTTTTTTACAAGGTCATACGGACGACCAAATGGGTTTATTGTTTGACGACGGAACTTTATTTTGCGGCGATGCGGCTATGAACGGTTTCCCGAGCAAACATAAAATCATTATTTTTGTTGAAAATCTTGACGATTATAAACACACTTGGGACAAGTTAATCGACAATGAAAAGATAAAAGCAATCTACCCCGCGCACGGTAAACCTTTTGATATTGCTCTCTTGAAAAAGAACAGGCGCTATCTCGAAAGAATAAAGTTGCGAATACTTAAACGATAAACGACAAGGAGCACAAATGAAAAATATCGCTATACAAAACTATTCACTTCTGGAATTTAGTATTGTAGGGTTAGAAAACGGCGGCAAATTCCCTATTGAATATACGGGGCGCGGAAAAGATATTTCGCCTGAAATTATAATACATAATTTATCGCCAAAAGCAAAAACAATAGCCATAACATTAGAGGACACCACACATATAATTAAAGACTTTACACATTGGTGCATTTGGAATATTGCGGCTAATAATAGAATTGAAAAAGGTATTCCAAAAGGGAAAACTGTGCCGTCATTAGGAAACGCCATACAAGGGTTTGCTTACGGTTTGCACCGCTATGCGGGGCCAAAACCGCCAAAAGGAAAAGTCCATACTTATCGTTTTACTATTTATGTGTTAGATAACACAATAAATTTAAGCGCATATAAAAGTAAAAAAGCCTTTCTAAAAATAGCCCATAATCACATATTGCAAAAAGGCTCTATCTTGGGCGAATTTGAATAGGCGGGAATATGGACGAAAACAAAACAATAAAAGCGTCGTATTTTTACGCTTGCTGTCCGAATTGTAAAGCCGTTCTCATTCAAGCACAAAACGGTTTAGAGGGCTATATAAAATGTCCGAAATGCGAAAAATACATACACGTTACAATCAATAACGGAATTATAAGTACAAATATTAAGAACGCCTAAAACGGGCGTTCTTTTTCTATAAAATAAGTGATAATCTGACAAAGCCTTTTAATTTTGCCGCTGTTAGAAATGTTATACTCCGAACGGCGGATTTTATATTTTTATGCATAAATACCGCAGAATATTTTAATCTGTTTTCGAGCCAAATTCAGCATACAAGAAAGTGCCGAAACGGAGCAATACCGCCTTAATAGGGTTTGCTTTCGTTCGGTCTTTTTTCATTTATGGGCTATTGCACCCCGTCGGCGTATTGCACGCTGTCGGGGCTTTTCTATATACGGCGAAAACCGCCAACAGCGATTTTTTAACAAAAAAATCAAAATCTGAGGGTTTTCAAAATGCAAACAATTAAAAAAATTTTCAAAAAAAACCGAAACTTTTACCCTCTGCCGTGCTTATAGGTGGAGGTTTTTATATGCAAACTATCAAATATACATTTGCGGACGGCACTACAAATGAGGTCGAGGTTACGGAAGATATATATTTGATACACTTGGAATTATTACAACAAGAAAAGCGCAACCATTGGAAAGAAACAAGGCGGCATACCTCGCTCTACTATTTTACCGATATGGGAATAGACTTTGAGGACACACGCACGGAAAGCCCGCTCGAACTCTACATACGGAAAGAGAATATCGCAAGCATACGCAAGGCAATGTTATGCCTTACGGACAAGCGGCGGGAACTCATACATAAAGCATTTTTCGAGGGAAAGACATTCCGCGCTATCGCAAGAGAACAAGGGCTATCTAAATCGGCAATATCGCAACAAATGAAAACGGTGTACAAGCATTTGCGGAAACATTTGGGGGCGTAGTCTATGGGAAAAGAATTGTATCAGGTCGTTGCGTATATCGCATTACGCAACAAGGACGGCTCGCCTATGATAAACGTACCCTTATATGTCAAGGTGTCGGAAATCAATAAAAACGGTATGACGGAAACGCAAGAAAGCGTTATGCACCGCATATCGGAAATAATGATTAAACGCAACGAAAAGCAATTAAACGATTATTTTGCCAACGCAACGGCAACGGGCGCGGGCGGCTTGCCGCCCGCGCGTGGCGTATAGTATTACCACGCCACTATGTCATAGTGTAACGCACTTGGCGGCATTTATAGGGAGTTTTTTATATGGACGAAAACAAGGTAAAAATAGATTTGTCGGTTACGGACGAAAAGCCGAAAAAGAACAAGCAAGCCCGCGATTGGTGCTTTACCGTAAATAATCCCGTACAATCTGAACAAGAATTTTTGGAGTATTTGAAAACGGTGTCCGATTTGCGGTATGCGGTATTTCAACGTGAACGCGCTCCCGAAACGGGAACGGAACACTATCAAGGGTATTTCGAGTTCACGCAACCGAAATGGTTCACTACTATTAAAAAATGCCTATCTAAAAAGACGATAGGTGTTGACGCGCATATAGAACAACGCCGCGCCAAACGAACGCAAGCCCGCCTATACTGTATGGACGAGGAAACGAGAATAAGTCCTACATACTACGAATACGGCGAGTTTATAGAGGACGGCGAACGCACCGATTTAACCGATATAATGCGCGATATAGAAAATGACATAAGTTTTTACGACCTTTCCAAAAAGCACGGCAACCGCTTTATTAGGGTAATGAAATGGGCGAAAGAATACAGACAAGCCTATTTGGAAAACAAGTACAAACGGCAATTCCGCAAAATGCAAGTCTTTTATATTTACGGCTCGGCGGGTTGCGGAAAGACAAGTTACGTTTTCAATAAACACGGCTACGACGACGTTTACAGAACAACAAATTACGAGTTCGGCTGGATAGACGATTACAACGGCGAAAAAATACTATTCCTTGACGAGTTTCGCAGTTCGTTCAAAATCTCTGAAATACTGGACTACTTGGACGGGCAACCTATAAGAATACGGGGGCGGCATTTTAACCGCGTGGCTTGCTATGATACGGTTTACATTGTTTCAAATATACCGCTTACAGAGCAATACACCAAAATACAACAGTCCGAGCCTACAACGTGGGCGGCGTTCTTACGACGTATAACGGCTGTATATGATTTCGACATAAGTAAAGATACGCCCGTAAACAAGCATACGGGCAAACTACAAGATAAGGCTATAACCTTAATACCGCTTGACGATGACAGCGAAAGTCCGTTTTAGCGGCTCTGCTGGGTGGGTATCTCTTGGGTGGGCATAGAAAAAGCACAAGGCATTTCAACCTTGTGCTTTTTCCTTACCTTTCAGCGATAAAACCCGCATACCCGTTTACGAATATATAGTTCGGGTTCAATCTCTGTCGTTTCTGGTGCACCAGGAAGCCGACGCGGCGACAGAAAAAGAAGCGGGAGCTTCTTTTTTCTTTGCCGGTCGACAAGGAGTGCGCCCACCTAGGATAGTCCGAAATAGTGACGCTCGCAAAATGCTGGTTGCATGCTCGCTAAGCCGTCGCGATGCTCCTTACGACCGAAACGCAGTGAAGTGGGGAAATCTCAACGAGTTAAAAAGCGGACTAGATTTCTCCGCTACGGTCGAAATGACTTGACTTATATATAATCAATATTATTTAGGATATGGGGCTATGGTCGAGGTGACTAGATCTTTGTTGTGACTGTAAGCATTAGGCGGCAAGAAGGACGGCAAGCCGTTCTTTTTTAAAGTAAGTTTTATTATATTAAAATAAAATTAAAAATTAATGTAAAATTTTCAGCTATCTCTTGACACCAATTATTTAGTAGAGTAATATAATATTAAGATATATAAACTTTTAGGAGGTAAGAAAATGAAGAAGAAAATTTTTGCAATCTTGTCGATAGTACTTATTGTTGTTCTTGCATGCTCAGTTGCGGCATGTACTCCTGCGACAATGTTCGATGGCAAGTACACAAAAGAAGCTTCTGCTGAGGAAGCCAAAAGTAAATGGGACGGCGCAGCAACCGCAATGAGTGGGGATACTGCAAGCAAGATGGCGACGTCGGTCGGCAATAGCAGTCAAGTCAACGGCTGGACAGGAATTAAAATGGCAGCAAGTAACAAAATAGACGTGTCTACTGTCGAAAACGAAGAGACCGAGAGTATGCTCATAGATATGAAAGTGAACGGGGCATTTCTTTTTGACGGAAGCGCAATGGCAATTACAGGATCTCAAAAAGCTACGATAGTTGACGGAAAAGAGCGTAACATTGATCTTAAATTAGGTCTTTATGGAAAGGATAAAACTTCTTATTTTGATTTAGGCGTAGGTGAAAATAACGTCAAAGTTAAATTGGGTGAAAAACCAAGTTTGCTTGATGGGGCTCTTGAAAGTGTTTTGGCAACTATGTCTAAGCAGTTTGTAACTTTGGCTACGAGTGCTGTCACCGGCATTGTCTGTGAAATGTCATATGACGATATTATAAAGGAATACGGCGACGGATTTAAGGCATACGTAAACGATAACGGAAATTATAATCGTATCAAGTACGTATTTACAAAGGAAATGGTTTGCGATTTGGCTGATTACGTTACAAGCGATCTTGAAGAAGAATTCTTGAAGGCGGCAACATTTGGAGAGTGTTCTATGATTTTGGTATTTGATAAAGAAACTAATACTTTCCAAGGCGCAAAACTTCAACTTAATTATGATTTCAATTTTAAGGATGAGGCAAATAAAGAGGCATTCTCTTTAAAGATCAATACTAGCGCAAGCATTGAAAACTGCGAGAAAGTTGATATGCCATCTAATTTTGATGATTACAAAGAAATCAAGGATATCAGTCAAGAAGACATAGACAAAATATTGGAAGGCATAACTTACTAAATCAATAACAAATTAGGCGGTTGATACCGTCAGACGACTCCGCCCCGACTTACAGTCGAGGCGGAGTTTGTTTATTATATAAACGATGTGCAGACAAAAGCGAAATAATTTTGACAATCGGCGTATTTTGGATCAATATAAATGCTGTCTAAGAAATAGGGAACATATGCCAATCTCGACATTTGTATTATTTATGAAAGCTTAGTTTTGAGTTATATTTGATTGAATCTAATAGGTTTAGGCATAGAATAAGCAAAATATTTTGGAAATTACTTGCAATGTTAACTTTACTTGACACTATGTTAGGTTTGCTTGACATACTTTCTATTGACAATGCGTATGCGCTATGATAAAATACGTATAAATAAAAGTTAAAGCTGTGTTACTTCTAGTGAAGTGCAAAAGCGTCGACTTGCTTGGACAGGATAGAGACTTGTCGTAAGCGAAGTGTCAGTCGAGAGACTGAGCAGTATACAAAAGGAAAAATGCGAGAGCGCATATAGCTCTGATATACATACCCCTACAAAAGAAGACGTCCCTAACTCGCATGGGAATTGGGACAACCTGTTACGGCTTGCCGTAATTTGCTTGTGTGTTTTTGCATTTTCGCGTTTGCCGACGTAGTGATCTATACGGTCAAGACGTCGGCTTATGTTTTTTAAAATTTTTTTAAATATTCACTTATGCGCGCTATGCAAAATATTTTATATATTTTGATTATTCCAGACGACGTTGCTGTTGCCCATCCAAGTTTTATCCCATCCAATCGGTTGGGTTGCATCTTCGCAATATATAGTGAGAGCAGGGCAGTTCACAAACGCCAACGCGCCCATTTCATAGACGCTTGACGGAATATTTATCTGCGTCAAGCCTGTGCAGGAAGCAAACGCTCCTTGGTCTATGGTCTGCGTACCGTTAGGTATTTGGAGAGAAGTAAGACTTGTGCAATATGCAAATGCCTTCATTCCTATATTTACAAGATTGCCAGGCAAATTGATATTTTCTAAGCTTGTGCAATTTTTAAACGCGCCGTCTCTTATACTTGTCACGCTTGACGGCAGGGTGATTTCTGTCAAGTTGCTACAATCTTCAAATGCGTAGTATCCTATCGTTTGCACTCCAAGAGGTATTTCAATACTAGTCAAGCCTTTGCAGCCGCTGAATGCCGACGGACCTATCATCTTAACGTAAGAGGGAATAATGCTGTTGACACAACCAAGAGTCAGGGTGTCGGTAGTCTTGTCTATCACGCAGTTGTCTTGACTTTTATATCTTACGTTGTTTTCGTCGACGGTGATTTCTATTATGTCATTACAGTTATAAAAAGCATAGCTGTCCAAAAATTCAACGTCTTTCGGAATGTTTAGTCGTGTTACCAACACGTTGTTGAGATAGAGTTTTTGCGCATGTTCCAAAGGATTGGATTGGCTGCTTTTGAAATTGATATTGCACCAACTTGTCATGTCGGAGATATATACGCCCGTCAAACCTTTGCAGCCGTCAAACGCAAACGCGCCGATTGTATTTATACTGTCGGGAATTGTCACGCTTATCAACTCGCTGTGATCTTCAAAAGCTCTTGCGGCGATAGCGGTGACGTCTTTGCCGTTGTATTTCGAGGGAATGACAAGGGCAGTGCCCGAGTAGTTCTCCTGTATTCCTGCAACAGTATACGTATCGTCGGAATTGAGTTGATATATCAATCCGTAGGTGTCGCAGTATTTGCATACCGAGCAGACGCCGTTTTTAAAATCGTGCTTGGCTTTGCTATCCACAACGTCGTGCGAACAAGTCGCCGCATACCAATGGTATTCGCCGTCGTTTGACCATTGCGACGAGTAGGTGTGCGTATGCAAATTGTCATTGAGATTGTCGTTGCCGCTTGAAAGTTCGCCGCTGGGAGTATTCTCTCCGCTTGGGAGTTCGTCGCCCTTATAGCTGCAACCTGCCGCCATAAGCAAGGTAAAAATAATTGTCAATACAAAAAATATAATAAAGGTCTTTTTATACATAGTTTTCCTCCACCGTAGTCACAACGAAGTTTTATGAATTAAATTTTCCTTTATAATATTATATCATTTGGAAAATAAAAGTGCAAGCATTTTTAAATATATGAATCTTCTGCCCAAAATAAATTTAGTGAGTCTTGCTATAAAATTATTGAGTTGGATTTATCAATATGGTATTATATAAAAAGGACGGCAAAATATTTTTTGCGTCGGCACACAGAGCGCGCGATATGATATGCAAATGAGAGGAATTCGCGCAGTTGAGGGAGCAAGTAATATGAAATATGCAGTTATAGACGTGGGATCAAATTCTGTGAGACTTATGGTCAGCGACGGAGAGAGGACCATATATAAAAAAATCAATACCACAAGACTTGCTCTCGGTCTTTCGTTGACGGGTAATCTTGACGGCGAGAGAATGGAGGAGACGGCAGCGGCGATAGAGGAGTACGTCAAAGAAGCCAATGAGCAGAAGTGCGACGGGATATACGTCTTTGCGACTGAGGCGGTGCGCAGCGCCCGCAACAGACGAGATTTTGTTGATATGTTGGCAAGACGTGGTATTGATATCGACGTCGTGGCAAGTCAAGACGAGGCAAAGCTGGGATTCGCAGGGGCGTATACGGATGGGGTCTGCTGCGTGCTTGACATAGGCGGAGCAAGCAGTGAGATTGCGGTGGGCGACGCCAACGGTTTGACGTATGCCAAAAGTCTGCCTATCGGACTTGTGCGTATATTTGATAAATGCGCAGAAGATATAGACTTGATAGACAGCTACGTTGCAGACGTCATTGCTCAGTACGGAAACGTGCCGAAGTTTGATAAAATGCTGGCGATAGGCGGCACTGCGACTACCTTTGCCGCAGTCAAAGAAAAGATGAAGAAATACGACGCGGCGGTAGTGGACGGATATATATTAAAAAGAAGCGACGTCATAAGAATAACAGATGAGATATATAATATGGATATGTCGCAAAGGCTGACCTTAGACGGCTTGGAAGCAAAGCGCGCCAATATTATCGTAGGCGGCGGCAGATTATTGTCGGCTATAATGGAGATGTTGGGACAAGACGAGTTGATTGTGAGAGAGTCTGACAATCAAGAAGGTTATCTAAAATATAAATTGGGAAAACTATAAGAATTGTCAAAATACGTAGGAAAATCAAAAAAGCAAGCATATAATGTATATGTAATCGTTCAAAGCGAAATATTTTTTGCAAAAGCGTAAAAAACTCTTGACAAACAATTTTATTTAATATATTATTGTAAGGCATTGACAGATGTATTTTAATATCGCGGGTTGGAGCAGTGGTAGCTCGTCGGGCTCATAACCCGAAGGTCGTTGGTTCGAATCCTTCACCCGCAACCATTATGCCGGTGTAGCTTAGTTGGTCTATAGCGGTCGGTTCATACCCGACAGGTCATTGGTTCAAATCCGATCACCGGTACCAAAAAAGGCGTTTATCGCCAAAAGAGTAAAAAAATGCGGACTTATTTTAAGTCCGTGTTTTTTTGTTGGTATTGCAAATTTTTTAATTATTGCATTGGAATAAAAAAATAGCTGGGAACTGTCAAAACCCTTGGGGTACGATTCCCCAACAACCTTGACGTCCTAGCTACTAAAACTATTATATGCGAAGCGATAGCTTTTGTCAACAATTTTTTATATAAAATCAAAGCGACATGAAGAAAATCTCCATGCCGCTATATATTATTTTCTTTTAGAGGAAGAATTTACTCTCATAGCGTTGAGTATGGCGACTATCGCAACGCCTACGTCGCCGATCACGGCAAGCCACATACCCGTAATGCCAAGAGCGGAGAGAAGCATTATCAAAGCTTTGACGGCAAGCGATATGACGATGTTTTGAATTACGACGGACATTGTCTTTTTGGCAATGCGTTTTGCCTTGGCAATACCGCGCAGATCGTCTTGCATAAGCACTATGTCAGAAGCCTCTATTGCGGCGTCGCTACCCACTCCGCCCATTGCTATTCCTATGTCGGAGCGCATAAGCACGGGCGCGTCGTTGATGCCGTCGCCGACAAAGCAGACTGCGTCGCCTTTGCCTTTTTCCGCAAGAATCTTTTCAAGGCATTCGACCTTATTTTGCGGCAGCAGGGAAGCTTGATAGCTTGTCAGACCTACTTGCGCCGCGACTTGCTTTGCGACCCTTTCATTGTCGCCTGTCAGCATGACCGTCTTGCAGTTCATTGAGTTGAGTTCATCTATTACGTCTTTTGTCTCTTCTTTCAATTCGTCGCTTATCAATATCCAACCTACAAATTTGCCGCCTTGCGCGACGTACACAACTGTGCCAACTCCGTCGTGGGGAGCAAAGTCGACGTTGTTTTCTCGCATAAGTTTTTCATTGCCGCAATATATGACGTCGTCGCTTTTTTGCGCAATTATTCCCTGTCCGGCGACGTTGGTCGTCGTATATCCGCTGTCAACCTCTTTGCCGTAATGTTGCAAAATAGACTTGGCGATAGGGTGCGACGAGCCTTGCTCGGCTATTGCCGCAAGCCGCAGTATTTCGTCGCGATTCTCTTGCGAAGATATGTCTGTGACTGCAAAGTTGCCCTTTGTCAGCGTACCCGTCTTGTCAAATACGAATACGTTTGCCTTGTTTAGCATTTCGAGATAGTTAGAGCCTTTGACGAGTATGCCGTGCTTAGACGCGCTGCCTATGCCGGCAAAGAATGACAGCGGTATCGACACGACGAGAGCGCAGGGGCAGGAGACTACTAAGAAGCTCAAAGCTCTGTATATCCAAGAATACCAATCTCCGCTTATTGCGCCCGGTATGACGGCAAGAAGCAATGCCGCGCCGACTACCGCAGGGGTGTAATACTTTGCAAATTTGGTGATAAAGTTTTCTGCCTTGGACTTTCTCGACGACGCGTTTTCCACAAGTTCCAATATCTTTGATACGGTAGAATCATAGAAGACTTTGGTCACTCTTACTTGTATTTGCGAGGTCATATTGACGCAGCCGCTTATTACTTCATCGCCTTCTCCCACTTCGCTAGGCGCTGATTCTCCCGTCAAAGCCTTGGTGTCAAGCGTCGAAGACCCTTTGACTACTATACCGTCGAGAGGTATCTTTTCGCCGGGATTGACAAGTATTATCTGTCCTATCTCGACGTCTTCGGGATCGACCTCGACAACGCCTTCGTCAGTCTCGATATTTGCATAGTCGGGACGTATATCCATGAGCGCGGATATCGACTTTCTTGATTTGCCCGTCGCATAGCTTTGGAAGAATTCGCCCACTTGATAGAAGAGCAGCACAGCGCAAGCTTCGTCAAAGCCCTCTATGTCCTTGCCTGACACTCCTGTATATATTCCCAGAGCAAATGCGCCCAACGTCGCAATGCCCATCAAAAAGTTTTCGTCAAAGACCTGTCCGTGCAGTATGTTGCGCACGGCTTTGAAGAGCACGTCGTAACCTATCACCGCATAAATCGCAAAGTAAAGACAGAAGGGAAGCAACCATCCAAAATTGCTATCCGTCACTTTCGCAAGGTCGACTATCTTGTCGGTGATGACGACTATAAGAAATGCAACAAGCGATATAAGTATCCTTGTCATATTCTTTTTTTGTTTTTTACTTAGTGAATTTTTCATATTGCCACCTTTGTTATTGTCATATCAGTATATTTATATAATGTTGAGAGAGTTTATTTTTTTTATATTAGATGATATGGGAATTTCCATAACCATACTAGAAATTGCGTTCTATATTTTTTCAATTCGATGAGATTTCTCCACGCGCTACGCTTGGTCGAAATGACTTGGGCGTTCACCGCGACTTTAAAATACACAATCACTTAGCAAAGCAAAGTGATTGCTAAGCATACAGTCGGGTTCCGCTAATGCCGACCAAACGAAAATGCACGCTTGCGCTACATTTTGTCGGTACTTATTATTCAACTCGTTGAGACCTCTCCGCTGCGGTCGAGGTGACCAAATATCGCTAGTAACTAATCAAGCTTTGAGTCATTTTGACCGAAATGACATTACATTTAAAGTCGCGGTGACCGCCCAGGTCACATCAGCCAAGCTAAAAGGAATATCCATATTGCTTAATTATTTGAGCAATTATTCAATCGTATCTCCTCAAAAAACGGGGTTGCCCCCGTCGGGGGAGACTGCCGTCTCCGTATTATCTCAATATCACGCAGTCTGGCTCAACCTTTTTGCAGGTTTTTACGACTTGGTCCATTATCTCTTCAAATCTATCGTCGTCTGCTTCTATCGTCATTCTCTGCGTCAAGAAGTTGACGTTGACTTGCTTCACGCCGTCGATTTTGGAGATTCCGCGTTCCATTTTTGCCGCGCAGTTGGCGCAGTCCAAATCTTGAAGTTTAAAAGTCTTTTTCATATTTACTCCTTATGCGACGATATGTCGCGTTAGTTTATTCGTTGATGTGGCTTAGTCCGCATTGCATTATGAGTGTGACGTGATTGTCGTCAAGCGAATATTTGACCTCTTTGCCGTCCTTTATTCCTTTGACGAGTTTTATGTTGCGAAGCACTCTGAGTTGATGCGAGACTGCGGAAATCGTCATGTCGAGAATATCTGCGATTTCGCTGACGCACAAATCGGAAATTTGCAGACAGCTGAGTATTTTTGCTCTCGTAGGATCGCCCAAAGCCTTAAAAAGTTCTGCAAGAGAATACGTCGTATCCTCGTCTGGCATTTTGGCTTTTATCGCAGCTATTTTGTCATATTGTTCTTCCATGATATCTCCCTACATTTGAATTATTACTCAAATGTTCAACATTAGTATATGCAAATCAAATTAAATTGTCAAGGGTTTTTTCAAAAATAATAAAAAAATTTTTGACAGCCGGTGTAGACAAAGAATAGAAGGCAAAGGCACTGCCTTTAAAAATATGGTATTGCAAAATAATTTTATATGTGATAGAATGTTGCAAAGGAGAAATAACTGTGAAAGATAAAGGTTTATTTTTGATTATAGCAGCCTTAGCGGTCGTCTTAGCCGTTGTAGGCAGCGTAATACTTTTCGTCTCTAATAAAAAAGCCGAAGGATACGTTGAGACGGAGGCGCGCGTAATCGGATACGTTGAGAAGTCGGAATATGACGACGACGGACATTATTACGTATATGCCGAGAAAGTTGAGTATACGGTAGACGGTATTCAATATTTTGCGGTCAGCGACGTCTATACCACAAGACCTAAGAGTATAGGGGCGAAAATGAAAATCTCATACGATCCTCAACAACCTTTTAAGTACGCGTTTGTAGAAAATAAATATTTTATACCCGTCATTCTTTACATTATAAGCGGTGTGCTTGTATTGTGCGGAATAGGAATATTTGTTTATAGATGCGTCATAAACAATTAGCCAAGAGGTGTCTGTGTTGAGCAAAAAGAGATTAAAAGCGCAGAGACGGCGAAGATTGCATCAAACTCTTTAATGACGTAGAATACGCAGGCGGACGCAACGTCATTTGTCAAGGCTGATAGAGATATTTTATATTGACAAGCGAAGAAAACGCGCCGTCTATATCAATTATAATTGACATATTTCTTGAATTGATATTATAATTTTATCATAATAACCAAGGAGAAAGATATGGAGAAGAAAAAGAGAAAGAAAAGCACGTTCTTTTCGGATTTTAAAGCTTTTATAACAAAAGGCAACGTGATGGATATGGCTGTCGGCGTAGTTATCGGCAGCGCGTTCAGCGCAATAGTCAACAGCTTGGTCAAGGACATAATCATGCCATTGCTCAACCTCGCGACAGGCAATGGAGTTGAGGGGCTGTCGGTCGTGCTCAACGGAGTCAATAAGTATCTTGAAGACGGCTCTATCAATCCAGAAGCGATACTTTGGAATTACGGTAATTTCTTGCAGAGTATCATCAACTTTTTGATAATCGCGCTTTGTATTTTTACTACGCTGAGAATAATCATGAATATCAGAAAGGCAAGCGAGAAGATAGCGGAAAAGGCAAAGCATACCTTTGACAGTAAGCCCGAGGACGCTCCTGCGGAAGCCGCGCAAGAGGTAGTTGCCGCCGCTGCGGAAGAAGAGCAAAAGCAGCAAGAGCAAGCTACGCAAGACGCTCAGCCGCAAGAAGAAATCGCGGCGGAAACCGCGCCGCAAGAGGTCGCCAAAGAAACCGTCGAGGATATGCAAGTCAAGGAGAGCCAAGAGGACATACTCAGACAGATAAGAGACTTGCTTTTGACAATGCAGCCAAAGGAAAAGCAGTCAGCGACAAAGCAGCCTGCCAAAAAGACAAATAAAACTAAATAAGTCACGCTGATTATATAAGACCCGTTTGCAAAGACAAACGGGTCTTTGTCATTTTAAATTTTATTTTACCAAGCAAAAAAACAAAAGGGTATTGAATTCTTTATTTATGTATGTTATAATCAAATATATACTATGGATAAAGGAAAAATATCAAAATTTTTCAAAAACTTATTATCTGAACTATTTGTCGATAAATATAATTGCATAGTGTGCGACGATGAGCTGCAAGAGAAGTCAAGCGTCGGACTGTGTCAGAAATGTCATGATAAATTGACTTATATCAATGACAATATGTGCAAGAAATGCGGCAGATTGCAATACAACGAGGCGGACTACTGTCTCACTTGCCAAGCTCACAAAAGACACTTTGACTTTGCCCGTTCTTGCGTGGTGTATGACGACGTTGCAATGGAGATAGTCAGAGGTATCAAGTTTGGATGCAAGAGATATTTCGGCAAGTATATCGCGGACTTTCTTGTCGAGAGATATCAAAGTCAGTTTGACGGCGTTGATGTGGATATCGCAATTCCCGTGCCGTTGACAAAATCAAAAAAGAAGATAAGAGGTTTTAATCAATCTTTGGAGATTGCCAAGACCTTTTGCGAAAGGTCGGCTCTTGCGTTGAGATGTGATTTGCTGACTAAGATAAGGGATACCAAAGAGCAGGCAAAACTCAGCGGCGAGGAGAGGGAGAGTAATCTAAAAGACGCGTATCGCGTTGAGAAAGAGGACGAAGTCAAGGACAAGAACATACTGATAGTTGACGACGTTATGACGACGGGCAGCACTGCCAGCGAGATAGCCTATACTCTTAAAAAGGCAGGCGCGGCAAGCGTATATCTTTTGACTTTCGCAAGCACAAGATATAAGGTGGAGCGTGTTGTTGCCGAAGATGCAACGTCATAGCAAATTGGCAAAAAGTATTGTATTATATTATATAAATAGGGAGGAGTTTATGAAGACAAGGTGGTATAAAGACGCTGTCGTATATCAAATTTATCCGCGCAGTTTTTGCGACGGCAACGGCGACGGGGTCGGCGACATTCGCGGCATAATTTCCAAGCTTGACTATATCAAGAGTTTGGGCGTCGACGCGGTGTGGCTTTCGCCCGTATATAAATCTCCCAACGACGACAACGGCTATGACATAAGCGATTATAGAGACATCATGGACGAGTTCGGCACGCTTGACGATTGGAAAGAGATGATAGCAGGTATGCACGAAAGGGGCATACGTCTTGTCATGGACCTCGTCGTCAATCATACTTCTGACGAACACGCATGGTTTGTCGAGAGCCGCAATAAAGACAGCGAGTATAGAGACTATTATATTTGGCGGCGCGGCAGGGGCAAAGACGGCAAAAAGCCGCCCAATAATTGGACGTCGAATTTTACGGGACCTGCTTGGGAGTATGACGAAGAGAGCGGCGAGTGGTATCTCCATCTCTTTTCCAAGAAGCAACCCGATTTGAATTGGGAAAATCCCAAAGTGCGCCAAGAGGTCGCCGATATTTGCAACTATTGGTTTGATTTGGGCGTCGACGGATTTAGATGCGACGTCATCACCTATATATCCAAAAAAGACGGACTGCCCAACGGAAAGCCGGCTTTTCTGCTTGTGGGTTATGAGCAGTATGCAGTGGGACCGAGATATCACGAGTATATTCATGAGCTCAATGAGAGAAGCTTTTCCCGATATGACAGTATGACGGTTGGCGAGTCGATAGGCATCACTCCCGACAATGCTTTTGACGCTATTGACGAAAGCGTCGGAGAGCTTGATTCGGTGTTCAGCTTTGACCATATGAGCGTTGATTTTAGGCTCAACGTTTTGCCAAAGAGATTTGATTTGGTCAAATTTAAGAAAGTGCTTGACAGGTGGCAGCAGCTCCCCAAGACGTGTCAGCCGACTGTATTTTTAGAAAATCACGACCAGCCTAGGTGCCTGCCTAGATTTGTCGGTGATTATAAGGACAAGAGAGAGCTTGCAGGTATGTCGCTCGCCGCGGCAATTTTATTTTTGAGAGCAACGCCTTATATCTATCAGGGACAGGAAATAGGTATGACCAACTGCAACTTTGCAGTAGAAGATTACAAGGACATCATGTCTGTCAACGCTTTGGCAACGGTCAAAAAGGTAGCGCCGATTTTGATGCCGTATGCAAAGAAAGTGTTGCTTAAAAGAGCAAGGGATCATGCGCGCACTCCTATGCAGTGGACTGACGGAGACAATGCCGGATTTTCGACGGCAGAGCCTTGGATGAAAGTCAATCCCAATTTCAAAGATATCAACGTCAAAGACAGCGAGGCAAGGGAAGACAGTTTGCTGAATTTCTACCGCAAAGCTATCTCCTATCGCAAGGGCAAAGACGTCGTGATAAGCGGAGATTTTTCGCTTGTGCGGCCGAAGCATAAAGACGTATTTGCATACGTAAGAGAATTTAAAGGACAAAGATTGCTTGTCATTGCCAATTTCAAAAACAAGCGCGTCAAATTTAAATTGCCTAACGATTTTGCTTTTGAAAGCAGCAAGCTTGCGCTTGCAAATTATAAAGACGCGCAAGATTTGCAAAATAATTTGTTACTTAGGGAATATGAAGCCTTAGTATATGAAATAAAATAATAAATAGAGTGAGGAAGTGAAAATGGAAGTAAAAGTCGGAGGATTGATACCCAATCTGATAAGAGCGTTAAAAGAAAAACGCAAGAAAAAGAATGCGCCGCCTGAAAAGCCGCAAAGCGACATTATCGTCGACGAAATTGACGAACAGAGAGCTCAACCTTATGAGGGATACAGATTCACAGTGGGATATAACGACGACAGGAATGAAGAGCAAATCTTGCAACCGACGTATAGCGTTGTTTGCGAATTTTTTGATAAAATGAGCGACGGTTTGTTGCAGTTTGTCATATTGGAAAATTCCAAAAGCATAGGCGGATGCGTTTTTATTCAATCTGCTTGGGACGAAGGCGGCATATATATTGTCGAAGCGCAAGTTCGCCGCAGAAGCGACAAGGGAGTCTTGCACAGTCAATACAGAATAATGACAGAAGATAAAGGACAGGTTGAGAGGTTGTTTGGCGATTATTTGCAGGGTGTAGCTCCTGATATAAGCGATTGGGAATATATGGACGACTTTGATTTTTATGAATGAATTTTACGGCTCAGTGTGGAAATTGCAGGCGAGTACGGCACGGCAGACCCGTCCAATCCAAAAAATAAATATACTTGGACTGGCGAGATAGAGCGCAATGGCAAGGACTTCGTATCTACTTTTGTCATTGATTACGTCAAAGTCTACGCGCTCAACTAATCTATAATTTTTGATATAATTAAAAACGACATACCGTGAAGTATGTCGTTTTTGGCGCCCTCAATAGGACTCGAACCTATGACACTGCGGTTAACAGCCGCATGCTCTACCGACTGAGCTATAAGGGCATTTTGCTATCAAGCATATTTATATTAAAGTAAATTTATTTAATTGTCAAGAGTTTTTTCTCAATTTTTAAAAATTTTGTAGGAGGTCTTTATCTCTTCTTAGTATTGTATGAGCTGCGCCGCGCAAACGTGCGGATATTGGCGCAAATTATCTTGGATATGACGCCCCAATAAGTATTTGATTTATGTCCGTCGGCGTTTGACTTAAATCAAGCCTTCGTGTTATTATGATTGCGAGGTCGAATATGAAAAGAGGTTTGATTATCATAAATGCCTATTACAAATTGCCAAGCGCGATAAATCAAGCTTTGAGGCTCAAAGAAGAGATGGAGAAGCTTGGCGTAGTTGTCGACGTAAAGCGCAACAACAGTTTTTTCAAACAGATAGATTCTTACGGCAATCTGATAGGCGATTTAAGCGAGTATGATTTTTGCATATATCTTGACAAGGACAAATATATGTCGGCTATGCTGGAAAAGGGCGGACTTAGGCTTTTCAATTCGCATTCTGCGATACAGGCTTGCGACGACAAGATGACGACGGCAATTTTGTTGTCAAGTCACGGTATATCTATGCCTCACACTATGTCGGGACTTATGTGCTATGACCCCAAAGAAACGCTTGATGAAAGTTCTCTGGATATAGTAGAGAATACTCTTGGCTATCCTTTGATCGTGAAGACCTGCTACGGCTCGCTTGGCAAAGGAGTATATAAGGCAGAGTGCAGACAAGAGCTTATAGATATCTCAGAAAAATTAAAATGTATGCCGCATCTGTATCAACAGTTTATCAAAGAAAGTTGCGGTATTGACATAAGAGTTATTGCCGTAGGAGGCAAGGTTGTATCGGCAATGCTTAGAAAGTCGCAAGTCGACTTTCGCTCCAACATTGAGCTTGGAGGCGTAGGCGAGAGAATTACTATTTCGGACGATTTAAAGGCAATGTGCGAAAAGGTCGCAGATTTGCTTGGACTTGACTATTGCGGTATTGACGTGCTGATAGGCAACGGCAAATATTATATCTGCGAAGTAAATTCCAATGCCTTCTTTGGAGGCATGGAAGCGACCTGCGGCGCCAACGTAGCCAAAATTTATTGCGAATATATCTTTAACCAAATATATCACTGATTTAATTTTATTATATTTTCCTATTAAAACATATATAATAATCATACATTTTCATTCTAATTTTAAAGTCATTTACACCCATTCTAAGAAAAGTATACATTTACTGACTGCCGTTTTTTTGTTACGAAACGGCGTATTTTTTTATAAAGAGTATATTTCGCGCGCGAGTTACATTCAACTTTGCAAGGTCAGTAAATGTATACTTTTCTTGGA
>CAJTVJ010000022.1 GCA_910579785.1 uncultured Christensenella sp. | reverse complement strand
CATACAGTCGGGTTCCGCCCCTACCGACCAAACGAAAATGCACGCTTACGCTACATTTTGTCGGTACTTATTTAACTTGTTGAGACTTCTCGACTACGCTCGAAGTGACCGCATATTGCTGCTTATAAGTCATAACGGCAGTTGAGTTATTATACCGTCCTAGCTTACAATATATATCCCAATGCCTCTTTAAATCTTTTGAGCGTATTCTCTGCGATTTCTCTTGCTTTCTCTGCGCCTTCCTTAGCGCAAGCAGTCAAATAGTCCTTAGCCTCTATCAAGCGATTGTATTCTTCTTGAAAAGGTCTGAGCATTTCTATTACGCTCTCTCCCACTCTCACTTTAAGGTCTCCGTACCTAAATCCCTCGCAATCTTTAAGAGTCTCTTCAATAGTCTTGCCTTGCGCGACCGCCAATATACCCAAGAGATTGGATATTCCCGCCTTGTTCTGCGGATCGTATGCGATAGTCGTATCGCTGTCTGTCACTGCTCTCTTGAATTTTTTCATAATGACGTCGGGAGTATCAAGACATGATATTACCGCGTTGGGATTGGTATCCGACTTGCTCATCTTGCTGGTGGGGTCTTGAAGACTCATTATCTTTGCGCCAACTTTCGGTATAAATCCGTCGGGCACTTTGAATATGTCACCGTAAATATTATTTATTCTAAGAGCGATATCTCTCGTGATCTCGATATGTTGAAGCTGGTCGTACCCTACCGGCACCAAGTCGGTATCGTAGAGCAAAATATCGGCAGCCATCAGCACGGGATAGTCCATAAGTCCCATATTGATATTGTCGGCATGTTTTGCAGACTTATCCTTGAACTGCGTCATTCTGTTCATCTCGCCGACGTACGTATAGCAATTCAAAAGCCACGCAAGTTCGCAGTGCTCCTTGACGTGCGATTGAAGATATACGATGCTCTTCTTGGGATCCAAGCCCACCGCCAACAAAAGCGCATAAAAACTCCAACAGTTTTTGTTGAACTGCTCAGGCTGCTGTCTCACCGTAATAGTATGCAGATCTGCCAATGCAAATATACATTTGTTGTCGCCGTCGCTCTGCATGGTCCGCCAATTATTGACCGCGCCAATATAATTGCCCAAAGTCATTATGCCGGAAGGCTGTATCGCGCTGTATATCGTCTTCATATCTCACCTTTTAAGTATTGCCAAATTACTTTTTCTGTCACTTTGTCTTGCCGAAATTATCTGCATTGTCTTTACCTGTATACTCCAACACCTCGTCTTTGATATTCTCCTTTGCGATTACCTTGGTGAAGCGTATCTCCCTGGAATCCAAATCGCTCAAAGGCTCAGGCACGTCCTCGCCCGTATAGGCATTGAGCTTTTTGGTAGCTTTCTGCGCGTCGGATATATTTTCCTCAGTCAAAGCTCCGTATACGTCGCAAGGGAATTTATAGGCATTTGCCGTTGAGACGATGACGGTAGGAGTTTCGTCGCCCTTGCCGTCATAATCAAAATAGTCGTCGTATACGCTCATTGCAACGGCTGTGTGCGTATCCATAAGATAATCGTAAGTGTCATAGCAGTTGGATATGACTTCGGCAGTATCGCCCTCGCTTGCATATCCTGCAACGAATATCTTGTTGAGCTCGGCAAGTTCTTGCTTGCTTATGCTGTATTTGCCCTTTTCTTTCAAATCTTTCATACGCTGAGCAATGAGCTCGTCGTTGCGTCCGCTGAATTCAAAAAGCAATCTCTCCAAGTTGGAAGAAATGAGTATGTCCATAGACGGACTCATTGTCTTAAAAAACTCTCTTTGGGTATCGTACTCGCCCGAGATAAAGAAATCTGTAAGCACGTTGTTGACGTTGGACGCGCAGATAAGTTTGTTGACGCCCACGCCCATAAGCGACGCGTAGTATCCTGCAAGTATGTTGCCGAAATTGCCGCTGGGCACACAGAAATTCACCTTATCGCCGTAATTTATTGCTCCTGAGGAAATCATATCGCAATAACTTGACACGTAATAAGCTATCTGCGGAGCAAGTCTGCCCCAATTTATCGAGTTGGCGGAAGAAAGTTTATATCCGTTGACAAGCAACTTGTCGTTCATCACCGGGTCTGCAAATATACGTTTGACAGCAGACTGCGCGTCGTCGAAATTTCCTTCAATAGCGCATACGTACACGTTGGCTCCGCTCTGCGTCATCATCTGCAATTTTTGCATATCGGACACTCCGTCAGAGGGATAAAATACCATTATGTCGGTCCCATCAACGTCTCTAAATCCTTCAAGCGCGGCTTTGCCGGTATCTCCCGACGTAGCTACCAATATCAAAGTCTTTGCATTCTCGCCCGTCTTCTTTCTCGCAGCTGACAAAAGGTGCGGCAACATCGTCAACGCCATATCCTTAAAGGCGCACGTCGGTCCGTGCCACAGTTCCAGCACGTAAAGTCCCTCGTCGATATTGACAAGCGGACAGGGGTCTTCCCCATAAAATCTTGAATAAGCCTGCTTTGCATAATCAAGCAGCTCGTCATACGAATAGTCGTCAAGATAAAGCGAAAGCACCTTGGCAACTCTCTCGGGATAGCTCATTTCGATAAGCTCGTCAAAATCCTGCTTTGTAAGCTTTGGAAATTCTTCCGGCACAAACAAGCCGCCGTCTTTTGCCAAGCCGCTGACTATTGCCTGCGCTGAACTCACTTTTATTGATTTGTTTCTCGTGCTGATATATTTCATAAGTTCACTCCGTTGTGATTTATTTTCTTTGTTGTACGCCGCGCTCTAAGTTACTTTTAAGTGCGCGATATCGTTGCGATCAATCGTCAATTTTTGAGAGCAACGCATTTTGATTTGCAAGCTGCAAAGCTTCAAGCATCGCAAATATGTCTCCGTCCATAAAGCTGTCTAAGCTATACAGCGTCATACCTATCCTGTGGTCGGTCACCCTGTTTTGAGGAAAGTTGTACGTCCTTATCTTTTCAGACCTGTCTCCGCTGCCTATCTGCGTCTTGCGGTTGGCGGCATACTCGCTCTCCGCCTTGGTGCTGAAATAGTCGTAAAGACGGGATTTCAACACGCTCATTGCCTGTTCTCTGTTCTTTATCTGCGATCTCTCGTCCTGCGAGGCTACTACGATACCTGTGGGCAGATGCGTGATACGCACCGCGCTCTCAGTCTTGTTGACGTGCTGCCCGCCCGCTCCGCTTGAACGGTAAGTGTCGATTTTGAGATCTTTCTCCAATATCTCGATCTGTATGTCGGGAGCCTCGGGAAGTATCGCCACCGTCGCCGTCGAAGTGTGCACTCTGCCTTGCGATTCCGTCTCAGGCACACGCTGTACTCTGTGCACTCCGCTCTCATATTTGAGCTTGGCATACGCGCCGGTACCGCTTATCATAAAGGTCACTTCTTTTGCGCCGCCGAGTTCTGTATAGTTCATGTCTATCTCTTTGACTTTCCATCTCATTCTCTCGGCAAAACGCATATACATTCTCACAAGTTCAGCTCCGAAAAGTCCGCCCTCTTCTCCGCCTGCGCCTGCTCTCACTTCGACGATTACGTTGTTGTCGTCGTTGGGATCGACAGGCAAAAGAGCGATTTTGAGGTCTTGCACGACCTGCTCTTCCTCTTTTTTTGCAGCTGCAAGTTCTTCTTTGGCAAGCGCGGTCATTTCCCCGTCGCTGCCGTCGTCTATAATCTCCTTGCACTCCTTGATATTTTGCTGCAATTCTAGATATTTTTTATATAGTTCGATAGCTCCGCCCATCTGCGAATGCTCTTTGACGTAAGCCTGCCATCTTTCTTGGTCTGCAATTACGTCGGGATCGCCGATAAGCCCGGTCAACTCGTCGTATCTTTTAAGCATCAACTCTAATTTCTCAAACATATCTTATTCACTCTCCTGCAATTTGGTCAAAAGGACTATTCTGTCAATGCCTTGCAGGTCCTTGATTATCCGACTGTCATACCCCTCAAACATACTCTCGACTGCCTGCGCCTGGTCAATGCCGACTTCCAACAAAATATGTCCGCCTTCGCAAAGATAATCAGATGCTTCTTTGGCAAATATTCTGTAAAAATCAAGTCCGTCGCCGCCGCCGTCGAGCGCTATATTGGGATCGTATTCTCTCACTTCTCTGTCAAGCTTTGCTATGTCTTTGGTAGGTATATAAGGCGGATTGGACACTATCACGTCGTATCTGCCCTCAACGCATCCAAACATATCCGACTTGACAAAAGTAATCTTATCTGCAACGTTGTTGCCGACCGCGTTCTGTTTTGCAACTTCCAATGCCTTTTCGCTTATATCGCAAGCAGTCACTTCCGCGCCGCTCTTGCCTGCTATTGCTATCGCAATGCAGCCGCTGCCCGTACACATATCCAACGCCTTGCTATCAGCGTTCAAAAGCCCGATAGCCTCCTGCGCTAAATACTCCGTCTCGGGACGGGGACAAAGCACGTCGGGAGTGAGAGATATGTCGTATCCGTAAAAGTCAGCCTTGCCGAATACTCTCCAAAGCGGCTCGCCCTTTTGTCTCTTCTTGGCAAATTCCACAGCTCTTTCGTATTCAAGCTGTCGCACGTGCGTCAACTGGGCAAGCTGGCTTCTTTTGACGTTGCATACCTCGCAGAATATCCAATCTATATCGCTCTCGTCCACGCCTTTGAGCATGGTCTTTATCTCGTCGCGTACTTTCTCATACGGTTTTTTAGTATCAAATCTCTTCTCAGGTATCGAAGGGTCGGCGTCCATTGCCATAACCGTGTTAAAAGCTATTATAGCGCACTCCACCATAGAATCGTCGGGCTGTTTTGTCGTAAGTTTTTGCAGCATAAGCCCCGGCCACTTTAATATTCGCACCAACACGTTGTCATACTTTGCCATAGTCTTCAACATCTCGTAACTTATACCCATTACGATAGGCAGCAGCACTATTCTGGACGCAAACAAAATGACGTTTTTCCACGCGCCGAGACCTTTCATATACGGCTCAAATATGCCCACTATCGAAAATATCACCACGCTGACAAGCATGACTATGAACATAAACGTCGTGCCGCACCTGTCGTGCACGGTCGTCATCTTCTGCGCGTTTTCCACCGTGAGTTCCAAGCCGTGTTCATAACAGCTTATAGTCTTATGCTCCGCTCCGTGATACATATAGGTACGCTTTATCGGTTTCATAAGCGTAGTAAGCGCGATATATACGACAAATATAATTATCCTCAGCAAACCTTCAAGCAGAGCGTAAAGGACCGTCACGTACCAAAGTTCGTTTGCCTCGGCAGAGACGTACTTTGTCACCAAAGCTTTTATTCCCGTCAGCACGCCGAGAGGCAGGAAGAAAAACAAGCCTATCGCCAACGCGACGCCGAGTATGACGGAAAAAACCATCATCACGTCGTATATGTTGATTTTGAGTTTCTTTGCCATCCACTTTTCAAGTTTGCCCGGCTGAGTGTCGTCGTCAAAGACTTCGCCCGACCTCATCAAGGTCTTCATACCCATTGCCATAGACCCAAAAAAGTTGAACACACCTCTTACAAACGGTATGCGATATACCGCAGAACGCTCGCTTGTCGGAGTGACGTATCTGCTCTCGACAACGACGTTGCCCTTTTCGTCGCGGACAGCTGTCGCCATCGACCTCTCTCCGCGCATCATTACTCCTTCCAATACGGCTTGACCGCCTATTTTTGATGTATTCTTTCTTGCCATTATTCGCCTTTTGTCAAAATCTGATAGAGTATGCAACGATACTCTTTGACTTATATATTATACTCTTAAATTAAATTATTGTCTATCGTTTAAATTTATATTTAATATTATAATTTAAATATTGCGTAATAATTAGATAAATTTTCCTTAAAATTGCAACTGCGCATTGCCGCCTGCCGACAAAAGGCATGATTAAAATATTTAAACAGCCGTATTTCTTAATTATGCCGCAATCCGACGTAGTGCGAAATTCTCATTACGTAAAATACTTTAAACCATATATACAGTCTTACAGAAAATCAATAGCTGACAAGCAAAAATCCTACGAGTACGCCTGCAAACAACGACAGCGACGGCAGCTTGCTTTTCCACATCAATATAGACTCAGGCAACAACTCTCCGAAGACGACGTACAGCATAGCTCCGCTTGCAAATCCCAGCGACAGCACCAGCATTATCGCATTTATTCCGCCAAGAGCAAATCCCAACAGCGCGCCTATCACCGTCGGCAAACCGCTGAGCGCAGTCAGCCCCACCGCCTTCCACTTGCCCATTCCGCCCGATATCAACGGCACTGACACCGCCATACCTTCGGGTATATTGTGCAGTCCTATGACGATCGCCATGATAAATCCGCTGCCGGAAAAGAGATTGGACGTCAAATCGTCTTCCATTGCATACGACGCGCCTATCACCATACCTTCCGGCAAATTATGCAGCGCGATGGCAATCATCATTACAAGCCCTGCCATAAACAGATTTGACTTGGAGGAATTTTTCATCCCTTTGTGACTCTCAAAGTGGTCGGCATGGATAAGTTCGTCCAGATTATCTGCCGTCGAAGGGTGATTCCTGTCGATATGTTTTACCTCTCGGTTGGCGTGCCTGTCTATCAAATAGTTGAGCGCGTACACGAGCGCATATCCTGCTATCACAGCCGCAACGACTATTATAGGAGTTGTCTTTGGCAGCTCTCCTGTCTTCATCAATTCAAGCGGCTCGCTCATCAAATCAAAACATACCACTGCCAACATTATACCTGCCGCAAAAGAAAGCAGCAGCGACACTATCTTGTTGGAATCCCGCTTTAATACCGCGCCGACAACGCCGCCAAGCCCCGTACCGACTACGCCGGAAATCATTGTTATAAGTATGATAGCCAAGTATTGCATTTTGCCCTCCCGTACGTCGCTTATCAGTCAATCCGATAAGCCTCAAATCGTACAACGTATTCTCTCCATTGTGTTGCTTTGCGTAAATCTAATCTGTCAAGTTAAGAGCAACAAAGCAGACCTAACATAAAAGCGCTTTCACTTATTTATTTTGTCAAGCAACCACTTCTCGTCGACTATCTCGATGCCGAGTTTTTGCGCCTTTGCCAGCTTACTGCCTGCGTCCTCGCCTGCAATTACCAAATTGACGCTCTTTGATATAGAATCTGCGACTTCACCGCCGTTGTCCTCTATAAGCCTCTTTGCCTCGCCTCTTTTGAGCGTAGGCAGGGCACCTGTCAGCACTACCTTTTTACCGCTCAACACGCCCTCGACGCTTTGCTTTTCTTCAAAGCGTATACCGCGGGCAATAAGACTTTCCACCTCTTGGATATGCTGCGCGTCTTGCCAATACTCTATAAGTCCGGTTGCCATAATATCGCCGAAATCGTCGATAGCTTTGAGCGAATCGTATTCCGCGCGCATGATATTGTCGAGCGATTTAAATTCGTCGGCAAGCTGTTTAGCGGCTTTTTTACCTATGTTGGCAATGCCTAAGGCATAGATAAATCTGTCGAGCGTGGTCTGCTTGCTCTTCTCTATCGCGCCGAGAATATTGGCTGTCTTTTTGTCGCCGAACCCCTCTATACCGTCAAAATCTTCTGCTTTGAGCGAGTATATATCGACGTAATGCGCAAGCTTGCCTTCGTTGTAAAGCGTCTCCAAAGTCTTGTCTGAAAGTCCCTCTATATCCATAGCGTCGCGCGAGGCAAAGTGCGACATTGCCGACACTATCGCAGGCGCGCAGTTCTTTGCGTTGGAACATTTTAAGAATACTCCGTCCTCTATCACCGGCGCGCCGCAAGCAGGACAGACGGCAGGCTTTACGACGTCGACAGACTCGTCGGTATGCTCGGCAATACCCAATATCTCAGGTATGACGTCGTTGCTGCGACGTATAAAAACTCTGCTGTTTATCTTTATATCCTTGCGACGTATCTCACTGATATTCGACAGCGTAGCTCTGCTGACCGTCACGCCTGCAAGGTCAACCGGATCGAGCACTGCCAAAGGATTTAGCTTGCCCGTCCTCGACACCTGCCAAATGACGTCGCGCAAAGTCGTCGTGACCTCCTGCGCAGGGAATTTATACGCGACCGCCCACTTGGGAAATTTTTCGGTATATCCCATATCTTCGCGGATAGACGTGTCGTCAACTTTGACTACCGCTCCGTCAATGAGAAAGTCAAGGCTCTCTCTCTTTTGCTGTATGCCGTCGAGCGCGGCTATCAATTTATCTTTGTCGTCAAAGAGTTCAAACTTTTCGCTGACCTTAAATTTATTGCGCTTTAAAAAATCAATCATTTCACTGCCCGAGGCAAAATCTTCTTCGATGTAATTGACGTTGTAGCAAACCACTTCGAGTTTTCTTGCCGCCGTCACCTTTGGATCGAGATTTCTTATCGCGCCGGCGACAGCGTTTCTGGCATTTTTAAGAGGCACGACGCCTTCCTGCGAATTGTACTTTTCCAAAGCTGACAGTCGCATTATGCCCTCGCCCTGCACTTCTACCACGCCCTTATACTCTATCGACAGCGGCACGCATTTGATGGTCTTGACCTGTTGGGTCACGTCTTCGCCCTCAACGCCGTTGCCTCTCGTCGCAGCTCTCTCCAACTTGCCGTCTCTGTATAGCAAATTGATAGTCAATCCGTCGAATTTATATTCCAGCGAACACTTTGGCATAAAGCCGCACGCCTTGACAAGTTTGTCTATCCAGGCAGACAAAGCCTCTTTTGTCTGGCACTTGTCGAGAGAATACAGCCTGCCGAGATGTCTCACGCTCTTAAAGCCTTTGAGTATGACGTCTCCCACTCGCTTGGTAGGAGAGTTGTCAAGCGCATATCCCAATTCGCTCTCCAACGATATGAGTTCGTCATACAGTCTGTCATACTCCACGTCGGCGACAGTGGGATTATCCAGCGTGTAATATTGATAAGCGTATTCGTTGAGCAATGCGACAAGCTCTTGCATTCGTTGCGATTTGTCCATATCCTTCTCCAAAATGTTATTTCAAAAGGTCTTTTATTTGCTATTTTATTTTACGTCAGTCGTATGTGTATTTATGTCTTTTCAAGCGCAGCGGAAAATATCATATTTCTTCTTTTAACATGATTAGACTTTCCCCACTTACTCTCCCTCACACCACCGTTATAGGCGCTAAGCGAAGATTAAACACCTTGACTCCCAACACGGGAAATTCGATTTTTGCATTTTCTCCTGTGATAGATATTATCTTTCCCTCTCCAAAACGCGTATGCTTTACGCTCATGCCGACCTTAAATACAGACGTATCTTTTGACTGCGGCACCGTTTGCTGACCTGCGCTCTTTGCAAATGCAGGCGTTGCCGCATTTTTCATAAGGCTCTTCATTTCGTTGATTCGATCGCGCCTCTCTTGCCAAGCGGGAGTTGTAGAACTCAAATCTCCAAGTATCTCCCTTGTGCTTATGCCTGTGCGCGATATAGTCTTAGGCTCTTGTATAAAGCCGCCCTCTTTGAGAAATCTTGACGGCATCACGCAGTAATCTCTCTGTCCGTATCTAAATCTCGATTGCGCGTTGGTCAAATAAAGTCTTTCGCGCGCTCTTGTGACGGCGACGTACATTATACGTCTCTCTTCCTCTTCATTCTCGTCCATACGGCTTGGGAAAAGTCCCTCTTCAAGACCTACGATAAAGCAGCATTTATATTCCAATCCCTTTACTCCGTGGACTGTGGCAAGCGTAATGCAGTTTTCCGCAACTTGGTCGGTATCCGATACAAGCGACACAGATTGAAGATATTCGTCGAGACGGCTCGCGCCGTTGTCGTTGCAATATTCCCTTACGGAGTTGATATATTCGTCTATGTTCTCCAACCTGTTTTTGCCGTCTTCGTCTTTTGGGTCGTACTGACTTGCAAAGTCAACCGAAGTATTGACATATTCGACGTAATCTACAAGCGGCATATTTGAATTTTCTCTCAACGCCTTGACCAAGTCGGCAAACACCTGCACTTTGTTGCGCACGGCAGGCGCAAGGTCAAGCATATCAAGATTGAGTATGCCCTGCAAAAGCGTCATTCTATTGAGCGCGCACTGCGCAAGAAGTTTTTGCACCGCAGTCTCGCCTATGCCTCTTTTCGGCACGTTGATGACCCTAAGCACGCTTTCGTTGTCGTTGGGATTGGCAATAAATTTAAGGTATGCCAAAAAGTCTTTGACTTCTTTTCTTTCAAAGAACTTGCTGCCGCCGATAATCTTATATGGATAATTGTAAAGCACAAGCTTATCTTCAAACGATCTCGTCAAAGAGCTGGCGCGCACCAATATTGCAAAGTCGTTGTATTCATATCCGCAGGTGTTTATCAAATATGAAATCTGATCCAATACGTAATCCGCCTCCGCCTTTTCGTCATAACAACTCTTGTAAAGCACTCTCGCGCCCGCTTCGCCGTCAGTCCAAAGAGTCTTGTCCATACGCGACGTATTGTTGGCGATTATCTTATTGGCTGTGTCGAGAATATTCTTTGTTGAGCGGTAGTTCTGCTCCAACTTATATATCCTGCAACCAGGGAAATGCTGAGTAAACTTCTTGATATTTGACACGTCCGCCCAACGCCAGCCGTATATGCTCTGATCGTCGTCGCCCACCGCAAAGATATTGCCGTATTTGTTGGCGAGAAGTCTCACCATAGTGTATTGTATCTTATTGGTGTCTTGAAATTCGTCGACGTGTATGTATTGATACATATTCTGATATTTTTCGAGTACGTCCTTGCAGGTGGCAAAGAGCACCAAAGTCTTATACAACAAATCGTCAAAGTCCAACGCGTTGTTCTCTTTGAGTTCCCTCTCATACCTCTCGTGTATAGTCGCGATAATCTCGCCCTCGGGCTCGCCTTTGAGACGCGGAGCGTACTCCTTTGCACTCATAGCCATATTCTTTGCATTGGAGATATGCCATCTGGCTTTCTTTTTGAGGTCTTTATTGTCCTCTATATTCAATGACTTGATTATCCTAGATACGACTTTGCTCGAATCGTCGTCGTCATATATCGAAAAGTTGGAATTGTAATCGCCAAGTTTGGATATGTCGGCTCTTAATATCTTTGCGCACAGCGAGTGGAAGGTGGAAATCGTCATCCCACCCTGTCCTGTGACGGCTCTGATACGCTCCCTCATCTCACCTGCCGCCTTGTTGGTAAAAGTGATCGCCAAAATATTGCGCGGATCGACGCCCTCTTTGTCAATCAAATACGCTATGCGATACGTCAAGACTCTCGTCTTGCCGCTTCCTGCGCCTGCCAAGACAAGCACCGCTCCCCTCGTATCTTCGACCGGCAATATCTGCGCTTCATTCAACAACGACCTATAATCCATTATCAAAAATTTCCTTTATCTATTCTCGTATTTTTTATCAACTTATCTATTATATAATAAAAGAGGCAAAAACTCAACTGTTTTGCCTCTCAGCTCTGTCAAAGTTTATAAATTTTATTTGACTTATAAATATATTTAAATCTATATGTGTCTGCGGAATATCAACCTTATGATAAAAGAAAACAACACCGCAAGTATCGATATGAGCAAGGATACAAGCATTATGGACACAAGTATGCTTCCCAACTTGACTATCTCGTAAGTGATCTTGTCAAGCAAGCTCAACTTGATAAATCCTATTATCAAATTTACCGCGAAAGAAACCGCCACGATAAAGATAAGACTGCCTATCGCGCTCTTTATATCCGCGCCGCTGAGCGTCATATGCAGACACAAAAGTCCGCCTATAAGAATGAACACCCACCATTGCCAAGACTTGGCTTGAATAAAGAAAGCTTTGAGCACTGCGCCTACATTTGAGAAAAAGCCTCCAAAGCTGTTAAACGCCGTATTGAGGTCGGCATTTTGGCTCATAGACTTGATCATATCCGGCATAAGCAAGAAAGCAACGCCGTAAAGTATCGACGATATAACTATTATCGGCGCAATGCCTATAAAAAAATTGCCGAGACGCTGATAGACGTTGCGCTTGTTGTAAGAGTGTGATACGTATCCCAATATCCCCTCGTCGTCGCCTATTTGATACAATTTCATCTCGGTTATCCTATGACCGAACAAAATACACATAAGCGCGTGCGAACATTCATGGACAGGCGTGCCTATCGCGCCGGTAATATAGCAGGCAACTCTTCCGTATCTGCCGAAATTCCAATAAAATATCCTATTGCACATTGCAATTAAAAAACCGAATAAAACTATTGCCCCTATCGTCACAAGGTTCTGCAATGCAAAATTTTTAAGTATTTCCCAAAACATATTATGTCTTTCACCTCAAAAATCTTTTAATTCGACTTACATTATATAGTATACGCTAAAATATATCAAGTGCTTATCAAGGGTATTATCGACATTAAATATGCAGATTTTGCAATACTAAGTATGCAAGATACCGAGAGAAGCAAGACGCAATGTATGCGATAAGCGTTCTCTCGGCACTTAGGTATGTATGTATATAGACAATGATTATATCATACGAAGTTTATCACACCGAATGGTGTAAAGTCAATATTTTTACACCATTTGGTTTAAAATAAAGATATGAACAAGCAATATATGTCCAATTTTGCCAATAACCTCAAAGAACTGATAGGCGACATGTCTGTCAATGAGTTTTCTAAGAAAGTCGGTATACCCCAACAAACGCTGTCGCGCTATATCAATATGCAAAGAGAAATCACTTTGGATAACCTCTGCAAGATAGCCGATTACTTCGACGAAGACATCGACGTATTGCTAGGAAGAAAGAATTATTGAATGTTATATATTTTGTTAAATTTGATTGAACTTCAAGTAATTATTTAACTTGTTGAGATTTCTCCGTTTCACTGCGTTTGGTCGAAATGACGTCACAATTTAAAGTCGCAGTACCAAAATTATCAAAAATATAATCCACACCCTAATAATAAAAAAATCGACGCACTTGATATACGTCGAAATCTTTTCATTTTTACGGCGAAAATATTCTCTCGCCAAACTGCATAAGCATTACGCCTTATACATACGCTTGCGCGCTGCCTCTGCCTTCTTCTTGCGCTTTACGCTCGGCTTTTCGTAAGCCTCTCTTTTACGGAGGTCACCGATTATGCCGTCTCTTGCACACTTACGCTTAAATCTTCTGATTGCGCTGTCCAAAGACTCGTTCTCACCTACTTTAACTGTCGACATATTATCGCCTCCTTTCCCTATACGGCTTAATTACTTCAACATTATTACATAATATAATTTTCTTGTCAACGAAATTTATATTGTTGCGACAAATTTTTTCATACAAGTTTCAACTCGTCGCATATCGCCTGCATATCCAAATTCTTTTTGTCTTTGAGCGGCCATATATCTATACCGTCGGCAGACTTTCTCGGTATGATATGGAAATGCAGATGGAATACCGACTGCTGCGCGCTCTCGCCGCTTGCGTTCAACACGTTGACGCCCTCAAAGCCGCAGTTGTCTACGTAATGATTAGAGATCTTCTTTACTGCGCTGATCACCGCATTAAGATAATCTTCGTCGCAGTCCAATATGTTTACGCAATGCTTCTTGGGTATAACCAACGTATGTCCGTAGCTGTCGTCGGCTATATCTAAAAATGCGTAAGTCATATCGTCCTCATATATCTTGTATGAGGGTATCTCACCCTTGATTATTTTGCAAAATATGCAGTCCATAACTCTCTCCTTTTGTACTGTTTTGTCCATATTTAAATTCTTCTTGTTATCTTACACTCAGCCTTGCCTTCGACTTGTCTTACGACCTCAGCCTCATATACCTCGCCGCTTTGCGCGCCGTCTATAATACAGTCAATATACTGCTTGGAATATCCGCGCATATGCCCCTCTTGCATATCTTCCGCAAGCACCTGCAAAGTCTTGCCGACAAAAGAATCCACGTACTTGCCGCGCATTTCTTCGGCGACAGCCAAAGCCGCAGCCACTCTCTCTTTGACCTTTTCGGCAGGCAAAAGTTTATATCTGCAAGCCGCCGTTCCCTCTCTTTGAGAATATCCAAAGACGTGCATCTGCGCAAATCCCACTTCCTTTATAAACTCCAACGTCTTGGCAAAATCCCCGTCTGTCTCTGTTGGAAATCCGCAAATCAAATCGGTAGTTATCGCACAGTCGGGAAAATAGCTTCTTATCAAATTCACCTTGTCTAGATACTGCCTAGTCGTATAATGACGATTCATTTTTTTAAGTACGCCGTCTTCGCCGCTCTGCAAAGACAGATGGAATTGCTGACAGAAATTATCCAGTCCTCTCAGCGCGTCAAGCAAGTCTTCGTTTATGGCTCCCACTTCGAGAGAGCCCAATCTCAACCTGCACTTTATGCCGCTCAATGCGCGAATTAACGCAGGTAAGTCACTGTTTATGTTCTTTCCGTATGACGAAATGTCTATGCCTGTGAGTATTATCTCCCTACTTATATTTTGCAATCTCCCGCACTCGCCGACGACGCTGTCTATGCTCCTTGAACGGCTTCGCCCTCTAACGTACGGTATCAGGCAATACGAACAATTGTTGTCGCAGCCGTCCTGTATCTTGACGTAAGCGCGGGTACGCACGACGTCGGCACAAAAGTCGTCTTCATACTCTCTCGGCAGCGGCGAAACCAATAT
Organism: uncultured Christensenella sp.; assembly: GCA_910579785.1. Taxonomy (GTDB): domain Bacteria; phylum Bacillota; class Clostridia; order Christensenellales; family UBA3700; genus RACS-045. The sequence continues at coordinate 12,503 of CAJTVJ010000022.1, read as the reverse complement.
TCCGCTCTCTTGCAGCTTATCGGCAAGCTTGCCTTTTTGCGCGTTGCCTATGACGTAAACTACTCCTTGCTTTTGATAGAACTGCTCCGCGTTGTTTTGAGACGCGCAGCCGCATACCACTACCTTTGCACTCTCGTTAAACTTCAAGCATCTGCTTATGCACTGCCTCGACTTGCGCTCTGCCTCGTTGGTGACTGCGCAGGTGTTGAGAATATAAAGATCGGCGTATTCCAAGTCCTCGCTCACCTCGTGACCTCTGTCTTTGAGAGTCATGACCAAGCTGTCGCACTCGTATTTATTGACCTTACACCCTAAATTGTATACGCAAATCTTCATAAACTTTGTCTTGTCGTTCCTCTCAATTTATACGGCTATCTAGCCTTGCAAATCACCCAATTCGTACATAATAAGCGCGCTGGCTATAATAGCCGCCGTCTCGCATCTCAATATCCTCTTTCCAAGCGAAATAACCTGCGCGTTTTTCTCCTCTGCAAGCTTTACTTCATCGGAGGAAAAGCCTCCCTCGCTGCCTATTATCAACGCGATTTTCTTACCCTCGCCAAGTCCGACTACGTCTCGCATACTGCCGACTTTGGCATTCTCATAAGGCAATATCACGACGTCGTAATAACTCAGTCTCTCTATCATTTCTTCAAAGTCGACAAGCTCGCCGACGTTGGCTTTTCTCGCTCTTCCGCACTGCTTGCACGCCTCCAAGGCAATGCGCCTTGCTCTGTTGACGTTATATTTGCTCTCATTTGTAAATCTCGATTTAAAAGGAATGATATCCTCAACGCCAAGCTCCACGCACTTTTGTATAATAATATCCAATTTGTCGCCCTTAGGCAGCGCTTGAAACAACGTCACGCTTGCCTTCGACTTGCATTCGTTGTCTATTATTTCGTCAACTTCCGCCTTGGCATACGTCTTGCTTATCTCGACGATAGTGCAGTAATAGTCCTTGCCGTCGTTGAGACTTACTATTATTTTAAAGCCGACTTTATGTCTGAGCACCTTCGTCATATGCTCAAACTCTTCGCCTTCCAACGTGATATATCTGCCGTCAAAGTCTTCGGCGCTTGCAAAAAATCTCTTCAACTCCATATCACTTACCCAACTTAAAGCCTACCCATTCGCCCATATTCATTCTATCGAGAATTTTAAAACCTGCTTTTTCAAAGGCGGTCTTTACGTCCTCTTCTCTTTTGAGTATGATACCCGAAATTATGACCACTCCGTCCTCTTTCATATACTCGCCCAAAGACTGCGAAAGCGTAATAAGCACGTCGGCTGTGATATTGGCAAGCACTATATCGAATTTACCGCTCGTCTTGTCGAGAAGATTGGCGTTTGCCACTTTCATTTTATCCTGTATGCAATTTAGCGCGGCATTATCCTTTGCCGCCTTGACGGCATTGTCGTCTATGTCGTAAGCCTCTACCTCGCTTGCACCCAGCTTAACCGAAGCCAATGCGAGTATACCGCTGCCCGTGCCCACGTCAATTACGCTCTTTCCCTCAACTCCGAGAGCCTGCAACATCATAAGACACATCTTGGTGCTCTCATGCTCGCCTGTGCCAAACGCCATACCCGGGTCTATCTTGACGACGTACTCGCCCTCTTTTGCCTGATATTCTATCCACTGGGGTACGACAGTCACTCTCCCTGCCTCGATAGGACGATAGTATTGCTTCCAATTCTCCACCCAATCCTCATCGTCAACGACGCTTTGCGACATACTCAAAGAGCCGTACTCAAAGGGGCAGTTCTGCTTCAAAGTCTCAAAACTGCTCTTAATATATTCAAGCGAACTCTCTAAGTCTGACGGCGCAAAATACCCTTTGACCTGCGCCTTGCCGTCGTTTTGAATAAGGTGCTCGTCCATATAGTCCCATATGACTCCGCTGTCGGAAAGCTCCAACAAATCGTTTGGGTCAAATATGCTTATACCGTTGCTGCCTGCGTCGGTGAGTATCTCTGCCACCAATTCGCTTGCCTCGCTCGTCGTCTCTATCGTTATCTCATAGTATTTCATATATTTCTCTCACCGATCATCCCCGTCGCCGTTGCTCTTATCTTTATCGGCGCTCTTATCTCCGTCCGCTTTTTTGACAGCCGTATGCGCAGTCTTTATTTCGTCATTTGTCGCGCTTTGGTTACAGTTTTCGACAATATTTTCTTCATTTACGACATCTTTCGACACCTCAATGCACTCGCTTGTCTCGCCGTCTTGGGAAACGTCGGCTCCCTGCGCACTGCCGCTGCTTGCTTGCAATTTAGCCTGTTTTTTGTTCTTCACCATCTTTAAAGCGGTACGCACTATAAACAGCAGCAATACCAATATCACTATGACAAAGAAAATATCAAGCACTGTGTTCATATGTTCTTTAAGGAAAAATGCTAGCAGCGTGACAATTCCGCCGGCTGTCAAATTACCCAGCCATACCATCGCCATAGCCTTCCAAAAAGGTATATCTATAAAGGTAGCTATCGCGCTGCCCGTCCATACGCCCGTCAGCGGTATCGGGAAAGCCACAAAAAGATATACGCCTAGCATCTTTTTTCTCTCCAACTTTTTAAGCTGCGCGCCGTCAAGCATGCCGCCGCCGTCCTTGCCGATGACTTTCATTGCCTTGCTCTTAAATCCGTCCTCGACGGCATGCGCCAAAGAAGCAAAAAGTTTGTACTTCTTCATCCAATTCAACACGGGGCGCAATATCAGCAAAAGTATAGGCGAGACTATCGCAGAGCCTGCCCATGCCAATGCAAACGCCACCAAAGGCTGCAACCCCATAGTCATCGCCGCCGGTATCGCTCCTCTCAATTCAACTATCGGTATCATAGAAATCAACACCGTCGTCAACATATCGTTGCCGATAAGTTCGCGCACGGCTTCAATAATCTTCTCTGTCAATTCAAGCTCCCTGCCGTCTCTCGTCTAAAAACAAAAAACGTCTTAAATAATTTTATTATTATTCTTTTATAAATATACTATATTCCCTTGCAATTAGTCAATAAAACCGTTAAACTAATTGTATGCAAAAATTATTATCTTTGACGAGAAAAGCTATTTCCGATTATGGCATGATAAGCGACGGCGACAAAATCGCAGTCGGACTGTCAGGCGGAAAGGACAGCATGGCTTTGCTGGCGATACTTGCGGCTTACCAAAAGTTTTCTCCCGAAAAATTTCAACTTGTTGCCATCAACGTCGATTTGGGATTTAAAGACGTCAACAAGCAAGAAGTAAGGGCGACGGCGGATTATTGCAATAGTCTTGGAGTGGAATTTGTCGTAGAGCCAACTCAGATATACGACGTAATATTGGAGAGAAAAGAAAAAAGCCCCTGCTCGCTTTGTTCAAAGATGCGCAGAGGCGCGCTCAACAGCGTCGCAAAGAAGTACGGATGCAACAAGCTAGCTCTCGGTCACCATGCCGACGACGTGTTGGAGACCTTTTTATTGAGCTTTATATATGAGGGAAGGGTATCTACTTTTATGCCGATAAGTCATATGGACAGAAGCAATATCACGCTGATACGTCCCTTTATTTACGTCGAGGAAAAATACCTTTCGGGCTTGGCAAGGAGATATGAACTGCCTATTATCCACAACCCGTGTCCGCAGGATAAGAATACCAAACGGGAAGATATAAAAAATCTTGTCGCCTCTCTCGACGAAAAATACGGCTGCAAGCAGTTGATGCTCACAGCGCTCTTTCACCCGGACCGCAACAATCTTTGGGATAAAGTAGGCGATTTTATCAAAAAGTCATAGTCCTATTTTATCCATATTTAATTACAAAAATATCGCTTTGAATTTAAATATCGAATCTTTCTGCGCTCTTATTTTGACAGGGGCGCTTCTTTATTTTTAAATACTTGTTTTTCGTGCTTTCACCGCCGCGCAGATGGCGGACCGATTTGTTGTAATCCAACACCCGACGCACTTCGTCATAAAGGTCGATGTCTATGTATTTCAATCTGTCGTTGAGATAGCTATGTACCGCGCTCTTACTTATACCAAACACGCTTGCGCATTCTCGCACCGTGCATTTACTCTCCAAAATATGATATGCGATCCCAATTATCATTCTGTCGTAGTAGTCGTTCATATTGTCACCTCGAAGATAGCGTATGCGCACACGATGCGATATATGACGACTTTTGCGCAATTTTGCATATGTCTATCAGTCGTTGGGGGTATACATACTTCTGCATTTGCACATATATGCATATATACATTTGCGCAAAGTATCTATCATCATTGTGACGCCGAGCGCAATAAGGAAGATCGCAAAGCCCACGGACAACGCCTTGGACGACATCTTTTTGACAAAGATAGCCGACAGCGCGCTTGTAACTATCGCAGGCAGCGCGACGATTGCAACGCTCTTGTAATCTATCCCCTTTCGCTTGATATTTATCAAAGTCACTATCACCGCCATGGGAATAAACGCAATGAGATTTATCGCCTGCGCATTCTTTTGCGGCACGTCGAGAAATATCGTCAGTATGGGTATCAGCAAAGTTCCGCCTCCCATTCCCATACCGCCTATCACTCCGCCGACAACGCCGGCGATTATCATAAACAACTCTTTCATAATTTTCCTCTTTCTTATTTATCCTACGTTCTTTGTTATTAAGCGTACTGCGCTTATATCAAAACCCATTATGTCCATAGATTTTTAGATATTCTTTGCCAAAGTTACCGCTCCTGCAAGTATCATAAGGGAATAAAAAATCAACTTCAACGCATTACCCGAAAGCTTTTTCATCAAAAAGCAGCCAATTATGCCTCCGAGTATTACGCCTCCTCCCGTCCAAAGTCCGTCGGGGAAAAGAAAATGTCCGTTGACGATGTATATGATACCGCTGACGAGCGAAAGCGGCAGGATAGTCAATATCGCGCTGGCGTGCGCAACCTTTTCTTCCAATCTCAATATCAACACGAATATAGGTATGACGAGCATACCGCCTCCGCCGCCGAAAAGTCCGTTTGCCACTCCGACAAAAAGCGACGCGAGTATTGCCAGCACAACGCGTGCTTTCTGCCCGAGTTTTATCTTACTCTTGCCGTTGACAATAGAAAAATTGCGTTCTATAATACTTCTATCCATTTGATTTTGCGACATATTGCCCCCTCTTTACAGCTTATTTTGTGTAAACTTTTAGCAAATAGTCGCAAATTTTAAATTCCTGATATCAAAATTACCGTTAAATCAAAGAAAATACCTTATTTAAACGCATTTTAATTACCGCTTGTCCAATCGCGGATTTCCGCTTATATTTATTTTTAACAAAAAATGTCAAATGTAAGTTAAAGTGATTGATTTTTTCAAATGCGTGTTATATAATATCTTAGACTATTGTAAATAAAAATAATATAATAGATTTTATTTTATATTATAAAGGTGGTTAAATGAACAAGAAAAGACTTTTTATCTTGACAGCGTTGATTTTAGCAGTCTGCATAGTCTTCTCAATGTTTGCCGTCGCTTGCGATAAAGACGACCCAAACAATAAAGATGAAGACAAAGAATCAACATTGCTCTTTACCAACGGCACTTTTGCCGAAGGCAGCGACGACTCTGCACTAAGAGCTCCAAGTAATTGGACGGGCGCGCCCGGATCTTCAAGCGGCAGCTCTACGGCAACTCCTGCCGAAGACAAAGACTTGACGAAAGGTGTTGTAAAAACCTCCGATTCCGGTTGGAAAGCGCTGAAAAAGAAATATTCGCATATTTCCGTAAGCTCCCCCGGCAGAGGCAGATCAAGCGACGGCAACGACGAGCTTGACGACGACGACGTTCTTATGATAAACAACAGAACGGCTACGTCATACAAGTATACTTCCGACAGCCAATCTATTGACACAGACAGCTATTATAAGCTCAGCGTAGACGTCAGAACCATCCTTGACAGCGACAATACCGACCCACTCGCCGGCGCATATATCTACGTCAACGGCGCGGCTTATGCAAGATGGGAAGCTATCAACACCCAAAACGAATGGAAAACCTATACGATGTATATCGAGACTTCCGAAATATCCAGCGGCAGCATCACGGTTGTGCTTTCGCTCGGTATCGGCAACAAGAGCACGGGACATATGACAAAAGGTCTTGCGTTCTTTGACAACGTAGTCCTTGAAAAGGTATCGGAAGTTGACGAAAAAGACGAGAATGCAAAGGCTTTCACCAAAGAAGACTACGACAAAGTGGAAGTCAAAGAAGACGTGGCTAAGTATACTATGAAAGTATCCGACAGCGAATTTGACTACGCTTCTTCCACGACGAGCACTCCTTACTCGGTATCTAAGTACTCGCAAGTTGCAGGCTTCGGCTCTGGCGACAATGCAAGCACTTCGACTTCTTACGTCGCAAAAGGTATCATTGACACCGCAACTTTCAACCAAGAAGGCGTCAAATCTTCGCTCAACAACCTTGTCAATGCGCTTAAAGACGCAGGTCAGACACTCGAAGGTCTTACTACTCCCGACTCCTCTGTCGGCACGAGAATGCTCTATATGCAAAATAAGCAGGCGACCGCATTCGGTTACAGAGCAGAAAGCGCGATGAACTTCAAGCTCAACAAGTTCTATAAGGTAAGCATATTTGCAAGAACTTACTTAAAGAGCGGCAAGGCAAGTATCAGGCTTACAGACGGTACCAACACCGACAGTAACAATTACGTAATGGAAGTCGACACCGACGGACAATGGGTGGAATACTCGTTCTACGTGGCTGCCAACCAATTCCGCGCTTCGCAGCTCAAATTGGAGATGTGGCTGGGATACGGCGGCGCAGGCGACACCGATACGCACGCAGTCGGCGCAGCGCTCTTCGACAAGACGACCATCAGCGAAGTAACCAAGGCTGAGTATGACGGCGCAAGCGAGACCTCTTCGTTGAAGAAGATATCTCTTTTGACCTCTTACGAAAATATGACGGCTGTCGACCTGAGCAAATTTGCAGTGCAAAATCCCGACGATCTCAACGCCGAGCTTGCTAAGCGCAGCAAATTCGAACTCATCGACACCGACAGCTTCACTGCCGGCAACTATTTCAAAGAAAATCCAGGCAAGCCTGTCGATATCGAAAATACTGCGGTGCTCAACTCCAAAGTGCTTGCTATCAACAACTTTGCTCCGACGGCAAACGTACTTTCCACCTTGACTAAGTCGGGCAATAATATAAATACGGACAACCTCATTGACATAGCTCCTAATAAGGCGTATGCGATATCAATGTATATAAAGACAAAGGATATCGACAAAGCGCAAGGCATGAGCGTGTCGCTTTTGAGATACAACGAAGAATACAAGGCTGACGAAGACGACGATTTTGCCAACGCATTCACCACCCTGGCAAGCTTTGACAACCTTAATACCGAAAATCTTGAAGACGAAAAGGGATTCAATGATTATACGCTTATCACGTTCTACGTGCTCGGCGAACAGATAAAACACGCCAAGTTGGCAATCTCCATAACGATGGGCACCGGCAACGGCAGCGACTACTCCACGTTGGTAATGGGCTACGGCTTCGTCTCTTCGATGTACGTCGAGAAGATACCTTACAGCCAATACTCTTCGGCAACGGCTTCGACAACTGTCAAAAAGCAACAAATTTCCAGCTCGTCGACGTCTTCTACCAACGAAGTGGCGTCCAACGGATATTTCAACAATATCGACATAAGCGCGACCAACAATCTGTTTGGCAACGACATCATTGACGACGACGGCAATATGAAGAGCGCTCTCGCGCTTCCAAATAATTGGACCATCAACTCCTCGTCGAGCCTCAGCATCGAAGCTCCGTTCAACAACCTCGCAGGCGTGCTCAATCTCAACAACGCCAGCCAGCTTGAAGCTATGGGAATAGACAGCGTAGACGGATTTTTCAGCGGTCTCGACAATTCCTTTACGCTCAAAAACGTGCCTAACGTGCTTGCAATAAAGAAGGACGACAGCTTGCAAAAACTCGGCTTTACGTCCAACTCTATCTCGCTTGCGGCTAATTCATACTTCACCTTCTCGGTGTATGCAAAAGCTCTTGAAGGCAGCGAGTATAGCATCGTATTGCAGACTGCTACCGAAAACAGCGAAGATTATAAGTTTGCCAACATCAAAGGCGACGGCGAGTGGCACCACTATATGATATTTATAGCAACGGGTATTTCAAGTACGTCCGTAACGCTCTCGCTCAACGCAGGTAGCGATACCTCCGCAAGCGCAAGCAGCACGGTATTCTTTACAGGCGCAACGTACGTCACCGAAAGCGGCAGCGACGTATTTGACGAGGCAGAAAAGAACGACAAGAGCACCTGGCTTGCAGACTCATGGCTCATCGACTCTTTTGACGACGTCAACGCAAGCGACGACGGTCTTGCTTCGCCTAAGAACTTCACAGGCGCGGCTATCAACACCGGCGACGACGACAACAGCGGCAATGACGACGTACTTGTAAGCGGCGTAATCGACAAAAACAAGACGGACTACTCCACTCTTGACCTCGACGTAGACGGCGACGACAACGAAATCATAAACGCTATATTCAACAACGAAAAGACAAACATAGGCGACAGAGTGCTTGCTATATACAACAAGGACGCAACTGCTTACGGATATACTTCCAATACGGCTACTATCGCCGCAGGCAAGTATTATAAAATAAGCATATGGCTGTTGACCTACAAGCTCGCTCTCAACGGCGAAGCTGAGGGACTTGACGAGAACTTTAAGCCTACGGCTACGATAACCTTGAAGGCAAACAACAAGACGTATGAATTCGGCAGAAAGCTTTCAAGCTCGTCAAGCGATTATGACAAACAAAGAATTGTCAACACCTCAACTTATGACGAAGACGGCAACGAAAAGATAGGTCAATGGACTGAATATTCATTCTATATCTATGCAGAAGAAGACATCGAAGATACGACGGCTACTCTGACCGTAAGCCTCGGATTTAAAGGCAGCAACTACAATATGACGGGATACGTCTTTGCAGACAATTTCTCTGTTGAAGAAATCGAAGAGAGCGACTTTATCGCACGTAAGGACGTGTATAAGGAAGCTGAGGACGGCAAGTACTTCAAAAACAGCGACGGCACATACGTCTTGATAGACGACGCTAATCCCGCTCCTGCCGGCGCAACGCTCTACAACAAGCTCACCGACAGCGAAGTTGCAAAGGATGAAGAATTGAATGAGCAAAACAGCATTCTTGCAGACGAGAGCAAAGTTAAGAACAACTTCCGTATCGTATTCACCGCCGACGACTCTAAGGCAGAGCCAGAGCCTGAGGATGAAGAAAAGCCAGAGAAGAAAAAAGACCCGCTTATGTGGCTCTATATCTCGCTCGGCGCAGTCAGCGGTCTTATCGTAGTGATAGTTGTGATATACCTCATTAAGAAGTATATGCCAAAGAAAAAGAAGAAGCTTATCAAAAACAGCAAGAAGTCATCTGCAAGCAACAAGAGCAAGAGAGACCAATTCAGCAAATAACAACACAAGCGGACGGCAATCAAGCCGTCCGTTTTTTATATCAATATAACTTTGTCGGTATTTTTAAGCGAATTAGATTTTAAGTCATTTCTACCGAAGTGCAACGAAGCGGAGAAATCTCAACAAATTCAAAATAGATCAGACCTCTCCGCTGCGGGCGTAAGGAGCGAAGCGACGGAATAGCGAGCCAGCGGTAGCGTCTTGGCGAGCGTCGGTGACGATTATATCCCAAGTAATAGAATCTTATATTAAAATACACAATCACTTAGCAAAGCAAAGTGATTGCTAAGCAAGCAGTCGGGTTCCGCTAATGCCGACCAAACGAAAATGCACGCTTACGCTAACATTTTGTCGGTACTTATTCAACTCGATTAGACCTCTCCACTGCGGTCGAGGTGACCCAATTAGGTAATCAAACCACCCCTTACTTTTCGCCCACAAATATCTTTTGTCCTATAAATATCCTATCCACGCCGTTAAGCTGCGCTATACTCTCTTCGCTGACGCTAAATTTCTTAGCTACGCTCTCCAACGTATCAAACGGCTGAACTGTGTAATAAAAGCCGTTGATCTCCTCTATCACCAATCGCATACCCACAAATATATCGCCTTGCAGGTTGTTAAGTCTTCTTATTGCATAGACGCTTGTGTGATACTCTTCCGCCAAGCTCTCCAACGTCATACCGCTTTGCACTCTTACCAAAACTTTGCTCATATCCGCCTCTCTTTTTATCTTTGTTATATTCTATTTGACAAATCTTATCAATATTATATTGTATGAGAAAAATATTCAAAGCGTTTGCCATTGTTACGCTGATATCCACTATTACAAGAGGACTGTCATTCGTCTTCAAGATATATCTTTCGAGAAAACTAGGCGCGGAAATACTCGGACTTTATCAAATATGCGCGTCGGTATTTATGCTCTTTGCGTGCATATGTACGTCGGGACTACCCGTCACCTTGTCAAGAATTACCGCCGAAAGCGACACCGTCGGCGACAACAAGCGTCAATTCGGCGCGCTTAGCACCTGCCTCTTTGCAGGCGTACTTATCACTTTGGTGATGATATCGGGCGTATTGATATTCCCGCAACTGCTTGATCTGATATTTGCCGACGCGCGTTGCAAAAAGATATTTATTATCATGCTGCCTATGTTGCTCACGGCGTGCATATACGCTATACTCAGAGGCTGGTTTTGGGGCAAAAAGTATTTCGGCATCTACTCCGTCAGCGAACTTGCCGACGAAATATTAAAGATATTATTTGCAGTTCTCTTCTTAGAGGGCGGCATACTTGCCATACAAAAGGAATATGCCTACGCTTTGGCTATGCTCGCCGGCGACGTGATCGTCATAGCCGTGATAATCATTATGTTTGTCGCCAAAAAAGGCAAACTCGCCAAACCCTCATACGGCAAAGAGATAGCAAAGAGCGCTACGCCGCTCACTGTGACGAGAATAGTCGGCTCGCTTATGTCGACGTTTATGTCGTTGATACTTCCGTCGCTTCTCGTCTCCAAGCTCGGTATGACTCAAAGTATGGCGACCGCTGAGTTCGGCAGAGCAAGCGGTATGGTCATGCCGTTGATATTTGCGCCGACGTCTGTCATTGGCGCGCTGAGCGTAGTTCTCATCCCCGAAATCGCGTCGATTAAGGCAGACAAAGGAATCAAGTCACTGACGGGCAGCGTAGGCAACGCATTGGTATTCGGCTGTTTTATCTCATGCTTTTTCTTTGTCATATTTTCAGGAGCAGGCAAACAGCTCGGCAATATGCTCTACAAAGACCCGCTCAGCGGCGAATATCTTGAATTTGCGGCGATAATTATGATACCGATGTGTCTCAACAATCTCGTCATATCAATGCTCAACTCTATGGGCAAGGAATTCAACACCTTCATAGCGCACGTCATTGGCTGCGCAGTGCTTATGATTGTGCTTTTGACCACGCCTGCACTGCTTGGTATCAAGGCATACTTCGTATCGCTTGGAGCCATGCACTCCACTGCATTTATTATCAATATGCTTGTACTCAACAAAAACGTCAAAGTCGCGTCAAAGACTGTTTTCAAATGCGGCATGTGTCTTATCTTCGCATTCGGCGTGACGGCAGTCGGCAAGCTGGCAGGAGACGCCCTTTCGTCAAGCGCGGATATCGTCGTGATAATCACAGTGGGCATGATATCTCTTATCTCATTCTTACCGTTTGCAATACTAAGCAAGACTGTCAAGATAGACTTCAAAAAGATATCTCTCAAAAACAAAACTACTTTCTTGTAAGCTAATCTTTGAAAGGCGTCAAATAGCAAAAGCTTTTGCACGGGTCCACTCTGTTGACTAAAAAGCTTTATTGATATATATTATATATATGATAAATATAATAGCGGCGGTAGCCGGCAACGGCGTGATAGGCAACAATGGCAGATTGCCTTGGAGCTTAAAAGAAGATATGTCGAGATTCAAAGCCTTGACAATGGGTGCTTGCGTCATTTTCGGGCGCAACACCTTTGACGAAATATCAAAAGCTCTCTCGGGCAGATTTAACGTAGTGCTGACTTCCCGACCGCTTGACGTCAAAGACGTCACAGTATGCCAATCACTTGAAGAAGCTTTAAAATTAGCAACAGACAAATATCAAGAGATATTTATATGCGGAGGCGAAGACGTATACCGACAGGCTATGAAATACGCCGACAGACTTTATATCACGCGCATATCAAAAAACTTTGACGGCGATAGGTTTTTTCCAAAAATACCAAAAGAATTTATACTCACTTCAAAAAACGATATTTTAGACAGCGGTATCGATACAACTTTTTGCATTTACGAGAGAAAGTAAGATAAGCTTTTTTTCATAATTTCGTTATAACGACTAAATATAAGTCATTTCGATATAGTGAAATCTCATCCTTTTTTAACTCGATTAGACCTCTCCGCGTAGGGCGTAAGGAGCGAAGCGACGGAATAGCGAGCCAGCGGTAGCGTCTTGGGCG
>CAJTVJ010000021.1 GCA_910579785.1 uncultured Christensenella sp. | reverse complement strand
GACGCTCGCCCAAGACGCTACCGCTGGCTCGCTATTCCGTCGCTTCGCTCCTTACGCCCTACGCGGAGAGGTCTAATAGATTTGAATAACAAACATATAAGATATCCTTTCTTACATAATATGGTATAAAATATTTAAACAAATGTTTGCATTTCTAATTATTAAGTGCTATAATAACTATATGAGAAAGATATTGCATTGCGACGCCAACAACTTTTATGCGTCAATCGAGTGTATGCTCGACCCTACTTTAAAAGATAAGTACGTAGCCGTATCGGGAAATCCCGACAAGCGGCACGGCATTATTTTGGCAAAAAATCAAAAGGCAAAAGAATGCGGAGTCAAGACTGGTGAAGTCATTTGGGAGGCAAAACGCAAATGCCCCAATTTGGTGCTTGTGCCTCCGCAATTCGACAAGTACGTATATTACTCCAACAAAATTTTTGATATATACTGTCAATATACCGACAGGGTCGAGCCTTTTGGCATCGACGAGTGCTGGCTTGACGTCACTGGCTCTATGCGGCTATTTAAAAGCGCGACGGCGATTGCAGACGAACTGCGGGAGCGGATAAAGAAAGAGATAGGCATAACCATATCGGTGGGAGTGTCGTTCAACAAAATCTTTGCCAAGCTTGGATCCGATATGAAAAAGCCTGACGCGACTACGCTCATCTCCCCCGACAATTTCAAAACAAAGGTATGGCCGCTCGACGTGAGCGATTTGTTGATGATAGGCAGAAAAACCGAGGCAAAACTAAAAGGACTCGGAATAAACACGATAGGCGATCTCGCCAATACCAACGTCGACGTACTCATATCAAAATTCGGGATAAACGGACAAAAGATATACGACAACGCCAACGGCAACAACAGCGAAGAAGTACGGCTGTATTACGACAAGCATATCCCAAAGAGCATAGGCAATTCGACGACTATGCCAAAGGACGTGGTATTGCGCGACGAGGCAAAAGCCGTGATAATGGCTTTGAGCGAAATGGTAGCTATAAGACTGAGAAAATACGGATTTATCGCAGGCGGAGTGCATCTGGGCATGCGATTCAACGATTTGAGCTATGTTGGCAAACAAAGCAAACTGCCATACAAAATCAATTCGGCAAGCTCCATATGCGACTTTGCAATGGAAATATACGACTCTTTCCAACACACTCTTCCGCTCAGACTTCTCTCTGTGACGACCTTTGACCTTTCAAAGGGAGAAGAAATGCAACAGCTGTCTCTCTTTGACGACGAAAGAGTTGAAAAACTGAGGCGTATCGACGCTTCGCTTGATAAGATAAGAGAAAAATACGGATACAACGCTCTCAAATCCGCCTCGCTGTTGGAATACCCATTTGTGACGGACGGACTTGAAGACAGCGACTTTTTACCCTTTAAAAAATAACTATATAAGATGTCTGATACCGCTTCTTTTTGACTTGCGGTATACTGTGATTTTGTTGCCTATGACCTGCACGACCTCGCCGTTTACTTTCTCGGCTACTTCTTGCGCATAGTCTTCCGCGCTGCCGGCTGAATTTTTCAACACGGAAATCTTGACGAGTTCTCTGCATTCCAACTGCTCGTCGACCTGTCTTATCAACATGTCGTTGATACCGTTCTTTCCAATATTTGTCGTCGGTTGCATAGCCATTGCAAACGATCTCAACAAGGATCTTTCACTACTTGTCATATTTTACTCCTTTGTTATCGCCTGCGGCGATACTTCGTTTTTAATTTTTTAGTAATACTTGATTTATTCTACAAAATCAAACTCTATATCGGCAATACGCACCGTATCGCCCTCTTTACATCCGTTTTTGACGAGTTCTTTTATTACGCCTCTGTCTTTGAGCATCTTTTGGAAGTATCTAAAAGACTCGTAATCGTCAAGCACGACGTTGCGCGCAAGCATATTTATAAGTCCTCCGTGAACTTCATATATGCCGTCTTCGTCGACAGTGACGACGTACGACACACTGTCATTGCGGTTTTCGTCCAATATCTCTACGGGCATTGGCTCTATCTGCGGCAATTCGTCAAGCATCTCTACGATTTGCGAAAGCATCTCTTTTGTTCCGCTGTTGGATATCGCCGACACTCTTATCACCTTCTTGCCTATCTTGCTCTCAAAGTCTTCGACAGCCGACTCGTCTTCAAGCAGGTCGCACTTATTTGCCACAACTATCTGCTGCAACTTGGCAAGCTTTGGAGAATAACTTGCAAGCTCGTTGTTTATCGTAACGTAATCGTCGTAAGGGTCGCGCCCCTCTATGCCGGAAATATCCACAACGTGGACAATCAATCTCACCCTTTCTATATGTCGCAAGAAGTTGTGCCCAAGTCCCGCGCCGTCGCTTGCGCCCTCTATCAATCCCGGTATGTCGGCAAGGACAAAATCTCTGTCATAATACTTCACGGCGCCAAGATTGGGAGTCAAAGTCGTAAAATGATAGTTGGCTATCTTAGGACGCGCCGACGACACAACGGAGAGTATCGTAGACTTGCCTACGTTGGGAAATCCCACAAGTCCTACGTCGGCTATCGTTTTGAGTTCCAACGTAAGCTCTATCTCCTGCGTAGTCTCTCCCCTTTGGCTGAATCTCGGAGCTTTGCGTTGAGCAGTCGCAAAACGCGCGTTACCCTTGCCGCCAAGTCCGCCCTTTTGTATCAAAAACTCACTGTCGTCATAAAACATATCGGCAATGACCTTGCCGCTCTTCTTTTCCTTTATGACAGTACCCTTCGGCACCTTGATATAAAGATGTTTTCCGCTCTTGCCTTTGCAATTCTTAGCTCCTCCGTTTTCGCCGTTTTCCGCCCTGAAATGCTTGGCAAACTTAAAATCTATCAACGTCGACGCGCTTTTGTCTACGACAAATATGACGTCGCCGCCGTTGCCGCCGTCACCGCCGTCAGGTCCGCCTTGCGCAACGTACTTCTCTGTATGAAAAGATACTATGCCGTCGCCGCCGTTGCCGGCTTTTATAAATATCGTAGCTATATCAAGATACATTTGTTAAATCCTTTATCTTTTATGTAATTTGTTTTATTCAACTTGATTAGACCTCTCCGCGTTGGTCGAGGTGACATTAAATTTGGTTAGCTATAATCAATACCTGGTCACCTCGACCGTAGCGGAGAGGTCTTATCAATTTAAAATATAGCCTATTTCAACTTCTCGATTATTGCCTTTGCCGCTCTGCGGCCTGCGCCCATAGCAAGTATGACAGTCGCCGCGCCCGTCACGGCGTCGCCGCCGGAATATATACTGTCGTCGCTCGTCTGCATAGTTTCCTCGTCGACTATGATAGTACCCTTCTTTGAAAATTCTATACTGTCGCACGACTTGCGAATAAGCGGATTGGGGCTGGTACCCAGCGATACTATCACTTGATCTACGTCAATGACAAACTCGCTGCCTTCGATAGGCTCAGGGCGACGTCTGCCAGACGCGTCAGGCTCTCCAAGTTGCATCTTGACGCACTTGATACCGCAGACTTTGCCGTCCTTGCCCAAAATCTCGACGGGATTGGTGAGAAGTTGAAGCTTGATACCCTCTTCTACTGCGTGGTCTATCTCCTCGGCTCTCGCCGGCATCTCTTCTCTTCCGCGACGGTATATTATATACACCTCGCCTCCGCCTATCCTCTTAGCTGTACGCGCCGCGTCCATCGCGACGTTGCCTGCGCCTATTATAGCCACTGACTTGCCGCAGTAAATCGGGGTGATTGCGTCTTCTTTATATGCCTGCATGAGATTGGCTCTTGTCAAAAGCTCGTTGGCAGAAGACACTCCGTTGAGGTTTTCGCCCGGGATATTCATAAACATAGGCAGTCCTGCGCCTGTGCCGATAAATATCGCGTCATACTCGTCTTTAAGCTCGTCAAAAGTCACTGCTTTGCCGACTACGGTATTGAGTCTAAACTCCACGCCGAGAGCTTTGAGCTTGTCTATCTCCTTTGCCACGACGTCGTCTTTTGGAAGTCTGAACTCGGGAATACCGTATACCAACACGCCGCCAGCCTTGTGAAACGCCTCGAATACCGTCACCTTAAAGCCTGCCTGAGCGCAGTCTGCGGCGCATGCAAGTCCGGCAGGTCCGCTGCCTATCACTGCAACGCTTTTGCCGTTTGGCTGAGGAGCGCGCATATTCGCCGTACCCTTTTTAAGTCCGTAATCTCCGACGTATCTCTCCAACGCGCCAATCGCAACGCTGCCGCCGAGCTTTGCCTTGCGAATACACTTGCCTTCGCATTGATTTTCCTGCGGACATACTCTGCCGCAAATTGCGGGCAAAAGCGACGACTTGCTGATTATCTCCAATGCGCCGTCCTTGTCGTTTTGCGTCAAACAGTGTATAAACGCCGGTATGTCGATACCCACAGGACAACCTGTGCGGCAAGGAGCATTCTTGCAGTTGATACATCTTGACGCCTCTTCAAGCATAAGCGCATCGTCAAAACCTAGGTTTACCTCTTTGAAATTATGTATTCTCTCTTGCGCCGGTTGGTGCAAAGTCTTATTTCTGGGTGAATTATTCATACTCTCAACCTCTCAAATTACATTTTTGCTCGTGTTCACGATAGAACTTGGATCTCGTCATAGCCTCGTCGAAATCTACCTTATGTCCGTCAAATTCCGGTCCGTCCACGCATGCGTATTTGGTCTGTCCGTCGACCGTAAGTCTGCAACCTCCGCACATACCCGTGCCGTCTACCATAATCGTATTCATAGACACAACTGTCGGTATGTTGTATTTGCGCGTAAGTTCGCTTACGTTTTTCATCATTATCATAGGACCTACTACAAGCACGCAATCTATCTTGTCGCCTGCGTCTATCCTCTCTTGCAAAACGGTTGTGACAAATCCTTTGGTGCCCATAGACCCGTCGTCTGTGGATATATAGACGTTGTCGCTGTTGGCTTTGAACTCGTCGATATCAAAGAGCAAATCTTTTGTTCTCGCGCCCATAATGACGTCGCTCTTCAATCCCTTTTGCTTGCGAAGCTTGGCCTGCGGATAAATGACCGCGCAACCTATTCCTCCGCCCACAAGCACAAGATTTTTGTATTCGTCAAGGTCTGTGGGATTACCAAGCGGTCCGACAAGAGCATACAGCTCGTCGCCCTCTTTGAGCATCGCCATTCTGTGCGTAGAATATCCCACTTCCTGCACAAGCAAGGTTATCGTCTCTTGCTCTTTATCATAGTCGCATATAGTGAAAGGAACTCTCTCTCCCCCCTCTTCGACTATCACTATTACAAATTGTCCCGGCAAACAGTGCTTGGACACTGTCGGCGTATGCACGACGTACTTCTTTACTTTTGGAGCTACTTCGTATATTTTAAGTAACTTATTCATATATTATCTCCTTTTACATTGAGAAAAAATTATTTTTGTTGTTGAGAAATCTTGTCATATTATACAATTTGATTAGATTTCACAATTTGAAATTTTCAACTTGATTAGACCTCTCCGCGTAGGGCGTAAGGAGCGGAGCGACGGAATAGCGAGCCAGCAGATGCGTCTTGGGCGAGCGTCGGTGACGATTATATCTTATTTTCACAATGTTGAGATTTCTCCGCTCCGTTGCACTACGGTCGAAATGACTTAAAGTTTGATTTACTACAAGCCATATTTGGTCATTTCGAGCGTAGTCGAGAAATCTCATCCAATTTGAGCTATCACTCCTTGCTGACAAACGTATCTATATCAGGTATATCCTTCATATCCACCGTCTTTCCGCCGCTCAATCTAGACATCTCTGCCGCCGTAACTATTCTGTGGCTTTCAATAGTATCGGCTATCCAAGTATATTGCATATCTGGGGCGGAATTGCCCGTCAGCATACCGACGGTAGCTTTGACTATGCCCTCGTCGCCGCCGTAATGCCCCTTTATTACGGGAATGATATTGACAATTATCTTTTTCTCTTTCTTACCGAAAAGTTTGAGCCTTATCACGCTGCCTCTATCGTCCGCTATGATAATTCCCTTGCTTCCTCTGATCTCGGTATGACGGTAGTCCTGCTCGTTGAAGGCATTGGCTGTCATAACGACGTTGATACCGTTGTCCATCTGCATATTTACAGATTGGCAGTCGGCTACGTCATTGTCGCAGGCAAACACGCATCTTGCCCATTGTTTTGCCCTCTCGTCATTCTTTAAGGCGTTGAGTACGTCTTTTTTCTTAGACGACGTACTAAATGCGTACGTGCCCCAAAGAAATTTCTTTTTGCCTCTGCCCAAAGCCCTTTTCCTGCCGAGATATTGATGCTCGACTTCAAAGTTACATGTCATACGATGAGGACAGTCAAAGCAATATTGAGTAGCTCCCTCAGGTCTATGCTCTTTGTTGAAATACGTCAATCCGCCGTATGAGTTGAGGCTCTTGCATTTGCTGCCCGTAAACCAATACATAAGGTCCATATCGTGACAGCACTTGGCAAGAAGCATAGGCGAAGTCTCGTCTTCTCTTCTCCAATTTCCTCTGACGTAAGAGTGACAGAAATGCCAATATGCGATATTCTCGTCGTGTTTTATCAACTGTACGTCGCCTATCACGCCTTCGTCGATCATCTGCTTTATCTTTCTGTAATATCCTGCATAGCGCAATACGTGGCATACCAACACCTTTCTGCCATGCTCTCTCGCATACTTTTCAAGTTGAAGACACTCTTCTATATTGGGGCTGAGCGGCTTTTCTACAAGCACGTCGTAACCAAGCTGCAACGCCTTCATAGCGTGCGCGTAATGGTCTCTGTCCTGCGTGGCTATCAACATACAGTCGCCAACTTTGCCAAGCGCAAAAAAGTCGTCTTCATTGGTAAAACACATCTTGTCGTCGACTTTCCACAGCTCTTTGACCTTGTCTATCTTGGATCTGTATTTGTCACATACCGCGACAATCTGCACGTCGTCGCGTTTCGCCAGATGCGTACCGTAATTTTTTCCTCTGCTACCTAATCCTATTACTGCTATCTTTAACATAATTTCCTCATATCTGCTCGTACTTATCTATCCGTATATGCCCTGCAATAGTCGCTTATCCTGCAATTTTCACAATCGGGTTTACGCGCAAAACAAGTATATCTTCCGTGATGTATCAACAGATGGTGCGCATGCGACCACTGCTCTTTCGGCAATACTTCCATAAGAGCTTTTTCCACCTTGACAGGGTCGTCGCTGTCGCAAAAGCCTATGCGGTTGGCAAGGCGCAACACGTGTGTATCCACGGCGATCGCATCACCGCCGAAAGCCACGGAATAGACGACGTTGGCGGTCTTTCTTCCCACGCCTGCAAGCGTTATAAGCTCGTCGATATTATTCGGCACTTCGCCGCCGAACTTTGTCATTATGTCGCGGCTTGCCGAGATAATATTCTTTGCCTTATTGCGATAAAAACCGCACGAATAGATATACGGAGCAAGCTGCTCTTCTTCAAGCTCGGCAAACTGCTTGGGAGTGTTGTAGACTTTAAAAAGCTTTTCCGTCACCTGATTGACGCGCTTATCTGTACACTGCGCGGATAAAATGACCGCGACAAGCAACTCAAACGGACTTTTATAGTCGAGTTCGCATACCGCTTGGGGGTGCATGTTTTCCAACTGCGCAAGTATATCCTCTATCTCTTGTGTATCAAAACTTTTTGCCATAGCTTATCTTCTTTTTGCATATCGTGATAGATATGCCGATACGTCTTTATTGTGTCAGGAAAATTCAAGTATTCTCTTGACGGCTTCCTGCGTGGTCTCTCTGTCGCCAAACGCTGTCAGGCGGAAATAACCCTCGCCCATTTCTCCAAAACCTGCGCCGGGAGTGCCCACGACGTGCGCTTTTGTAAGCAAGTGATCAAAGTATTCCCAACTCGTCATACCGTCAGGACATTTGAGCCATATGTAAGGCGAATTTACACCGCCGATATGCCATATTCCTTTCTTTTCCAAAGCCTCGTGTATAATACGCGCGTTTTCCTTATAATATGCGATATTCTCGCGTATCTGTCTGTTGCCCTCTTTGGAAAATACCGCTTCCGCGCCGCGCTGAACGATGTAAGGTACGCCGTTGAATTTGGTGCATTGACGTCTGTTCCACAGCGAATTGACCTTGACTCCGTCAAAAACAAGTTCTTGCGGTACGACGGTATATCCGCATCTGGTACCCGTAAAACCTGCCGTCTTGGAGAAGGAACAAAACTCTATCGCGCAAGTTCTCGCGCCCTCAATCTGGAATATGCTGGTCGGCAAACTCTCATCGCCTACAAACGCTTCGTACGCGCAATCGAAGATTATCAACGCCTTTTGTCTGTTGGCGTAATCCACCCAAGCCTTCAACTCCTCGTAATTATACACCGAGCCCGTTGGATTGTTGGGCGAACAAATATATATTATATCAGCCTTATAATTCTCGTCCGGCATAGGTTTGAATGAGTTGGCTTGATTGCCAAGCGCAGTGTCTATCTTTCTGCCTGCCATAATGTTGGTATCCACGTAAGCCGGATATACCGGGTCGGGTATCAACACCTTGTCAGACGGGTCGAGAATATCAAGTATATTGCCCAAATCGCTCTTTGCGCCGTCGCTTATAAATATCTCGTCGGAAGATATCTTAACTTTCTTATCGGCATAGTAATTAGCGATCGCGTCGCGCAAAAAGTCGTGTCCTTGCTCGGGACCGTAACCGCGGAAAGTCTCCTTCCTGCCCATTTCGTCGACCGCCTTGTGCATAGCTTCGATTACTGCCGGAACGAGCGGCAAAGTCACGTCGCCTATGCCAAGTCTATACACCTTGACTCCGGGGTTAGCCGATTGAAATTCTTTTATTTTTTTTGCCACCGTAGAAAATAGGTAGCTGTCTTTTAAGTTTAAAAAATTACCGTTGATTTTCATATTTAACCTCTTATATTATCAATAATAATATTACTTAATCTTGCTCTCTTTCATTACGACGTACTCTTCTCTCTCTGCGCCGACAGACACGTACGTGATAGGACACCCCACTGCCTTTTCAAGATAAGCGATATAATCAAGAGCCTGCTTTGGCAGATCGCTTGGCTTTCTGCAAGAAGATATGTCGCAATTCCATCCGTCAAGATACTCATATACCGGAGTTGCTATTCTCAACTCCTCTCCGCTTGGGAACGACGTAGTAGTCTTATCTCCCACTTTGTAAGCTACGCATACGGGTATCTTTTTGAGATAAGAAAGCACGTCTAGCTTTGTCAGCGCAAGCTCTGTCGCGCCCTGCATTTCCACGCCGTATTTAGAAGCCACAACGTCAAAACCGCCCACTCTTCTCGGTCTGCCGGTAGCTGCTCCGTACTCGCCGCCTGCCTCTCTCAAATCGTCGGCTTCTTTGCCGAACATCTCGACCGTGAACGGTCCTTCGCCCACGCAGGAGCTGTATGCCTTCATTATGCCGAACACGTTGTCAAGTTTGTGCTTTGGTATGCCTGCGCCGATAGGAGCATAAGCGGCAATAGTATTTGACGAAGACGTATACGGATTGATACCGAAATCTATATCTCTCAATGCGCCGAGTTGGGCTTCAAAAACCACCTTCTTGCCCGCTTTAAGGCTCTCGTCAAGAAACTCGCCCGTGTTGCATACAAAAGGTTTGAGCTTGCTGCCGTACTCTTCAAGCCAATTCATTATTTCGTCGACCTCTATCTTAGCCGAGCCGTACGCCTTTTCTATAAAAAGGTTTTTCCACTCGACGATACCCTCGATCCTCTTTCTCAATGCCTCAGGATGGAAAAGGTCGCCCATCATTATTACCTTTTTGAGATACTTATCGCCGTATACAGGCGCGATACCTCTTCTCGTAGAGCCGTACTTAGCGTCTCCCAATCTGTCTTCTTCCAAGCAATCCTGTCTGACGTGATACGGCATACAGATGACGGCGCGAGAGCTGATTTTGAGGTTGTCGGGAGTGATCTTGACGCCTTTATCCGTAAGTCTGCCCATCTCGCCCACAAGGTGCTGCATATCGATGACCATACCGTTGCCCATTACGTTGACGACTTCGGGACGCAAAATTCCCGACGGTATGAGGTTGAGGATAAACTTGCCAAGATGATTTATTACGGTATGTCCCGCATTGTTGCCGCCTTGGTATCTTACTACGACGTCATAATCGCTTGACACCAAGTCGACCATTCTGCCCTTGCCTTCGTCCCCCCAATTTATTCCTACTATTGCTGTTAACATTATGTATTCTCCTTTTCGCGCTGAGCGAATAAACATTTTCTTTTTTGAATCATACTTTTACGCCAAAGCGTTAAGTATTTTTTGCCTTACGCCTTGGCTATTCAACAAAATCAAAATACCAAAGCCCTGCAATATCTTTATATTATTTATCTTTTATATCATTATAAGATACTGTCCGTCTTATTCCCACTCGATCGTAGCCGGCGGCTTTGACGTAATATCATAGACAACTCTGTTGATATGTCCAACCTCGTTGACAATTCTCGTAGAGATTTTTTCAAGTACGTCGTCAGGTATTCTCGCCCAATCTGCCGTCATTGCGTCGACGGAAGTGACCGCGCGCAATACCAAAGTATAGTCGTAGGTACGGAAATCGCCCATTACGCCCACGCTGCGCATATTGGTGAGCACTGCAAAATACTGCCAAATCTTGTCGGAAAGTCCGTTGAGTTTGACCTCTTCTCTAAATATATAGTCGGCGTCACGCAATATCGCAAGCTTCTTTTTGGTGATATTGCCTATAACTCTTATCGCAAGTCCCGGTCCGGGGAAAGGCTGACGCATTACCACGTCGTACGGAAGTCCGAGTTCAAAGCCCACCTTGCGCACTTCGTCTTTAAACAAATCTCTAAGCGGCTCGACGATTTCTTTGAAGTTGACTACGCTCGGCAATCCGCCCACGTTGTGGTGCGACTTGATGACCGCGCTTCCGCCAAGCCCCGATTCTATTACGTCGGGATATATGGTGCCTTGAACAAGATAGTCTACCGCGCCAATCTTCTTAGCCTCTATCTCAAAGACGTCGATAAATTCTTTGCCTATTATCTTTCTCTTCTTCTCGGGGTCTTTTACTCCCTGCAATTTCTTCAAAAATCTCTCCGACGCGTCTGCAAGTATGACGTTCATACCCATATCGTCTTTAAATACTTTCATTACTTCTTTTGCCTCGTTCTTTCTCAAAAGACCGTGGTCTACGAAGATACAGGTAAGCTGGTCTCCTACTGCCTTATGTATCAAAGTCGCCGCAACTGCCGAATCTACTCCGCCGCTGAACGCGCAAAGCACCTTCTTATCGCCTATCTTTGCTTTGAGTTCTGCGACAGACCTGTTGACAAAATTCGACATAGTCCAATCGCCCTTTGCCTTGACGACGTTGTATAAGAAGTTTTTGAGCATATCCAAACCTTGGTGCGTGTGCATTACCTCAGGATGGTATTGTATTCCGTAAATTTTCCTTTGAGCATTCTCAAAAGCCGCGTTATTGCACGTATCGGTGCTTGCCGTCGACTTAAATCCCTCTGGAAGTTGAACAACGTGGTCCGTATGGCTCATCCAACATACGCCCTTCTTGTCGAGACCTTTAAATATGAGGCTGTCGTTGTCATAAGTTGCCTCGCGTCTGCCGTATTCGCTCTTGTCGGCGTGCTCTACCTTGCCGCCAAGCGTATGAGCAATTATCTGACATCCGTAGCATATGCCGAGCACAGGTATGCCGAGGTCGAATATCGCCTTGTCGATACGCGGCGCGCCGTCTGAATATACGCTGTTGGGACCGCCCGTAAAGATGATGCCTATCGGAGACAGCTCTTTTATCCTCTCAATGGAGATGGTATGCGGATACATCTCGCAATAGACGTTGTGCTCTCTTACGCGTCTTGCGATAAGTTGATTGTATTGACCGCCAAAGTCAATTACCAGCACCTTTTCGTTGTTCATAAACAAAAACTCCTTTTCTGTATGTATTTAATAATTTGATTTTCTCACGTTATTTTTTGTTGTCAAAGCGGTTGAAGAACTCCTTCGCCCTCGCCTTTTCTCTCTTGATAAATCCGCCCGTCTCCTTAAAGAGCGCCTTAAACGCCTCTATCTCGACTCGCATGAACGCCATTATAGGTATTATGCAGATTATGATAATGACAAGATTTATCATCATATTCGGATAAAGCGTGACCAAAGAGAACTTTTCGCTGAGGAAGGGATTGCTCACTGCGAATATAAACGCTACAAGCAGCAGTCCAAGCATAAATATCTTGTCTTTGGTATACGGCATACACACCTGCATAAGCACAATAAACGACACCGACGCGGTGATATATACGCTCATTGTGGAAATTTGCGGCGATAGGTCGAATCCCTTGTCATTGTACATCCAACATACGAGTATTATCGCAAAGGCGACTGTAAGTCCTGCCGGCAAGGCTCGTTTGAAGACTTTGCTTAGGAAGTTGCCTTTGACTCTTCTGTCGTTTGGTTCCAATGCCAATATGAAGGACGGCACGCCGACAAACAACGCATTGATGAGCGTAAGCTGTATAGGCTCGAAGGGATAAGTCGCAAATTGGAATATGATGAGAAGCAACGACAGCACCGCGCTGAACGTCGTCTTGACGAGGAAGAGCGAAGAGGCTCTTTCGATATTGTTGATAACTCTTCTGCCCTCGCTGACTACGCTCGGCAATGCGGAAAAGTCGCTGTCAAGCAACACAAGCTGCGCAACGTTGCGGCTTGCGTCGGATCCGCTTGCCATTGCTATCGAGCAGTCTGCTTCTTTGAGCGCCATGACGTCGTTGACGCCGTCGCCCGTCATACCCACGGTGTGTCCGTGCGCCTTGATAGCGGCGACGAGTTCTTTTTTCTGACTTGGCGTAACTCTGCCGAATACGGTATATTTCTCAACCGCTTCGTATATCTTGTCAGGCGTGTCCAAATCGACGGACGCGTCGACGTACTTCTCCGCATTTTTTAGCCCTGCTCTCTCTGCGACTTTTGACACCGTCAACGGACTGTCTCCCGAGATGACTTTGAGTTCAACGCCCTGCTGCTCGAAATAATCAAAGGTAGCAGGCGCGGTGCTTCTTATCTTGTCGCTCAATACTATAAGCGCGATCAAACTCATCTGATTGGGATCCATCTGACTGTCTTTAAGTTCTTCAGTCGTACTTACAAGCACAAGTACTCTGTATCCCTGCATTGCATATTCGGTGACGTTGCGCTCTACGGAGTCAAATCTCTCTTTGAGGACAAATTCCGGCGCGCCTACAATAAACGTACCCACGCCGTCAAAGCTTGCTCCGCTCCACTTTCTTGCGGAAGAGAATGGCATAAGTTTTGCGACCATGTAAGTCTCGTTGGAAGAAAAATATTCGTCGCATGCCTCAAACGTGGCGTTGTTTGCGCCCAAGGCTTTGACCATATTCGTCATAATATCGTCGGGCGAGCCGAACATAGAAGAATATACGTGTACGTTCTCGACCTGCATCGTTCCTTCCGTGATAGTACCCGTCTTGTCAAGACAAAGCACGTCGACTCTGGCAAGTGCTTCTATCGAATAGAGGTCTTGGACAAGAGTACGCTTTTTGGCAAGTCTTATGATACCCAGCGCAAGCGCGATAGAGGTCAACATGACCAAGCCCTCGGGTATCATACCGATGACGGAAGATACCGTGCTTGTGACTGCTCCCGAAATGCTCGGGGAATACTTTTTGTTGGTAAAGAACATCAATATTCCAAGCGGGAAGATAATGACCGTAGCAATCCTTATGATCCAATTTATCGACCTCATAAGTTCCGACTTAGACTTCTTAAACTTCTTTGCCTCGCTCATGAGCTTGGCCGCATACGTGTCTTCGCCGACAGCTATGACCCTTGCTCTGCAAGTGCCTGCCTGAACAAAACTGCCCGACATAAGCTGGTCGCCGATACCCTTATGTATGTCGTCCTGCTCTCCCGTCAGCAACGACTCGTTGGCTTCGCACTCGCCGCCCACGACTATGCAGTCGGTAGGTATCTGACTGCCTTGTTTCAAAATAATTACGTCGTCAATGACTATTTGGTCTGTCGATATGGAGACGACTTCTCCGTTGCGCACTGCGTCTATCGACGGCGCGGATACCAAAGAGAGTTTGTCAAGAGCGCGCTTAGAACGGATTTCCTGTATGATACCTATTACGAGATTGACAAGCGCAATTCCTGCAAAGAGCATATTCTTTATCTGTCCGCTGAACACGATTATCAAACTCGCAAGGAAGATATTGACAAGGTTGAAAAGCGTAAATATATTCGTCGTAAAAATTTTGAGATACGACTTGGATATCGTATTGTCCTGACGGTTGGTCAGTCCTCGTATCTGTCTCTCTTCTATCTGCTCGTCGTTGAGCCCGATATCCGCCGCAGCTTCAACGTGAACAAATTCGCTGGTCTTAAAAAGCTTAGCTTTTTCCTTCAACTGCTTTGCCTGAGCTTTTTCCTTTTCTTTCTCGGCAAGCTTTTGAGCTTTCTTCTCCGCCTTTGCGTCAAGCTGGGCTTGCTTCTTCTCGTCGACAACTTTGTCGGCTCTATTTGCTTTTTCCTCAACAGGCGTATTATCGGCAACCTTTACGTCAGATTCCTCTTGCGGTTGAGCCTGCTTTGCGTCAAGCTCCTTTTGCTTCTCTTCTTGCGGCTTCTCGCTTTGCTCTTGGGCGGCAGTCTCTTTGACGGCTTTGTCCTTCTTCTCGCCTACTGCCTTATCCTGCGCAGCCGCTTTGTCTTCGTTTGTCTTATCTGCGACAGCCTTTGTATCGGCAGCAGGTTTAGCCTCCGCCTTACGTTTGCCCGCAGCCTTTTGAGCTGTCTTGACTTCATTTTTATCAGACCTAACTTCAACAGTCGCAGCAGCCGCATTGTCAGCCTTTTTTTCCTCAACGACAGGTTTTGCGCTCGCTTTTGCAGGCGCAGACTTTACCGCCGCTTTTTCAGCTGTGGTTGCCGTTGCAATCTGTCCTTGGTCCTTTGGTACGACTTTCTTTCTGACCAAGACCTTCCTTCCGTCGGGTTTTATAACTATTCTTGTGCCTTCGGGAAGATTATTTTCGTCTATCTTGACTCCGCGTACAGTAGACTTTGTCACCGTCTTATTTTGAGCGACGTCAGCTACCTCCGACGCGTTTTGCGTCAGCGAGCCGTTTATATCAAACATGGACATCTGTCCTGAGTTTTGATTATCTTTTTTATCTGCCATTTCCTCTTCCTTAAATTTTATAATTTTCTTAAATTAAATAGCACCTAAATGATAACATATAGCAAAATTTATGTCAAACACATTTGGTATACTCTTTTTATATTTACGCATATAGTTTTTATCTAATTACTTGCTGCGATTGAGATTTAATGGTTTTGAGCAAATCTCTGAGCATCGAAAGCAAAATACGGTCGTTGTAATTCAATTCGATTAGACCTCTCCGCGACTAGCGAGGTGACCAAAACTTAGTTGACTATAAGCAATATGTGGTCATTTCGAGCGTAGTCGAGAAATCTCAACCGATCATTTCCAACTTGATTAGACCTCTCCGCGTAGGGCGTAAGGAGCGATAGCGACGGTATAGCGAGCAAGCAGATGCGTCTTGGGCGAGCGTCGGTGACGATTATATCTTATATTTGCAAGGATTAGATTTCTCCACTACGCTATCGCTTCGGTCGAAATGACCAAAACTTAGTTGACTATAAGCAATATTTAGTCATTTCGAGCGTAGTCGAGAAATCTCATCCTTGTGAAATATTAACTCGATGAGACCTCTCCACAACTAGCGAGGTGACAGCAGCTTTGATTTATAATATCCGCAGCCGTATTTTATTGAACAATGTTCAATTACGCAAATAATCGACATATAATAAAGATATTCACATATTTACCTTCATAGTAAATGACAAAAGAGCAAAGTTTTGTTTTGCTCTTTTTACCAATGAATTTGTATTTAACATATTAGCAATAAATTTATATCTATTGTATATTGAACAATGTTCAAATATTATTTTTCTTTTTATCTTCCAATGCAAGACGCCTTTTTGTCGATTTGATAAACATATCTTTAAGCCCTTCTCTATCTCCGCTTTCTACAAAAGCTTTGAGCAAAGCAAGCTGGCTTTCAAATCGGGTAATTGTCGTAAGAAGATTTTGCCTGTTACCCAAAAACAATTCGCTCCACAAATCTTCGTTGATATTGGCTATCCTTGTCAAATCGCGATAGCTGTCGCCTATATAACTCGCCGTCTCGCTATCTTCGTCGTCACTGTTGATAAGCGACACCGCAATAGCATGCGGCAACTGCGACGTATAAGCTATCACCTTATCGTGAGTATCGACGTCAGTCACGCGTATGCGCCCAAAGCCTATATCAGTGACTATCTCGCTCATCCTGTCAATAGCGTCCTGCGTAGTGTCATTTGTCGATACTATAAGAAAGTTGGCGCCTTTAAGCACTTTGTCATCGGCATACTTAAATCCGCGCTTTTCCCTACCTGCCATAGGATGGCAGAACAAAAACTCGCACCCTTCGGGCGTAACCTCGCCGATCATATCGACAAAATGACTTTTGATGCCTGCAACGTCGCTGATAAGACAGCCTTTTTTGACATATTTGCCATATTTTTTTAGATAATCAACTATTTGATCGGGATAAAGCGCAATTACAATGACGTCGCTCAATGGAAAAAACCTCTCGGGAGTATTAGCGCCGTCCTTTATAGCGCCGACTGCTATCGCGTCGTCTATGCTCTGCTGAGAGCGATTAACTCCGTACACGGTATAGCCCTTTTTGGAGAGAGCTATCGCATAAGAGCCGCCGACGACTCCAAGTCCCACTATCGTAATTATCTTATCTTTATTCATACCGACACCTCAAAATCTTCCTAAAAGAGTAGCGACTGCCTCGACGTATCCGTCATACCCCTTGCCTGCTATCTGCGCAACGCATGCGCCTGCTG
This sequence comes from uncultured Christensenella sp., assembly GCA_910579785.1. Taxonomy (GTDB): domain Bacteria; phylum Bacillota; class Clostridia; order Christensenellales; family UBA3700; genus RACS-045. The sequence continues at coordinate 11,080 of CAJTVJ010000021.1, read as the reverse complement.
TGACCGACACCTTTCTAAACTCCTCACGGGAATGAATATCCGATATATGCACCTCGACCGCCGGAATAGGAGAAACCGCCTTGATGGCGTCGTATATCGCATAGCTGTAATGAGTGTGCGCGCCGGGATTTATCACAATGCCGTCATAGCCCTTGAAATAACACGAGTGGATACACTCGACCACTTCGCCCTCGAAGTTGGATTGAAAAAAGCTCAACTCAACGTCCATATCACTGCATTTTTCTTTGATATAGCCGCACAGTCCGTCATAGTCAAGCGTGCCGTAGACGCCCTTTTCTCTTATGCCGAGCATATTGAGATTTACGCCGTTGATAATCATTATTTTTTTCATAACTCACCTATTTGCAACTTATTTGACAATTTTCACTATTTCTTTTACTGTCTTATATAGGTCGTTTTCATAACTTTTTACGACCTTGTCACACGTAGAATAGTATCTGTCTTTGCGACTTTCGTATATACTTCTCAACTTATCGGCTCCGTCTTTGAGAAGCGGTCTGGTGTCGGTGCGCACGTTGGCGATAATATCTTCAATATTACGCTCTATCATTACGACGATACCGCTCAGTCTCATAGCACTGACGTTTCTGTCTCTAAGTATAGCGCCGCCGCCGGTAGCCACCACAAGATTTTTTTGCTGAGACAGTTCTAATATAGCTTTGCTCTCCCAATCTCTAAAAACCTTCTCGCCTTCGTCAAAAAGTTGCTTTACGCTCTTGCCGGAAATCTCCTCGACGTATTCGTCGGTATCTACAAATTTCCAACCGAGTTCTCTCGCCGCCCTCTTTCCCTTGACAGTCTTACCGCACGACATTATACCCGTAAGATATATATTGCCGCCGTTGGCAAGGAAGTACTGCTTTGCCAGCTTGTTATATATCTCCCTTGTTACCCTCTTATCTGCCGCCGAATTGCTCCATATCTCTTGTGATTTCATAGCCTGCGCAACAAGCATATAAAGACCTCCGACAGCCTTCTTACCAAGTCTGACTGCGCTTTGCAGCAATTTGGTAAACATAGGGTTATATACTATATCTACTATTATCGCAAAATTGCATATCACTTCGTCACTTACAGGACATGCGTCGACGTTGGGATACATACCCACAGGAGTGGTATTGACAAGCACGTCGCCTTTATAATTTTGCAGACACTCATACGTAATATGCTCGCTATCGCCGCATTTCGCCCTGTTTCGCGAGGCAATTTTTACGCTCTCTGCGCCCATCTTTTTAAGTATATAACTCACAGATTTGCTTGCTCCGCCGCTTCCCAATATGACAAAGCTCTTTCCCTTAACATCTACGCCGTTGACTTTCAACAATTCGCCGAATCCGTACGGGTCGGTATTGTAGCCGTACAATCTTCCGCCCGATTTAATAACGGCGTTGACCGCGCCTATGCTCTTGGCTTCCTGCGACGTACCGTCGAGATATTTAAGCACTTTTTCTTTATACGGCACGGTGACGTTGAATCCGTCATATTGCAGCAACAGCTCTTTGCAACCGCCTTCCATATCTTGCATAGGTATCTGCGTGACCTCGTATACGCCTTGTTTTTTATAATAATCAAAATACGCCTTATGTATTTGAGGCGACATCGTATGTGTGAGTTTTTCACCTATTACGCAATATTTCTTCATAATTCCACCTTCTCCGTATAATGATCATTTATCTTGCGCAGAGCGTTTTTTATATTCTCCTATCACTTCAAAGAAAGACGATACTTCCGCGACGTACTCCAACGCTTCATTGAGCTTTGACGAATTGCATGGATACTCCAAATCGACGTAAAAATAATATCTTTCCGGCGTATTCTCAACGGGTCTGGATTGGATATTTATCAAATTTATCTTATTCTTTGCAAATACCTTCAACGCGTTAAAAAGCGCGCCGGGAGTGGAATTGAGAGCAAAAACAATGCTCGTCTTGTCGCTGTCTGCGCTATCCAACATATGCTTGCCTATCACTATAAAACGGGTATAATTGCAATATTGCGACTGTATATTCTCCGCCAGCACGGACAGACCGTAAAGCTTTGCATTGCGTATCGACGCTATCGCCGCCTTGCTCTTATCACCGCTTTGCGACACCAATTTGGCAGACGAAGCGGTAGACTTATAAGGAATGAGTTTCCACTTGCCGCCCGAAAGATAGCTGTCGCACTGCGTGATCGCCTGAGGGTGCGAATATATCTCTTTGATACCCTCAATCTTGGCGCCCTCTACGCCCAGCAGACAGTGATTGATGCCCTGCCACTGTTCTCCTACGACAAAGAAGTCGTATTTCCTCAATAGGTCATACACCTCGGTTATAGCTCCGGTAGAAGAATTTTCTATCGGCAAAACGCCGTATTTTATATCGTCGTTTTTCAATGCGATAAACACGTCTTCAAAAGTAGAAAAACTTACGCCTTCGTCGCTGCCGAAAAAGTCAATCATAGCTTGCTGAGAATTGCTTCCCACGTCGCCGTAATAACCTCTTTTGCCATTGATATCAAGAGGTCTGCGGTCGTATTCTTTTAGCAAAACGCCCTGTTTTATCTTCTTTCGTTGAAGGTCTTTGCTGATATCCATAAGCTCAACCATAAGTCTCTTTGTGCAATCGGCGTATCCTTTGTCTTTGAGACTGTCCACAGCCTTTTGCAGCACCTCGTCTTCTCTTGAAGACTGCAAAACGTCGGCGCAATGGGACCTCTTGTATTCCGCGACTCCAAGCACTACGCCCATTCTCTTCTCAAAAAGCTCTATCAATTCCTTATCTATCAGGTCTATCTCACTCCTCAACCTTTGAAGCTCATCCATACTTTTCCTCTTTTAATCTCTCAACAAATCGTATATCGCTATCGCCGCTACCGCCTCTATTACAGGCACAGCCCTGACAACTATGCAGGAGTCGTGTCTGCCTTTGAGATTCAACTTGACGTTCTCGCCCGTGACTACGTTGATCGTATCCTGCTCTTTAAATATTGAAGCCGTGGGCTTTATTGCCACGTCAAACATTATAGGCATACCCGTAGCAAGTCCTCCCAAAACTCCGCCGTTGTTGTTGGTGGCGGTAAAGACCTTATCACCGAGATTATAGAACGGGTCGTTCGCCTCGCTTCCCATCATCTTAGTCAACTCGTAGCCCTTACCGAATTGCACGCCTTTGACCGCCGGTACGGAGAAAAGCAGACTTGCAAGTTTGGACTCCACGCTTTCAAAAAGCGGCTCTCCAAGACCTATCGGCACTCCTACGATCGCACACTCTATCGTGCCGCCTACGCTGTCGCCGTTGGACTTGGCGTCCTGTATCAAAAAGTTCATAGAATTAAACTTATTTTTATCTATTATAGGGAAAGGCTGTCTTGATAAATTATCAAACATTTCCGCGCCGACTCTCGCGTCAAATCCGTCGTCTTTTATCACTCCTATCGAAGAGATGTGAGCGCCCACGTATATGCCTTTTTCTTTCAAAAGCTGCCTGCATATCGCGCCTGCAAATACCAGCGGCGCAGTCAGTCTGCCCGACGAATGTCCTCCGCCTCTGTAATCGTTGTTTCCGCCGCTCTTGTGGTAATATCCGAAGTCGCTGTGCCCCGGACGAACGACCTCTTTGAGCTGGTCGTAATCCGACGAATGAGTATTGGTATTTCTGATGATTCCGCAGAGCGGAGTACCCGTAGTGCGGTCGTTAAAATAACCGCTGACAATCTCAACCTTGTCGCTCTCAACTCTCGGCGTCGAGAAGTCTCCGCCGTTTGGCGCGCGCCTTGCCATCTGCCTTTCTATCTCCGCCATATCCAGCTCGATGCCCGGCGGCAAATTGTCAATGACGACGCCTATCGCGTCACTGTGCGATTCTCCAAAGACTGCTATCTTTATTTTACTGCCCCATACTGTACTCATTGTTTCCTCCGCAGCGCTTTAAGCGCCGTTTCTTCTATATTGTTACGATTTATCTGCTTTAAGAGTGTTCTCATTTATTGCACTTTTTGTAAGTATACTTCCCTTATAAGCAAAATATCATAAATATAATCGGCTATTTAGTATTTTCCCTTATGCTTTTACAACTCTTCCGCCCAATCTAATAAAGTCATCAAAAAAGTTGGGGTAAGACTTGGATACGCTGTGCGCTCCAATTATTTTCACCTCGCCTATTGCCCTAGTAGACGCAATCGCAAGCGTCATTGCCATTCTGTGGTCTCCGTGCGACTCCACCTCTGCGCCCCTCAAATTCTCCACTCCGTTGATAGAAAGCGACGTATCATTTTCGACGATATCCGCGCCGAGTTTTGCAAGTTCAGCCGCCGTAGCTTTGAGCCTGTCGCATTCTTTTATCCTAAGTCTTGCAAGGTTTATTATATCTGCATGTCCCTCTCTCAGACAGCACGCCAATGCAAATATCGGTATGATATCCGGACAGTCCTCTCCGTCAAATACAAGGCGCTCATCAGCGCCGGAAGAGCGCAGTTTTTCAACAAAATCTACTATCACCTTATCCCCTTGCAAAGAGTCTTTATTCAGCCCGATTTGACGTACGTCATTGCCAAGATAATCGGCAACTTCAAAGAATGCCGCCTGCGAATAATCGCCCTCGATATAATAATCGCAAGGCGCGTATTTCTGTCCGCCTTTGATATAAAATCTTTGATATTCTTCGTTGAGGATTTCGATACCGAATTGGCAGAGCGCAGTCAACGTCAAGTCAATATATCCCACGCTTTGCAATTTGCCGTTTATAACAATCTCGCTGTCTCCCTCTAACGTCGGCAACGCAAACATAAGTCCCGTGATAAACTGCGAACTCACGCCCCCGTCTACTATAAATTTTCCGCTCTTTAAATTCCCTTTTAAGACAATGTCAAGATGTCTCTGCGGATTTTGCAGACTTCTGTCTTCATACGCAATGCCTTGACTCATGCAGATATCTTTATATATATCCATAGGTCTTTCGCCGAGCTTGCCTCTGCCGACAAATTTATTAACGCCGCCGTTAAGGCTCAGCGCGATAGGCAGCATAAATCTCAAAGTCGATCCCGATTCGTTGCAATCAAATGTCAACTCTCTATCCAGCCTTGTATCTATGCCGACAACTTCCAGCTTATCGCCGTGCGAGATTATATTTGCGCCCAAGTTGCGCATACAATCGACAGTCGCAATTATGTCGTCGCTCATCGACACGTTTGACACCACGCTTCTTCCCTGTGCAAGCGACGCGCAAATAATAGCTCTGTGAGCCAAGCTCTTTGACGGAGGAATGACGACGTCACCTTTTAATTTTGTCGGCTTAATTATTGCATCCATAACAACTCTTTAATTCAAAAAATACTGCGCGCTGGTCTGATATATAAAGCTTTTGCCTATCTCTTTGAGAAGTATGACGTTGAGATTCTTTCCAAGATTTTTCTTATCTCTCATTATCGTCACAATGACTTCGTCGGGATTTATCTTATCTTTTATAGGCAATCCGAAATTTTCCAACAATTTGACAAGCTTTTGGACAGTGCCGGCTTTGGTCTGTTTGAGCTTTTCCGATATCACAGTGATAAATACCATACCTATCGCGACGGCCTGTCCGTGCGAATAGCCCTTAAAGTCATAATATTTTTCCAGCGCATGACCGTAAGTATGTCCAAAATTGAGGAGCATTCTCTCTCCGTTGTCTCTCTCGTCGACCTCTACGACCTTTCTCTTGATATTGCAGCAAGTGTAGATAATATCCTCGGCTTTTTCCATAAAGCTCTCGCGTGAATCTATACTTTCAAGCAATTTGAATAGATTTTTATCTTTAATACATCCATACTTGATAATTTCTGCCATACCGTCGACAAAATATTTATCAGGAAGGTCATAAAGTACGTTGACGTCCATATAGACCATTTTAGGTTGATAAAAACTGCCGACCAAATTTTTGCCTTCGGGCAAATCTACCGCCACCTTACCGCCGACAGAGCTGTCGACCTGCGCCAGCAACGACGTGGGCACCTGTACAAAATCTATACCTCTCAAATACGTTGAGGCAACAAAACCGCCCAAATCGCCGATAACTCCGCCGCCCAGCGTGACGAGAAGGTCGCGGCGCGTCAGCTTGAAATCCAACATAGAAGAATATATCGGACCTATAGACTTGATACTCTTGGTAGGCTCTCCTGCTTCAAGCACCAATATCTTGCACTCATATCCTTTATCAATAAAACTTTGCATGACAACGTTTGCAAATAGCGGAGCCACGTTGGTGTCGCTGAGTATAAAAATCTTTCCGCCTCTGCTTGAAACAAAATCAGCTATATTTGATAAATTATTTCTATCGATTATTATATCATAGCTGTTTGCGCCGAGATTAACTCTCAAATTTCTCATCCTTGCCTCACTGTATATCTTACGTCGCATATAATCATAATTTATATCACGCTTCTAATGTAAAAGCCGTCGGTATTTCGCTCAATTTGATAAGTCGAAAACCGTATAAAAGACTTGTTAACAAATACCGTACGATATTATTTATATATTACTATAAAAAGAGTACAATCGCAAGTATAATTAAAAAGTTGCGTCAAATTTTCTTCTCGTCCTCAGTTGTATCTTTCGGCGCACTCAAAGCCGCACTGCCCTTAAAGCCCATATCTTGCTGCGATTTTGCCAAAGGCAGCAACTTCTTGCGATATGCAATCATCATTGCGACAAAGCAGTATGTGCCGCCCACCACCCAGCTTGCAGTCGGCGCCCAAAACATGCCGTCAAGTCCCCAAAGATACTCAAAAAGATACGACAGCCCTATCCTAAACACTATGGAGAGAAACGTCGACACGACAAAGGTTTTTAGCATACCTATCGCCTTGAATACCGCTTGACTTTGCACTATTATACACATCAGCATATAACCTGCTCCTATCGAGACAATATATCCCGTACCAGCCTCGATGACCTCTGCATTGTCGTCAAAGAGCATGACCAGCCATTTACCTGCAAACACCGTAAACAACGTCGAGACGACGCCGAATACCGCCACCGCCGCCCAGCTAGCCTTATATCCGTCCACCGCCCTCTTATATTTTTTTGCGCCCATATTCTGCGCGACGTACGTCGTCAAAGCATTGGTATAACCTCGCATAGGCGTCTGCAAAAGCGCGTCGAGACGGCTTCCCGAGTTTACTCCTGCGACGACGTTTTCGGGATAAGTATTGACAAGTCCCTGTATTGCAAGCCTGCCGACGTATACGAATACCTGCTGAATAGACATAGACAGCGAATACGACGTGATCTCAAATATACATCTCCTGTCGATAGCGAGATGCCTCTTAGACAGCCTGAGAATTGGAAATTTCCTGTGAGTATACAACATACAGAGAAATGCCGAGAACATCTGCGCAAGCACTGTCGCAAGCGCGGTGCCGACTATCTGCATTTTGAACACTACGACAAACAATACGTCAAGCGCGGCGTTGAGTATCACGGAGACAAACAAAAATATCAGAGGCGTAAAGCTGTCGCCCACCGACCTCACAGCAAAACAATAGAAATTGTATAGATACGTAAATATAGCTCCTGCAAAGACGATTTTGAGATATACGTCCGCTCCGCCTATAAGAGTGTCTTTGGTGTTGAGTAGTTTTAAAAACGGATTTGTCAAACATATGCTGACAATGCTGAAAGCAAGCGTAAATATCACGCCTATGACAAGCGCGTTGCCCATTACGGTTTTAAGCCCCTCATAATCTTTTTTACCGAAATGCCGAGACATGATTACGCCGCCGCCCATGGCAAACCCAATCAAAAGAAATATGACGATATTCATTATCGGGTTGGCTGCCCCGAGCGCAGCCAAAGCGTTGGTGCCGATAAACCTTCCTGCAACAATAGCGTCGACTACGTTGTAAAGCTGTTGACAAAAGTCGCCTATTATCAGCGGCAACGAAAATTTTAATATCGCCCTCGACGGACTTGCTGTCAAAAGCGGAGATTTTGTCAATTCAGCGTCCATGACCTTTCCTTTGTATGTAATACAATATCAATATACGCCAAAAAAATAAATTTGTTAAATGAATTTATCCAATATAATGCGCAATACAGCATAAATACGTTTATGCAAAATAAATACGCCCCTTATTGTAAGGGGCGCGACGTTGTCGGTATTATCTTCTGTTGAGCGCAGACACCAATGCTTTGACCGATGCTTCGACTATATCGTTGTGTATACCCACGCCCCAGACAAGTTTGCGAGTGTCCTCGATCTCTATGCAGACGTATGCGACAGCCTGCGACTTTGACGTCCTGGTGCGAGCATGCTCTTGATACTCGACGATATGGTAGGTATCGCCTATTACCTTCTTTATTGCATTGCTGACGGCGTCCAATCTTCCGTTGCCATTTGCCTCGGTGACGATAGGCTTATCGCTGCCGCATTTCATCGTGACTGACGTCTCTATGCCGCCGACTTGTTTATAGTGATGCTCTATTATCGCAATAGGACTTTCGACGTTGACGTATTTCTCCTCAAAGACTTTATAGACCTCGTCGGGTTGAAGTTCTTTATGCGCATGGTCGGACACGCTCTTGACTGCATATCCGAAGTCCTCGCGCATCTTTGCAGGCATCACTATGCCGTATTTTTGTTCCATAAGATAGCCTATGCCGCCCTTGCCCGATTGGGAATTTATCCTTATCACGTCGCCCTCATACTCTCTGCCGACGTCCTTGGGGTCAATCGGCAAATAAGGCACGCTCCAATGCTCTGGGTGCTTATCTTCGCGCCACTTCATACCCTTGGCGATCGCGTCTTGGTGAGAGCCGGAGAATGCCGCAAAGACAAGTTTGCCAGCATACGGATGTCTCTCGTGCACTTTGATATCGGTGACCTTTTCGTACTCCTCGACTATCGGCAGTATGTCGGAAAAGTCAAGCTCAGGGTCCACGCCATGGGAATACATATTGAGCGCAAGCGTGATTATATCGACGTTGCCCGTGCGTTCGCCGTTGCCGAACAGCGTACCTTCAATTCTGTCTCCGCCGGCAAGCAAACCAAGCTCGCAGTCGGCGACCGCGCACCCTCTGTCATTATGCGGATGCAGCGATATTATAAGATTTTGTCTGTCGATAAGGCTCTTGCACATATACTCGACTTGGCTGGCATAGACGTGCGCATGCGACATAGACACCGTGACAGGCAAATTGATTATCACTTTCTTTTCGGCAGTAGGCTTCCATATCTTGATGACCTCGTTGCATATGTCTCTTGCAAATTCCATCTCGGTGCCTGTAAAAGACTCGGGAGAATATTCAAATATAAACTCGCCCTCGGTCTTTGCGGCATACTCGTTGAAAAGCCTTGCTCCGTTGCGCGCGATCTCTATTATCTCCTCTTTTGACTTCTTGAATACCTGTTGTCTTTGAGAGAGCGAAGTCGAATTATAGAGGTGAACTATCGCCTTCTTGACGCCCCTCAACGCGTCAAAAGTCTTGGCAATTATATGTTCTCTCGCCTGCGTCAAGACCTGCACCGTCACGTCGTCGGGTATCAAATTGCGATCTATCAAAGTTCTCAAAAATTCATACTCCGTCTCGCTTGCGGCAGGAAATCCTACCTCTATCTCCTTGAAGCCCAATTTGCATAGCATTGTGAAAAACTCCAACTTCTGTTCCAAACTCATTGGCACTACCAAAGCTTGGTTGCCGTCGCGCAAATCAACGCTGCACCATATCGGCGCTTTGTCGACGTACTCTTTCTTCACCCAATCGTTGCACTCCATGGGAGGCATAAAGTAACCTCTCTCATACTTTTCTACGTTTTTCATACTATGCTCCTTATTTTATTATTTATATTTACATTTTAATATAGTATCAGTTTTGTCAAATACTTAGGATAAAAAAATACCTCTTGCTTGCGCAAGAGGCGAACATATCCGCTGTACCACTCTTTTTCATATCTGCGGCCATCACCGTCTTACGATACCTCAACGCTGTAACGGGCTTACCCGACATCCTTTACTGTCATTTCAAGAATGCGACTCAAAGGCGAGTTGGCTTTATCCGTCCTGCTGTCTCGCACCAAACGACAGCTCTCTGCAAAGACTTAAAAGTTAATATTCCTTATCCTTGTCTTTAAATATTGCTACTATATTTTATTATATCTTTTTACCGTTGTCAAGCGTTTTATGATAAAATACCGTCAAACGTCTCGTCAAATATGTCACACAATTTAGCAAGCAATTCAAAACTTGGTTCGCATACCTGCTTTTCCCAAGCACTGACTGTTCTTTGGTCGACTTCAAGCATATTGGCAAGCTGCTTTTGTGTCATACTTGCCGCTCTCCTTAAAGTTCGCAAATTCTCCGCAAAATGTATTTCCGTCATATTTAAAGTTTACCAAAAACTATGGTATTTATGTTGACATACCAATATATTTGGTATATAATATAAAAAATCATTGGAGAAATTCTTATGGAACACAATACAAAAGCTGATTACATTGCAAAAAAAAGCGCTTGGAAAGCCGTAACTTTATTCAGAATACTATTCGCTTGGCTTGTCATTCCCCTAATCATTATGATAGCCGACATAATCAAACTAAAACATCAGACAATAGAGTTTTATGACAATTACATCATTCAAAAAAGCGGCGTAATAGCCAAAAGTGAAAGAAAATCTGCATTTATGGGAATTGTCTCGGTATCCGTAAATCAATCTATACGCGGTCGCATATTTAATTACGGAGATATATCCGTGGACGCCGTAGGCAAATGGGATATAAATACAAGAGGAATCGCAAACCCCGAAAGCCTTAAAAGATATCTCAACACAAGAATGGTAACTACGTCAGGATACCGCAACTCGACGATATTCGTTGCATAAAATCTTTGTTAAACGTAAGGACGGCTAAGCCGTCCTTTTTTTGTCACCTCGACCAACGCGGAGAGGTCTCATCCTTTTTTAACTCGTTGAGATTTCTCCACTCCACTTCGTTTCGGTCGAAATGACTTTAATTATCTATCCTATTATATCCACTCACGCACGACCGCGGAGAGTGGTGTGATTTTCGTCCGTGCTAAGGCGAGGTGAAGTCGCCAAGTGTACTTGCGT
>CAJTVJ010000020.1:240-28786 GCA_910579785.1 uncultured Christensenella sp. | reverse complement strand
CACTCTGGAGAGACTGCCCGGGATAACCGGGAGGAAGGCGGGGATGACGTCAAATCATCATGCCCCTTATGATCAGGGCTACACACGTGCTACAATGGCGTAAACAAAGGGAAGCGAGACGGTGACGTTAAGCAAATCCCAAAAATAACGTCCCAGTTCGGATTGTAGTCTGCAACTCGACTACATGAAGCTGGAATCGCTAGTAATCGCGAATCAGAATGTCGCGGTGAATACGTTCCCGGGTCTTGTACACACCGCCCGTCACACCATGGGAGTTGGGAGTACCCAAAGTCGGTGAGCTAACCTGCAAAGGGAGCAGCCGCCTAAGGTAAGACCGATGACTGGGGTGAAGTCGTAACAAGGTAGCCGTATCGGAAGGTGCGGCTGGATCACCTCCTTTTAAGGAGTATCTTAGGATACGCTTAAAGTCGAGGCAGTTACACGCAAGTGTGATTGTCGCTGAGGATAGAGATATCCAAGGCAAACAAAAACAACAAACCTATTTCTAATTGAGCTTTATTCCCCTCTTGTTTTAGTGGTGTTTATTTAATTAGATTGAGCCTTGCGGCTCATTTTTTTTTGCAAGTAAAAAAATGTTTAGACCTAAGGGCGTAAGGAGCAAAGCGACGATATAGTGAGCCAGCGGTAGCGTCTTGGGCGAGCGTCGGTGACGATTATATCTTATCCTTGTGTTTATTATAAATCATATATTGCAATATCACTCAAATCCATAATTGATGTAATTGTAAATATTCATTCAAAATAATTGCAATTATGGGATATATTTGGTAAAATAGTTATGGTTTTTGATATAAAATCAAGCAATTACAAAAAGCAAAAATAAAGTTTTGGAGGCTTTTATATGGAAAAGTTAGTTGGAGCATGTATGTTCGGACAGTCAGGCGGTCCGTCATCTGTTATCAATTCAAGCGCAGCGGGCGTATTTACCGAGGCATTGAAGCAAGATTGCATTACCGCGGTATACGGTGCCGCTCACGGTATCAAGGGCGTACTCAATGAAGAGTTTTACGACATTAGCAAAGAGGATATGAGCGAACTTATGTTGCTCAAAAATACTCCGTCTTCGGCTTTGGGTAGCGTAAGATACAAGCTCAAACCAGAAAAAGTTGACGAGTCTGATTATAAGAGACTTTTGGAAGTATTTAAGAAGTATAATATCCGTTATTTCTTCTACAACGGCGGCAACGATTCTATGGACACCTGCAACAAGGTCAGCAAGTATATGAACAAGTCGGGTTGGGAGTGCCGCGTAATGGGCGTGCCAAAGACGATAGACAACGACCTTTTTGGCACAGATCACTGCCCGGGTTACGGCTCGGCTGCAAAGTACGTAGCTACGACCACTATGGAATTGAAACTTGACGCAACCGTATACGACACTCCGATGATCACCGTCGTTGAGGCAATGGGTCGTCACGCAGGTTGGTTGACGGCTGCATCTGCTCTTGCTTGCCACAAGGGCTTGGGACCGGATCTCATTTATTTGCCGGAAATACCTTTCTCGACTGACAAGTTCCTTGCAGACGTAGATAAGAAGATGAAAGAAAACAACGGCAAGTGTATGGTCGTTATATCCGAGGGTATCGCTGACGAAAAGGGTACTCTTATCGCTGAGAAGATAAATGAAAACGTGGCGAAAGACTCTTTCGGTCACGCACAGCTCGGTGGCGTAGGCACGGCTCTTGCAAATCTTTGCAAAGAAAAATTCGGCTGCAAGACGAGAGCTATCGAGTTTTCGCTCATGCAGAGATGCGGCGCGCACCTTGCTTCTAAGGCTGACGTCGAAGAGGCGTTCAAGGCTGGCGCAGCAGCCGTTAAGTATGCTGTCAACGGCACGACCGATAAGATGGTCATCCTCAAAAGAGATATGACGAATGGCAAGTATAAATGCAAAGTCGGCGTAATGAGCGTCGCTAAGGCGGCTAATACTGAAAAGAAAGTTCCGCTTGAATGGATAATCAACGACGGTACGATGCTTTCGCAAGAATTTATCGACTATGCTTTGCCGCTTATTCAAGGCGACAGCAAAGCTCCTCTTGAAGACGGACTTCCTAGATTCGCTAAACTCAAAAAGGTATTTGCTGAGAAGAAGTAATATCATACTTGGATACAAAGGTCGGGTGCGTTGCAGCCGACCTTTTTGTATGTTTTGAGGATAATCGTTATATTGATTCAATTAGATTTCTCCGCTACGTTACACTACGGTTGAAATGATCAATTATTGCTTACAACTTGCCCTCATTCTCCCAATGCTACATATCCTTAGGTATTTTGACTTTTATATAAGTAAAGTCATTTCGACCAAGCGTAGCGCGCGGAGAAATCTCAAAAAGTCATTTCAAAAGGATGAGACCTCTCCGCGTTGGTCGAGGTGACTATATATTTACTTAGCAGCTTTGGAGAGAATCGTCATTGACGCTCGCACGAGACGCACCTGCTTGCTCGCTATGCCGTCGCTTACGCTCCTTACGACCGAAGTGGAGAAATCTAATCCGATTTTTTAAAGGTCTAATCAAGTTGAAGAAAACAAAATTTCTATTCAAGGTCAATGATATCAATATCTATTCGACATATTTTTTTCACGAAAAAAGTCGGGACTTTCGTCCCGACCCGAATTTTGGCTTTTGATTGAAGGATTAATTATGGTTTTTGCTTTCGTATTTAAGTCATCTTTTGTATTACACTACATTGTATGTAGGTTAAGGTCAAATTGTAACTCAAAAATATAAATATTAAAAAAAATATTTTATGCTTGACAACCTAGTTTATTTATCGCGTCGGAGATAGCGTCGGCGCACCTATCAACAAGCGTGTCGACGTCTCTGGGGGTGACCATATAATACGCATATTGGGCCGAATTGTCAGCCAAGATACTGCCTACTGAAATTATCAACGGTACGCCTATCGCTATCACAGGGGCATGCAAAGAATCTTTGTTTAGGCATGGCTGGGGATTGTTTACGCCGCCACCTGGGCATATGCCGGCAGTGGTGAGCTGAAAGCAGTTGCCAAGTCTCGTCAACTGTTTTGTCGCAAGCGTGTCTATTGCAATTATCAAATCAGGCTGGGCATAGTCGCATATTGCTTTTACTATGTCAAAAGATTTCAAGCCCGTTATGTCGGCGACTTTCGGCGCGATTGCGCTGAGCTCAAAGGTCTTGCCGCCTGTGCGTATCTTCTTGACGACTTCGTTGCCCAAAGCGTCTACTATGACGTTTTCGTTTCCAAGTCCGACGACAAGCACTTTGCCCTTAGATACGTCGACTTTTCTGACAAGCTTTTTTATGCCGCCGTATAATACGTCCGACAGAGTATCCTTGTCGGTGGAATTTGTCGGCGAGACGGTAAGATATGCGCCTGTCTTTCTCCCGCTTTTGCGAGAGGCGACAAGGTCTATCTCGATTTCGCTCATATCAATTCCTTTTTGCTTATAATAATGGGGCTTTAAGGAAATATCCTCGGCTGATTCAATGATGAGGTCAGAGGTAAAATTGCGCAGTTTTTTCATATCGAAATTATATCCTATGTTATAAATTTTAGTCACAAGCCGCAAATTGCGGCGACATATGCGGCATTTGTTGATAAAAAATCTAAAAATGTCATTATTATTTTGTCTTTTGTAAAAATATTTATTGAATTTTGTTGCGTAAATAATTTTGGTATGCTAAAATATGTTAGTAAAAATACGGAACGGAGGGAGAGTATGCCAAATATTAAGTCCCAAAAAAAGAGAGTTATCACAGCTCAAAGAGAAAACGAAATCAATACTTCTAAGCGTAGCAGAGTTCGCAACGCCGTAAAGAAGTACGAAGCGGCTATCGAGAGCAAGGACATAGCTACGGCAGAGAAGCTTTTGGTCGAGACTATTTCTTTGATAGACAGAGCTAAGAGCGACGGCATTTATCATGCTAATACTGCAAGCAGAAAGATTGCTAGACTGTCAAAGCAGCTTGACGCATTGAAAAAAGCGTAAATAAAAAGACAAATCGAGTGCGACTGCGTGAGCGGTCGCATTTTTATCTACAAGCGACGATATTTTAAGATAGCGGCTTTGTAATAAAAGTGCGATAGAAAAAATATAATAATGCGAGGTTGAGTATGAAAATATTGATAATTACGGGAAGTCCGCGCAGAGGCGGTAATACCGATATATTGGCAAAGGCGTTTGCGGACGGCGCAAACAAAAACAACGACGTCGAAATAATATCGGTGTGCGACGAAAAAGTCGCGCCGTGTATCGGTTGCAACACTTGTTTTACAAGAGAAGGCAACAAGTGCTTTCAA
Source organism: uncultured Christensenella sp. (assembly GCA_910579785.1). Taxonomy (GTDB): domain Bacteria; phylum Bacillota; class Clostridia; order Christensenellales; family UBA3700; genus RACS-045. Next base: position 24,481 of record CAJTVJ010000020.1, on the reverse strand, counting down.
AAAGACGGTATGGAAAAGATATATGACAAGATGGCAAATGCCGATATGTTGGTCATCGCCTCGCCCGTATACTTTTACGGCGTAAGCGCGCAGCTCAAAAATATCATAGACCGTTGTCATACTCCTATGCGCAAAAACTTTAAGATAAGAAAGACGGCATTGCTTCTTGTCGCCGCGTCGTCAAACGAAAGCGTATTTGACGGAATAATACGGCAGTATCACCTTATCGTTGAATATTTTCATTTTGAGGATATGGGCGTGATATGCGTCGGAGGAGTGCAGGGAAAAGGGGATATTGTCGGTCGAAAAGAACTTGACAAAGCCTTTGAATTGGGCGCGTTGATAAAATAAGGTTATTGATGTAATTATGTAATTTGATGAGATTTCTCCGCTCCGTTGCACTACGGCCGTAAGGAGCGTAAGCGACGGTATAGCGAGCAAGCAGATGCGTCTCGTGCGAGCGTCAATGACGATTATATATTATAATCACAAGGATGAGATTTCTCCGCTCCGTTGCACTACGGTCGAAATGACCGATTTGGGTTTGCTATAAACAATATATGGTCACCTCGACCAACGCGGAGAAATCTAATCCGATTATATTTAAATTGTTTTGAATTGTTGATTAAGCTCGAAGTATACAGTCTATGCAATTAGAATATTTGATAAAATAAAAACCATTTTTTTAAAATATATTTTATTTATGATACGCCCTGCCTTCTTCTATCATAAAGGCGCGGTAAATCTGTTCTGTAAGTACAAGTCTGATGAGTTGGTGCGGATAGGTTATCGCGCCGAAGCAAAGAGAGAAGTCGCATTTGTCAAGCAGCTCTTGCGAAAGCCCGTGCGATCCGCCTATCACAAAAGATACTGTCGACATGCCGTTTTGTTTGAGAGAAGATATCTTGTCGCTTATCTGCCGACTTGTCAGCATTTTGCCTTTGAGGTCGAGTGCGATGCAATATCCTTTAAGTTTGGATATAAGTCTTTCGCCCTCGCAGGTTTTGACGTTTTGTATATTCTTTGCCGATAAATCGTTGCAAAGCTCCTCGCTTACTTCTATTATTTCAAATTTGCAAAATCTAGACAGTCTTTTTGCATACTCGTCAATACCTTCTTTGAGGTATTTTTCTTTGAGTTTGCCTACGCATATTATACGCACGCTCAGCATCAATAGCCTCCTATCGTGCCTATAATCCACAGCACGGTCACGACGACCAAAGTGAATATGATAGCTCTGCTGTTTTTCTTTCGCGTTTCGACCTTTTCCTCGTCGCGCAGGGAGTTATACACCTCGATTTTCTCGGGACCGTATTCTGCAAGCTGCTCGTCAATTTGGCGTTGAGCCTCTTTTTCTTTGAGCACCTGCTCGGGAGATTTAAAGAGATAAGCCATTCTGCTGTTGAATGAATTCAAACGTCTTTTTTTGCCGCTGTAAATTATTTCCGGCTGCGCCTCTATATCCATAGCGGCGTCTTCTTTTTTACGCTTGGCAAGGCATATCTTATACATGCCGATCAAGCTTGCAATTAGTATCGCAAGTCCGCCTATGCAGAGTATCAGCATACCCCACCAGGGGATAGCCAACTCGGTAGAGCCTGAGATAAGGAATATCACGTATCCGCTTATCAGTGTGATAGCGTTGTTTAAAAAGTGTGTGAGTATGCTTGCCCATATACTTCCCGTCATGAAGTAGACAAGACAGCATACAACGCCGACGAAGAATTGATGCACAAGTTGCACCGGCGAGCCGTGCATAAGCGAAAATATCGTCGAGCTCAATATTATAGCGACAAACACCGACATATTGCTTGCGCCTCTTGCTATCATACCTCTGTGAAGTATCTCTTCGCATACGGCAGGCAGAGCGGCTACGAAAATCAGATAAAGCACAAGCTTTCCAAAGCTGTCGACTACTATATTTGCGCCGGTATAAGTATATCCCGTCATTTCCACAAGGGATATGAACAAAGTCGCCAGCGGCATAATGCCAGCCAGCAGTCCTATTGATATCGGCAAAGTCATTGCTATTTGACTGCCGTTGAGCTTTCTTTTGAATCCCACGCCTTTAAAGGGGTTGAAGGATTTGATTTTCCAAAATGCCAAAGGGGAGAGAATCATCGTCATTTCGTTTATCAATACAACGATAATGATGCCGACAGTTGATGAGGAAAATTGCGTATAAGCTTGCGCTATCGCGTCCGCGCCTTCCTGAGTGCCTTGGCTTACGCCGAGTTTATATGCGAATATGCTGTTGAGCAAAAGCAAAAGCACGAGTTGCAGCATATATTGCAAGATAAACTGACCTATGAACATTGTTCCCGCATCATAAAATTTAAGCGTATCGTCCGTCTTTTTAAAAGAACTTAAAAAGCCTTTTTTATTGTTGCCGTTTTGTACGTCGTTGTTTTTCATATTTCCTCACAGAGTAAACTTTGAAGTTGATTTATATTGGTTGGCTATGTCTACGTATGCGTCCACGCCTTCTGTATACGCGTCCTTTTCCAACGCTTTTGCCACGCAGTCAAATGCGAGTTCGGGTGTGTTGTTGTCCTGCGAGAGGTGCGCAAGCAAAAATCTTTTGGTGCCCATTTTTCGCAGTTGAAGTATCGCTTCGGCGCAGTCGTCGTTGGACAAATGTCCGTTCTTGCTGAGTATTCGGTGTTTAAGCGAATACGGATACGCGCCTTCTTTGAGCATGTCTATATCGTGGTTGGATTCAAGCATGACCATAGTGCTGTCTTTAAGCTTTTCAAGCGTAGCTTCGCCGACGTATCCCAGGTCTGTCGCGATTGATATCGACGTGTCGTTTTGCGATATCTTATATCCCAAGTTGTAATTGGAATCGTGGGGAAGTCTAAAAGGCTCGATTTTGAGGTCGCCAAGCTCAAATGGCACGTCCATATCGCTTTCCAAGATATACGGAGATATCATCGGGTCGAGAAATTCTCGGCTCTCTTTGTGGCAGTATACGGGCGCCGAATATTTTTTGCAAAATTTGGCTATGCCTTTGACGTGGTCGCTGTGTTCATGAGTGATGAGTATCGCGTTGATTTTAGACAAATCGAAATTTGCAAGCCTCGACCTTTCTTCAAGAGTGCGCAATCCGATACCGTTGTCGATCATCAGATTGACGGTCTTTGTGGATATTATACTGCAATTACCTTTGCTGCCGCTTGCGAAATTCAAAAATTCCATATTATATTTGTCCGATTAAAATATATTTTATCACAAAGTCATTGTATTTACAAACGATATTATGGTAAAATGTGTGCAAAGAGGTGTATATGATAAAGATAGATACTGCTTATATTGCAAAAAGAATAAAACTTGCGATAGACAAGATTTCTTGCGAAGTAGAGCCTGCCTGTCGGCAAGCGCTGAGAGACGCCTGCGAAAGGGAGGAAAATCCGACCGCCAAGTTTGCACTCGGCGTAATGAACGACAATATCGACTTGGCTATCGCAGAGCATAGACCCGTATGTCAAGACACGGGTATGACCGTAGTCTTTTTAGAGATAGGCAAAGAGGTGATACTAGTAGGCAAGCTATTGCAGGACGCTATTGACGAGGCTATCGAAGAGGCGTACGTCACGCTCCGCAAGTCGGTGCTAGACCCTGTGACGAGAATAAATACCAAGACGAATACTCCTGCCGTAGTGCATACGAGTTACGCCGAAGGGGAGAATATCAAAGTCGAGATAATGCTAAAAGGCTTTGGCAGTGAGAATATGTCCAAGGTATACCTTCTCAATCCTGCGCAGGGACTTGAAGAGGCAAAGAGACTTATCGTCGAGACTGCGGCTGTCGCAGGCAGTAATCCATGTCCTCCCGTCATTCTCGGCGTAGGCTTGGGCGGCACTTTGGAAAAAGCTGCGCTAATGTCCAAACACGCGCTTTTCAGAAAGGTCGGCTCTTCCAATCCCGATATGCAGTTGGATATGCTTGAAAAGCAACTGCTAAGTGAGATAAACGCTCTCGGCATAGGCGCGCAGGGATTTGGAGGCAAGACTAGCGCGCTAGGCGTGTTTATAGAAAAATATCCCACGCATATTTCGTCGCTTCCTGTGGCTGTCAACGTGCTTTGTCACTGCGCCAGAAGCGACGAGTTTATCATAGAAGGCAGAAAGGAGGGAGAGATATGCAAGCTGTAAAGAGACTGACTTTGCCGCTGACAAAAGAGGCTATGCGGGATTTGAGCGTCGGCGATATGGTGCGTCTTGACGGCGATATGCTGGTGTTTAGAGACGCGGGACATAAGAGACTGTATCAAAGTATACTAGACGGCAAGCAAGCTTTTGAATATAAGGGCGAGACTATTTATTTTATGGGACCGTGTCCTGCAAGAGAGGGCGAAGTGCTGGGCAGCGCAGGACCGACGACGTCTTGCCGAATGGATAAGTATACACCCTTTATGCTTGACAACGGACTTTCCGCGCAGATAGGCAAGGGCAAGCGCGACGGGGCGTGCATAGAGGCGTTTAAGCGCAACGGGTGCGTATACTTTGCGGCGATAGGCGGAGCAGGCGCGATATACAGCAAATGTATCCAAAAGGCGGAAGTGCTTTATTTTGAAGATCTCGGTACGGAGGCGGTGCGAAGAATTACCGTCAAAGATTTTCCTGCCGTTGTCGCAGTGGATAGCAAAGGCAACAGCATATATTGATCATATACGTACACCCAAATGCGCGAAACACTATGAAATATAATTGTAAACCGATATTAAAAAAAGGTTTACGATATAAAGTGCGAGAGATATGTCTTTAAGCAGGCATATCTTTTTTTGATAAAACTTTACATATTTGACATATAATTTACAGTCAGCTCATTGACATTTTTTATAAAAACTCCATATAATCTAACTAGGTTAGCAATTATGGGACGGCGTTATGGCGGATGAAAAAGATATAGAGTACGTGTTCAACAAACTTAATGAGGCACAGGCAAGCGAACTCAACACGAGAATGAACGATACCAATGCAGGTATAGGCGCGGTGCTCAAAGTTCTTGACGAGGCAAAGGGCAGCGTGACTTGCGGCGAGATAGCAAAGAAGATGAGAGTAAGCACAGCCAGAGTTGCGGTACTGATAAAGAAGATGGTTGCAAAAAATCTAATTGAGCGAAACTGCGACAAGCTTGACGCGAGGATAATACATATATCGCTCACCCAAGACGGGAGAAGAATGATTGACGAACTTCGCGGACTGATATCGTTGCACCTATCAAGAGTGATAGACGCGTTGGGTATGGACAAGATAAAGACTTATATAGAGACGGGCGAAGAGATAAGAAGAGTAGCAGATGAGGTTAGACCTGAACTGTCGGAATTTCTCAAAAGCAAAAAATAGAGCGGACAGAAGCGAATTGTGCAAAGTCTGTTTTATTTTGAAATAATATCTAACCAGGTTAGTAAAATTTATGCAAAGATTATGCAAAGTAATCGTTAAATAGATTATAAGTATAGGAATAACGTATAAACCTAATACTTGCCTATTGGACGATTGCAGAAAAAGGAGCGATAGATGTTAAAATTATTTGGCAAACTAAAATCAAAAGAAGTCGTTTATATCCTTTTGGCGATAGTCTTTATCGTGCTTATAGTATGGTGCGATATGACGATGCCGGAGTATATGGCGGAGATAACCAAACTTGTTCAGACTCCCGGCAGCGCGATGAAAGACGTGTGGATAGCAGGCGCTAAGATGCTTGCGTTTGCTTTTGCTAGCTTGGCGTTTTCGGTGGCGGTCGCGCTTATATCGTCGCGAATAGCCAGCGGTTTCGGCGCGACGTTGAGGAGAGACTTATTTGGCAAAGTGCAGAGTTTTTCGATGAGCGAGATAGGGCGGTTCTCCACGTCGAGTCTTATCACAAGGTCGACAAACGACGTCACGCAAGTGCAGATGCTGCTTGTGCTGGGACTTCAATTTATAGTAAAGGCGCCTATCACCGCGATATGGGCGATATGCAAGATATCGGGCGGAAGCTGGCAGTGGACGCTTGCGACAGGCATAAGCGTGGTCGTATTGCTTGTACTTGTGGGGGTATGTTCCGCGCTTGCGCTGCCCAAATTCAAAAAGATGCAAGAGCTCACCGACGACGTCAACCGCGTGACGAGAGAGAATCTCACGGGCATAAGAGTGGTCAGGGCATACAATGCCGAGAAGTATCAAGAGGATAAGTTTAAGACCGCCAACGACGTGCTTACCAACACCGGCATATTCACGGGCAGGGTGATGTCGTTTTTGATGCCCGGCATACAGTTGATACTCAGCGGCTTATCGCTTGCGATATATTGGATAGGCGCGGCGATACTCAACGGCGCGAATTTGCTTGACAAAATAGAGATATTTTCCGATATGGTGGTATTTTTGCAATATGCGGTGCAAGTGCTGATGGCGTTTATGATGCTGGTCATGATATTCATTCTAATGCCGAGAGCTCAGGTAGCCGCCAAGCGTATCAATGAAGTGTTGAGTACGCAAGTCGCGATAGCCGACGGCAGCGAGGACGAGGGGCTGGACGGCATGGTCGGAGAGGTGGAATTTAAGGACGTGAGTTTTGCATATCCCGACGCAGGATACAACGCGATAGAGGGCATATCTTTTAAGGCGAGCAAGGGCGAGACGGTCGCGCTTATCGGAGCGACGGGCTGCGGCAAAAGCACTGTGATAAATCTCATTCCGAGGTTTTATGACGCGGGACAGGGACAGGTGCTTGTCGACGGCAGAGACGTAAGGGAATACAGACAGTCTTCGCTGAGAGATAAGATAGGATATATATCGCAAAAGGCGACGCTGTTTTCAGGTACGATAGCCTCCAACGTCGCGTTCGGCGATTGCAAAAGAGAGATATCGCAAGATGATATTGCAAAATCCATCGACACTGCGCAGGCGAGCGAATTCGTATCGCAGAAGAAGGACGGAGTTGATTCGTACGTCGCGCAAGGCGGATCAAACCTCTCGGGCGGTCAAAAGCAGAGACTGTCTATCGCAAGAGCTGTCGCCAGAAAGCCTGAGATATTGATATTTGACGATTCTTTTTCTGCGCTTGACTACAAGACGGATAAGACGCTGCGAAGCGCGCTGGACAGGGAGTGCAAGGATTCCACTAGGATCATAGTCGCGCAGAGAATAGGCACAATACGTGACGCCGACAGGATATTAGTGCTTGAAGACGGCAGGATAGTAGGTCAGGGCAAACACGGCGAATTGATGCAAAGCTGCGAAACTTACAGACGTATCGCATATTCCCAAATGTCTAAGGAGGAACTTGAATAATGCACGGAGATAAAAACGTAAACGCAGGAAGAGCCAAGGACTTTAAAGGCACTTGGGTAAAGATAATAAGAAATTGCAAGAAGTATTATGCGGTGTTGGCGGTGGCGATAATCTGCGCGATAGCAGGCACGGTGCTTACACTGATAGGACCCAACAAGATATCCGACCTTACCGACATACTGCAAAAAGGATTGATAGGCGGCATAGACATGTCAGCAGTGGCGGAGATAGGCACGACGTTGATAATAATGTATGCGGCAAGTCTCGTGCTGTCGTCATTGCAGGGGTGGATAATGGCGACGACGACGCAGAGAGTGTCGCAGGGACTGCGCAGCGGCATATCAAAGAAGATCAACAATCTGCCGATGTGGTATTACAACAAGACCAGCACGGGCGACGTGCTGTCGAGAGTGACCAACGACGTGGACACCGTAGGTCAGTCGCTCAATCAAAGCATAAGCACGTTGGTGTCGGCAGTGACGCTTTTCTTGGGCTCTTTGATAATGATGTTTGTCACGAATTGGATTTTGGCGTTGACCGCGATAGGCGCGACGGTGATAGGATTCTTGCTTATGTCGTTGATAACATCCCGTTCGCAAAAATATTTTATCCGTCAGCAAAAACATCTCGGCGAGCTCAACGGACATATTGAGGAGATATATGCCGGACATACAGTCGTCAAGGCATACAACGGCGAAGAGAAGTCGCAGGCGGAATTTGACAGAATGAATGCAGAGTTGCAAAAAAGCGGATTTAGGGCGCAGTGTATGTCGGGAATGATGATGCCGCTGATGACATTTATCGGCAATCTGGGATACGTCGCGGTATGCGTAGTCGGCGCGGCGCTCGCATTGAAGGGCAAGATATCTTTCGGTACGATAATCGCCTTTACTATGTACGTGCGTTATTTCACTCAGCCGCTGTCGCAAATGGCGCAGTCAGTTCAGTCTTTGCAGTCGGCGGCAGCCGCAGGCGAAAGGGTATTTGAATTTTTGGAAGCGGAAGAGATGGAGGACGAGAGCGACAAGATATTCGAGTTTTGCGATATTAAGGGCAAGGTGGAATTCGATCACGTCAAGTTCGGCTATGAAGACAGCGACAGGATAATAATCAAGGACTTTTCCGCCGTCGCCATGCCTGGGCAGAAGATAGCTATCGTAGGTCCCACCGGCGCAGGCAAGACGACTATGGTCAATCTGCTTATGAGATTCAACGAGATAAAGGACGGCGACATACGCATTGACGGAGTGTCTATCGGCAAGATGTCGAGAAGCGAACTCAGAAAGCAGTTCTGTATGGTATTGCAAGACACTTGGCTCTTTGAGGGCAGCGTGAGAGAAAATCTTGTCTACAATGCGACTCACGTCAGCGACGAGGCTTTGGAGGAGGCGTGCCGCGCCGTAGGTCTCGACCACTTCGTACACACTTTGCCAAACGGTTACGACACCGTGCTTGGCGATACGATAAGTCTTTCGCAAGGTCAGAAGCAGCAGCTTACGATAGCCAGGGCAATGATTGCCGACAAGCCTATGCTGATACTCGACGAAGCGACGAGTTCGGTGGACACGCGCACAGAGCAGAAGATACAAAGCGCGATGGACGAACTTATGAAAGACCGCACGTCTTTTGTAATAGCGCACAGGCTTTCGACGATAAAGAATGCCGACTTGATACTTGTCATGAAAGACGGCGACATAATCGAGAGCGGAAATCACGACGAGCTTTTGAGCCAAAATGGCTTCTATGCCGACCTATACAACAGTCAGTTCAGCCAGGCTCAATAGCTTGCGCGTCGATAAATTTTGCCGAGCAGTATACGGCAAACGAAAAATAAAGCCTTTTTCTCTATCGGTATATGACCGATGTTCCCCCTTATAAAAAAGGCGGTCCGAGCTTTCGGACCGTCTTTTTGTCGATTGCTATTGCGCGCATTGCGTGGCAATATTCAATACGTCTTTGTTTTGTTGATATATCTGCGGTAGATAATCTATGAGTTTGTCATACGGCACGTCATCGCCGCCGACTTCTATCGTAAGCCCGAGTTTTTGAAAGGTGGCTACGTACCAATCTTTATATCCTCCCGCGCTGCCGTATGAATCATACAGCGGATATCCTGTGGCGTCGGAGATTCTCTGCGCGCATTGGATATTGGGGTCTACGCAACCAAAGCCCTTGTATATCACTTCGCCCTTTGCATGATAGCTCAACGTGACGGAGGGCTTTACTCTTTCCGTAAGACTTCTCAGCGCGATATTTTCGTCTTCGGAAAAGGGTTTTGTGCCGACGTAATTTGCCGGCGCAGGGGAGAATACGTTTTGCGCTCCCTCGCCCCAACGGGCGTTGAAGTTGACGTTGAGGTCTACTGCGCGCGCATTGGCTTTCCAAAGCGAAAAGTCTGAGCTGCCGCCGTTGACGTCCAGCAGAAAGTCTTGAAGATATTTGTCGGGCACGGAGCCTACGCCTTGCTGGACAAGCAATACGCCGTCGATATTCACCATAGGCACGCACCATACGCCGTAAGGTCCGTCATAATTCTTCATCATCTCTATGACAAGAGGCGTCGTCACCCATTCTCTCGCATGTATGGACGCATGCAGCAGCGTCTGTCCGCCCGTCTTAGAGCCTTTGAATATGCAGGGTATCGGTCTGCCGAGAAGAGTGTAGCCGATGTCGAATACTTGCGCTCCTTGCGAGGCAAGTATGTCAAGGTCGTTTTGTAAATTATCAAGGGTATACATACTTTACAGTATGCAAATGAGTTGAGTTTTGTGATAGACGTCGTTGTTTGAGTTATTTGAGTACGGTATTTGTCAAGATAAGAGTTATATGTAATTTTTTTTTTAATTGTTGGCAAATCTCTCAATTTATGCTAAAATATAATTATGACGGATGATGAAAAACAAAAGTATATGAAAGCCGCGATAAAATGCGCGTTAAAAGGCGAGGAGTATGACGAGGTGCCTATCGGGGCAGTCATCGTCAAAGACGGCAAGATAATAGCTAGCGCGTACAATCTCAAAGAGGAGAAGGCGTGCAGTAATTATCATGCGGAGATAGTCGCGATAGACAGTGCGTGCAAGGCTGTCGGCGATTGGCATTTGAATGAGTGCGACATCTTCGTGACGTTGGAGCCTTGCGCAATGTGCGCAGGCGCGCTTATCAATTCTAGAATACGCGGAGTATACTTTGGCGCATACGACCCCAAGGCAGGATGCGTTGGCAGTCTGTATAATTTGCTGCAAGACACAAGATTCAACCACCGCCCGTACGTAGAGGGAGGAATATTGCAAGAGGAGTGCGGCGCGCTGCTCAGCGAATATTTCAAGCGGAAAAGGCAGGAAAAGAAGCAAAAGCAATAAAAGTATGCAAATCGTTTGACATTCAGCAGATAATGTTATTTAATATCAAAGCAACTTTGATTTATATCAATGCCGTATAAGGCTGAAAGAGGTAAGTATGTTGATAGTGGGACTTGGCAATCCGGGAAAGAAATATGAAGACACCGTACATAATATGGGTTTTATGACGGTGGACGTCTTGCTTGATAAGCTGGGTGCCAGGCTTGACAAAAAGGGATGCGAGGCGGAGTACTGCGTGCAGTATATCGGCGGAGAAAAGCATATAATCGCAAAACCTCAGACTTATATGAACTTGTCGGGCGTCAGCGTCAAGATGCTTGCCAATTCCAATAAGATACCTTTTGAGGGCGTGTTGATAATATACGACGACATAGACTTGCCGCTCGGCAATGTCAGAGTGCGCAAAGAGGGATCGGGCGGCAGTCACAACGGTATGAAAGACATCGTCGCGCAATGCGGCACCACGGCGATACCGAGAGTGCGTATAGGCGTGGGCGACGAAAGAGGCAACAGAGACCTCAAAGACTACGTGCTTTCCAAAGTGGGAAAGGAAAAACATGCCGTATTGGATAAAGTATTCGACAAGGTGGCCGACGGTATATGGCAATATATTGTCGATAGGGATATCGACGCGCTTATGCGAAAGCTCAACGGCAAACTCGCTTGATAAAATCATGCGGCGTATTTTAACTGCAAAGCGACGTCTATATGACCTCGCAAAATATTATGAATTTAGATAAACTTCTTCAACTGTATAATCTAGACGACGACTTGACCAACCTGCACAGCAAAGTTCGGGAGGGGCGCGATGTCATGGTCTTTTCCGCAGGCGAAGGAGAAAAGATACACATATCTTCACATCTTGACAAATTCGTTTTGTTCGTTGCCAAGGATTCTTTCAGAGCGGCTTCTCTTCTCAATAAATTCAAGGACTTTTACGGAGAAAAGGTCGCGTATCTGCCTGCCAATGAGGAGATACTTTTATCCCGCAAGACCTATCAAAAGACGATACTTTCCCAGCGCATTGACGCGCTTTTTAAGCTTGCGCAAAACAAGCTTGACTGTCTTATAATTTCTCCTCAGGCACTCGCTCAATATCTGCCGACAAAGTCTGCCGTCAAAGCAAGCGTGGTAAATATCAAAAAGGGCGAGAGCTTTGACATGTATTCGCTTATCGACAGACTTGCGCTGATGGGGTATTCGCGAGAAGAGGGCGTCGACGAAAAGAGTACTTTCTGCGTTGCCGGAGATATTATCAGCATTTTTCCGCCGCATAGGGATATGCCGGTGCGTATAAGTTTTTTTGACGACGAAGTGGAGAGTATCAAGGAATTTGCGCCCGACACTCTTATGAGCATAAGAGAGCTTGACGAAGTCCACCTTATGCCCGACAACGACTTGCTTTTGAGCGAGAAAGTCATTGACGGCGGACTTGACAGAGCGCGGCGTGCGATAGACAGATTGCCGTCTGAGATAGCGGAAAAGGCGTACGGGATTTTCAACGATATGTGCGTATCAAGCGTATGTACTCAGCAAATGCAGTGGCTTTTGCCTTTTGTCAAGGAGAGCATGTGCAGTATATTCGACTTTTTGCCCAATGATTCGGCGGTGGTATTCGACGATCCCGGGCTGGCGCACGAGCAACTGAGTCTTTACGTCAAAGAGCATTGCGGCAGAGTAAGGGAGCTTGCTAAAACGGGCGACGCGCTCAAAGAACATATCAAGTCTATATTCGACGTCGACGGCGTGATGGAGAAACTCGGCGGCGTTCAGAAAGTGGGGTTCAGTTTTCTCACTTCCACCAATCCTATATTCTCTCCGCAGGAGATAATCAACGTGTCGTGTCACGCTTTGAGCAACTATACCGTGCATTACGACGCATTGTTCAATGATTTGAGGGCGTTTGACAAGTCGGGATACACCACCGTGATCTGTATGGGCGACGAGTCGTCGGCGCAGTCGCTGAGAAATAATTTGATGGATGAAGAAGTGGGGTGCAGCGTCGCAAACGACATAGACGGCAGACGTGCAGGTATCTTCATACTCACAAGAGAGATATCCAATGGATTTGTATATACCAAAGCCAAGGTCGCGGTGATAGGCAGAGAGGATATTTCGCGCGTCAGCCGAAAGAAAGAAAAGAAGGCGGCGCAAGTATTTACCATGCCTAAGGTGGGCGACTACGTCGTGCATGAGGTGCACGGCATAGGCAGATGTCTCGGTACTAAATTCGTCACCACGGGCAATCTCACCAACGAGTACGTCGTTGTAGAATATAAAAATAAAGAGATACTTTACGTTCCTACCGACAAACTTGACAGGCTCAGCGGCTACAACGGCAGCGACAGAGAGCCTAGACTTTCGGCTATCGGCGGCAAGGAATTCGAGAGACTGAAACAAAGCGTCAAGGCTTCTATAAAGCAGATGGCTATAAACCTTTTGGAGCTTTATTCAAAAAGACAGAACAAGGTGGGATATAAATACTCCGACGACGATTATCTGCAAAAAGAATTTGAAGACGCATTTGAGCATGTTCCCACAGACGACCAAGTCAAAGCCGTCGCCGACATAAAGTCGGATATGCAGAGGGGCGTGATAATGGACAGGCTTCTTTGCGGAGACGTTGGGTACGGCAAGACGGAAGTCGCGTTGAGGGCGATATTCAAGACGATATGCCACAATAAGCAGGCGGTGATATTGTGTCCTACCACTATACTTGCCCGTCAGCATTACAACACGGCGGTGGAGAGATTTAAAGAATTCGGCATAGAGGTAGAACTTATCAGCAGGCTGCAATCGCAAAAGGAGATAGACGACGCACTCAACAGACTTGCGATAGGCAAGAGCCTCTTTGCGGTGGGTACGCACAGAATGCTGTCGCAGGACGTCAAATTCCACGACCTCGGGCTTATCGTGCTTGACGAGGAACAGCGCTTCGGAGTCGAGCATAAGGAGAAACTTAAACTTCTCAAAAACAACGTCAACGTGCTGACTATGTCGGCTACGCCGATACCGCGCACGCTTAATATGGCTATGACGGGCATACGCGACATAAGTGTGTTGGAGACTCCGCCGCTCGACAGACTGCCAGTGCAGACTTACGTATGCGAACTAAGCGACGGACTTATCACCGATTCTGTCAATAGAGAACTTGCAAGAGGCGGACAGGTCTTTATACTTTACAACAGAGTGCAGGGCATTGAGAGCTTTACTCGCAGGATATCGGCGCTTGTGCCTGAGGCGAGAGTTGACTTTGCCCACGGTCAGATGAGCGCGCAGCAGCTTGAAGACAAGATAGGCAGATTTTATTCAAAAGAATACGACGTGCTTGTCAGCACTACTATAATCGAAAACGGTATCGACATCCCCGACGCCAATACGCTTATCGTATGCGACGCCAACAGATTGGGACTTTCGCAGATGTATCAGCTGAGAGGGCGCGTGGGCAGAAGCAACCGTATCGCATACACTTATTTTACTGTCGAACCCGACTGCGTGCTGACTTCCGACGCAAGCAAGAGGCTGTCTGCAATTCTTGATTATACTCAGCTGGGCAGCGGCTTTAAAATAGCTATGCGCGATTTGGAGATACGCGGCGCAGGCAACATACTAGGCAAAGAACAGCACGGTCATATCGAGAAGGTCGGCTACGATATGTATTGCAAGCTTTTGAAACAGACTGTCGACGAATTGCAGGGCGTATATCAAAACAAGGCGGCAGAGGTTAAGATAAATCAGACTTTCGGCGCATATATCGACAAAGAATACGTCGCCGACGAGGATATGAGAATGAGGCTTTACCGCAAGGCTCTCGATATAACCGGCGAGAGTGAGCTTGAAGCCCTTATCCGCGGAGTTGAAGAGGGGTTTGGACCTATGCCGACGTGCTGCCGCTATCTCTTTGAAATGAGTCTTATCCGCAACTTGGCGGCAGAGATTGGCGTCAAGCAGATAGATATCACGCAAAATACCGCGTCTATGACATTTGCAAGCGGAGAATGTTATAAGAACGAGAGGATAATGAGCTCAATCTTGCAGATGCAAGATGAAGTCGAGTTGACTTACGAAGACTGCCCGAAGTTGCTCTTTGAGTGCAAAATGAGGCCTATCGGAGAAAAACTGCAAGCATTTAAGAAATTTTTACTAAATTGCGGCAAAAGTTTTTGATAAAAAGTTTACAAGCCAATAATGTTTGTGTATAATAGAATATGCGTAATATTTTATTATAATAACATACCTATATAGAGGAGTTGTATATGAAGAAGAAAATCGTAGCGTTGGCGCTTACAGTTGTGTTGATATCCATGTTCTTCACGGGCTGTTCTCTTTTTTCTACGAATGAGGACAGGGATTATCACCAAGTTGTTGCCAACGTCAGCTACAAGACTAATGACGGCAGTACTTTGACAGCCGAAGTATTTAAGGGAGAAGTCAATACGCAAGTCAACGTATATGCAGCATATTTCATGCAAAACGGCTGGACGGCAGACGAAATCGTTGAGTATTGTTTTAATTCGGTGGCAAGACAGAAACTGTTGCTTTTGTATGCTCAGGAATACGTATATAACAACAAACTTGTACCGCAGGATTTTGCATACGCTTCTCTTGGCGCATGGAATGATTTTAAGAATAAAGACCGCAACAATATGCTTGCAGCTTACAGAGCATTTGTGACAATCGACGAGTTGAGACACTGTATCGAACTTGTCAATAAGTCTTTGGACGAGCAGTGGCAAAGTCTTATCGAAGAGAATGAAAAAGAAGCCGACAAAAACAACGGCGAGACTTCAAGCGGAGAAGAAGATGAGGATAAAGTAGACGACAAAGACCTCTTGGCAGCTCGCGAAAAGAAGGAGAGCGCCAACAGCGAAGAGGATGACGAGTATGAACTCAACGAGTCGATAAAGACGGAAGAGAACGTCGTCAACTATTTTGCAGACCTTTACGAATTGAATATGGATGCTTCTTCTATTGAGAATGCTTATTTCACCAAGTACGTCAATACCATCATCAGAAACGAGAGCGACGACGAAGCTAAGAAGATAAAGAGAAACGCTCTCAAAACTTTGGAAGACAGAATGAAAGATCAATTCGTAGATTACGAATACTTCCTCGTTCAGCAGATTCAGAGTTATATCGTTGAGAAATATACGGATCACATCGGAGAGACCGAAAAGATAATTCAAGAAGTCAACGACGATTTTGACGCAAGATATAAAAGACTTGTTGACAGCGCGATAGAGAGTTATAAAGACAGTTCTGCATACAACACTGCTGTCGGCAACAAGACTTTTGCATATGCCGCACCAAGCAAAGATTATTTGCAGGTAAAGAGTCTTTTGCTTTCATTCTCCGACGCGCAGAAGAGTGCTATAACAAATCTTGCCAATCTCAATTCGCACAGCGAGGACTTTATCAAGGTATTGCGCGAGATATTCGCCACAGGCGTAGTTCCTGCCGAATATGAAGATATGCAGTTTGAAGTGTTCGCTCGCCTCGGCATTGAAGTCAACGTATCCAATCCTGATTACGACGCAGACGAGGACGAACTCAAAGACGCTTATACAGACGCTTCTATAAAGGATAAAGAAAACGTGTATGCCAATCCGTCAGTCAATTATATGACAGTGCTTGCCGCAATGGCAAACGACATAAAGGCAAAGACAGACAGAGCTTTGAATTGGGCTAATGACAATAATATGAGCGATATTGAGAAATATCTCATCAAGCAAAATGCGGCGCAAGAAGCTTTCAACGATTGGTTGAATCTTGCCAACGACGACAGCGGTATGTTCAAAAACGACGTATATGCAGTGACTCCCGAAGGCGAAGAGACGTCATATGTTGAAGAATACACGGTGCTTGCAAGAGCTTTGGCAAGCGCGGGTGTAGGCGCAACCGCAATCAAAGATTACAGCAAAGACAACGCTGAGACGGGAACCGTAGTATACGCAGGCACGACGGAGATTCTCAAATCAGGCAACGGCGCATATACGATATATAAGCAAAATATGAAGTCGTCAGTCGGCAAGGGTAAAGACGAGCTTGAAGCCAACGTATTTACGTTGGTCACCGAGAGCGGTGCCGAGCTTTCATTTATCGTCAATGAATTCGGTATCCACGTAGTAATGCTTGCAAGCAAGCCGGTCGACGAAACGCTTGGCAGTATAAGCGAGCAGGTAGAGAAAGTCACTGAGGATAACAAAGAGGTAGACAAGACTTTCTATATTAAAGGTACGGACTATATCAGCGAGTATTCGGTTAAGTTTGAGTATGAAAAAGACGAAGATGACAATGACATTAAGACTCAAATCAAGAATATCGTAGTTGAGAAGAGCACGATAGAAGAAGCATTGAAGAAGTTGCTCAACGAAGAACTCAGCAGCGACGTAACCAGACTTCAACAGCTCAATTTGTTTGGCGACGAGACGCAGATAACCAAGGTCGACAAGGTCTATAAACAAGTTGTTTCTGAACTTGAAGACAGACTTTGACAACAACTTAAAATGACGTAAGGGACGCAACGAAAGTTGCGTCCCTTTTGTATTGCGTCGCAATATAATTATTTTCGTTATATGTACAATAATAAAATATATTTATGCTTGTCAAATATAATGCGGTACTATATAATAATATATAACTAAGCGAGGAGAAAGTTGATGGACGGCAAGAGTTTTTTATTGGGATATGAACTGACAGATTACGGCAAGTTGTTGTTTGAGTATGACGATGGCAAGTCGATAATGTACGTATCAAAACAAAAATTAAAGACGCTTATCAGAACGCCATGGTTTTATATTTGTGTCTTTGTTGTACTTTTTATCATATCTTGGTTTATTGCTAGTATTGTCAAATCGTGCAGTTTTAATGGAGAGGTTAGAGTTTTGATGATTTTTTTAAATTTGTCGGGACTTATTCCAATATTTTTCTTTGCGTTATTGATAAAAGTAATGAACAAATTGTTAAAGAGCTCAGGAGCTCGTAATAAAAATAATGAAGAGAATTCTTTTCGGATATATGAAGATTATATTGTAATTACAAAGGGCAGAGACGTCAAGGTGTATGATCTTTCACAAATCAAATATATTTCGGTGACTTGGAGAAGCGACATTGTATTTACGTCTTATCAAAATGAGGTAGTCAGGTTTTATATAGATATACCCCAAAGCGTTGCTACGGTAAATAATTTAGATGAGATATTCGTCAATAAAAACATAATGGCAACTTATTCTCGCAGTTCGATAATGAGCAATATTAAGTCGGCTGACTCGCCGATGTCGTTGCCTGCAATGATAGGGCTTACGTTCTTTACGCTGTTGCCGATAGGTATGGGGATAGGTCTTATTTATATGCACAATCATAAGGTGGCCGACGTGCCGATTTATTTAGGAGCATTTTTTATATGTTTCGGAGCGTTGGGAGTCATGGGAGTATATTCTTTTATACCGTTTGTCAAAGAGATACTAGTTCCTTTTTGGTTTGGCTGTTGCTTCGTTGTTTTCCCATTTTGGCTGGTAGCCACTATATCGCAGCAGTATGGTTATGCCGTCAACTTACAGATGTTTACTACGTTTTCGGTTTATACTTGCACGGCATTTATCTTCGCGCTTATAGGTTTGCTGTTGATATATACGTCGTTTAAAGTAATTGCGCAATATATTTTGTACGGTCACAAAATAAAAAGAAGAAAGTAACAACGCGCAGTATGTACTCTGCGGCATATCCGCATTGCGTGAATAATAAAATAAGGAGTAAGACATGGACACGTTTAGATTGGGTTGTGAGCTGAGTGACTACGGAAGATTGTTGTATGAATATGACGATTCTTTGGGTATGTACGGCGCGTCACAACAAAGACTTAAAGCCGTGTTTAGAAATCCCGTATTTTATTATTTTTCTTTGATTATTGTTATGCTTGTAATATGGTTTGTTGCAAGTTTGATTTTTAATATCGTAAGGCATGGGTTTTTGGCGTCAATAGGTATGAATATAGGCGGATTCATCACGCTTTTTGTGATTTCGCTGATAGTATTTTCCTCATTCGGCGGAGTATGGAGTAAGCTTTTAAAGAGGCTGATAGGCAAGAAAGAGAATAAGCAAGAAATGGTAAGTATCGTCGAGAATAAAAGGAATGCGATACAGATTTATCAAGATTGGCTTGTCATTACAAATTTGGGTATCGTCGAGGTATATGATATCCATATGGTAGAGAAGGTCAGATTGAGTTTTATCAACAATAAAAAGGGATATCACATGGCTTTCTATGCTGTCAACGGAGTTGTAAAATTTGCAAAAGTAAAGATACCTTGTCAGCGGTATATGATTATACGGTTGCAAAAGATTTTCGGAGATAAGCTTGTCGTTGAGCGTCCTTATAAAAAGTTTGTGATACAGACGACAAAGAGCGCGAGAGATATCATTTTGCCGATTGCGTTTGTCTCATTGGCAATCATTCTAGGGGCAGGTTTAATAGTAATGCACTATCTGGTCAGTCAATCTGTTCCGATAATTTTGGGTATATTTTTTATTATAGGCGGAGTGGCTGCTATATGCGGTATATTAGACTTTATTCCGATTTTAAAAGATGTAGTACTGCCATTTTTGGTCGGCGCAGTATTTTTTGGCTTTCCGTATATGATATTATATACAACATATAATGCCAACGGCTTAGAGCTGACAGCAAGTCGGTTTTTTCAAGTATTCAATCCTATCGGAGTGGCGGTGATATTCTTAGGCGGACTTGGGTTGCTTTTTATCATAAAGGCAATAAAGACTTTGATAGAATATATAAAGTATAGGGGAAAATAAATATTTAATAGAGGACGATATATGAATTGTGTAGAAAAGACCAAAAAAGAAAATTTGATATACAAAGGCAGAATACTTGATTTATACAACGACGAAGTATCGTTGGCTGACGGAAGCGAAAGCATGCGCGAGTACGTGCGCCACAACGGCGGCTGCGGAGTGCTTGCAGTAGACGGCGACGGATATGTCTATCTTGTAGAGCAGTTCAGATATCCTTATAGAGAAATGCTTTTAGAAATTCCGGCAGGCAAGTTAGAGGTTGGCGAAAAGCCTTATGACTGCGCTGTAAGAGAGCTTAGAGAAGAGACGGGACTAGTAGCCAATGACTTGATATATTTGGGAGTATTCTATCCCAGCCCGGGGTATACAGACGAGCCGCTACACATATTTATTGCCAATTCGTTTACGCAAGGCGAGGCTTGTCTTGACGAGCATGAGCTTCTCAATCTCAAAAAGATAAAATTGCAGGATGCTTTGCAAATGGTCTATGACAACGTCATAAGGGACGCTAAAACTGTCATTGCACTGCTTAGATATGCTGCGTTAAATAAATAATTTAGTATCAGTTACTTTTGCCTGTATGAGGTATTGAGAGAATACTAAATTTTGCTTGTAGCTATTCAAAATATAAGTCATTTCGACCGAAGTGGAGAAATCTAATCCTTATGAAAATAAGATATAATCGTCATTGACGCTCGCACGAGACGCATCTGCTTGCTCGCTATGCCGTCGCTTCGCTCCTTACGACTGAAACGTAGTGGAATGGAGAAATCTCATCCTTATGAATATAAAAAGAGGAAAGCCTTAGCCTTCCTCTTTTACATTATTATTTATGCAATTATTTTTTATTAACAAACACGTTGTTTTCTGCGGTTTCGTTTCTTACAGGGTTGACGCCTTGCCACTTTTCGATAAGTTTGCCGTTCTCGTCAAATCTGTGAGGATAGCAAGCCTTAGCAGTTGCAATGATACCTTCTTCGATAGTGCCGCCGCCGTCATAACCGAGTTCGTCATAGTGCAAGTATTCTTGAACTTTCTTTACGTCGTCTTCATAGAAGAGGTCTTTGGATTGTATATCCTGCATCAAGTAGTTGTAGTTGAGACCGCTGTCTTGGTTGTCTTTCTTCAACTTCTTTACGACAGTCATCTTTACGCCGAGAGCAGCAACGCCTGCGCCTACGCCGAAATATCTCTTCTTGCAGCCGATAGTCTCCATAATGAGGTTGATCATTTCTTTGAACTTCCAATCCTTGTTGCCGATAGGCAATCTGTCGCCGTGTTGAGCGTAATAAGCAGCAGCAACGACTGACTCTGCGATACCGTTGACGTGTATCATATTCGTGCCGCCCTTAGGGAAGAATATTGCCGGCATGCCTGCGAATCTGTCAAGGAAGACTTCCTTCCAAAGCGGAGTACGACCTGGCATACTTCCAAAGATGTAAGGCAATTCAAGTACTACTACGTCCATACCGCCGTCTTCTGCGCCGCCGCCCGTCTTAATAAGAGCTTCGCCTTGTTCTACTCTTACTTTGATATATGGGTGTCTGTCGGCAAGATGCTTTTCAGGCCAAATTCTGTCGAAGTAAGCGAAGTATGAGTTGAGCAAAATAGCTTTCTTCACACCTGCCGCCTTTGCAGCTTCAAATACAGGGATAACTTTGTCTACAAGATATTCGTGGAAGAAGTCGTAACCTGTCACGCCCTTTGGAGTGTGCATTCTGTCGTCTGGACCTACTGCGTATACCAACGTGTCGTATCCGCTGAACATCTCTGTAAGTTCTTCTTTTGTCACCGTAGGAGACGTGTCGCCAGGTTTGAGATTAAAGAGTCTGCCGTAATGCACGTCGATCTCTTTCGGCCACCAATCAGCAGAGAGCGTAAGCTCGTTGGGGAGAGCAAGTACGCCTACGTTTGCGCCCTGTCTCAAAAACTCTTTTGCAGAGTAGTAACCCAAAAAACCTGTTCCGCCGCAGATAAATACGTTTTTAAATTCATGTTTTTGTTGGGATGGACCCTTCTTGTAATTTTCCATATCTATACCTCTAAAATTTATTTTCTATTTTTTCTTAGCAAGTTCTTTTTCTTTCTCTATGATGTCCATATAGCAGTCAGCAGGGAAGAAGTTGTTTTCGCTCTCGTCGTGCGTGTCGTACCATACTTGTGCAAAGAAAGGTATGTGCTTTGACAGTTCGTCAAAGTTCCAAGGTGCAGGAGTGCAACACTCAGGACACCAGTGACCTGCTTTGATTATGGTAAACGGAGAAGATTCAAATTCGTGTCCGTTGTGGCACTTCCAAGTGATCTTCTTATAGAGATTGCCTTTTTCCATGCTTTCGCTTACGACGCTTCCGCCTCTGAATTCAGCTGCTTGGCGCATATCGTCAATGTCGAGTTCGCTGACGTCTTTGCTCTCGTCATAACCGTGGCTGAGGAGATACTTCTTAGCGTTTTTGATATCTCTTCTTTCTTGATAGTCGACAAGATTACCTTGCTCGTCCTTGATTTGATTTCTGCAAAAGAGTTGATATTTTGACCAATCGGTGCCGATTTTCTCAAACTCTTCTCTCGATCCGTAGAATGCTTTGATACGTCCGTCGATATTGTTGTTGTACCAGAACATCGGCGAATTGGAGTTCTTAAATAATTTTTGAATAGTAACTTTGCTTAGGAAGCTCTTTGGCAATATTGCGCCAAACTTGAAATACCAATTTTGCTTTGCCATATTCTTCCAGAAGTCCTGCCACGTTTCCGTACGGAAGTGGAGGTAATCTTCGAGTACGTCTGAATCGTAATACCAGAAGCAGTGGAAGTTTCTAGCTGCGCACCAATTTGGTTTGAAGAATTGCTCCGGTCTTGCGCCCATAAGAGCAAAGCCTGCGTCAAGAGTCTCATAACCCGTCACACGGCAGCTATCGCCGTTGCCGATGTTGTAAATGTTTTGCCAGAAAGACTGTGGCAAAGTGCCTTCGCTGTCATATTCGACAAGGTGTTGAAGAGCAAGTCCGCTGTCTCTTGCGGTAGCCCACTCGATAGGCACGTTCCAGCAGGTGTGGAACATAAGTCCGTCTGCCATATTATTTTTAAAGAGGTTGTCATGAAGCACGCCTGACTGTCTCAATACGACCCAATTAGGGAGCTCTGCTTCAAGCAGATATCTCTCGGCTTTGAGCTTGGTAATAGCATAGAAGTCATATACGCTAGGAACGAGCGGATCGCCTACGCGTCCCCAAGGATGGTGCCAAGTACGGTTGCCGTATTCGGCTACTGTGCCGATGTGTACGTATTTGATTTCGTTTGCTCTGGGGCTCTCTTTTATAGAATCTATAAGATTCTTTGCACCGTAGTAGTTTGTCTTTTCTGCACCCACAGGATTGTGGTCTGATATAGGCGGAATTATAGCCGCGCAGTGAAGTATATAATCACTTATTGCAACGACTTTTTCGCAATCAGCTTTGTTGGACAGATCGCCGAATAATACTTCCAATTTGCCGCCTGTCTTGATTTTTGCATATTTCTTCAAAAGACGCTCTCTCAATTCCTCGTTTGCTCTCTTTTTTCTCAAAAGAATTACGCAGTCAAATTTTCCCGTACCCATCACGCATTTGAGAACTTGGCTTCCCATAGATCCCGACGCGCCGGTGATAAGCACCTTCTTTCTCTTTGAACTTGCGTTATCGAGAGTTGTTTTTGCCTCTGACATAAAAATTATCCTCCAAATTATCTTTGTTAAAAATTATTGTTTGGTCTATACCATATTCAAGTATAGCACATCAAAATCTATAATGTAAATACATTTTTTTAAATTTTTAATATAAAATAATAAATAATATCTACAAATATTTATGTTATATATGGGCGAAATATGCCAAGGTTATAAATTTTCTTTATTGTGGGCGTTTGAGCTTTCAAATTAACTGTTATATTGCCTCTTATCTATCAAGCAACGTGCTGTCAATTCGACTGATACATAGTGGAATGTAGAAATCACATACTATATATAATATATTATTATTTTATCAATATATTATACAATAAAATTTTTATTTGAATAGCCTTCTTTGTATTGGTCGAGGTGACTATATTGCTTATAGCTAATCAAACTTTAAGTCATTTCGACCGAAACGCAGTGAAGCGGAGAAATCTCAACGAATTGAAATAAAAGGATTAGACCTCTCCGCGTTGGTCGAGGTGACTAAGATTGTTTACAGTTAGTCAAACTGTAAGTCATATCGACTGCAACGGAGTGGAATGGAGAAATCTTATCCTTTCTCTTAATATTTTGATAATCAAATATGCAATAAATTAAGAAATTTATCAATCTTATCAAATATTGCAGTATTGCAAGTTGCGTTAATTTTTTATCGCAGCGCGGTATTTTAGATTGCGACAAATATTGCTAAATATATACATTAGATACAATATGTTGTAGGTAATAATTTCTGCGTCGCAATAGGTGTGACGCTAAAAGATAGACAAAATTGTTGGCTAAAATACAGATGTAAAATTAGAGAAAAATTTTTTTAAAAATGTTGAAAAAGTAGTTGACACATATTTTTTGATGTGCTATTATAAGTAGGCTGTCACGGGGAAGTGGCGGCGAAGGCACCTTAAAAACTAAACAAGAGGAAGGAATAGTGTAAGCTTGATTTGGAGAAAATTAAGAAAAAGAAGCTATTTCAGACATTAGAAAAGAAGTAAAAAGTGTACAGAATGAAACACAGAATGCTAAAAAGTCAATTGTTTGAAAGAGTTAGAGATTGAACTTGAGAGTTTGATCCTGGCTCAGGACGAACGCTG
>CAJTVJ010000020.1:0-230 GCA_910579785.1 uncultured Christensenella sp. | reverse complement strand
TGGAGGCATGCCTAACACATGCAAGTCGAACGGGGATAGCAATATCCTAGTGGCGAACGGGTGAGTAACGCGTGAGTAACCTGCCTCATACAACGGGATACCCGAGGGAAACTTCGGTTAATACGGTATAAGACCACACTACCGCATGGTAGAGGGGTAAAAGGGGCAACCTGGTATGAGATGGACTCGCGTCGCATTAGCTAGTTGGTGAGGTAACGGCCCACCAAGGC
>CAJTVJ010000019.1 GCA_910579785.1 uncultured Christensenella sp. | reverse complement strand
TTTTGCTCTTTGGTGAGTTTTGCATATGCCTCTTCTAAGGTCAGCCTTGGAGCAGGCGCTTTCTTTGGCGCTGGCGTTTTTTTAACTTGTTTAGATTTCTCCGCTTCGCCTACGGCTTCGGTCGAAATGACAATAGGCTTTTCTACTACCTTCTCAACGACTGTCTCGACAGGTACCTCAACCCGTACTTCTTTTTCTACTATTTTCTCGACGGGCTTCTCTACTATCTTTTCTATTACTTGCGGTTGGACTATCGCTTGTTGCGCAGGTTGCTCGGCAAGCCTTTGCATTACCTCTCGCATTGCCCTTTGCTCTTCTATCATTACTTTGATAAGTTCGTCATTGGCATTACTTGCGACGACCTCTTTTTCTATTACCTTCTCGGCAGGTTTTTCTGCAAGCTGTTGCATCAATCTCTCATTTTGCACAATAAGCCTATTTATAGTCTCGTCGTTCTTCTCTTCTTTTTCAAGAAGTTTTTGCATGATTTCGTCATTAAACGACGCCTGCTGAGGAAGCATTTGCTGCATACCCGGCAGCAGTGCTGTGACCGTGTCGCTGACTATTCCGCGTATATCTTCCGCGCCGATACCTTGCTGATATACGGGCATTCCCTGCCCCATATTCATTCCGTCGAAATTGCCGCCCATCATGCGCATGAACATTGCCTTCATATCTTCGTCGCGACGGCGGTATTCCTCTTCTCTGCGGTTGTCGTCATAATTACGTCGGCTGTTTTCTCTGTTGCGCTCAAATTCGTCCTTGGCTTCTTCAAATGCTATCAACGCCTTATTGTATCTATTCTTCTCCAATATCATAAATACCAAGCTCAATACCGCCAAGCCCATCAGTACGCAAGCTATCGCCGTCCAGCCGCTAAATGCCAATCCTAGGAATGCGCCGGCATAGTACGTCTTAAACTTGCTCTCAGCCATCTTCTTGCTCTGCTTTGCCTTGCTTGCATACCCAAAGCCCTTGCTCATAAATATTATGATCAACAATATGCTTATGCCGCTTGCTATCAGCTGCCACAAAGGCATGCCTTTGAGCTTTTCCAACAACTCGTCCAATGCTCCGCCGTTGCCGCCCGGTGTGTTTCCGCTGCCTATATCGCCGCTTGGTGAATTTGTTTCGTCCTCATCAGGCGCATACCCATTCTCGTCCACTATCTTGAATTTGCATACGCTTCCCGACCTTATAAAATAACTGTCACTGTCTTTCACTGCTGCTTTGACTGTATACGTTCCTATATCTTTATGCGTCTTATATCCTTCGCTGAATTTCAATAAATTATCAACTTCGCTATCCGTCAATATATTACCGTCTCTGTCCTTTACAGTTGGCTTAGGATAATGCACTTTGCCGTCGTACAAGAACTCAGTCTCATCCCATTCCACAGTAAATATCGTCATACCGCTCTTAGGCACTACGACAAAATACCATTCTTTGCTGACTTCGTCCAGCTTATAATTTTTATTTAAATCGCCGTTTATCGTTGCAACAATTCTGTACGACCCGACTTCCGCAACTTGACTTGCATCCAGCACGTTGCCGTCCTCGTCAAAAATCTTATAAGTAAAGTCATTGACGTAATCTATACTGTCTCCGCTTGCCAAGCCGTCGGCAATATTTGATATCACAGGAGCAAATCCGCTTACGCCGTCGCCGACAAACTCCCATTCGTCCCAATTAGGTATCAACGTTGACTTCTCTACCGTCCATTCGATCTTTATATTGGCAGTAGTACCGTCTGCCCACGTTATACCAGCCGTATCTTTTAATCTGACGTTGACAAAATACTTGCCTGCAAGCGTAGCCTTTACACCGTCTCCTATAAGCTCCATATACTCTTCGTCAAAGCCTTCGAGATAGTCTTCTATATTTTTCTCTGTGCCGTCGTATACCGCTCCGCCTTTATAAGTCGGTTTTGCAAGCGCCGACGATCTGCGGATACTCAACGTAGCTTCAAGCGGCTCGGCGTAATAATCGTCCGATTTCATTTCAAATATCGCATGTACGACAAAGTCGTTGATACCTTTTACTTCGCTCTCGTCTATTTCCTGACCGTTCTTGTAATATACGTATCTCGATACGCCTTTTATTCCTTCCGGCATTACTCCTTGAACGGGATCGATTTTTTCGACCTTTTCCTCATCTGTGCATATGATTACTTTATCTTTAAAGACAAGTTTGCCTGTGTCGACAACTATCGGCTTTACGTTGAGATTTACTTCTGCGGTTTTTGTTTCTCCGCCGTTGAAAGCATACCCCACCACGATTTTATATCCGCCGTCGACGACGTGCAAAAGCTTATCGTTTGTGGCATACGTGATATTCGACGAATAATCGCTCCATTTCAAAGTCACTTCTCTCTTTACCGTCGTGCCGTCTTTCGTTCCGGAATAAGTTGCCTTGACTATTAGATCGCCGTCTGTCAATTTGGTATTGGGCTTTAATATTTTTGTAGGATTGACTTTGACAGATATGGATTCCAAAGCGTTTGCTTCAAGCCATTCCGCTTTCAACGTAATATTCCCCGTCACTCTATCGGCAGGCTCGCTCCCCTCGGACGTAAATCTCCAAGCCCTCCACTCAGTCGCGGCGTTGCCGTCTTCGTCGACGATGGGAGCATCAAAATACCAACCCAAAAACAAAAGAGTGCCATACGTCGGGTCATCGGGTTTTTTGACAAAATCTCCATAACTCAAAGTTTGTTGCGGCACCTGCGTTGCACCGCCGTTGTCTGCGTCGAAAGCAACGTTATAAGGAGCGTCTTCAAAGGTAACCTCTATTGTTCCCTGCTCGCTAATCTTATAAAATTCTCCGTCAAACAATGGCAAACCGTTGCCGTCAGGCGTAATAGGCGCGGGATCTTTATCGCTGCCTTTTACTTTGAGGTAAGGGGCTTTTTTAGCAACGTCCTGATATATATCCGGGTCCCAAGTTGACAGCGCTTCTAAGTATGCAATTTGAAAGAGATTTATTATCTCACCCGCATAATAAGTCCTGCCATATTCCACTTCGACTTTTATCTGCTGACTTATCTGTATCAAATCAAACACTATCATCAACGAAACAGATTGAAATTCTACTTTCATTTGATAACTAGCTTCATAATTATCGGTATCCAACGGCCTGATAATTATATCTCTGCTATTGTCTCCTTTTTTTACAGTGCCTATCTGCGACGTCCAATCGGCGGCGGACTGCTTGACTTCGATTCCCGCTTTGTTGATAAGCTTGACAGAAAAATCTACGTCTTGAAGCGTCTTGCCGTAATAAGGAGGAGTATCCTCTGATATTTTAAAATCAGACAACGTCATATGTTCCAATTTGCCCTTTTCTATTACAACGTCTACGCTATCGCCGCACATAACGTCCTCATACCAAAGAGGCTCGTTGGAATCTTTTATCCTAAATTCACAGGTATATTCTCCGCTGTCTTTTACGTTATACAGGATCAACTGTCCGAAATTATTGCTTGACTTGTCCTTGCCGTCATGTATAAATTTATACCTAATGCTGGGATTTGTCATACCGCCGCTTGAAGGCGCAGTATGAGTTGCGTTGCCCGTTAAAGTAATCTTATCCACGCTGTCATATTCTATTAAATTTTTATCGGAAGACAGCGACGACGTTATATTAGCTTGAATATAGCTCTCCGGCAACCCCCAAACCGCATAAAGCGTTTCGTTGCCGTACAAATGCCCCGGAAGCGTAGTGTAAGGCTTGCTTTCGCCGCTCTTGTCGTCTGTCCAGCCTTTGAATACGTGATTTGTCTTTATATGACTTGCCTCTGGCGTCGGCAACGTATCTCCCTTCCTATAATCTGCGGCAGACAAACCGATACCTTCCTCATTATCTCCGCTCAAAAGATTTTTGAAGGAGACCTTAGTTATCAAATAATTTCGCACGGGAGTATTGTCAGGGTCATAAGAGCCGCCTATCTTATCGGCATCCCAAATTTTATCTGAAAAGTGGTTGCCTACTTCTGCCTTCGCCGCCGCATTAAGGGATTCCAGAGAAGGATGTTCTACCCTCTCGCTTGGCACAAGCGCGATAATATCCTTTGCGCCAGACAACATCGTTGCATATTGCGCAGTACTTTTAACCTGATGTATATTAGAAAGAGTACTTACACCGCTTTGATACGTACCTGCGCCTCCGATTGCCGTCAAAGATTGCAGATTTGATTGATCGCTTCCTATCATAGAGTCGACGTACATATTTTTGACGGAAAAATCGTTTCTGCTTGCGCCGAGACCGCCGCCGTTTGCATTTAAAGAAGTCGTTGTAACATATGCGCTTCCAATCATATTTTCTATTGCAAGAGGACTTGACGAAGCCGTAGCTATTGCTATTGCCGTATGATTATAAGAGCCTGATCCGCTGGCTACGATATTTGCAGCGCAATCTAAAACATATCCCTTATTGCTGGTACTTGCATTGATTTGTCCTATGATCCCACCGAATAATATAGACATAGCCGAACTATAAGACATGGTCATTTCTGCAGAACATCGGTATATAAAGGCATTGCCTCTCTGCATTGCCAAAATTCCGGCGCCTCTGGTATGATTCGAATATGTTATATTAGAGCTTATTTGCCCCTCTACGTGCGTATTCAGGACGTTTACCGTTCCGTACCCCATACCTATCAATCCCGACGGCATAGGTCCGTGTTGCGCAACGTCCGGCGCTGCCAGATTAGGTACGTTGAGATTATTTATGTTTGAAACTATCAAATCGGTTATCGTCGCGTCTTCCGCTTTGCAAAAAACTCCAAAACCCGCATTGGTGGTATTGCCGATGTTGACGTATTGCGACCCGTTCCAATACAGCCAATTATCACAAGTGATATTCTTTAAAGCCCTTCCTGCTCCATAAAACGTGCCTTTAAAATACGTCGCGGGATAAAAAGTCTTTCCTGCAAAATCCAAATCGTTGGTCAAAACGTAATATTTGCCGCTTCCATGAGTTGAGTCAACTGCAATCTTTTGAGTAAATACCGTCCAATCGTCAACAGTAGCTATGACGTAAGGATTTTTTTGAGAGCCGTGAGGTTGGGAAGAGTCAACTTCTATTTTCGTCAAATCCCCCAAATCGTCAGTAATTGTCCCTGCTCTAAATGAATCGACCTTGCTTCTGTCTGTAAATATATATTGAGTTCCGCTCTTCAACTGCCCGTAATCACCGACAGTAGGATAATTCACTTCATAACCTAGTTGATTGATATTAATGTCGCCGTCAACTATATTCCCGACAGATTCACTGCTAATTAGATTTATATCTGAAAACGTCAACGCCGCACAAGTCAACGCAACGACTGATATTACAATCAACGTCAACGCTGTCAATATTCTCTTTTTGTCTTTAATCATAGATCAAAACCTCTTATCCTCAATAACCTTTTTGTCTATATAAATTTGCAAATATACGCTTGACGAAATACATCAAAAGTTACAAAAAATGTATACTTTTACTGACTTGCTATTTATTTACTGCGAAAAGGCGTATTTTTACAAATAAAGTGTATTTCGCGCGCATTTTAAAAGCAATCTTGACAGGTCAGTAAAAGTATACATTTTTTAGAATGGGTATTTTGAATTTTAAAATTAGAATGAAAGTGTGTTGCAAATACGAGCCAGCATATGCGTCTTAGGCGGGTGACGATTGTTTCTTATATTCATAAGGATGAGATTTCTCCGCTTCACTGCGTTTCGGTCGAAATGACCATGTTTTACTTGCAATACGCCAAACTACGCTCACTCTCCCAATACCTCCTATTCCCTATAATCGTCAACTTTACGTAAGTAATGTCACTTCGAGCGTAGTCGAGAAATCTAATCATTTTAAAAATTAAGGACGGTATTCCGTCCTTTTTGTCACCTAAAAACATTTTACTCTTTTATCTGTGAAAATTTACAGCCGCAGAAATTCTGACGGTATAAGTTATACTGCTTTGAAAGCTCAATTGAGCGCAGATAACCGCCCTTCTTTTTGAAATCATTGGGAAGATGGCGCACTCGCTTATCTTTGCAGAGCGCGGCGCCTATTTGATTAAGTCGCTGTTCGTCCTTATGAGGACTTATAGACAAGGTGGAACAATAAAAATCAAAGTTGTTTTGCTCTGCGTATTCGCAAGCTTTTTTTAGTCGGATAGCATAGCATATGCTGCATCTGTCTCCGCCTTCTTTGCAATCTTCATAGCCTTTGACGGCTTGAAGAAATTCTTCGCTATCGTACGGCGGACATACGATATCTATATCGACAGACATCTCTCTGACAAGCCTTTTGACCTCGTCATACCTCTTGTCAAACTCTTGCTTTGAGGAAATATTGGGATTGTAATAAAATATTGTCACGTCAAAATAACGGCAAAGATATTCAATGCAATAGCTGCTGCAAGGCGCGCAACACGCATGCAATAGCAGCTTGGGTCTATTCTCCAAGCCTGCTATCAATTTGTCAAGCATAATTTGATAATTTATCTTAGCCTTTATATCTTTCATATTACTTTCCGATTATCTTCTTTATCAATTCCAAAGACTTTCCGTCATACTGCGCCGACATATCCTCCATGACCTTGCCCAGCATTTCGTCAGTCACGTCCAAATCTTCAAGCGTACGCGGATACTTGACGTACTTGCCAAGTTCTGAATAATACTTTTTGACAGAATTTTTTATTATCTGCTCGCTGCTCTTCTCACCGGTGAGATCGACGTATTCGTTCTCTCCTATCAAGTTGACGATCGTATACATATCAAAATCGGCTGTCAAATCAACGACCATTACGCCTTTGGCAAACAACAGATTGAATACGTCGTTGAAATTTGCCCCGCTGACGTCGCATATCACATTGGTAAGCTTGGTGAGCACCATATGAGGAGAATGCCAATATGCGCAACCTGCCAATATGGCAGCCAAAGCGATTTTAAACCTGCGCTTGACGCTGTATTTTTTTATCACGCTTTCTTTAAAATTGTCTGTGAGCAACGTTATAGCATTTAGCGCATAGACCTTGACCATGGTGTTGGCGTCGTCGTTTCGCAAAAGCGAAGTGATAGCCATAGCCAACGTGCAAAGTCCGGAGGATGCTATCTCTTTTGCCCTTGACTTGCCGCAAAGACAAGGATCGAGCGCAACTACGTTGGTATGCGCAAAAGGAGTATCGAGTTCTATTATCTTGCCGTCCTGCATGCTCAGTCTTATGTAATTGCTCGTCTCCACTCCCGACGACAGATAAGTTGGTATGACTATCAGAGGCAGGAATAGCGACGATATAGAATTGACTGCGCAGCTAAGATAATTGGACATTATCGACACGTTGTCTTTAAGCATTATCTTTACAGCCTTTGCGACGAATATCGCGCTCTTATCGCCAATGGCAATGATTGAGTCGCAATCGCCCTCTTTAAAAAGCCTCAACGCATTTTCGCAATCTTCGCAGGCGGCGATTTCTTTGACCTTCTTATATTCGGCGACGATATTGACTTCTCGATTGAACTTGCGCAGCACCTTCTTATATTTTCCCGAAGAGTTGCTCTCCTCGTCGCATATCAGCAACACCTTTCTGCACCCCATATTGCTCATTATTATAGTTGCGTTGCGCAAGGCTCCTCTGCCCGTCAAAAACTTGACGTCTCTCTCAAAATTATACTGTTTGTTCATTTCAACACCGCCTTTATCGCAAATATATCAAAATGCCGCGGATTGTTGAGCATATGAGGGTCATATGCCATGGCGGTGACTATCTCCTGCCTTTCATCGTCTGTGAACTGAGGCGCGACGTGGTCGGGAATATATTTTTGCAAAACGCCGTCCACAAAATCTTTGACAGCCTGCACAAAGCCCTCAGCCCTCTTAGCCTTGTCATATTGAGAATACTTTTCCCACCCCAAAAACGCCCAAAGAGCCTGAGCGTATTTATCCGGACATGCTCTCAAATTGTAATCGAGCGACGCCTTTATCGCCGTGGGCAGACAACGGGCAAAGCCAATTCCTTTTACGTCGCTGATCGCAAGCGCCAGCGAATATATCATACCCATTCCGTTGACGTCGAGTCCCTTGGCGAGATACGCGCTGTCAAGCGCCATTTTAAGTATTCTGTCTTTGTCTCCTATCTCCAACAAAGACTTGGCTCTGTCTAAGAAATTCGTTAATACAACTCGGCAAAACACTTCGCCTATGTCGTACACGTCGACCTCTTTTATCATTATCCCAACTCTTGCATGGTGAATAGCGACAAATCCGTCGATAGCCCTTCCCAACACGTTGAGTACGCCGTATGCAAGCGAACTCTTAGACATACGCATAAGCATACTGTCGTCGATAATACAGTAGTCGGGAGAAAGCAAATCGTTGAATATATTGCGCGACAGCTTCTTTTCTCTGTCATAGTAAAGCGCCATAGCGTTGCAACCGTTGCCTATACCAAACTTGACAGGCACGGTGATGAGCGGCACGTTGATAACTTTGCGCCCCACTGACGATGAAGAGAAAAAACTCCTGACGTCTTTGACCTGAGTGGTGACGGCAAGTCTGAGCAACTTAGCATAATCTATAAGTCTTCCGCCGCCGCACACGATAATTCCGTCGCAGTCGTTGGACATATAGACGAAATACATATCTTTGAGTACGTCGTCGACACCCAAACTCTCGTCTCCGAGATATACCGCGCCGATGTCGACCTTGTCGCCGTCCAACACGCCTTTTTTGACTTTTTCGAGATATCCGCTGTCAATAAGCTCCCTATCGCCGACTATCATTACCCTTGACGCGCCAAGACCGCAAAGCAATATATGCAGATCTGCAAGTCCGCTCTCGCCGTCTATTATCTTAGTTCCGTTGGAAAATTCAGCATATCTCATCGTCGACGTCTATCCTTATTATGTATTAAAAAAATTATAGCACACTTGTCGCAAGTTGTCTATGCGTGAGATAAAAATTTGACAAAGGTCACAACAAAAAAAGCACCTTGCGGTGCTCTTTTTTAAAGTTTGCTGTATTTGCTGAGCTTTGGACACATTGCCGAGCCGATAGCGCATTTCGCCAAATCAAGCGGAATAAACGGTATCAACATAGCCATTAAGAAATCCCAAGCTCCCGTCGTCAAGTGCATATATCCGTACATTATTCCTGCTCCGTAGGCAACGCCTATGATATCCATTATCAGCATATCTATAAGCGAAGCTATAAGATACGTCACGAAATTATTCTTGCCTACTTTTTCTCTAAACCAAGCTGCTACAAATCCGCCGACGAGAAAACCTATCAAAAATCCAAACGAGGGTTTGAGCACGTAAGCAAATCCGCCTCCGTCGCTGAATATCGGCAAGCCGAACAATCCCAGCAGCAGATACAGAAGCACCGATATGCCGCCCCATTTCTTGCCAAGTAATAAAAAGCATACGTTGGTGACAAGAAACTGCAAAGTTATCTTTATAGTTCCGATTGGTATAGATATAAACGCGCTTATTATCATCAAAGCGATAAACAATCCCGAAGTCGCTATGCCAAGCACGTACTTGCGACGCTTGTCATGTTCTTCAATAGCCTTTTCTCTTTCTAAGACCGGAAGTACTGCGCTGTCGGCAGAAATGCCGTCCGTATTGTCTTTTGAGTGCGTCTCGCACTCTTGCATATTTTGAGGACTATTTAAATTCTCCTCTTGATCTTTTGTGTCAAATCCATTCATTTGCGCTGCTCCTAATAGAAATTTCTCCGCAAGTAAGATTGCGTATCCCCCCTCCGTTTTCCTGCACGACAAGACCGCCGTCGCCGTCAATATCTATGACTTTGCCGCTCTTGTCCTCTCCGTTGTATGTATAACTTATCTCCCTGTTCATTACGAGAGAATGCTGCTTGTAACTCAACATAAACCTCCTGTCTGTCAAATCGTCAGTCAATTTGATAAGATTGCGATATATCTCCCCTATGAGCTGGGAACGGGTAATCGTAGGCTGTCCTTGGAACAAGGCGCAAGCTCTCTGCTTTATCTCGTCGGGAAAATCCTGCTCGACAAAATTGATGCCTATGCCTACTATGAACGTGCCTGCCTTGCCGCTTTCAAAGTCTATGTCCGCCTGCGTGAGTATTCCGCATACCTTCTTTTTATCAATATATATGTCGTTGACCCACTTAATCTTGGCGTCAATGCCTGTAAGTTTGGCTATTGCAGATCTCACCGCCACAGCCGCCGCAGGTGTGATGACCATCACGTCTTGCATTCGCTCAATGCTCTTGCAAAGACATACGCTCATGTATATTCCGCTCTTGGGCGAGAAAAAACTCTTGCCCATTCTCCCTCTGCCCTTCGTCTGCTCGTCAGCGACGATAAGGGTGCCGTGTGTCAATCCGCCGTTCATAAGTCGAGTCATTGCTTCGGCATTGGTAGACGGCGACGTCTTGAACGTGAATATATCGACATCGCGATATTCTTCTCCCAGACATGCGCGCAAGCTTTGCTCGCTGAGTATGTCGTTGGTCTCTTCTAAGACGTAACCTCTGTTGGTGGTAGCAACTATCTTATACCCCTCGTCTTGCAGCGCCTTGATACTCTTCCACACACTCGCGCGAGTCACGTTGAGAGTATCGGCTAGCTGCTGACCCGACATAGCTAAACCTCGGTTGTTTTCAAGTACTTGTAAAATCTGTTGTTTGAGTGTCATGATCTCCTCTCGTATTGCATTATATATGATATAAATTTGATTGTCAACCAAAATTAGTAAATTGGTTTACAATTATTTTAGCAAAAAAAACGGAGCTTTGAGCTCCGTCTTTGATTTACAAAACTATTAGTCTTTCTTGCTCTGCTCAACAACGAGTCTGCCGTCATAGTATCCGCAGTTGGGACAAGCTCTGTGATTCTCTTTCAACTCATGACATTGAGGACATGCAGAAAGATTAGGAGCGGTCAACTTCCAATTTGCCGAACGTGTATGCTTTCTTTGTTTTGATGTTTTCGCCTTTGGTACTGCCATTGCCAACACCTCCATTATATACTGTAAAATTTATTGCTATTGCATTATAGTTGATTTTTTTGCCTTTGTCAAACGAAATGCAAAAGTTTTGACATTTTATTTATAGTTTTTCTACTATCTCTTTGGTTTCTCTTGCAATAACGAGTTCTTCGTTGGTCGGTATGACGAGTATTCTGACTTTTGAATTCTTTGCGCTTACGTCGCCAAAGCTTCCGCCGGGCGTGCCCTCGTTGAGCTTATCGTCAACTTTGATGCCCAAAAATTCCATGTCTTCGCACACTGATCTGCGAATGCGCGCGCCGTTTTCGCCTATGCCGCCTGTGAATACAACAGCGTCAAGTCCGCCCATAGCCACGGCATAAGAGCCGATGAGCTTTCTTATCTGATATGCAAACATATCATAGGCGAGCTTAGCCCTCTGATTGTTGTTGTCGACAGCCTCGCAAAGCTTTCTGAAATCCGAACTTACGCCGCTTACGCCCAAAAAGCCGCTCTTCTTGTTGAGATATCCGCTCATATCGTCAAGCGACATACCCTTCGCCTGCGCCAGCATAATCACCGCAGCCGCGTCTATATTGCCGCATCTGGTGCCCATTATCAGACCTTCGAGAGGAGTCATGCCCATCGAGGTGTCTACGCACTTGCCGTCCTTGACCGCTGTAATAGACGAGCCGTTGCCGAGATGGCAGGTGACTATCTTGCCGCAAGGCGCGCCCTGCGATTGCAGATACTTTATCGCCTCTTGCGATACAAACTTGTGCGACGTGCCGTGGAAGCCGTACTTCCTTATCTTTGTAGCCTGATAATCCTCATAAGGTATCGCGTACATCTTTGCCTTATCGGGCATAGTGCTGTGGAAAGCCGTGTCGAATACTACCACGTTGGGGCAGTCGACTATCGACATACAGGATTTGAGACACGCAAGACTTGCAGGATTGTGCAACGGCGCAAGGTGCGCTATCTCTTCAAGCTTTTTGAGAGCGTCTTTGTCGACGTAGGACGATTGAGTGAACTCCTCGCCAGAATGCACTACCCTGTGACCTATCGCCGATATCTCGCCGGGCGAAGATATGCTGCCGTATTGCGCATCAGTAAGGCATTCCATTACGAGATTGAACGCGTCAGTATGGTCGGCAAGCGGTCTTTCGACTACGTATGCTTTGCCGTCTACCTTGTGGGTATTCTTGGAACCTTCTATTCCTATGCACTCGACAGTGCCTTTGCAGATGACCTCTTCTTTTGTCATCTCTATGAGTTGATATTTCAATGAAGAACTTCCTGCATTGACAACCAAAATTTTCATATTTCTCTCCTTATTTCCCTTATTCTATATTCGTTTTCCCTTTTCGCTATTCACTATTACTTCTTCCCTATCTCACTCCTGTCCTGCTTGGACTGCGGTGATAGCCACAACTGCGACTATATCGTCGCTGGTGCAACCTCTCGATAGATCGTTGATAGGTTTTGCAAAGCCCTGACATATAGGCCCTATCGCAGTCGCGCCGCTGAATCTCTGAGTAAGCTTGTAGCCTATATTGCCCGATTGAAGGTCCGGGAAGATAAACACGTTGGCTTTGCCTGCGACTTCGCTGCCGGGAGCCTTCAATCTGCCCACCGAAGGCACGATAGCCGCGTCGACCTGCAATTCGCCGTCGACCTCTATATCGGGAGCTTTTTCTCTTACAAGCTTGGTAGCCTCCACGACCTTATCGACAAAGGCGTGCTTTGCGCTGCCCTTTGTGGAGAAAGAAAGCATTGCCACCTTCGGCTCTGCGATACCTGCAAGCTCTCTCGCCGTAGCAGTCGATGATATAGCTATGTCGGAAAGCTGCTCTGCCGTCGGGTCTATGTTGACCGCGCAATCGCCGAATACCATAATATCCTGAGCCTTATACGGCGTACCCTCAAAAGCCATCAAGAAACAACTCGATACCGTCTTTATACCCGGCTTGGTCTTGACGATGGTAAGTCCCGACCTCAACACGTTGCCCGTCGAGTTTATCGCGCCTGCGACCATACCGTCTGCGTCGCCTTTCTTTATCATCATAGCGCCGAAGTTGAGATACTTCCTTATCTCCTGCTCGGCGACTTCTCTCGTCATACCCTTTGCCTTTCTGAGTTCATACAGAGTGTCGGCATAATCCGTGACGTCCGCCGTGAGCGGGTCGACTATCTTTATTCCGGAAAAATCCGCATAGGGATACATACTTTTGAGCTTAGCTTCGTCAGCAAGAAGAATTACGTTGGCGATCTTATTACGTACTATCGTCTGCGCCGCCTCTACCGTACGCGGCTCTTCGCCCTCCGCCAAAACTATGGTCTTGCTGAGTTTCTTTGCCTTTTCGATAATGCTGTCGATAATTTTACTCATCATTCATCCTCCAAAACACTTTATTTTTCACTTTATCTGTTATATAATCAAATCATAAGTTTTATTGATTTATTAAAGTATACTCTTAATAAAAAGTATTGTAAAGAGTTTAAGGAGCAAAAATGAAAATTGCCGTCGTGATCTGCGAATACAATCCGTTGCAAAACGGACACATATATCACTTATCCCGCGCAAAAACCGATACGGGCGCGGAAAGAGTCGTATGCGTTATGAGCGGCAACTTCACCCAGCGCGGAGAATGCGCTGTATCTGACAAATATACAAGAGCGACGTGGGCGGTCAAAAACGGCGTCGATATGGTAGTTGAACTGCCGCCGCAATACGTACTGACCACGGCAAAATATTTTGCATTGGGCGGCGTGAAAATCGCAAACCTTATAAAAGGAGACGTCATACTTTCATTCGGCAGCGAACTTGGCGATATAAAGGCGTTGCAAGAGATCGCGGACATTCAAGAAGACTCAAATTTTAAGAGCGCGCTCAAAACCTCGCTTGACCTCGGCAACGGATATGCAAAGAGCTATGGCGACGCGATAGGAAAAGTCTCTCCGCAATTTGCAGACTGCGTATGCTCTCCCAACAATATTTTGGCGATAGAATATATCAAAGCTTTGAATGAACTCAACTCAAAAGTCTTGCCCCATACGGTGAAAAGAATTGGCGGAGGCTATCACGACAAGAAGGCAACCGAATTGTGCTCTGCAAGCGCGGTGAGAGAGGCGTGCGAGAAGGGAAAGTTGAACGACGTAAGACAAAGCGTGCCTGCATGCGTATACGACGCGCTCTCCCGCAGCGATATGCAAAAGCACCTTGACGTAAAGGACAGGATATTCATGCTTTTGAAATACTGCGCGCCAAATATAGATATGACAATGATACACGGCGTCAAAGAAGGCGTAGAAAATCGCATATCTTCCCTTCTTGACGAATGCGACTGCTGGCAAGGGTTTTGGAGCAAACTCACTACCAAGCGATATACCGACGCATATCTGTTGAGGACGTTGACCAACGTACTGCTGTCCAACGAATATAGCGCAAACGATTTAGCGCAAGAAAATATCAACTTCGTCAACGTGCTGGCTGTGGCTGAAAGAAGCAAAGACCTGCTCTCCGCATTTAACTGCGACGTCGCGACCAAGAGCGGACACATACCCAATGACAGCCTTATTCACACAGCCGACTTGCTGTATTCCTGCCTTCTCTGCAATTTTTCTAACCATATGCAAATAGTAAAAGACTGAGACGATAAGACTTGGTCTAAATCTAAGGCGCAAGGCATATATTTTTGTATGTTTACGCTGTCGAAAAGAGCAAGACAAACCCTGCCTTTGTCAATACTGATATGCTTTTTTATCTGCTGTCTGGTGATAAATCCAGAACGGTATATTCAAAGCATATTCAACGGCATGCTGCTCTTTGCAAAGAACGTTGCGCCCGCGCTCTTTCCGTTTTTCTTCTTTACAAAACTTCTGACGGGACTTGGCGGAGCCAACGCAATGGGCAAGCTGCTTAAAAAGCCGATATCCCGACTTTACAATGCGCCGTCGCAAAGCGGATATATACTTGTCATGAGCTTATTGTCGGGATATCCTGTGGGTGCAAAACTCATTGACGACTTTTATGAAAACGGCAATTTCTCAATAGAAAACTGCAAAAAGGTATGCTCTTTTACCTCCACCTCAGGTCCGCTCTTCGTCGTCGGCACCGTAGGCACTCTTATGCTCTCGTCGCCCAAGGCAGGATACGTATTGTTTTTATGCCACGCGTTGGGCGCGCTTGTCAACGGGCTTTTGTATCGCGGACGCAAGATGGAGGAAAAAGCGCTGCCTCCGCCAATAACGGCGCAGGATGAAGAACTGCTTGGAAAATCTATCACTTCTTCGATACTTTCCGTACTAGTGGTGGGCGGATATATCGCAATATTCAGTATGATAATCGATATAGCGGACGACTTTAAGATAATAGACGGGCTTAGCTTTTTGCTGGCAAAACCTCTTGCGCTTTTCAACGTACCGCAAGAAGTTGCAAAAGCAAGCGTGATGTCGCTCATTGAGATCACAAGAGGCTGTCAAGCCTTTGCTCAAAGCGGCGTAGATATAAAAATAATCCTGCCTTTTATCGCAGGATTACTCTCATTCGGAGGTCTGTCCATCACCTTCCAATCTCTCACCTTTTTGAAAAACTGCAAGATAAAGACGTCCTTTTATTTCCTTGTCAAACTCACCCAAGCGATATTGACCTTTTTGCTGTCGCTGGGGATAGTCGAAATATTTTATTGATCAGTTGTTGCCGCCCTCGCCGTCTGAGCCGTCGCTGGCATAAAGACTAGTGCGCTTTGCATATACCTTGTTGAG
Organism: uncultured Christensenella sp.; assembly: GCA_910579785.1. Taxonomy (GTDB): domain Bacteria; phylum Bacillota; class Clostridia; order Christensenellales; family UBA3700; genus RACS-045. The sequence continues at coordinate 19,388 of CAJTVJ010000019.1, read as the reverse complement.
CATATCTCTCATAGAATTCTCAACGTCAAGATACAGACTGCTCACCTGCTCGTAACTTTGCTCTACAAGATTGTCGGCGTATACTCCGGCATTGTTGAGAAGCTCGCTCGCCTTGGCTTGCGCCTGTCTCATTATCTCGCTTTCGTCGATAAGCCTCTGAGCTTCCTGCTCTGCCTCGGCAATGATCATCTCCGCTTCTTTCTCGGCTTCGCCCTTGATATTATCACAGTCTCTAAGCACCAACGCCGCCTCTGCAAGTTCGTTGGGCAGTTGAGTCCTCATCTGTTGAATGATAGCAAAACAAGTGTTGGCGTCTATCAAACGCATATTGGAAAACATCTGTTTTTTTCCGCTGTTGAGCGTCTCTTCAAGCCTGTCTAAAAGCCTGCTTATCGTCATAGTATTCATAGTCTCTCCTTATACGCCTTGGTCACTGCCCTTGCGACATCGACAGGCAAATATTTTTTTATATCCTCGCCATCTTTGAGTTTTTCTCTTATCAGCGACGATGAGATTTCTCTTACGCCTTCTACAAACTGCGTATTCAATCCGTATTTGCTATTAAATTCCGCCATATCCATTTCATACGCCAAATCCTGCGCATTCCTATATCCCCTAAATATGGTCGTTATGCCGTTATTCTTACAATATTCGTACACGTAGCCGTCGCAAACGTCCACATTGACGTTGAGATAATCTTTGACGGCAAGTCTTGCAAAGGCAACTCTCTCTTCCAAAGAAAACATATAATCTTTGTCGGGATTGCGCGCGATCAGCACGACCGCCTCGTCAAAACTCTCCAATGCCTTGTCCAGCACGTCCAGATGCCCCTTTGTGATAGGGTCGTAACTGCCGGCAAGCGCAGTCTTGCCACGCGATACCGCTATGAAATCGACGGTGACTATGCCGAATTCCTTTCGCTTGGCAACGTACAGCCCGCTTGGCAACGTATAGTCGCCCGAGTGCTCGTATATGATATATCCGCCCTCTGCAAGCATGTCTTTATCCAATATTATCGAACATATATCTCCAATATAATCAGACTTGTAAGGCGGATCGACAAAAATAAAATCCCACTTGCCGCCTATGCAATACAGCGCGTCTCTAAAATCCCTGCACAGCACTTTGTGATCGCCGTCTATGCCTTTGAGATTTCGCTGAGTAAGAGCCGTAGACGTCTTGCTTGCGTCGCAAAAACATACTCTTTCCGCTCCTCTGCTTATCGCCTCTATGCCCATAGCTCCGCTGCCGCAAAACAAGTCGAGAAAACTGCTGCCTGCGACGTCAAACTGTATGACGTTGAATATGCTCTCTTTGACCTTGTCGCCTGTGGGACGCACGTCGCTGCCCAGGGGAGATTCAAGTTTCTTTCCGCGATATTTTCCGCTTATTACCCTCATATTCAACTCCGTATAATTATTCCGTCGGGCGTTATCAACATATCCAAAGGCTTATCCCAATCGTCGGCATATACCTTTTCCACGACCTGTTCTCTAAACGCAAGCCCTACTTTGAAAGTGTCTGTCTTTGCAAAGTATCTGTCGTAATATCCCTTGCCCTTGCCAAGTCTGTTGAGACGTCTGTCGACTCCCAAAAGTGGCGTCACCGTCACGCTCGGTCTGACGTCTTGCGGCGCAAGTCTTTTGCCTATCGGCTCGTATATACCCCAGACGCCCTCGACATACTTAGTATCTTTATCTACATTGACAAGCGCGATATCCTCGCCGTCGACTACCGGCAGATAGACCTCGCGTACGTTGCAAAAATACTCTATCAAAGCCTTGGTGTCCACCTCGCTTGCAATGGAGTTGTATATACATATACTTCCCTTGGGCAACTCGGCACACTTGATAAACTCGGCAATGCTTTCACTTTGCTCCAACTTATCCGATATATTCGCCAGCGCAAACTTCAAATGCCGTCTTTGCGACTTTTTATCCATCAGTTGTTGGCCTTATAATAGTTGATAAGACAGCCCTTGGAGATTATATCTCTCTCGTCGTCAGTCAACGGATCGACAGCAAGCACAGTGTCGATAACTTTGCCGCCTCTCACTATCTTTGCGGCAAACTTATCTCCGCCGTTCTCTATCGTATTCTTGACGTCATATATCACGATAACGTCGTCGTCTTTAAATTCTTCGTCGGATATAAACGGCAACATACCCCAATTTATAAGGTTGGAACGATATCTCTTAGTCGCATACTCTTTTGCGATATTACATATTCCGCCAAGCACTCTCTGACAGCTTGCAGCCTGTTCTCTCGCGCTGCCGTCGCCAGGCTTGACCGCGTATACGCCGCTGCCGACTGACACACTGCCGTTGAGCTTAACTCCGGCTTTGGTTACGGCATCAAGATACTCTCCGCCAAGTCCCTGCTCTCTTCTCGACAGCTCGCTTGCAAATATTTGCTTAGCCTTGCCCACGTAATCAGGACGCTTTCTCGACAGCGCAAATTCGGCAAGCTTCATTGGATTTGAACGATAGCTTGACGTCTCTCCCGACGGTATCAATTCGTCGGTCGTCGTCACAGGGTCGTTTATCACAGCCGCAAGTTTGACAACGATATTGTCTGTCAAAGCTATCATCTCCGGCCAATCGCAGATATTAGGACCGTATTCAAGCTCAGCATCTTTATTTGCCTTGCCCCAGCCGTTGTATACTCTCTTTTTATATATAGTCTCGTCATATTCAAATGCAGGAATAGTATTGTCGTAATCCATACCAAGCGCGCTTGTCAACACGCCGCCGTTTGCCGCAGTCGCAGCGATAGAACGGGCGTCCATAAGCGCGACGGACGCGATTTGGTTGTTGGCAGGTTTGCTGCCCTCTCTCGACTCAAAGTTGCGAGTCGTGTGTCTTATAGACAGCGCGTTGTTGGCCGGCACGTCGCCTGCGCCGAAACACGGCCCGCAGAACGCGCTCTTGACGTTGGCTCCGCTCTTGACAAGGTCGGCTATCGCGCCCTTTCTCAACAAGTCGTAATATACCGGCGTCGAGGACGGATATACGCTCAAAGTAAACTTACCGTCGCCGACAGCTCTGTCTTTCAATATCCTGCCTGCTTCGATTATATTGTCGTAAGTGCCGCCTGCGCAGCCTGCTATGATACCTTGCTCTACGTTGACTTTGCCGTCGATTATCTTATCAGTAAGCTTGAAATCTATATTCTTGTTGCCGAGAAGTTTGTTGCATTCCTTTTCAACAGCTGAAAGTATATCGTATGGGCTGTCTATCACGTCTTGCAGATCGTATACGTTAGACGGGTGGAAAGGAAGCGCTATCTTAGGAGCGACCTTTGACAAGTCGACCTCGACTACGCCGTCGTAATATGCAAGCTTTTGAGGAGTGATAGCGGAATATTCGTCAAGTCTGCCTCTTACTCCGTAGTAATTTTTGACTTCCTCGTCGTCCGTCGTCCAAATAGACGAAAGACACGTCGTCTCAGTCGTCATGACGTCGATGCCTATACGGTATTCGATAGGAAGATTTTTGATGCCGTCGCCGACAAACTCCATCACCTTGTTTTTGACAAAACCGCCTTTAAATACCGCGCCTATGATTGCAAGCGCAACGTCTTGCGGTCCTACGCCTTTTCTGGGCTTGCCTGTCAAATGTATCGCCACTACGTCGGGATATTTGATGTCATACGTGCGTCCCAACAACTGCTTGACAAGCTCAGGTCCGCCCTCTCCGACCGCCATAGTTCCCAGCGCGCCGTATCTGGTGTGGGAATCTGATCCCAATATCATCTTGCCGCAACCCGACATACATTCTCTCATATAAGTATGTATTACCGCCTGGTGAGGAGGCACGAATATTCCGCCGTATTTCTTAGCCGCCGACAAACCGAATACGTGGTCGTCTTCGTTTATCGTTCCGCCTACTGCGCAAAGCGAATTGTGACAGTTGGTCAGCACGTAGGGAAGAGGAAACTCTTTGAGTCCGCTCGCCTTTGCCGTCTGAATAATACCTACGTAAGTGATGTCGTGCGACGCCATCGCGTCAAACTTTATCTTCAAAGGCTGTCCCTTGCCCGTTGTCGCCAGCGTGTTGTGCTTCTTCAATATGCCGTAAGCCATAGTGCCTTGATATGCCTGCTCTATCGCCCTGCCGTCTATGCCCTTTGCTTTCAACTCGTCCAGAGTCATAAACTTGCCGTCAAGATAATACGTTGCTTGCTTTAATTCTACCATTTTTTACTCCAAATTCTTCGATATTATCAAGCATTATGCCCGATATAGTATTTTCCAATTTTTATTATATATCAACTTGCAATATATTGCAAGGATTAGTTGACTGATTGCGCAGCAAGCGCAAAGATTATTGCAATGATTTTTTTACAACGAATTTTTTGCAAAATCCTATCGGACGGTATGACTGCTTGGACTTTCGCAAGCCCTCCAAGCCCATGTCCTCCTGTCTGTTGACAATGCGTGCATTGCCGTAATGCTTTTGCGCAAAGACCTGACACAGATAGGAATATACGCCCTCATATTCTACGTCTGCCTTCTCTATATGCGTGATACCCACTCCCGAAGCAGTTATCTCTCCAAGCGAAAAGCCTATGATATTGCCTTTGTATTCAAGCAAATCTGCAAAATACTCCTCTCTTGATTCCACCAAACTCAATGCCAGAATTATCACCTTGACTTCGTTGTTTGCCATATCGTCATACTTCTTCTTGTCAAACTCCTTGGTATCTTCCCAGCCGTTGACAAAAGCCAAGACTCCGTCTCTGTCGCTTGGCGAATACGCTCTAAATACTACGTCGCCGTCCGTGCAATAATTTCTTGTAAACGCGTTAACGTGATTACGCTTGGAGTGAAGTTTTTTGCCTGCGTACGTCATAAGACTTTGAGGATCGTAAAGATATTCCGCATAGTCGACGTCCTCAATGCATTGATAATCGCCGCCGAGAAGTTCGACGTACTCCTCAGGCGTAGACATGACCGCCATCTCAACGCCGTCGACGTCGCATATATCCTTTATCTTATCATAGCTCTCTTTAACTTTATCCAATGCGCAAAGCGGCGGAAGATATACCCAACCGCGCCTCTCCTCTTCCGCATATTTATCCTTTGGCATAAATCTTATAAATGCCGCTCCGTCTTCTTTGGCTATCTGCATACTCTTGAAATTAAAAAAATCCCAGCCTTTAAGATACAAAAGCGAATACTCGCTGCCGTTGTATTTTGTCTGTCTTTGAATGTCGGCTATGTCGGCAAAATCTGCGTCCGTTATACTTTTAAACAACATATCTTCCTTATTTTAGTTGTACTTATTTCGTTTTGTGTGTATAATTAGAGTATGAAAAAATTTTATCCTTTTAAACAAAAACCGTGGATATATATCGTCTCGATACTCGCAATAATTATATTGTTAATTTTGATAGTTGTCAAGATTTTGGGCATTGTAGGCGTGGGAAATTTGAACTCGTATCACCAAATCGAAGATACCGTCGCTATTGTCGTGATGAGTATCGTTATCGTTCTTCTCAGCATATTCGTGTTTTTGTGCGGTATGTCTTTCGGCAAAAAACATATCTATTACGTCATGGGATTTTTAGTCGACAAAATCAAATATGAAGACGTAATTGTCGTCAATATGGATACCGCAGGCGAGTTTTTGCTGATATATTATAAGGTCAAATCAAAAGGTATGGTCAAAGACGCCAAGACGGGCGTAAATGCCGACGTCATTCTAGTAAATTGCAATAATAAATACTTTGATGAAATAATAAAAAAAATGAGAGAAATGCACCCATCTCTCGTTGTGGAATTTGTCACACTTCCGCCAAAAGGAGCTAAGAAAAAATGAAAGCAGTGCTTGCAAGCAACAACAAACATAAACTTGTGGAAATCAAAACAATGCTGTCGGGAAAGTTCGACGATATACTTACGCTTAAAGATTTGAATATAGATATCGAAATAGAAGAAAACGGCTCGACCTTTGAAGAAAACGCCTATATAAAGGCAAGCACTATCGCCAAATTGACAAATATGTGCGCCATCGCGGACGACAGCGGAATTTGCGTACTTGCGCTTGACGGAGAGCCCAATATATACTCCGCCCGTTATGCCGGCGAGCCTTGCAACGATAAGAACAACAACGAAAAACTCCTCTCCAAGCTCCACGCTCTTGAAAAGAACGGCGCACCCGTCGACAGAACAGCATACTTTCAAAGCGTTGTCGTACTCTGTCAGCCTGACGGAAGTTACGTAAGCGGCAGCGGCAGAACGTACGGCAAAATCATCGACGAATATAGAGGCGCCAACGGTTTTGGCTACGACCCTATCTTTCTCAGCAGCGAACTCAATAAGACATTCGGCGAAGCAACCATGGAAGAAAAAAACACCATTTCCCACCGCTCGCGCGCACTTAAAGATTTATTGACAAAACTAATTTAATTATTAATTTCTGTATGATTGTCATTTTCAGTTTGCCCTTGATTTTCTTCAACAGCTATTTGTTGATCATTATCATTACTAATTTGTGCAATATTTTTACGGTTTTTAAATCTATTAAATATAACTTTTAAGTTTGATCTAAAATCTTTATTAAACAATACAATAATTGTGGAAATGACAAATGAAAATGCAAGCGATATTCCGCCATTTACAAACAATTCAATCCATTGATTGTCAGTTGTTATCATCGAAAAATGTAATGCTATTAAAGCTATTAAAAAAATTAACATGTACATGTAATTGCAAAGATAGTAACTTTTAGCATTTTTTCTAAATGCATATTTATAAAGCACATGCGGTTCAACTATATGACATATAAACAAATTTGTCATTATTGTAGCAACAATTACCCCTACCACGTTATATTCTTTTGGGAATACTATAACAAATAATATCGATAATCCTAAGTTGAATATGCTTTCGACTATTGGACTCCATCTACTATAATAATTAACTCCTGTTGCATCCGAAAAAAGCCAAGTTGCTTGTCTCATAAAAATAATAAAATTATTCAACGTGATAATAAAAGACACTTGTTTGACCATCTCTAAATTTTCACCGAGAAGTATCGTAATCAAATTATCTATTACTGCATAGTATCCTAAAAAAAATACTATTGCTAAAATAAAATTAAATGTATGGAAAGCCTTGTGATATTCCCTGCTTTGCTCTGCCCCAATTTCAAGAAATGAGTGACCTATTATCGACGTTAACGGGCCGAAAAATAGCGCTATGACTCCTGTCATCGCGCTCATAATTGTCATATAATTTGAATATTTACCAAGTATTACTACACCTAAGAAAGCGGATATTATTAAGCTGTCAATTGACGAAACAAGCACGGCGCCTATTTTGTGCATAAACATTGCCTTTACATACCTTACAACCTCTTTTTTAGTGTCAGCATCGATTTTTTGTTTTTTAATTTTTATGATATTTCTGTGCTTCTTCCTGCTTATAATTTCAATAGCTATCCCTTGAACTACTGTTGCAAAAATATGACAACACAAATACCAAACAAATGATTTTGTTAAAATTAATACTACAATCTGCAACACATACTGCATTATCAAGCCCAAAGAATTAACCGCGGTTGTAATGTAATTATCCTTATAAGCATTAATTAATGATACCTTTGAACTAAATAAATATGATATTACAACAGAAATTAAAAAAAGAAGAAAGGTCAAATATATATTAACGTTTGCATCTTGATAATCTTTTGCCAAGTAAGGTAAAATGGACATTACTAAGCAACCAGCAATTAAGATTATTGCCCCGATAATTAAATATAACTTTGTAAATAACTGATAAAGTGCCGCTACTTTATTATCATTTTTTACTACAATAGGTTTGTACATGCAATAAGTAATAGCTACGCCGACACCTAATTCCGCTACGCCTAAAAAGCCAACAATTGAATTGTATAGAGAATTAAGTCCATTAACTTCATTTCCTACACACTTTATTAAATATCTTCTAGCCACTATACTTACAACCAAAACAATAATCTTAAATATAATAGATACTACTACATTTAAAAAACTACGCTTTTTATCCATGATATCCTATTTATATCCTTGTCATATACGCTTTTTATTTCCAACTAATTCGCGCACATACTGTAAATCTCCTAAATTTTTTTTGATCAACAGTCTTTTTTCTTCACTTAATATCATATTATCCAAGTTTTCAACCCAATCCAATGACTTTGCCACCGAAAAAACCTCAGCTGCAAACATGTTGCACAATGCTCCGTTTATCCTTTCATTGCATCTATATCTATACCACGCTATTTGTCGCTGTGTTTTATAAACCTTATCAAAATATTTCCATTTAAATTTATAGTCCTTTTTTGACATTCCCATATAGTGCGTAATCAAATCTTCTGGTATAGGAACCGATACTTGATACATTAATATATGGGCTACCCCCCCCCATTTTGATTTTATCATTTCTAATGCATTCTTCAATATATGCATTGTCTCTATGTGTTCCTCATGCCAATCCACATAGCATGGCACAGCTATATAATTAGGTTTCTTTTCAAGCAACAATTTTGACAATTGCTCGATTTTAATATTATAATCACCTTTAAGTGTAAAGTGCTTTAAATTATATTTTACTATCACATTCATCAGCTCTTTATATCTTTCATTATGTATTTCTATTGGCTCACCATCACCTGACATATCTACATTAACAAGAAAAGTATAATCAGAATATTTTTGCAACAAGCTACTGCATCCTATCCATTCATCGTCTGCATGCGGAACTAACACCATCAAATCAGACTTTTCAACAAGTTTTAAATTGTAAAGTGGTACACTTCCTTTGATAAGATTTTTTGTTATATGTAAAGTACTAAAATATTTTTTTATCAAATTTATCGCAGTTTTTATTTTTCTAATCAATATCATAATTTTCTCCTAACAGCACTTCCTTAATCATAATAAAAGCATTTTTTTATTTTTCACTTTTTAGTAATTCTTTGTACATACATATATTCTTAGCACACGTAGCATCTACTCCAAATACACTATTATAATCAATTGATGTATAATTAGAACTAAATATGTTTTTTATAGTATTAGAAATGTCATTAAGATTATTTGGATCAAATGTAGGCACACTCTGTAAAATTTTATAGCACAATATCGGCAATGATTTGGAGCAAGCTACCTTTTTATTAAGCAAACAAGCCTCTATTAAAGCAATTCCAAAAGTTTCGTTAAACGATGGTAAAATCACAGTATCCGCATTTTTTAATATTGTTGCAAATTCTGCACTATCATGAGGAATCCATCCTAAAAAATAAAAATTATCATCTGCTTCTTTTTTGCATTTCTCGTAGTATTCACTTAATAAAGTCTCTCCACCACCAATAAAAACTACTGGTATCCCCTTTCCTTTTAGAGCACGTATAATATTTAGTTGATTTTTATTGGCGTCAATACGTCCGATCTGTAAAACATATTTAGATGGTAAATTATATTTCAAAATACTAGATTTATCATAGTTCTTCTCTATATTTCTTACATCCACTATGTTTGGAATAATATGAATCTTGTTATCTTTTATACCAAAAGCAGTTCGAATTAGTTTTTTTTCATAATCAGTTTCAACAGATATGGCATCTGCCAACATAAGCATATTATTATACATTGAATAATTTGTATTGACCCCAAACTTATTTAATATTTTTGCAAGACAAATTTTAAATTTGCTCAATTTAGGCATTACGGCTGATATAACAATTTTGAGTCCTTGTGTTTTTGCATATCTAACTAATTCGTATGAATCAGTTGTAAATTTAAAAATATGTAAAATATCAAAATCTCCAACTTTATCTTGATATTTGTCAAATTTCTTTATGACGATATCATTGCATAATGCTATATTGCGATAATAATCTTCAATTTTTGTCTGCACTCCACCTGCATTAGCCTGGTAAGCTAGATTATAAGTATCAACCAAAATATTCATTTTATTCACCCCCCAATTCATCAATTATTTTCTGAAATTGTTGCTCCCATCGAAAATTATTTATTGCATAACTGTGCATCGCAGGCGATACCTCACCATAATTTATAATATGAGCAAATTCAATAACATCACTAATATCAATTGGCGATTCATTATGCTCAACTTTTTTACAGAAAATCTCATTATATTTCTCTATACTAGGTTCATTTGCACTATATATAAAAGGAATACCCCTAAGAAAATATTCTCTTATTTTTAATTCAGAACATTTGTTACATTTTTTCCTGAAAATAGCTAGTGATGCAACTGCAATATTTGATTTGGAAAACAATTCGTTCAAATCTTCTCCATCTTTCTTACCTGTAAACACTACATGATCTGCAACATTCAATTCTTCTGCATTTTTTTGCCATTGTCCTTTGACATTTCCATCTCCAACAACATAAAATTTAATATCGTCTTTTCCTCCATTTTTATAATACTCTGATATACCTCTTATAACTCGATCAAAACCATGCGAAGGGGTCATCATTGCAACTCCTATCAGATTTAGTTCATTAGGTCTTGGCGAATAATCATACACCTTAACATCTACGTTGCTTATACAGTTTTCTATTCTTATTGTGGGAATTTTATAAATAAATTCATCATCACTAAAAGTAACAATTCTATCAATGTATTTGTGTAACCGCCTATGATAAACTTTCCTAAAATAAAAAGCTGCTACTGTCGTCAATCGTGCTCCTGGTTCAGGTTTGTGTTGGAATGTCGGAATTTCTAAACATCTTTTGTTTATATTTATTTTACAGTATTTCAAAAATTGGAGCATTTTACTCGAAATATAATCCATCCTCATGTACAATAGGTCGTATTTTTTATTTATAAATTTAGGTAATTTCGTCAACATTACGTCCCAATATTTATGAAATGAATCGCCCTGTTGACATATTTGATGACAATGTCCATCTTCATTAAAATATACAATACCATCTTTTACAAAAACGTAATCAACTTCTACTCCCATATTTCTTAATGACAATATTTGATCCTTGATTTTTTTTGCAACCCCATTTGCATTATCTTTGTAAACTATATAATTAGCTATAAATAAACATTTCATATTATATTTCTCCTTAACGAATCGCTTTTAATATTTATTCCCTTATTATTAAGATATATCTTTGATTCTTTTTTATCTGCCGTTGTAACAAAACATAATAAAAACCAAAATTTATTTGACAACCAAAAACTCGACGAAAACATTAATTCCACGATTGCAATACAAATTAAATAAATTAAGAAATCTCTATTATCATAAAAAAATTTTCTTTTTTTTAAAATGACAATTCCCATTGTTCCTATAAATAATAAAAGATTTAAAATTCCAAATTCATAAGCGAGTTGCAAAACAATATTGTGTACATAGCCATCATTAAACTGTTCAAAAACTCCAATGCCATTTCCATATAAAAAATGGATATCTTTTATAGCATTCGCCCAAATTTCCAATCTGCCATTAGAAATATCGTTCTTAATCATCAATTCGATAGTTTTGTTTATTGCAAAACTATTTATTTTCAATTTATCAACTATATATTGCAAGATTTTCGCTAATACTGCTGTATTTGCCAATCCAATTACTGTAATGACCGCTAACAAGATAAAAATAAAAATACGTAAACGAGTTATTTTTTTATGAAAAAATAAATATAATATCACATATGCTAGCACTGCTGCAAGAGCTCCCCTTGATGCTTTTGCCGTATAAAAACTAAACAACGAAACAATTATAAATAATGCCAACAATTTTGCATGTATTTTTTTATCATTGAACAAACTGAATAGCGCACTTATGAATATTGGTAAAAAACCATATGACAATCCCATTAAATAACCATAATAATCTTCTCTACTTGTATCATTATATTCATTCGTTAAAATTATCAAACATATGGGTAATATTCCAATATACATAATGTATCTCATTATCAATAACATATTATACTCACGTTTACTTAAGATATATGCAGTAAACCCATATAATATAAAGCATTGTAAATAATCAAAAGTATAATTAGATTTTTTGCCAAAAAAAGTTACAACAAAGAAAAATATCACTATTATAAGCAATACTAATTGATAAACATTAACATAATTGCCAAAAAAACTCGCAACAGTTCTTCCCTTTATAGAATGACGAATAAGCATAGCTGTCATGCTCAACGCTATAACTATAAAAATTATGCCACTATGAATCGGCAAAAGTCTGTCAACTACCCAACTTATTGAACTTACGCAAATAAATATTGCAACAAGCAACGAATTAAATCTTATATCGTTTGCTTTCTCCATTCTATCCATTTATATAGATTATAATCTCCACAACAAATATTTAGGATTGTCATTCAGACTTTTATTTATCATTCCTTTAACATCTACGATTACATTCTTTGAATTACTTTTGTTGAATAACTCTTCAATTAATATGTTTTTAAAAGCATTATGTGCAACTGCTACGATTATGCAATCTGCATCGTGAACGTCTTCTAATCTTGTTAAATTAACGCCATATTCATACATTGCATCCTTTTTACTAGCATACGGGTCAACAATAATAGGCTCTATTCCAAACTCATTTAATTTCTTTATTATATCAGCAACCTTACTATTTCGCGTATCTGGACAATTTTCCTTAAAAGTAAGTCCTAAAATTACGACTTTTGCTTTGCTAACATCTATTTTAGCTAGTATCATTTGTTTTATAGCAGCTTCCGCAACAAATGCCCCCATTCCATCGTTTACGATTCTTCCATTTAAAATAATCTGACTGTGATACCCTAGTTTTTCTGCTTCATAAGTAAAATAATATGGATCAACACCAATGCAATGGCCTCCAACGAGTCCCGGTCTAAATCCCAAAGCATTCCACTTGGTATTCATACCATCTACAACCTCATTAGTATCTATCCCCATTCTGTCAAATACCATTGCAAGTTCATTCATAAACGCTATATTTATATCACGTTGGCTGTTTTCAACTACTTTGATCGCTTCCGCTGTTTTTATACTGCTCACAGGATATGTTCCGACTTTGATTACAAGATCATAAATATTTTTTATCTCTTCCAAACATTCTTTATCCATCCCAGAAACAATTTTAATTATATTTTCTAGTCTATGAACTTTGTCTCCTGGATTTATACGCTCTGGAGAATAACCGACCTTAAAATCTATACCGCATTTTAATCCAGACTCTTTTTCCAATATCGGAACGCAAACATCTTCTGTAACCCCGGGGTAAACAGTCGATTCAAAAACCACTATGGAGCCTTTCATTAAATTTTTGCCCAAAATCGTACTTGCTCCAATTACCGGCGACAAATCGGGTGTATGATCTAAATTTACAGGAGTTGGGACAGCTACAATATGGAATTTTGCTTCACGTAATTTTTTAGAGTCGCTTGTAAATTCCACTGTCGTTTTCTCTATCACTTTGTCTCCTACTTCAAGTGTTGGATCAACTCCTGCCTTATAAGTCTCTATTTTATTTTTATTCGTATCAAAACCTATTACGGATATACCTTCATTTGCAAAGGCAACAGCTATCGGCATTCCTACATAACCAAGTCCTACCAACGATAATTTTATTTTGTTTTCTTTTAAATCTGAATAAATACTCATATATAACTCCTAAATTTATTTAAACATTCGGATACACAAAATCCGTCAACTTTTTAATATATTCTTTTATGTTTCCTAACTTTAAAGCTTGTAAAAACGCTCCTTCACTATATGCTTCATAATTAAGATCGTCTTGCAACTTATTATAAAAATCTATAAAATCTTTATCATCATCACATACTTGACCACTTTTCTCACTTATCAACTCAGGCATTCCACCTACTCTCGTACAAGCTACAGGTACATGCATAGACAGCGCTTCAACTACTACAAGTCCAAAACCTTCCCATTTACTTGTCATAAACATAATTTTAGATTTCAAAATATATTCAAATGGATTATCTTTAAATCCAAGCACTTCTATAACATTATTCAAATTGTATTTGTTTATTTCACGCAGTACGTCAGGCATGAGTTCGCCGTCTCCGATCATGACAACTTTTATCTGCTTATTTTGTTCTTGAATTTGTTTGATTATATTTATAAATCTTAGAGGATCTTTCTGCTCACTTAATCTCCCAACAAAAATAATATCATATATCTTTTGTTTTTTTTCGTACAAACTATTTAAAGAGTCAATATCTATTGGATTCCCTATATTCTCAAACTTTGCGGACATCTTTTCGTTATAAACACACTCTGTCAAAATACTATTTGAAACTCCTAATATATATTTAAATTTTTTAATGCAAGTAAAATAAAGGAAAGATTTTAAATTCCACGTGCGCATAAACGGATTATTATTGTGAATATGAGATATTAAAACTCCCTTAAACTTTATTTTACTAGCCAGAACACTCGCTTTGAAATCGTGTGCATGTATAATATCGGGAGAAAATTCTTTAACAACACGTTTAATAGCATTAATTGACAACTTATCTACCAATTTAAATCTTATACCATTTTCTAATAAAGTTTTTTCAATAGGACCACTACAACTAAGATAACAGCACTCAAAGTTCTGAGGCATATTTTTAATAATTGTTATAACAACATTTTCTGCACCTGAATATTTATTTGAGTTAAGAATATGAAGTACTTTCACAATATTTTCTCCGTTATTTCATTATTGATTGAAGAACGATTAAACTTTTTCTCTGCTAATGCTCTTCCATTTGTTCCAAATATCACTATTTCTTCTGGATGTTCAATGCTCCAAATCAATTTATCAGCCAACTCTTTTTCATTACCGACAGAAACTAAAATGCCTGTTTGAGCATCAACTACTGCGTCGCGACAACCATTCGTGTCACTTGCTATAACAGCTCTTCCACTTGCCATAGCTTCCATTACACTCACAGGAAATCCTTCACGATACGTAGGCAACACAAATACCGTACACTCTTCTAAATAAGGACGCACATCTCTTGTCGTCCCCAAATAATTTATACTTCCGTCATCTATATACTCTTGTATATCAGATACTTTTAAATTCCCCTCGGCTCCAAGATAATTAAAAACCGCATCTGGATATTTTTGTTTTACAATGCGAGCGGCTTTACAATATTCTATCACACCCTTAGTTTTTAACATACGCGCTATCATTAAAAAAGTATTATGACTTTTTATTGGTTTATACTCAAAAAAATCCGTATCTATGCCAATTCCAGGAATTACCTCACATTTATCAGAAATAACCAAATTGCGAGAAATAAACTCTGCTTTATCATCATTATTTAGGAAAAATACTTTATCCGTGCTTTTAAATGAGCTTCTATACATTGTACAAACAATACTTCTTATGGCTTTCCATTTAAGTCCATTATTTATAAATACATCGCCAGCACCTTCTACCATTGAGTAAATCTTTTTAATTCCCATTGCTTTTGCAGCTTTAACTCCGAAAATATTTGGTTTTAACATGAAGGTAAATACTATATCAGGCTGCACCTGCTTTATTATATTTATATATTGTTTTTTCAGAGTCAACATCTTAAATGGATTTAAACTGCGATTTGAGCCGCTTATGCTAAAATGTTTTACGCCTCTCTCCGCTATTGTCTCTTTATGTTCATCATCAAAAGCGATAGTGAAAACCTCCAACCCCTCTGATTGTAATTTATTTATCAAATCCTTTCTAAATGTTATTATTTGATTTGAAGTTGTGCAAATTAAAAGAATTTTCATATAATCTTATTAGCAGGAGTCCCCACGTACTTACCTTCCTTTGCAATATTCTTGACAACCGTAGCCCCAGCCCCAATAATACAGTTTGAACAAATATTGACACCGTTTTTCACAGTAGCACCAATTCCTATCCAAGTATTTTTACCAATAAAAACATTCCCACCTAGCTTGCTGCCCACCGAAACATGTACATAATCTAATAACCTATTATCATGTTCTACTATTGCTCCGCTATTTATTATACAATGTCTTCCTATATCTGCCCTAGCATTAACAACTGCATTAGGCATAATTACAGTCCCTTTACCTATTTTTGCGCTAGGTGAAATTACTGCACTTGGATGAATCGCTGTATACCATTTAACCCCTAATTTGTTTGCAATATCACTCCTTATAGAAGCGTCTCCTATTCCGATGATAAATTCGGCATCGGTGTAATTTATATAATTACTTATACAGCCACTACAATCTGAAGCATTTAAATTATCATCCAAAAATGCGATGACATTATCTTGCATAGCTGTTACGATATCTGCGATTACATGTGCATGTCCACCTGCACCGATTATTACTACATCTTTATTCATTGTTTGAATTATTATTTCCCCTAAACTCTTCCATAGTTACAGAAGTTGAAGAACTTATGTCGCTACGTTTAAAGACTTTTACGACAGTTTTCAATAAAATCAACACGTCCCCAAATAACGTTATATGATTGACATAATCATTATCATATTTGAATTTATCTTCCCATGAAATAGCATTCCTACCATTTACCTGCGCAAGTCCTGTAAGTCCCGGGCGAACATCGTGCCTATGGCGCTGCACCTCATTATAAAGAGGCAAATATTTTAATAGTAACGGTCTGGGACCGACTATTGAAAGACTGCCGCAAAATATATTAAACAGCGACGGAAGCTCATCGCATGAAGATGCTCTTAGAAATTTACCATATTTATTTAGTCGCCGTTCATCTGGCAATAAATTGCCGTTTTCATCTTTCTCATTTGTCATGGTACGGAATTTTAATAACTTTATTATTTTCTCGTCTCCATATGTACCATATGGCAAATTTCTTTTTAAACACTGTTTCTTAGACAACTTCTTGCGTCTGCCAGGACGCTTCTGAACAAAAAATGGATTGCCCTTCATTGAAATTGCGCCGATAATGGTTAAAATAAGCAAAATTGGAGAAAAGACGATTATTGCAATAAAACTTAACACAATATCATAAAGGCGTTTAAAGAATTGTCTGTATAATATTACTGACAATATCAGCCAAACAACTAAACCAATCAAACTTAGTATCAATATTCCCCACCATGTGGTCATAATTTCATTCCAAAGTTTTTCCATTTAATCAAAACACGCTCTTATTATTTCTATAATTTTATCTTGCTCTTCTACAGACATTTTATTATCGCTTGGCAAACATAGCCCGCGATTAAAAATATCCATACCAACATCAACACCGTTGCCAGCTATATATGCGTTTGTTCGCCCTCTGCCATTTCCCTCTCTTGTTATGAACTCATTCATTCTAAAAATTGGCTGCATATGCATAGGCTTCCATATTGGTCTACCTTCTGCATTCAAGCTCGCAAGTGTTTCTAAGATTTCCGTAGGACAAGTCTTTTTGCTTTCTTTTATATAGCAAGAATCGTTTTCACTACGAACTTGCTTACACATTGCCTTTTCATCTATTATTAAACACGAAAGCCAGAAATTAGGAACTGAATTCTTATTATCATAAGGATTCATTTTAACAGGCAAATCCTTAAATCCGTCTTTATATCTCTCATATATAGCTCTTTTCTGTGCAATATGCTCGTCGAGATAGGGTATTTGCCCTCTTATCACACCAGCTATTACATTACTCATTCGATAATTAAATCCAATTTCTTCATGCTGATACCAAGCTGCGTCCTCTCGACTTTGCGTAGACCACTTTCTCGCTTTATTTGCTTGTTCTAAACTATTAGTCAAAAGCATACCGCCAGATGATCCTGTAATTATTTTATTACCATTAAAACTTATTATGCCAATATCGCCAAAGGTACCCGTTTGTTTTTGCTTATACGTTGCGCCAAAACTCTCAGCAGCATCTTCTATGATTTTTGCGCCATGCTTGTCCGCTATTTTCTTTATTTCATCAATTTTTCCTGGAACCCCATAAAGATTTGCAAGGACAATAAATTTAACTTCCGGATGAATTTCAAATGCCTTTTCAAGCGCAACTGGATCCATATTCCATGTGTCGATCTCTGTATCAATAAAAATAGGTATAGCGTTTTCATATATTATAGGATTTACTGTCGCAGAAAAAGTCAAATCTGAACAAAAAACTTTTTCTCCGCGCCTAATACCTATAAGCTTCATAGCAAGATGCAATGACGATGTGCCAGACGATAATGCAACGGCATATTTTACACCAATCTTCCTTGCAATCTCTCTTTCAACCTCATTAATATTTTCCCCTATTGTACTCATCCAATTCTTACTATAAGCATCTGTTACCCAATACAACTCTTCTCCATGCATGGTAGGTGAAGAAAGCCATATTTTCCGCTTAAATGGTGAAAATTTATTATTTTGCATAAACGCCATAACCGTTTTACACTCCTTCAACTCATAAATATCAAGTGTTTTTTAAAGTATTATAAATATTTAATAGTAATTATATGTTATAATACTTAGTTTTAAAATCTGTGTGCTACGCCGATTCTCGCATATTTAATGCGTTAATTCAATAAGTTTTTATATCAGTCACTCTTGTCGTCGAGATCAAGCCTACGTACGCCAATAAAATAACGTCATAACACTGCATTTAGCACACAATAAAGCTGCACCTTATATAATTTAAGGCATACTTTTATGAGCTAATTATACATTATTATGTGTTAAAAATCAATAGAAAATAATTCTTTTATTACAAATATTTTTTAATGCAAATACGAGTTCATAAATTAAGCATATATTATAGTTTATTATGAAATTGATTTAAATAAATAATATCAAAACAGAATATGCAATTATATTGTCTGCGGTTTCCATAATTTCATATCTATTCAAGTATAATCGAGACCTACATTTTAAATTTCGTCTGTGTTAGGGTAATGTCATTTATCCTATTACTTGGGTGTCTTAATAAAATGCGGAGATTGGTTGTATTTTTGTACGTGCGACGACAACTGAGCGGTGAGCGTACTTCCGTACGTGACCCCGAAGGCGTTCTAGTCGAAGAGCGCACCCATTTAGGGCGCGCTCTGTTAGTGCAAAAAGACGGCTGATATACGCATTTTGTCTCTTATTTCCTCAAAGCTCTCTGCTCTTTAAGAAAATCATTATAGCGGTCTATTTGATCTATCCTAAGATCAACCATATCCTTTGCCGTATCATAACTCTGCTTATCCGGCACTGCTATCTCTGTCTCCTTTATCTTTACCTTCGCTCCGTCACTGCTTGCATTGCGGCGTATGTCTTTAAGGTATTCGTCTTCCATCTTGAACAATGCTACCGTTATACCTTTCTTTATAGTTAACTTTATAAACGGATTGGTCGTGCTTGGTCCTATCGTTGTGAAATAAGTTGACAGCTTTTCTTTGCACTTGCTATCCTTGCTC
>CAJTVJ010000018.1 GCA_910579785.1 uncultured Christensenella sp. | reverse complement strand
GGTCAGTAAAAGTATACATTATTTGGAAAGTGCCTTAGGCGTAATGACAAAATTTACATTGCGTTTGATTTGCTTGGCACGATCGTAAAATGAGGGAAATATGTATTTGCATAGGACAAAGAATAAAGCTATAATTTCGCTATTTTGTATAATAGCTGTTGTTTGCATTTTGATAAGTTGTTTCAACAATACTAAATTCAAAGGAGTCACAAAGGCGGATTTAACCTCGCCGACAGCGGCGACAGGACCCGTTGCATATCTCAACGTAGACGGAAGCTTTGTTGACGACGTAATGCAAGGGGCGCAAAATGAATACTTATATTTCGGTACCAACGTCACCAACTCTGCTGCGGATAATGCAGGGTACGGCAACAACAAACATACCGGAGCGATCAAGTGGAAAGTGCTGTCAAAGAATGACACAAAGTACGGCGACGGCAAATCTATGCTTCTTTGGGCAGCTCATGATTTGGGTAGAAATAATCCTATTTATATTACAACATATAATGGTGGAAATAATTTTGCTTTTTATTCTGGTTCTTTGGTCAGAGCATTGCTCAATGGCGGTCAGTATCAAAATGGCTCAGGAACTACAATGACGAATTTTACGGGAACAACGTATATAGATTCGATTTTCAGTTCAAATGAACTGTCTTATGTAAAAAATACTTCAAGTCTAATCACTCATGACTATTTTTATCAAAGTAGCGGCAGTGCATATACATCCATTACTAAAAATATACCTGCAAATTTGTATACAATACCTGCGGTAGTGTCATCTACTGCAACATATGACGCTACGGAAAAAACGGTGACCGAGGATACCACGGGAGACAGACTTTTCTTGATAGATTATGAAGATATAAACAACATAGATTACGGTATGTACGATTTGGATACTTCGGGTAATAAAATTACTTATGTATCCAAATTTAACCCATCATGGCAAAGTTGGGAAGATGATTATTATACTTGGCAATATCCTAATATAGGTAATTATAGGACGTCGGACTATTTAAAGAGCAGCGATATAACAAATCATCATTTTTTACGTAATTTTGCGACCTATTCGATAGGTGGAGCAACATTTGTTATGACTGTGGGAGGTAATGGTATTGTAGCGCATCATGGTCATAGTAATACGGTGGGCATGGTTGCGCCTAGCTCAATACGTCCGGCATTTTTATTTGACCCTAAGGACATAATGTATGCCAGCGCCAACACCAATGTGTTGAGCAATACGCTGACGGCGTTGAGCAGCAGTGATGATAAGCCTGCATACAAGATATATTTAAAGGACGCGAGTTATCAAAACAACGCAAACAAGCCAAAGTTGGTACTCAGCGGCTCGTCGCTTAAAGCTACCTTTGACAATGCAAGCGCGGATCATGCGGTGATGTTGCTTACCAAGAGAAATGCGACGGACAACAGCGTGGAGTATCAAGCTGACGCGGCAATAAGCAACAACGTCGCGACTTTTAATCTTCCCAGCGGATTGTCGCTTGACGACTATATCGTCACTCTTATGGTGACAAGCAACAACGGCGGATATTCAACGGAGACGGTGAGCGAGCAGTATACCTACAATAGTGTCAAGGTGACGTATCACAGGATTGACAAGACGGGCGCGGATATCAAGATTTGCGGTACGGAAAGCGAGCCGCAGGAAGTGGACTACGGCGGAGACTTGGCGATACCCAGCGGCTCTGACATACCGGACGGCAACCACGTATTTTTAGGCTGGACGTTGGATAAGAGCGGCAACGGCAAGGTATATACCAAGGTGGGCGACGGCATACCTTTTGAAGCGGATTTGTATGCGGTATGGACTACGCCCGACGGAGATATAAAGACCAAGGTAACGCCCAGCGGAAATACGTCGCTGGTGCATACCGACGGGAGCGGCAGCGCGGAGATAGAGTACGGCTACGGAACGCTTACTGTGACGGCAAGCTTGGAGTCGACGGTGATAAGCGACGTTGACTTTAAAGTGCAGTGGACAAAGGACGGCAGTGAGATTAGCGGAGCCGGACAAAAGGTATTCAGCCGAATAGAGAACGTCGCGGACAGCGGAGAATACGCATTTAAATATACCTATTATTCCAAGGCTGAGCCGTTGTGGCGAGGCAGCGGCGATTCGTCTGTGTTGAACGTCGACGTCAAGCCGGGGCAGCTGTCGGTGAAAAGCCTTGACGTAACTCCCGACGCATATTCGGGAAGACCGCTTGAAGAGACTACGCCTGTGCCTGTGATGGTCAACGGCAAAGGCGACGTCGTCAGCGGAAGCGCGAAGTGGGCAAACACCGGTATAATAGGCGGTACGCCTGCGCTGATACAGCCTGACGGCACCGAAAGGAGGACTTTCAAATTCACTCCCGACAACGTCAATTACGGAGGAGAACAGTCCTTCCAAGGCAATTTTGTCATAAAGCATTTGCAGATAAAGTTCAAGTTTACGCAGACGACTTTGACGGACGATTTGGAATACGGACAGCTGTATTCTTTCAACAACATAGCCAATATGTTCCAAAAGAAGTTTGTGGAGTATTATGAATCTATTCAGGACGATCCTGAGATATTGGGCTCGTTTGACGGCAGAACGCCTATATTCGTCTGGGACGGCAGGGATATAGATATCACAGATTTCAGAGAGATGACGGGCAACGCATACGTAGACGTCAAGGAAAGCAAGGAGATTGAGGTCAAATTTGAGCTGAGGAGTTACACGGTGACTTTTGACCCAAACAATGACAATGCGACGCCGCCTTGGACAGAGGAGAACGTGCGCTACAACAGACGTTTGAGCAAGCCGAGCAACCCCACCAACGGCAGTTTGCTGTTTATGGGTTGGTATTACGATACGGGCGAAGTTGACGTCAGCGGCAAGCCGATAATGGCGGCATGGGATTTTGACGTAGACAGAGTGACAGGCAACACGACGTTGACGGCGAGATGGATGGAAGCCGACAATCTTGTCAGATTGGAAGGCAGTATTGCAAGAGGCGCGGTATTCAAGGCAGGCGACGTGATAAAGAGCGGACAGCTTGTAATTACCGCTATATTCACAAGCAACTTATCCACCGAAGAGATGCCGATGACGTTGGGGTGGAACGATTATAATGACAACATAACCTATCCGATAGGCAATGAACTGCATATTTCCGACCCTGACAATCCGCGTATCAAGATAAAGGTGAGCTATACTTTTGACAAGACGGGAGAGACGCAGGAGTGCGAGATAGAAGTGCCTGTGACGCCCAATAAGATAGATACGAGTTCGCTAGACTTTGGACAGGATAGCAACAACGAGATAAAGATGGAAGCCGACGGCAGTGTGAAGAACATACCTATGCTTGACCCCAGCGAGTATGAAAATCTCGGCATAGACAGCGTAGAGTATGAGTATTACAATGCGCGGCAGGAAAAGATAGACCCAAGCGAAGTGGTGAGGGCGGGAAGATATACTGTGGTCGTCAAGTTTACGCCGATGTCTTATGACGACAAGGCAGACGACATACGCCTTACTTTGATACTCGGCACTTATACCGAAGTGAGGATAGAGTGGGATAAGACGGAGTTTATGTACAACGGCAAGGTGCAGGCTCCGACAGCAAAAGTATTTAGGAGCAACGGCAGTGAGTTGACCAACGTGACGATCACTTACAGCGGCGATATCGACAAGTCGGCGAGAGGTCACTATACGATTAAGGCGGCGTTGGACGGCGCGTATAGAATTACCGAGGGAGAGGAGTGCGAATTTGACATAGTGGAGGCAATATACGAAGTGCCTCAGGACAAGATAAAAGTGCAGTATGACGGCAAGATAAAGAATTTGGCGGACTTTTTGGGCGAAAGCTTTGACCTCGATATGATAGAGATAATAGGCGAGGGCAAGAGCGCGAAAGAAGTAGGCACGTATAGAGTCACGCTTAAACTAAAAGACGCGCTCAACTGCAAGTGGGCGGACGGAAGTACGGGAACCAAGTCGTACGATTGGGAGATAGAGAAGGCTACGCTGATACTCGATTGGGACAAATGGGAGTTTGTATACGACGGAGTCAACGGTTTTGCGCCGAGGATAACGGGCATTGCCGACGGACTTGCTGACGGCGAGAGCATTGACCTCAACGGAGATTTTATCTATACGCTGTATGACGAAAACGGCAATGAATTGGACGTGAGCGAAGCTGTGGAGATGGGCTCTTATAAGATAGTGGCGCGCCTCAACGACACTTTGGCAAAGAACTATAAGTTGGACGAAGTGAGCGGAGAATGGGCGTTTATAGTGACAGACAAGACGGGTAAGACGGTGATAAGGATAAATTGGGACGAGACTGAATTTTTATATGACGGCGAAGTGCATTATCCCAAATACACCGTGACGGATAAGGACGGCAAAGAACTTGACGAGAGCGTCAAGTCGCAGATACTCTCGCAGCTCAATTTCAGCGAAGGGTATCGCCAACAGAAAGAACTCGGAACGTATACCGTCAAGGTGACGTTGAAGAACAGCAACGATTATTCGATATTGTCGGGGTCGGTGTGTACGTACAGGATCGTGGACGAAAACGGTTATGCGCCCAGCGAAGAGGAGACCAACAACCGAGGCGATAAGGACGAGGACGAAAAGAATAAATTTAGTATAGAAAACATAGGACAGCTGCTTAAAGAATGGTGGCAGTTGATAGCCAGCGGCGTAGGTATTATATTGATAATAATATTTATGAGCAAGGGCATAAGCAATATCGGTAAGACGAAGAAGGCAAAGAAGCTGACGGAGAACAAATACAAGTCATACTATGCGGCGGCAACGGGTGCATTCGGGCTTGCGGTCGGCACTTGGAACGTGATAGTCGGCGTAGTTTTGGGACTTGCAGCGCTGAGCTTAGTCTTTATGATAATCACCAAGATAAAGCTCAACAAGGCGCAAGAAGAGATGGAAGAAGCCAAAGAAGAGTACGAGCATAACAGGTCTGAAAGCGAAGCAAGACGCCGTGACGAAGATATGAAGATGATGTTTATGCACATGATGGGCGGCGGCAACGGACAGGGAATGCAGGGAGGCTTTGTACAGCAAGGACTTGGCGCGGAGGAGATGCGCGGACTGATAAGCGAGACTGTGACTGCGCTTTTGCCGGGTATGCAACAGATGTTGCCGCAGCAAGCGTCGGCAAACGACGAGCTTGTCACCAAGCTGATGGAACAAAACGAAGAGTTGATGCAAAAGAATGAACAACTTATGCAGCAGCTGGCAGATAAACCTGCGGAAAGAATAGTAGAAAAAGAAGTGGCGGCAGCTGACGACGAGACGATAAAGAGGATAGTCGACAGCCAAGAGAAGTTTATGGAGCGGTCGCAAAAGCAGGACGAGACGATAAGTCAGCTTATGCGCAATCAAGAAGCTTTGATAAATAAACTTATGGAGAAAAATGACGCTCCGCAAGTGATCACTCAACCGCAGATAATCGAGAAGATAGTAGAGAAGCCCGTTGAGAAAATAGTCGAAGTGCCTGTCGAAAAGGTAATAGAGAAAGAAGTACGAGTAGAGGTACCCGTCGAGACAGTAGTTGAGAAGGTAGTCGAAAAGCCTATTGTCATTTCGACCGAAGCCGTAGGTGAAGCGGAGAAATCTAAACAAGTTAAAAAAACGCCGTCGCCAAAGAAAGCGCCTGCACCGCGACTGACCTTGGAAGAAGCGTACGCTAAGCTCACCAAAGAGCAAAAGAAGTACTTTGACGGACTTAGAGAGTATGCAATGAGCAAGGATAGCAAGTGTAAAGAAAAGCTGTCTACCTACTTCACAACGATAGGACCAAGCACGACTAATCCATTCATAAAGCTGACGATAAAGAAAGGCATAACGGTAGCGCTATTCAAGATGGAAGACGAATACCTCAAAGATATCCGCCGCAATGCAAGCAGTGACGGCACAAAGATGAAAATCAAAGAGACAGAGCTGCCGGTAGGGGATAAGCAGGCGTATGATACGGCGAAAGATATGGTGGATCTGCGTATAGACCAGATTGAGAGATACAACGACTATCTCAAAGAGCAGCGCTCTTTGAGAAGATAGCAGGCAAAATGCGTATATCAGCCGTCTTTTTGCACTAACAGAGCGCGCCTTAAAGGTGCGCTCTTCGACTAGAACGCCCTCGGGGTCACGTACGGAAGTACGCTCACCGCTCGGTTGTCGTCGCACGTACAAAAATACAACTAATCTCCGCATTTTATTTGGGTAAGATAATAATAGGATAAATATTTAGATAGTCATTTCGACCGAAACGCAGTGAAGCGGAGAAATCTCGTCAAATTAAAAAAGGATAAGACTTCTCGACTACGCTCGAAGTGACCATGTATTGCTTGCAGGTAATCTAACTTTAAGTCACCTCGACCAACGCGGAGAGGTCTAATCTTTTTGAAATAACTATTTGAGATTTTTCCACTGCGGTCGAAATGACATAACTTAAATACCGAAGTTTGATATAAGCTTATATTGCCCAATTACCGTTTTTGAAAATTTGTACTTTCGCGCCGTCCTTTGTTATGCCTACGATATCAAGCGATTTGCTGCCTATCATAAAGTCGACGTGTATCATACTTGTATTGACTCCCATATCGTCAAATTCTTGTTGGGAGTATTTATCAAAGTCTTTTATGCAATTTGAAAAACCTCTGCCGAGAGCAAGGTGACAGCTTGCGTTTTCGTCAAAGAGGGTATTGTAAAATAGTATGCCGCTGTTGTTGATAGGCGAATCAAAAGGCACAAGGGCGCATTCTCCGAGCATTTTGGCGCCGTCGTCCATATTTATCATTTGACTTAGCAAATCTTGATTTTTTTCTGCAAAGACTTCGCATACTTTGCCGTCTTTAAATTTGACATAAAAGTTTTCTATCAGCGCGCCTTGATAAGACAGCGGTTTAGTCGAGTATACAATGCCTTCCGCTGCGCCTGCCTTGGGGGTGGTAAAGACCTCTTCGCTGGGTATATTAGGATTGAATTCAATGCCTTGCAAGCTCTTTTCGCTGCCTGCCAAGAAATTAGCTTGCTCCAACAACTCGACTTTAAGGTCTGTGCCGTTGTCTGATTTATAGTGAAGATATTTTAGATTTAAAGAATTGAGTATGTCGCATTTTTCATGCAGGTTTTTATTATGAGCATTCCAATTCTCGATTGGGGTCGTTAATGCCCGTGAGGTATATAAAATAGCTTCCCAGAGTTTTTCTACCGCTGCCGATACACGCTCGTTAGGGAATACCTTTTTTGCCCATTCTTTGCCTGCGACGGCTGCGATACACCACTGATATTTGTTGTCCATTGCCTCGATGTATGGCTTGCGTATCGCGTATTTTGCAATTCGTTGAGCGGCTATTTTGTCTTGGCGCGCGTCTTTCATACCGTCGGGATCGTCGCTGTCGAGATATATCCTTGCAGGTAAGACGTCGCATTGATATTTCATTTTAGCAACTTCCCAATCAGCAGTCTCGTTCATTGCTTCTTGCGACATAAACTTTGAATCAAGCACGCTCAATTTATCGTGTGTCCAATCTACTACGACCTTTTTTGCGCCAAGCTGATAACATTCTTTTGCTAAAACTTCGACAAATTTTGGTTGGTCGAGCGACGCTGTTATCCACACCTCTTGACCGGGTTGTACGTTGACGCCTTTTTGCGCAATGAGTTTTGCGTATTCTCTTAATATTTTGCTTTTCATTTTATACCTCTTTGAAATTATGGATGCAATTTAATTATATATTCAAAAATACTTTATGTCAATATAGCGTCAGTGACGATTTTCTCCCAGTTTGTATATGAAATATTAAGATAATAACCAAAGTTTGGCTTATTACTATATCTACCTTTAAAAAATACTGATTTTGGAAATACTAAAAAGCATAAATCGCAATCGTTGGCATACAATACCTAATGAGGAAAATATGTGGCAAAGTAATATTTTAATAAGCAAGAATTTAAATGCGGACGGCATTTTAAAGAAGAGTTTGGAAAGAATAGACGGATTGTATTTTGCAGAGGGCGAGGATGGGCAGTGGCATACGTTTGACATAGCCGCCAAGGAGAAGGACAGAGAAACATGCGAAGGCGCGGTCAGGGAGAGTATAGGCGACGTCATACTCAACAGCGTCAAGCTCCAACGCATACTTTCGCAGATAGGCAAAGTTAAGATAAATTCGTCGCTGTGCGCGCTTATATCTTCTATGCTGTATTACGACAGCGAAAAAGAACACGACTTTGTGCAGAAGCAAATTGCTAGACTTGACCGTTACTGTATTGACGGTATCATTGATTTTCGTCTTAGAGAGCTTGTCGAGGAGTGGAAAGAACTCGGCAATATCATATCGTCAACTCTTGAAAAGGGGTATGGAGAAAAGGAGATATATTCGCTTGCCGTCTATATGCTTGGCGAGAGAAAGAACACAAGTCTGTTTATCGCCGACAGCAAAGAGATATTGATCACCAACGTCTCGCAGGGCGGACTTGTCAACGCGCCGGAAATCTATCCCGACAAGTCGCACAATATCATCAACGCAATCGTCAAGTACGGCGCAAGCGAGGTGGTGGTCGAGCGTGGCAACGTTGATAAAGAGTTGCTCAATGCGTTGAGAAATTTGGTCGACGTAAAAATTTTATAAACAATTTGTTGTATGTCGGGGCTGAATAAGCTGAGATAAGACACAATATATGGGGTATTGGGTAATAATAAAATAATAACTTCTTAAAAATTTTTAAGATTTAGAGTTGACAAGCATACTTTGCGATACTATAATAGTAATACAATTTAATTGTATCGCACTGTTGCGAGCTTTAAGACACGTGATTTATAGGAAATCGTCACAGAGAGCGTCCGAGGCTGAGAGAGACGTACGAGGATATAGGTCATACCGCTTGAAGAAAAACACGTAGATCCTACGAATGGATAAAATGAGAGACGGCGAAAGCCGTAAGTAAGGTGGAACCGCGAGACATCGTCCTTAGTCAAAAGACTATGGGCGTATTTTTTTGCCGTACGGCTTAAAGGCAAATATGTATTGCCGTATCGCGCGGCGTACGTCGGCAAACTTGCGTAGCGCATAGTTATAATATAGGTATAAATATATAAAGATATATAAGATAGAGGTGTAAAATGAAAATCACGTTGAAAGACGGAAGCGTCAAAGAATTTCAAGACGGTTTGAGCGTATATGAGATCGCCAAACAAATTTCCGAAGGGCTTGCAAGAGCCGCAGTGGGCGCAAAGGTAGACGGCAAAGTTGTGGAGATGAGAAGCGTTGTAAATGGAGATTGCGCTCTTGAAATACTTACTTTTGCCGACGAAGAAGGCAAGTTGATTTATAGGCATACCGCCGCGCATATTCTTGCGCAAGCTATAAAGAACATTTTTCCTACGGTAAAACTTGCGATAGGACCTGCGATAGCTACGGGGTTTTATTATGATTTTGACTTCAAGACCCCGATATCGACAGAAGAATTTGTCAAGATAGAGCAGGAGATGAAGAGCATAATCAAGGCAAATTATCCAATCACGAGATTTACTTTGCCGAAGGATGAGGCAGTCAAGTTGATGTCGAGTTACGGCGAGGATTACAAGGTAGAGCTTATCAACGACCTGCCAAGCGACGTGGAGATATCTTTCTATAAGCAGGGAGATTTCATAGACCTATGCGCAGGACCGCACTTGCCTTTTACGGGTATGGTCAAAGCATTTAAGCTCACCAGCTTGACGGGCGCGTATTGGAGAGGCAACGAAAACAACAAGATGCTGTCGAGAATTTACGGCACCGCGTTTGACAAGAAGTCTGACTTGCAGGAATATCTGCAAGCCGTCGAAGAAGCCAAGAAGAGAGATCACAACAAGCTGGGCAGAGAAATGGGCATATTTATGACGGACGAAAACATTGGTCAAGGCTTGCCTTTACTCATGCCTAAGGGCGCTAAACTTTTCCAGATAATGCAGAGATTTGTCGAGGACGAGGAAGAACGCAGAGGCTACGTGCTTACAAAGACTCCGTATATGGCGAAGTCCAACCTATATAAGATATCGGGACATTGGGATCACTATAAAGACGGCATGTTCGTTATGGGCGACGAAGAAAAAGACGACGAGGTGTTTGCGCTGCGTCCTATGACCTGTCCTTTCCAATATACGATTTATAACAACGGACTTAAATCATACAGAGATCTGCCTATAAGATACGGCGAGACCTCCACGCTTTTCCGCAACGAAGCGTCGGGCGAGATGCACGGACTTATAAGGGTACGTCAGTTTACGCTGTCGGAGGGACACATAGTTTGCGCTCCCGCGCAGCTTGAAGAAGAGTTTAGGGGCGTGGTCGATCTTGTCAAGTATATGATGAGATGTATGGGACTTGAAAACGACGTCACGTATAGATTCAGCAAATGGGATCCGGAAAATACCGAAAAGTATATCAACGAGCCTGAGGTATGGGCTGTCGCCGAAGACACGATGAGGAAGATATTAGACAACATCGGCATCAAGTACGTCGAGGCAAAAGGCGAAGCGGCTTTCTACGGACCAAAGCTTGATATACAGATAAAGAACGTATACGGCAAGGAAGATACGATAATCACAATTCAGGTGGATATGTTCTTGGCAGAAAACTTCGATATGTCTTTTGTCGACGAAAACGGCGAAAAGAAGAGACCGTATATAATTCACCGTTCGTCTATCGGCTGTTATGAGAGGACGATGGCTCTTATGATAGAGAAGTTTGCAGGAGCTTTCCCCGTATGGCTAAGTCCTGTGCAAGTCAAGGTTATAAGCTTGACTGACAGAACTGTCGACGAGTGTAAGGCAATAAGCGAAAAGCTTAAAGCTATGGGCATCAGAGCAGAAGTAGACGCGCGAAGCGAGACTGTGGGATACAAGATACGTTCGGCGCAACTTGAAAAGATACCGTATATGCTGATAATAGGCGACAAGGAAGTTGACAGCAACGTCGTTGCGGTAAGACGCAGAGGCGGCGTAGTAATGGGCGAAATGTCTCTTATGGAGTTTGCCGAAAAGGTACTTGACGACGTGGCGACAAAGAGATTGGATTAAAAGTCACTGCGATAGTGCATTTGTGCAGCATACGAATAAGCAAATTGACGCTGAGAAGACGGAGTTTATCTCCGTCTTTCTTTATATTGTTTTAATTTTAACTAAGTTATGTATTATCAGCATAAAAATATTTTCCATAATATGGATAAATTTATGTAAAATGTTCATTAAGTCGCATGTTTCTAGGATTTCGCTCTTGAAAAAGGTCAAAAAGTCCTGTATTATTATAGCGTTAAGAGGTGATGTATGAAAAAAAGTAAATTGCTTTGCATATTATTGATGGTCGCGCTTATGTCGACGTTGGTATTTTGTTTTGCAGGTTGCGACAATTATATTGATTTTAAAAGCTCGGGAAAAGAAAAGGGCAGCGTTGATTTGACTTTGCGACTTGACGAGAATAATAATTTTAAGATATTGCAGCTTACGGATATACAGTTTACAGATTATATGGGCAAAAATTCAATAGCCGTCTTGGACTCTGTCATTGATTATGCCGACGCTGATTTGATAGTGCTGACGGGAGATCAAATTTCCCCCGAATATCTTGGCGGTCGCAAAGCTAAGAGCAGAAAGATAGTTCAGCAGATAACGATGTATATGGATTCAAAAGAAGTTCCGTGGACGCTGTGCTTTGGCAATCACGACGGAGCTATGGGAGTTTTGACAAAGAGGGAGATGCTTAAAGAATATCAAAAGTCGGCTTATTTTATAGGCGGACTTGAAGAAAGTCAATATTTTGAAAGCTATTCTAATTTTAAAGAAGATACTTACTGCAATTATTTCATACCGATATATGCGCATGAGGGCGAAGAAGTCGAGTATGGAGTGTTTGTAATGGACTGCGCGACGTCGCTTGTATCGCCTTACGACGGATATACGATAGGGCAGATAGCGTTTTATAATGAGATGTCAAAGAAATATCCGGATGTGAGAATGAGTATGTATACCCATGAGCCTACGCAGGAATTTCAGACGATGTATGACAACAGAGAGAATGTAGAACTTGTAAGAGAATTCAAAGGCGAGATAGAAAGCCCCGAGGACGGTAAGGTATATTATCCTACGAAAAACCCCGAGAGCAACGAGATGCTTCGCCAAAGTTTGATTGCAAACAACAACGTCGACGGAATATACGTAGGGCATGACCATTTGAGCAACTTTGCAGGCATTTATAAGATGGCAGATGGTTGCGAGATTATTCTCGGCTTTGGAAGAATGTCGTCATACGGCTATCATGAATGGAAATACTTTATGTTAAGCTCCTCAAAGCGAAAGCTTTATAAGAACTATCCCAGAGGCGGAAGAATAGTTGAGGTGTCAAAAGACGGTAATTACGTCACGTACGACGTGCTTGACAGCAAGGACGGAAAGCGTACTATGACGACGCGTAACGAAATAGTCAAATAATTTTGAAAAAGACTTGAAATTTTGTTGACAGGCGGGCAAAACTTTGATATTATACCAATGTAATCAAAGCAGTATTGTACTCACCTGTCGGCATAGGGTCGCACACGGTCAATAATAAAGAAATTTGTTATGAGTGACAATTATGCTTTGTCGCTCATATTTTTTTGCCAAAGGGCAGGGAGGATACGACCATAAAAGACATGCTTATAAACGGACAGATAAGAGAAAGAGAAGTCAGAGTGCTTGACGAGACGGGCGCTCAGCTTGGTATAATGTCCGGTAGAGATGCATTGGCAGCCGCAGAAGAGAGAAATCTTGACCTTGTGTTAATATCTCCCACAGCTAAGCCGCCCGTATGTAAGATAATGAACTACGGCAAATTTAAATACGAGACGGTCAAAAAAGAAAAAGAAAATAAGAAAAATCAAAAAGTCGTAGAGCTTAAAGAAGTTTGGCTTTCCGCGACGATAGACGTCGGTGATCTCAACACTAAGGCAAAACAAGCCAAGAAGTTTATCGACAACGGCGACAAGGTGAGAGTATCCATAAGACTTAGAGGCAGACAGATGGCAAGACCTGAACTTGCTATAAAGGTCATGGACGACTTTTTTGATATATTAAAAGAAATTGCGCAAATGGAGAAAAAACCGATTTTGGAAGGCAAGAGCATAGCTATGACTCTCGCTCCTATTGCAAAGAAATAAATACATTTTTTGGAGGATTGATTTATGCCAAAGCAAAAATCACATAGCGGCGCTAAAAAGCGCTTTCACTTGACCGCTACGGGCAAGGTAAAAAGAGCAAAAATGAACAGAAGACACATACTTAGCAAGAAATCGCCTAAGAGAAAGCGTGGTTTGAGAAAGACCGCTTACGTTTCATCAACGCAAGAGAAGACCATCAAGGAAATGATATAGTCTAGTGGAGGTACGATAATATGAGAATTAAGAGAGGCGTCAACGCAGTTAAAAAACGTAGAAAAATATTGAAGTCGGCAAAGGGTTACTTTGGCGCAAAGTCAAAGCTTTACAGAGTTGCCCGTCAAGCCGTAATGAAGTCGCAAAACTACTCTTACGTTGGTAGAAAGCTCAAAAAGCGTGATTTCAGATCTTTGTGGATAACAAGAATCAATGCCGCAGCAAGACTCAACGGTCTCAATTACAGCAAGTTTATGAGCGGCTTGAAGAAGAACGGTATCGATCTCAATCGCAAAGTCCTTGCTGACCTTGCAGTGAGCGATCCAAGCGCATTTGCTGCGCTCTGCGACAAAGTTCGCTAATAAGCAATAGACAATAAGATTTTAGGGATACGGTTTTGCCGCGTCCCTTTTTTGTATTATAATTTTTTCAGATTTGCTTATTTATAAATCTGTCTCTATAATGTTGATATATTTTTAAAAGTATAGTATCATTTGTCTATGAGAGATAATTTTGAAGTCATTACGTCGATAGGCAATGCTAAGATAAAACACGTCAAAAAACTTGCCGACAAGAGTTATAGAAGAGGTCAAGGGGAGTTTGTCATAGAGGGCGAAAATCTTTTAAAGGACTTGCCGAGCGACGTCTGGGTTGTATCTTTATTTATTCAAAAAGATAAGTTTGAAGAATATGAATATATTGTTAATCGACATATATCAAGTAAAATTTATTTGGTCGACGATAAAGTTATGCGTGCCATCAGCAACACTGTCACGCCTTGCGGTGCGCTTGCGACAGTGAAAATTCCACAGCAAAAATCACTTATAGACGGCAACGTTGCGGTGCTTGACGGAATAAGCGACCCGGGAAATATGGGAACTATTATACGCACTTGCGTAGCTTGCGGTATAGAAAACCTTCTTGCATTGAGCAGTGTAGATCCCTATTCTCCCAAAGTAGTAAGAGCGTCCATGGGAGGTATTTTTAAGGTAAATATTTTTGAAAAAAATAGAGAAGACGCGCTTAAAATGCTTAAAAATCATCAAATTTATTGTCTAGATATGAACGGCGAAAACCTATATAAAATGACAAAGGTTGATTCTCATTTTGCGATAGTCGTTGGCAGTGAAAGCCAAGGAGTATCCGACGCGTTTAAGCGCGCCGGCAGAATTATTTCGCTTCCTATGAGCGGTAAAATCGAGTCTTTAAATGCCGCGGTGAGTATGTCGGTTGCTTTGTATGAACTGTGTTTTTGTAAAAAATCGTAGTTGAGAAATCTTATCCTATTTACTTTTTATATATTCACGATTACTTCCTCACTCGATTAGACCTCTCCGCGTAGGTTGAGATGACCAAAGTGTGGTGCGCTATAAGCATAGTTTAGTCGTTTCGACTGTAACGAAGTGGAACGGGGAAATCTCAACGAGTTGAAAGGATTAGATTTCTCGACTACGCTCGAAATGACCATGTATTTACTTGCAAGTATGGGAGACAATCGTCATTGACGCTCGCACAAGACGCATCTGCTGGCTCGCTATGCTAGTGCTTCGCACCTTGCGACTGAAACGAAGTGGAACGGAGAAATCTCATCCTTGTGAATTTGTATAGTTATGTCAAACAAAATCGACATATAGCGACGATTTTTTATTGCGTGTAAAAACAATATTTTATCAATGAAAAATAAAGCATTGACAATCTAAGATATTTGTAATAAGATAGAAAATAGTAAAAGGAGGATTTTACAATGGCAGAGAACAAAAATATCAACGAAGAGTTGGAAGAAGACGGCGAGGAGATAATCATACTTGCCGACGAAGAAGGAAAAGAGGTTGAGTTTAGACATATAGCTACGCTTGATTTTGAAGAGGAATGGTATCTATATCTGCATCCGCTTTCGGTCGACGGAGTGGACGAGGACGACATGGTCATTTTCCATATCGAGAGCGACGCGGACGGCAACGACGTGTTTATGCCCGTCGAGGACGAAGAACTTTTGGACAAGCTTTACAATGAATACGTCAAAGAGCTTGAAGCGCAAGACGACGAAGAGTAATGCAAATGAAAGACAGGGGCGAGATTATACCGTCCCTGTTATTTTTGCTTGATAATGACAATAATTTATATGCTCGCGCGCTAACGCTCACGCTAAGCAATTTTATTTTGATAAAGTCAATATTTTTTATTGACTTATTTATATTATATATATATAATAGAATAGACTAATATTTGGGAGGCAACAAAAAAGGTGAAGAAGTGGCAGTCAGCTGTGATTTTAACAGTCTTGGCAATACTTATAATATTCGGCTCGGTATTCGGTTTTGTATCGTTGGACAACGGCGAGTTGGGTATTAAAGATTATACAGC
Source organism: uncultured Christensenella sp. (assembly GCA_910579785.1). Classification (GTDB taxonomy): domain Bacteria; phylum Bacillota; class Clostridia; order Christensenellales; family UBA3700; genus RACS-045. The sequence goes on along the minus strand of CAJTVJ010000018.1, from coordinate 19,516 downwards.
TTATATAAAAAATATAAGTTTGGGACTTGACCTTAGCGGCGGCGTATATGCTGTGTATGAAGTGGACGAGTCCAAACTTACGGATGAACAAAAAGACAATCTCAGTTCTTTGATAAGTGGTACTATGGCAAGCTTGGAGTCCTTGCTTTTTAGCAAAGGATATACCGAAGCGCAGGTTACGGAGTCCAATGGCAGGATCCGTGTCGAGATACCGGACGAAGAAGACCCGGAGAGAATTTTCAATTTGATAGGTCGTCCGTCGAGTTTTGAATTTAAAGAGTACGTTGACGGTGCAGAGGGAGACTTGTCTCTTGACGATGCCAGCGGCAAAGTAAAGCTTGAAGAGAAGTTTACAGGCAGCGACATTGCCAATGCAGGCGTAAGCTACAACAGCGAGAGCGGATATTACGAAGTTAGTTTGAGATTTACCGAAGAGGGCACGGAGAAGTTTTCTACGGCTACAAGCGCGCTTTCGGGTTCAAAACTTTCCATATGGATAAACAACGAATTTGTTATTGCTCCCAACGTCAATTCGGCAATATCTGGCGGTGCGGCATCGATAAGCGGCAATTATACTTATGACCAAGCATATGATTTGGCGGTAAGAATACAGTCGGGTTCTTTCCCACTCGTATTGAAAATGAGCGAGAGCAACACTTTGACGGCTACTCTCGGCAGCTCTGCTATCAAGGCAGGTCTTATCTCCGGCATAGTAGGTTTGGTGCTTATCTTCCTTTACATGATAGTGATGTACAAGCTTATGGGATTGGCTGCAAGCTTGTCTTTGTGGTATTACTCCTTGACGTACCTCTTCTTCTTGGCAGTATTCCCTTGGGTACAGTTGACTTTGTCGGGTATCGCGGGCGTACTTCTCTCTATTGGTATGGCAGTAGACGCCAACGTAATTATATTCGAGCGCGTCAAAGAAGAGTATAAGAGCGGCAAGTCGCTCTACAATGCAATGAGAATAGGCTTTAAGCGTTCTTTGGGCGCGATTATAGACGGTAATATGACGACCATCATAGGTGCGGTTGTGCTTATCATATTCGGCGCGTCTACGATAAAGAGCTTTGGTATCACGCTTTTGATAGGTATTATCTTGTCGTTGTTGGCTTCCTTGATTTTGACAAGAATTATCATCAAATGCTTTATGGCATTCAATACAGAGGCGCAGGCGCGTTTGTTTGGACTTAAAAGAACGGTTGACGACTTTTCTGACGAAGAAGAGAATGCAATAGAGCAGGCGGAGAGTGAGAAAGCTCTCGTTGAGCCTATATCTTACGGTAATAAGAAAAAGGGAGGAGCTAGACTATGAAAAAGTTGCTGAATGCAAAGATTGTAGAAAAGCATTGGATATGGGCAATAGCTCCCGTCATAATATTCTTGGTGGCAGTGATAGTGTTTACGTCGTTTGCCGTCACCAATAAGGATGTGACAAAGGGTATGAATATAGGTATCGACTTCGCAGGCGGATCTATATTGACGGTCGAACTCGGCTCCGATATACTCAACGACAAGAGTAAATATGACGAGCATTATAAAGCGATTGAGAACATCTTGACAAGCAGCGATATAGCCAAGCAAGTCGTTGAAATCGCAAAAGAGATGGGAATTGAAATTTCCGAGAGCGCAGCAGTAGCGTCTATAAGCTACGTTCAGACGTCGGGCAGCGGCGGTGAGATGTCTCTCGTCATCAAGTATGACAATATCTCGTCTACGTTTGACAATGCTACCAATGATTTGACGACAGAGCGTAACAAGCTTTTGGAAAATCAAATCAAATCATATTACGAGACAAATTATGCTGACGCAGGCGTGACGATAAGCACTTCTTATATAGGCGCGACCGCATCGGCAGACCTCATTAAGACTGCATTGATAGCTGTATCCGTATCGTTGGTGCTTATCCTTATATATATTATGATAAGATTTGAGGTATTGAGCGGCGTTGCGGCTATCATGGGACTTATCCACGACGTTGCAATGATGGTATTCTTGGTAATAATATTCAGAATACAGGTCAACAGTGCGTTTATCGCAGCTCTTATCACCATCGTGTCGTACTCTATCAACAACACTATCGTCGTATTCGACAGAGTGAGAGAGAATAAGAAGAAAGAGATAGGCGGCTCCAAGAGTATGGGAAGGATTAGAAATGCTATCGTGGACAACAACAAGATAGTCAATGCCTCCGTTATGCAGACTCTTACGCGTTCGATAAATTCGACTATTACGACAATGGTTGCAATCACCCTGTTTGCTATAATAGGTACGGCGTCGGTTAGAGAGTTTGCATTGCCGGTAATCTTCGGTTTGGTTGCAGGTTTCTATTCCTCATTGGTAATCGCGCCTTCGCTGTATTGCTTGATGAAGAATTCGATAGACAAGCGCAAGCTTATGGATCGCGACGGGGCTGTGAAGAAAGACAAGCCAAAATATGCAGGCGTAAAGAACTAAAACTTAAAGAGCGTACCCGGCGGTACGCTCTTATATTTTATCATATCTATTTATTTGCGTGAGAATTGGGTTAATTGTTTGAAAAACCTTATCATATATAGTATAATCTATTTGAGAGGAATTATGGATCAAGAAGAATTGAAGAGATTGGCAGTCGAGTTTTCCATAGATAAAAAGTTGGTGGAAATACTTGTTGAACGGGGTTTTGACACGCAAAAGAAGTTAAGCGATTTTTTATATCCAAGTTTGGATAATTTGACTGACGCGCATAAATACGTCGGGTATGACGACGTACTAGAAAGGATAAGATTTGCGATAGCCAACAATGAAAAAATCTTGATATACGGCGATTATGATTGCGACGGAGTGTGCGGAGTGAGTATTTTGCACAACTATTTAAAGTCGGTCGGAGTTGACGTTAATTGTTTTTTGCCAAATCGTCACACAGATGGATACGGGCTTTCTATCGAGACGTTGGAAAAACTTGCAGAAGAGTATCTAAGCGATTTGATAATCACGGTCGATTGCGGTATTACCGCGGTCGAAGAAGTGGAATATGCAAGGGAAGCGTTGGGATTCGACGTGATAATCACAGATCACCATGAGCCGGGCGAAGTGTTGCCCGACTGTCTGATATTCAATCCCAAACTGTCGGGGGAAGATTGCTTTCGAGAGCTTTGCGGCGCGGGAGTTGCGCTGAGAATAGTAGAAGGGCTTGGAGGAGATGAGGAGAGAAATAAGTATCTAGATATCGCGTCAATCGCCACGATAGCCGATATAGTTCCGCTTGTCGGCGACAATAGGATAATTGCCAAGTCGGGTCTTAAAGTCATCAATTCCTTTAATTGCGCCAAGGGTATCAAAAAGCTTGTCAAAAAATGTATGCAATCCGACGTGGTATCTTCATACGATATAAGCTATAAAATTTCGCCGAGAATAAATTCTCTCGGCAGAATGGGCGACGCCAATGCCGTATTGGACTTATTTTGCACGCAAGACAACTTTTTGCTTGACAGTATTGTCAATGAGCTTGACGAATCAAACGCAAAGAGGATGCAGCTGACGCAAGATTTGACGGAGCATTGTTTTGAGATGCTCAAAGGATATGACTTTGAGCATAAGCCTGTAATCGTACTGCACAGCGCGTATTGGGAAGACGGCATTATAGGCATTGTGGCGTCAAAAGTAGTCGAGGCTTTTAAAAGACCTGCGATACTTCTGACCAAGAGCGGAGATATTTATAAGGGCAGCGGAAGGAGCGTAAAGGGTATTGATATAAGAAAGTACGTCGCTATGTGCGAGGATATGTTGGTCAAATACGGCGGACACAAGATGGCTTGCGGTCTGTCGATAGAAGAGAAAAATATAAATGATTTTGCGTCAAAGATAAATAACTTGGTAGCTGGCGACTTTGACATGGGCTATTTTATGCCGTCAGAGAGATACGACGTAGATATGTCGGAAGTCGAGAGTGCATTAGACATGGCGAGAGGTCTGCAATTATTGGAGCCTTTTGGCGAAGGGAATCCAAAAATCAAGTTCAAGGAGTGTATAAATTCTTTGGAATTTACGCAGATGGGAAGTACTGCGCATTTGGTGAGCAAGAAGGCTGACAGAGAGATATTGATGTTTTCCGGACTTAAATATAAAGAGTTGTTGGAAAGCAACGTGCCCAAGGAGTTGTATCTTGATTTAAAACTTGCAGAGTTTAAGAATAAGTTGTTTGCTCAAAGCAAGATATATTCGTTTGTATGCGCGGACGTGGAGGAGCAAGGCGATTACGGCGCTTATTTGATGACGGGGCTTGCTGTCGGCGATTACGACGTGGATGTGATAGATTATCAAAGAGCTTTGGAACTTGGCGGCGACAGATATTCGACTTGTTATATAGCCTATGATTTCGACACGTACCGCACCTTTTCAAGGCAGTATTGTGAAAAATACGGATGTATTTTGACGCAAAACAAAGTATCGAATTTTGTCGTGCCTGTGACAAAGATTATCTTTTGTCCTACTTCTTTAAAAGAACTTGGTTATTATAAGAACGTAGTATTATTGGACAAGCCGCTAAGCGTTAAGATGTTTGGCAAATTTCTTAGCGGCAAAGGCAAGCTTTATTGCTTAAACAACGACGGGATACTTGCCAAGGTCAAGCAATTACTGCCGTCGTATAAGAGGCTGGGAGAGATATATCTGGCTATAAAAGCCATTGTGGATAAAAAAGATATACGCGGTATGGCAGAGCTGTATTATACTCTTAATAAGTCTATCGGCGTGCAATATGACGAAGTCGTGCTGTCTGCCGTAGTGCTTGCCGAGTTGGGGATATTAAAGCTATCGGGCAGATTTAGTATAGATAATTCTGTCAAGAGAAAGCTTGACGAGAGCAAGATATATAATGCGATTTGCAACGCTTGATTTTAGGCGCCGCTAAACGTGATAAATTATTTGCATATTGACATGATAGGTTTTCGCATATATAATATATGTATATAAATATATAAGAGGAAGCAAGTGGAAGAGCAAAAAATTAGATTTATAAATAAAGTTCAGGAGAATTACAACGAGTCCAATGCTGAGAAGATAATCAAGGCTTACTATTTTGCCAAGACCGCGCACGCGGGGCAAAAGAGGCAGTCGGGCGAAGATTATTTCATACATCCCAATGCTGTCGCCGAAATTCTCATTGACATGGGACTCGATTGCGACACCGTCGTCGCCGCGCTTTTGCATGACGTAATCGAAGACACGGAATATACCGCCGAAGATATAAGTCAGATTTTTGGGTCGGTGGTGCTTTCGCTTGTGCAGGGCGTGACAAAGCTCGGCAAACTCAACTTTAAGTCAAAGCTTGAAGAGCAAGCGGAAAATCTGCGCCGTATGTTTATGGCGATGAGCAACGATATACGCGTGATAATCATAAAGCTTGCCGACAGACTGCATAATATGCGCACGCTGTCTTTTAAGGACGAAGAAGGGCAAAAGAGGATTGCTCAGGAGACTTTGGATATATACGCTCCCATAGCCGCAAGACTTGGTATTTCAAGCGTCAAAGGCGAGCTTGAAGACCTCTGTCTTAGATATTTGTATCCCGACAGCTACTATTACATAGCGGAAAAGGTTGCGCAGACAAAGGGCGAAAGGCAGGATATGGTGGGTCATATCTCTGGTGAATTGCATGAGATGCTTGACGAATTGGGCGTTAAAGGCGAAGTCAACGGCAGACCTAAACACTTTTACAGTATTTACAGAAAGCTCAAAAAAGGGAAACCTTTTGAGCAGATTTATGACCTTATAGCGCTGCGAGTGATAGTCGACAACGTAAAAGACTGTTATGCCGTGCTTGGCGCGATACATACCAAGTGGAAACCTCTTCCGGGAAGATTTAAAGACTATATTTCCGTGCCGAAAGCCAATCTTTATCAATCGTTGCATACGACGGTGCTTACGTCATACGGCGCGCCTTTTGAAATTCAAATCCGCACGTACGAGATGCACAAGATAGCCGAATACGGTATCGCCGCGCATTGGAAGTATAAGCAAGGCAGCAATATAGACACGACGAAAATAGAAGACGATAAGCTGGCTTGGATACGCAACGTTATGCAGCTTCAAGAGGAGGCGAGCGACTCGCAAGAGTATCTTGACATGCTCAAAGTCGACTTATATGCCGATCAAGTCTTCGTATTTACGCCAAAAGGCGACGTATTCAACTTGCCCAACGGCTCTACCGGAGTAGATTTTGCATATGCGGTGCACAGCAAGGTCGGCGAAAAGTGTACGGGCATAAAGGTAAATTCCCGTATAATGCCGGTTAGTACCAAACTTAACAACGGCGACGTAGTCGAAGTCATTACGTCAAATTCCTCAAAAGGACCGTCGAGAGATTGGCTGAAATTCGTCATAACTCCCAGTGCAAAGAGCAAGATTCGATCCTTTTTTAAGAAAGAGATGCGTGAGGAAAACGAAAAACACGGTCGGGAAATCTTGGAGAGAGAGGCAAAACACAGGGGATTTTCGCTCAATGAACTGCTGGCGACGGAGAGTTGGGGTAAGTTTATAAAGCAAAAGTACGGACTAAATACCCCCGAAGAAGTGCTTGCGCTTGTCGGATACGGCGAATTGACGTCGTTGCAGGTCATAAATAAGCTTGTAGAACTTTATAAGTCAGAGCATGCTCAGGAGATTGACAGCGTAGAAAAGCTTACAAAGAAGACGTCGAGCAAAAGACAGTCAGGCGGCGTCGTGATAAAGGGCGAGCATGGACTTAAATACAGGTTTTCACAGTGCTGTTCTCCGCTTCCGGGAGACGAAATATTGGGATATATATCCCGCAATGGAGGCGTAGTAATACACAGGACGGATTGTCCTAACTGCAAAGGCTTTGAGCCGGAGAGAATAATTGAGGCTGAGTGGTCGACGTCATGCGAAGAGAAATTCGTAGTCAATCTTGTGATTTCTGCCTTTGATAGGACGGGGCTTGTGATAGAGGTGGCGACGCTTATTACCAATATGAAAGTCGCTATGACAAGCATATCCGCAAAGTCAGAGAAGAATAATCTTGCTACGATAAAGGTGTCGGTAGAAGTCGCAAATGCCAATATGCTGAGAATATTGATGGACAAGATCACGCAATCCATCAAGGGTATAAGAGAGATAAAGAGGGCGTCAAAGAACGTAAAGAGTCAATGAGAATAATATTGCAAAGGGTCAATAATGCCAAATTGACTGTAAATAACGAGGAAATTTCTAAGATTGGAGAAGGTTATCTTGTGCTTGTGGGATACACAGAGGGCGATACTGTCGACACGTGCAAGTATCTTGTCGACAGAGTTATTGGTATGCGTATTTTTAAGGATGAAAACAACAAACTCAACAAGTCGCTGCTTGACGTGGGCGGAGAAGTCATGGTAGTATCCAATTTTACGCTTTACGGCAATGCTTTCAGCGGTCGCAGACCTGATTTTTCAAAATCTGCAAAGTATGACGCGGCAAAGCCTCTTTACGATTTCACGGTCGAGGAGTTTAGACGGCGTTTGGGAAAGGTGGCGACGGGTGTATTCGGCGAACATATGCACATTGAAATGTCTAATGACGGACCTATCACAATGATTTTGGAGAAATAGCAGTGGATAATATAAAGATAACTACGTTTGTGCTTGGGCTTATGCGCACCAACACGTATTTGGTTGAAAATATGCAGGATAGAACTTGCTTTATCGTTGATCCTGCGACGGAGAGCGATAAGTTGATTTCATATATTGACGAAAGAAATTTGGACGTCAAGTGCGTATTGATAACTCACGGACACTTTGATCATATAGGCGGCGCAAGACTTTTGCAAGAGAAATACGGCGCAAAAATTTATATGCACAAAAGCGACGTGGATTTTATTGACAATCCTCTTGATTTTGGCAGAAAATTCCCAAGATTTGACGTCGACGTAGTACTTGAAGGAAACGAAGTTATAGAAATTTGCGGAAAAAATATCGAGGTAATACACACTCCCGGTCACTCTTTGGGCGGAGTATGTTATGTGTTAGAAGACGTGATTTTCTGCGGCGATACTATATTTAAAGACGGTTTTGGCAGATACGATTTGAGAGGGGGAGATATAGCGCAGCTGCAAAATTCCATAAGCAAATTATTTGATAGAGAAGGCGATAAGATATTGCTTTGCGGACACGGTCCGTCGACAACTCTTGCAGGCGAGCGCGCAAATAGCAGTGTTTATTGAGGGGATATGAAGATAAATTTTAGATGTAATAAGAGCGAATTTGACAATGATTACAGGGATATATTAAGAGCGTTTTATCCATATGTCGAGCTTGATGACGAGGGGGAACTTATTGAGCTGGAAATACAAAATTTAGACGAAAACTCCTTTGATTGTTTTATAAAACGCGATAATTCAAAAGTATTTAGAAGACTATATTTTGATAAGAAGTTTTTGGTCAATAAAGATAGCGATTGCTATGAGACCAAACTCAATGCTCAAATCAAAAGACATAGCAAAGTCATGCTGTATGATTATTTATCTGATATTACAAAAGTTAAATTGCCGTACGGCTCGCTTACGGGGATACGCCCGACGAAGCTGTATCATGAGACTCTTGCCAAGGGAATGGACGCGGACGGCTACTTTTTGAATACGCTCAAAGTGTCGAAGGATAAACTTGATCTTATAAAGAATATATGCAACAATCAAATCAAGTGGTATTCTCCCAAATGCGGAGAAGTCGACGTCTTTGTCAATATACCTATATGCGTGTCGCGTTGCAGTTACTGTTCTTTTATCTCGGCGGAACTTTGGCGGATAAAAAAGTTTGTCACGCCTTATTGCGACATATTGGTAGATGAATTAAAATGTACTAAAAAAATTATGGACAAAATGGGCTACAAGGTCGCATCTGTCTATATCGGAGGCGGAACGCCTACTTCTCTTGACGACGTCAATTTTGAGCGGATAGTAAGCGCGGCAAAGTTTGATTGCAAAGAATATACGGTGGAAGCTGGCAGACCCGATACGATTACGAGAGCAAAACTCGATATAATGAAGAAGTACGGAGTATCAAGAATATCTGTTAATCCTCAGACTTTCAATCAAAATACGCTTGACTTGATAGGCAGAAGTCACAGCGTAGACGACATATACAAGGTATACGGTATGGCGAGAGAGTATGATTTTGACATAAATATGGACTTGATAGCTATGCTGCCGGGAGAGAGTCTGCAAGATTTTGTATTTTCAGTGGATAAGGCTATATCCCTTGCGCCCGACAATATCACAGTGCATACGCTTGCGCTCAAAAAGGGATCTGCGCTTAAAGTCGGAGGATATGACAATGCCGGTTTTGAGCTTGCAGACGCAATGGTAGATTATGCGCGCGAAGCGGTGGAAAAGAGCGGTTATTTGCCGTATTATATGTATAAACAAAAGTATATGAGCGGCAATTTGGAAAACGTCGGATATTGCAGACAAGGCAAGGAATGTATATATAATATACATATCATGGAAGAGGTGTCTAGTATAATCGCCAACGGCGCCGGCGGAATTTCCAAAAGAATTTTTGACGGCGAAAGAATAGAGAGGCTTGCCAATCCTAAGGGAATAGACGTATATCTTCAAAGAAGAGATAAAATGATTGCCGATAAAGAGGAGTTTTTTGGGTGAAATCTCAATAATTATAAAATAAAAGGTTGAGATTTCTCCGCTCCGCTTACGCTTCGGTCGAAATGACATAAAGTTTGATTAGCTACAAACAATATAGTCACCTCGACCAACGCGGAGAGGTCTAATCGAATTGAATAAGCGGTTGAGATTTCTCCATTCCACTATCAGTCGAAATGACCGATTTAAGCTTGCTATAAGCAATATTAGCTCAATTCCAGCGCAGTCGAGAGGTCTAATTGAATATATATTGACATCACAACTATACTGAGTTGATATTAAATAATATTTATTTTATATTTTGGCAAAAAATGCTTGCCAAGTGAAAAATTTATGTGTTAGAATATTGTTGTGTCATAAAGACATTCAAATAACGTGGCTAGGTTATGCAAAGACTCCAATGTATTACTTGGCTATCGCTTAATTAAATTTCCACAGAAAGGAGGCTAAAAAATGGAAGTTATCAACGTAAAAGAAATGACAAAGCAAGAGGTAATGACTGCTTTTGCTAAGCACGAAGGAGACACAGGTTCTCCGGAAGTTCAAATCGCGCTTTTGACGCAAAGAATTCTTCAACTCAACGATCACTTTGCAGAGCATAAGAACGATTTCCATTCAAGAAGAGGCTTGCTTCAAATGGTAGGTAAGAGAAGAAGTATGTTGAAATATCTCAAAGATACCGACATAGAGCGTTACCGTGAATTGATAGCAAAACTCGGCATAAGAAAGTAAAAAATACGGGGCTGTCGTTTTGACACCCCTATTTTTTAGGCAAAAGCTGTAAAGCTGCAAAAAGACATTTGATTAAATTACTAATTATTGGAGGTTAGTTTGATGATAAATAGAAAAATTTTTACGACTACTATCGGCGGTAGAGAAGTCAGCGTTGAGACGGGCGCATATTGCGGTCTCAGCAACGGCAGCTGTATTGTCAGATGTGGCGAAACCGCCGTTATGGTCAACGTGACCATGGCAAAAACTCCGAGAGACGGAATAGACTTTTTCCCGCTTGGAGTAGATTATGAAGAGAAGATGTATTCCGTAGGAAAGATCCCGGGGGGATTTAAGAAGCGCGAAGGCAGAGCAAGCGACAAGGCGATATTGACGTCGAGACTTATCGACAGACCGCTTCGTCCGCTATTCCCAAAGGGCTTTTTCAATGACGTTGCAGTAGTAGCTACCGCTTTGTCGGTTGACCCCGACATTCCGCCGGAAGTTTATGCAATGATAGGCAGCTCAGTGGCGCTCAGCATATCCGACATACCTTTTGCAGGTCCGACAGGCTCTGTCATAGTTGGATACGTAGACGGAGAGTACGTCATCAACCCCAACACCGAGCAAAGAGAGAAGTCCAAACTTCACTTGTCTTTGAGCGGTACGAAAGAGGCTATCTTGATGGTTGAGGCAGGCGCAAATGAACTTACCGAAGACGAGATGATCGGCGCAATATTGTTCGGTCATGAGGAAATCAAGAAGATTGTCGCATTTATCGACGGCATACAGGCTGAGATAGGCAAAGAAAAGATCGTGCCAAATCTCTATCATCCGCAAGCTGATATCGAAGAGGCTGTCAAGGCATACGCTGACAAGAAGATGGACGCAGTGCTTGACAATTTCAACAGGCAGGACAGAGATAAGGCAGAAGACGCTCTTGACGAAGACGTATTTTCACATTTCGCAGAGCAATTCCCAGACGGCAAGAAGGATATTGCAGAGACTTTGTACGCAATGAAGAAGTCCAAGGTCAGAGCTAAGATATTGGATAAGGGTATCAGACCTGACGGAAGAAGTTTGGAAGAGATACGTCCAATATGGTGCGAACACGGCATTTTGCCGAGAGTTCACGGCAGCGGCGTATTCACGAGAGGTCAAACTCAGGTCATGACTATCTGTACGCTCGGCAGTCTTTCGGAAGTTCAAAAGCTCGAAGGTCTTGACGACGAAGTATGCAAGAGATATATCCATCATTACAACATGCCGCCGTACAGCACGGGCGAGGCAAAGCCGTTAAAGAGCCCAGGCAGAAGAGAGATCGGTCACGGCGCGTTGGCAGAGAGAGCATTGGAGCCTATGCTGCCGTCAGTTGAGTCATTCCCGTACGCAATACGTACTGTCAGCGAGGTTATATCTTCCAACGGCTCGACGTCGCAAGCATCGGTTTGCGGATCGACGTTGGCTCTTATGGACGCAGGCGTACCTATCAAAAAGCCGGTTGCAGGCGTTGCAATGGGACTTATAAGCAACGAGGACAAGTCTAAGATATCGGTGCTTACCGACATTCAGGGACTTGAAGACTTCTTCGGCGATATGGACTTTAAGGTTGCAGGTACGGTAGACGGTATCACGGCTATCCAAATGGATATCAAGATCAAAGGTATCAACGAGGAGATATTGCGCAAAGCATTGGCTCAGGCAAGAAAGGGCAGATTGTTCATACTTGACAAGATGTTGGAAGTGATAAATCAACCTAGCGCAGAGCTTTCTAAGTACGCTCCGAAGATAGTATCGTTCAGCATCGATCCTAATAAGATCAAAGACGTTATCGGCAGCGGCGGCAAGGTTATCAATAAGATAATCGACGAGACGGGCGTTAAGATAGATATCGACGATTACGGCAACGTATTGGTATCGGGTATCGATTCAGAGATGAATGCAAAGGCAAAGAAGACTATCGAACTTATTGCCAACGATCCTGAGATCGACGAAGAATTTGACGGCAAAGTCGTAAGAATAATGAACTTCGGCGCATTCGTTGAAATAGCTCCCGGCAAAGACGCAATGATCCACATTTCCAAGCTCAAAAAAGAGAGAGTTGAGAAAGTCGAGGATGTTGTGAATATCGGCGACAAAGTAAGAGTAAAGGTCATTGATATCAATGAAAAGGGCGTAGCTTTGAGACTTTTGGAAGTTTTGAAGTAATATAAAACAACCAATTAAGAGGAGCAGTCGCAAGGTTGTTCCTCTTTTGTATAATTGCTATATAAATGTATGCGCCGAATAAAAGATAATAAGACGCATAGATATAATATAAAATGTAAAGGGGTATATAGATTTGGCTGGAAATGATTTTGAGACTTTGAATTTGATGAACAAAGAATGGGAGATATCGGACGGTATATTGACAAAATACCGTAAGAGACGTTTTGTCAACGCAGACAGCATAAAGATCCCCGTCGGAACGAAAGAAATTGATTCGGAAGCCTTTGAATTTGCAGGCGCCGATTCGATTTTTATTCCCAAATCTGTCGATATAATTCGTAATTGCGCGTTTAGGGACGCAGGGTTTGAGAGAATGTATATAGAAAATCCCAACGTATATATGGAAGTCGGAGCGCTGTACCAGATGGAAAACTTAAAAGAAGTATATATAGCCGGCGTAAGGGTGGACATTGTTGTCACCCAACTTCTAGACGATGATAACGTGGCTCGCAACTATTTGGAAAGATACGTCGGAAGTGATGCGGAATATCACGTAGACGACGACATAATTACTATAAATTCAATGGCTTTTTATAATTGCGACACGTTGGAAAAGGTCGTTTTGTCAAACTCTGTTGAGGAGATAGGGGTATATGCCTTTTCAAACAACGGGGAGAGTACCTCGTTGACGGAAGTCGTGTTGTCAGACTCGTTGAGACTTATTGAGTGCGGGGCGTTTGCCTATTGTAATATGATAGAGCAAATCGAAATTCCGCAGTCGGTGGAAATAATCGAAAAGGACGCATTTGAGGGGTGGGAAGACAATCAAACAATTTACGTTCCTATGAAGTTTAAGCAGTCCAAGACGTTGCAAAAGTGGCGCAACGGTTGCTATGCGCAAATAATATATTATTGAGGTGAGGTATGGGATATTTATTGAACGTAGACAACGACGATTGGAATATCGTCGACGGAGTGTTAAAAGATTGTTGGATAGACGGCAGAAGAGAAATCACAGTGCCCGACGGAGCGGTTGAGATTGACAGCTGCGGAATGGCATTTAATTTCGACGTGTGCGTCATACGCATTCCGACGTCCGTCAAGTTGATAAGACGCAGCGCGTTTGATTCCGACGAGAATTTGAGGGATATATATATTGATAATCCAGAAGTCGTAATTGAGTGCGGAGCATTTAGCGAGCTTGACAGTTTAGAAAATATCTATATCGGCGGCAGCAGGATAGAGGTAATGGTGACTTGCGACGAGTTGAATGGCAAAAGCTATTATTGTTTGGAAAAATATCTGGGCAAAGACGAGGTGTATATTGTCGACGACGATATCGGCGAAATTGGAGAAAAGGCGTTTTTCAACAACAAAATTCTTAAAAAGATAGTAATGCCGCACGGATTGGAGAGGATATCCGAAGAGGCGTTCAGCGGATGCACTTCGCTTGAAAAAGCAGAACTCGGACAATCTCTTTACAGCGTAGGCGCGAGGGCGTTTGCCGATTGTGTGAATATCCGCAAAATAAATTCCCCAAGCATGGTATTTAATATCGAAAGCGAGGCTTTTTCCGGATGGACTGAGGACCAAAGTATCACGGTGCCAAAAGACGTCAAGAGATTCTCCAAACATTATTCTTGGAAAGACGGGTGCAGGGCAAAGATAGATTTTTATTGATATTCATATTTTAGTGCAAAATAGAAAATCATAAACGCATATTCATAGGCATATTATTTTTTGAGGTGTCTATGAAGAAATTTAAATATGCAGGTGCTATCACCAACGTAATAATTATCGTAATGTTGTTTACGCTTACCTTAGTCAGTTTCAGCGGACAGTATTCGTCGTTTGTATTTACTCAAAGCGACGACAGACCGTATTATAAAGGCAATACGACGAGGGGAGAGGTCGCGCTTATGATAAACGTGTATTGGGGTACGGAATATCTTGACGATATGCTCAAAGTTATCAAAAACCACGATGCAAAAGTCACCTTCTTTGTCGGCGGAAGCTGGGCGGCAAAGAATAAGGAATATCTTGACAAGATGATTGCAGACGGTCACGAGATTGGCAATCACGGATATTTTCATAAGGACCACGCCAAGTTGAGCGCGGAGCAAAACAAGGCGGAAATCACCGCCAACAACGCTATCGTCAAGAGTATGACGGGCATAGATATGACGTTGTTTGCGCCTCCGTCGGGAAGTTATAGCGACACTACGCTCAAAGTTGCGCATTCAATCGGAATGAGCGTGATAATGTGGAGCAGGGATACCATTGATTGGAGAGACAAGGACAGCTCTTTGGTATACGGCAGAGCGACCAATAAGATAGGCGCGGGAGACATGATACTTATGCACCCGACGGCGCACACGCTTGCCGCGCTCGGCGACATACTCACTTATTATGAAAATAATCATCTGACGCCCGTCACGGTATCGCAGATAATATCTCAGGAAATAATTTGACGGCAGTAAAAAAGACGGGAGATAAAACTCATAATCATTTATTTTGACAAAATTAAAAGCTTAAAATGCAAATGTGCAGTATAATAATGCTTTACGAATGATAATAATTATAATATAATAATATCAATATTGATACGTTAAGAGGCTTTTAATGAACGAAATATACAAATTTCCAAGCGGGCTTAGACTTGCTTACAAATATTCTCCTGCGGTGCGCTCTGTGGGAATTGCGGTAATGACGGCTGTCGGAAGCGGCAACGAAACGGCAAAAAACAACGGCATATCACACTTTATAGAGCATATGTTTTTTAAGGGTACGAAGGATAAGTCGGCTTTTGATATAGTCGAGTACGTCGACGGTATTGGCGCGCAGATAAATGCCTTTACGTCAAAGCAGACCACTTGTTTTTATACTCTCTCTATTGATAGCGAAGCGGAAAACTGTATAAAGATACTCAGCGAGATACTTTTTGAATCGACGTTTGACAAGGAAGAAATGGAGAGAGAAAAGGGCGTAGTGCTTGAAGAGATATCTATGTGCGAAGACGACAACAGCGACGTCGTACTTGACTTGCTTGCAGAGGGATATTTCGGCAAAAACCCGCTTGGCAGAACGATACTCGGCGAAAGAAAGAATATCAAGAGCTTTACACGCGACGACCTCGTAGAGTATATCGGCAAGAATTACTGCGCCGAGAGCAGCGTTGTTTCGATAGTCGGCAACATTCCTTTCGACAAGGCAAAGAGCTTGACTGAAAAATATTTTGAAGGCAAATTTTCCTCCAACTGCAAGAGAAATTGGAGCGACGTGCGTCACGATACTCAAAAGAGCGCGCTTAGCAAGTTCAAAGATATAGAACAGTCTAACATCGCGATAGGTTTTCCTGCGTTTGAGTATGACAGCAAACTCACCATGGCAGAATCTCTTGTCAACACGATAGTGGGCGGCGGTATGAGTTCCAGACTCTTCCAAGAGGTGAGAGAGAAGAAAGGACTTGCATACAACGTATATACCTACAACTCTTCTTACGTCAACAACGGTCTGCTCTCACTTTATATAGGAACAAACGTAGAATCCGTCAAAAAATCGGTAGATTGCACGTTGAAACTCATAGAAGATCTGCGCAAAAACGGTATCACGCAAAGAGAATTGGACAGGGGTATCGCTCAACTCAAAGGCAGTTACGTGCTCGGACAGGAAAGCACGGGTGTGATGATGAGAGTAAATGCCAAAAACGTATTGTTTTCCGACAGGATATTTGACATAGACCAGAAGATAAAAGAGATCGATAATATCACTTTGGCGCAGACAAAAGAGGTAATAGATTATTCTTACGACCTGACCAAGGCAAGCCTTGCGTATATCGGCAAGGAGCCGAAGTGCGACGTGTCAAAACTTATCTGATTGCAGAGTTTGTAAAATCAAAGCGGAGCAGGGCATACCTCTTCGCTTTTTTGTCGCATTTTGAAGACGTGTAATTGATGAGATTTCTCCATTCTACTGCGTTTCAGTCGAAATGACTTATATTTTTGATTGCAAGTTTGAGAGGGAATCGTCACTGACGCTCGCCCAAGACGTACCTGCTGGCTCGCTATGCCGTCGCTTCGCTCCTTACGAGCGTAGTCGAGAAGTCTAATCGAATTAAATAAGTACCGACAAAATGTTAGCGCAAGCGTGCATTTTCGTTTGGTCGGCATTAGCGGAACCCGACTGCTAGCTTAGCAATCACGTTGCGGTGTAAAGTGATTGTGTATTTCAAAGTCGCGGTGAACGCCCAGGTCACCTCGACCAACGCGGAGAGGTCTCAACGAGTTTAAACAAAATCTCCACAGCTAGCAAGTTGACCGTATTTATGATAAATAAATTGTGATTGAAAATTTAATGCAATAAAATTAAATAAATGTTATATCTAAATATAAAAATGGCAATATATCAAATTGATATGTATCAAAATTTGGACATATTGCGTAATTTTGCCAAATATCTGACATTCGGGCGATTTTTTTTTATATATTATTATATAATTATTTTTAAAATAATTGAAATTTACTTTGTATATGTGTTATAATCTTATATAGTTAAATGGAGAAGTGTGATTGTAATCCAAAGGATTATAAGGAGATACTTTAATGGCAAAAGGTCAAGAAGAGAACAAGCAAACCGTCAAAAAAGACTCCACGAGAGTCAACGGAGTTGTCATTGCGCTCATTTTCTTTGTGTTTGACTTGATTTTGTTCGGCGCGTTTGGCGCGGCTGGCAATAAAGTCGCAGATTTTTTTATAGGTATTTTCGGATACGCAATATACGGATACAGTCTTGGACTGACGGTATTGGGTATACTTTTTATACTAAAATTAAAGCCTAGTCAAAGCAAAAAGATTGTGCTTATATATTCTTTGATAGTTTTGACGACTATCACGTTTGCGCACATATTGGGGTCGCATAATTACGCGCTCAACGGTTGGGGCAAATATATTTCGCAATCTTACAGCGGCGCGGATACGGCAGGCGGCGCGATTGCAAGTATATTCTTGTATCTTTTTGCGACAAAGCACATTTATATTTTGACTTTGGTAGCCAACGGTATTATCACCGTGGGGCTTATCGCTATCGCAGTGCTGTTGCAAGTCAATATCAATATAAACGTAGGCGAGAGAAATAGAAGAAGCGTTAAGGGCGCAAGCGCGGCAAATATCAACGTGTATGACGTGGAGCAGCCTCAACAGTCTCAATCGCTCAACAATCAGACGATAAAGGGCAGAAATCTCGGCGAAAAGCTTTTTCGCAGAGGCAAGAGAAATACTCTTGACGATTACGAGCCTATCGAGAACGTCAATATCGGAGACGAGGGACAGCAGCAATTTAGTTTTGATTCATATCAAAGCGGATACGATCAGATAGATTTTACAGAAGATTATTATCAAGGCGGAGATACTGCGCAAGACAACTCGCAGCTTATCATGAATACGCAGGAGATAAGAGACGAGATAGAGCGAAACAATAGATATATCTATGCCGGCAACGACGTAGAAGAGAATGCCAATGCACAGCAGATAGGACAGATACAAAGCGAGATATTCGGCATAGACCCCAATCGCAAGCTCAACGTAATCAACGAGGGGATGCAAAACAACGGAGCAGCTACGCAAAGTGCTCAAAATATTGACAGTATGCGTGCTGCGCAGAATAATAATCGCGATACGCAAGATACGGCGCGCAATCAGCAAAACGTCAAAAAGCGTATGTCGCCTTATGAGAGATTTCAATCCGACTCTCTCTCTTCCAACGACTATTTCGATACGGGGCATAAGCCGTCGTATTATGACAAGATGCAAAACGTTCAGGACGAGCAGTCTATTGAGCCTAGCGGTATTCAGGAAAATGCGCAAGCTCCAATCAACGTAGAAAGCGGTGACGTGAGCAATCAAATAGTCAGCGAAGCAGAGGGGCTTGGCTTTGGCGAAAGGATAAGTCAAATGATGGACGCCGGTAATATAAGCGGTTTGGAGAGTTTTGAATTTCCGTACGGCAAAGCGGCTAAGAAAGAGCAAGAGAATAAAGTTGACGCTGCTAATATCGAAAGCGATAATCTACGCGCTGAACAAAATTCAAGTAGTCCTGTTGTTAAAGAAGACAAGCCTGTCGAGAACGTCGCAAATACTGACGTCTCGGCAAATGATAATGCAGAAAGCTCCAAGCAGGACAAGCCGACTGTCGAAGACAGGACGGAAAAGAGCAGGGGAGAAACTATCGACGAGTTTATTGCCCGTACTAATAGAGAAAAAGAGGCAAATCAGCCGTCGCCTGTCGTCAACTATAATACTAAGGACGACGTAGTGGTCAAGAAAGACAGCGTATCGAGCGACGGTTACGTCCAAAAGACGTATGACAAACCTACTTTGCCGACTGCAACTCCGCAGCCTAAACCCAGCAAGCCGAATATCGTCAACGGCGCGAATAATACTCAAAAGACTACTGAAAATAATGCTGCCAAAGAAGAAGAGAAGGCAAAGCCTGTCAAGACGCCGTACGTTGCGCCCAGCATTGACAATCTTGTAGATTACGTGCCTGATATAGACGAAAACGAAGATTTTATGGAGAGGGCAAGGATAATCGAAAAGACCTACGGCAATTTCGGTATCGAAGTCCACGTCAAGAATATCGTCAGCGGACCTTCCGTCACGAGATATGAATTTGAGATACCCGAGACATTGTCTGTCGATAGAATACCGTCCAAGATCAACAATATATTGATGGCTCTTGCGGTAGAGACGGCAAGAATTGAGGCGCCTATTCCCGGTAAGTCGCTTTGCGGTATCGAAGTGCCCAACAAGGTGAGAAAGACGGTGGGACTTAAAGAGTTTTTGACAAGCGATACTTTCAAAAACAAAAAGGGCGGACTGTATTTTGCGCTTGGCAAAGACGTAGACAACAACTGTCATTATGAGGATTTGACGGACTTTCCGCACGGACTTATCGCCGGCGGAACGGGTAGCG